>NZ_BPQT01000005.1 GCF_022179405.1 Methylobacterium marchantiae
TCCGGGGCCTTCTGGTCTTCGGTACATATGTCGAAGGTCGCCGCGTCTGCCGATTCGTCAGCGGAGGATCTGAATGATCGCCGGTGTCAGGATGACCACGAACAGGACCGGCAGGAAGAACAGGATCATCGGCACGGTCAGCTTCGGCGGCAGGGCAGCCGCTTTCTTCTCGGCCTCGTTCATGCGCTGGTCGCGACTTTCCTGTGAAAGGACCCGGAGGGCCTGGCCCACCGGCGTGCCGTAACGCTCGGCCTGGATCAGCGCGGTGGTGACCGCCTTGATCGCATCGAGGCCGACACGGTTGGCGAGGTTCTCGAACGCCATGCGACGATCGGGCAGGTAGGACAGTTCAGCCGCAGTGACGGCGAGTTCCTCCGCCAGGGCGACCGACTGCGTCACGATCTCCGTGCTCACCCTCCGGATCGCGTGCTCGACCGACATGCCGGATTCGACGCAGATCAGGGTGAGATCGAGGGCATCGGGCCAAGCCAGCTTGATCTGTAGTTGGCGCTTCTTCGTGGCATTGAGGAGGTAGAGTTCGGGCGCCTTGATCCCGAGCAGGATCGCCGCGATGACCATCATCAGGCGGACGGTGACGGAATAGTCCACGACCTTGAGGACGAAGATGTAGAAGATCGCCACCAGCCCGACCGCGATCGGCGTGACCATGCGAAAGAACAGGAATCCGGTCTCCGCGCCGGGTGAGCGGTAACCCGCCATGGCCAATTGGCGCTTGGCGGTGTCGGTGCCCAGCCATCGGCTGAGATTGAACTGATCCACGATGCGCTTCATGTACGCCTTCGGCGCCACGCGCAGTGTCGTCTTGTTGTTGAGCCGGTCACGTTCGCGCCGACGCAGTTCCTCGCGCTCGTCGCCGATCAACTTCATGCGCTTGTTGAGCTTGTCGGGCTCCAGGATGGGCTGGAGCAGGGCGAAGGCCGTCGCGGCGGCGGCGACCCCGGCGAGGACCATTCCGATGAAGCGCGGATCGATGAGCTTTTCGCCGATGGCGGATAACATGGGCGGTCAGACCTCGAAGCTGATCATCTTCTTCATGGTGAAGATCCCGATCGACATCCAGATGGCCGATCCGACGAGGGCCATCTTGCCCGTGTCCGTCGTCCAGAGGAGCGAGATGTAGTCCGGGCTGGAGAGGTAGGTCAGGACCGCCACGATGAACGGCAGGGCCGCGATGATTCCGCCGGACGCCTTGGCCTCCATGCTCATGGCCTGGATCTTCCCCGCCATCTTCTTGCGCTCGCGCAAGACGCGGGACAGGTTGCTAAGGGCTTCCGACAGATTGCCGCCGGACCGGCCCTGGATGCCGATCACGATGGCGAAGAAGTTGACGTCGGCGACGGGTACGCGCTCGTACATCTTCACCATAGCGTCGCCGAGGGAGAGGCCGAGAGTTTGGGACTCGACGACCTGGCGGAACTCGCTTCGGATCGGTTCCTCTGACTCTCGCGAGATGATGCGGAAGCAATCACCCACAGGGATGCCGGCGCGAACGCCGCGGGTGATGATGTCGATGGCCGTCGGCAACTCGGTGATGAAAGCGTTGATACGCCGTTTGCGCAGGAAGGTAAGCATCCACAGAGGCAAGCCGAACCCACCGGCGAAAAGGGCGCCCATGGTCGCTAGCTTGTTCGAGGTGACGATGAAGATCGCCAACGCGAAGACGACCGCCATGACCGCGGACACGATGTAGAATTTTTGTTTCGTCCAGGTCAGGCCTGCGCGGGCGATCTTCAGTTCCAGAGTGACCTTCGTGCCGTCGCGCTTGGCCTCGATCTCCTTCAGACTCTTCGCCACCTGTTCTCGGCGGTTGACCGTGGTGGCACGGTTTCCGGGGGCCGTCACCATGCTCACGGATTGCCGCCGCTTCGCCGCGCGGTTCTCGCCCGACAGGAGCGGCGTCAGCACCACGTAGGCGATCGCACCGGCGGCGACGGTCGCGAGCCCGACGGCGAGGGGCATCTGAGCCGAGTTCATGACAGGCCGGCGCCGTCTGAGGACGCGTCGAGGGCGGCCGCCAGGGCTTTCTCCTCGCCGTAATAGCGCGCGCGCTCCCAGAAGCGGGGGCGGCCGATGCCGGTGGAACGATGGCGCCCGATGAGCTTCCCGTTCGCATCCTCTCCGAGCACGTCGTAGACGAAGAGATCCTGCGTGATGACGACGTCGCCTTCGAGGCCCATCACCTCGGTGATGTGGGTGATGCGGCGTGAGCCGTCGCGCAGGCGGGTGGCCTGGACGATGACGTCGATCGACCCGACGATCATCTCGCGCAGGGTCCGCGAGGGCAGGCTGAAGCCGCCCATTGTGATCATCGACTCGATACGGGCGAGCGCCTCGCGCGGCGAGTTGGCGTGGAGCGTGCCCATCGAGCCGTCATGGCCGGTATTCATCGCCTGCAGCAGATCGAATGCCTCCGGCCCGCGAACCTCGCCGACGATGATCCGCTCCGGCCGCATGCGCAGACAATTCTTCACGAGGTCGCGCATCGTGACCTGGCCCGACCCTTCCATGTTCGGCGGTCGAGTTTCGAGGCGCACGACGTGGGATTGCTGGAGCTGGAGTTCGGCCGCATCCTCACAGGTGATGATGCGCTCATCCTCGTCGATGTAGCGCGTCAGGCAATTCAGCAGCGTGGTCTTGCCCGAGCCCGTGCCGCCGGAGATGACGACGTTGCAGCGGACGCGCCCTATGATCTGGAGGATCTTCGCGCCTTCGGGCGAGATCGCGCCGAAGGTCACGAGCTGGTCGAGGGTGAGCTTGTCCTTCTTGAACTTACGGATGGTGAGCACCGGGCCATCGATGGCCAGGGGCGGCGCGATGATGTTGACGCGGGAGCCATCAGGAAGGCGCGCGTCGCAGATCGGCGAGGATTCGTCGACGCGGCGGCCGACCTGGCTGACGATTCGCTGACAGATATTCATCAGCTGCTGGTTGTCGCGGAAGCGGACGTTGGTCAGCTGGATCTTGCCGCCGACCTCGATGAAGGCTCGGTTGGCCCCGTTGACCATGATGTCGGCGATGTCGTCACGCGCCAGTAGTGGCTCGAGCGGTCCGTATCCGAGGACATCGTTACAGATGTCGTCGAGGAGTTCTTCCTGCTCGGCGATGGAGAGGACGATGTTCTTGAGCCCGATGATCTCCGAGACGATGTCGCGGATTTCCTCACGCGCCGATTCCGCGTCGAGACGCGAGAGCTGAGCCAGATCGATGGCTTCGATCAGCGCACCGAAGATCATGCTCTTTGTGCGGAAATAGTCCTCCGACTTCACGTTCTCCTTGGCCGGTACAGGCCGCTCCACCCGCCTGGTCTTCGACTCCCCCGCATTGTCGTCGTAGGCGGGAATCGCGACCTGGGCCTTGGGCGCAGGCAATGCAGATGGGGTCGCTTCGACCGCCGAGGCGCCGCTCCTCCTACCGAACATGACAGGGCTCCTTGGGGCTCGAGAGCATCAGGACGCCTTGCGCCGTGATAGTCTCGACAGGATGGGCTCGAACAGGTTCCCGCGGGCGCGGCGGACCTCGGGGCGGCCGATCATGCGGCCGGCGAGATCCGAGAACACCTCCGATGCCTTCGCGTTCGCCTGGACCTCGGCCAGCATCTGCCCGTTATTCGCCGCGGTGCCGAACAGGACCGGATCGAACGGGATCGTCGCCGTCAATGTCGAGTCGAGCGCCTTGGCGAACTCGCCCGGCGAGATCTCGGGCCGCTTGGGGACGCCGACGCCGTTGAGGACGATGCGCGGCTTGCTGTCATTGGGCCGGTTCTGCTGCAGCAGGGTCAGCAGGTTCTTGAGGTTGCGCAGGGAGGCGAGTTCCGGCTGTGCGACGATGATGATCTCGTCCGAGGAGATCAGCAGACGCCGGGTCCAGGCCGACCAGGTATGCGGAACATCGAGAACCACGCAGGGCACGGCCGCGCGCAACAGGTCGACGAGATTGTCGAAGGACGGCTCGGTCAGGTCCGTCGTTCGGTCGAGGGTGGCCGGTGCTGAAAGGAGCGAAAGGTTGTCGCTGCATTTCGAGAGCAGGCGGTCGAGGAGATTGGAATCGAGGCGCTCCGGCGCGAAGACCGCTTCCGCGATCCCCTGAGGCGGATCCTGATTGAAGTTGAGGCTCGCCGAGCCGAAGGCGATGTCGAGGTCGGCGATGACCGTTGCCACCGCGTGTTCGCGCGCCACGGTCCAGGCCAGGTTGTGGGCGATCGTGGATGCGCCGACGCCGCCCTTGGCACCGACCACCGCGATCGTGCGGCCAACCGGCCGGGCGCCGGGTGCCGAGAACAGATCGGACACGGCCTGGATCAGGACAATGGGATCCACAGGCGCCATGAGGTATTCGCTCACGCCCCGCTGGATGAACTGGCGATAGAGCTGAACGTCGTTGACGTGGCCGATGACGACGACCTTCGTTCCCTCGTCGCAGACCTCGGCCAGGGAATCGAGACTCTCCAGCGGACGAGACTTCGTACCGTGTGTCTCGATGATCACGACGTTCGGGGTGGGCGCGTGGCGGAAGGCTTCGACTGCAGCGGGCCCCCCTCCCATCTGGATCTTGATCTGAGCCTTCTGCAGCCGTCTGTCGCTGCCGGCCGCCTCGATCATCGCAGCCGTCTCGGTCGTCTCGCAGAAGGCCTGTATCGTGATCCGCGGCACAGGAGCGATGATGCGCTCGAGTGACTCGTTGAAGTCCGGCATGGGGCGGGTTCCGGTCTTTTAGGTGAAAACGAAGGCCGAAGTTCTGGGGAACGACGAGGAGGAAGCGCCGATCAGTTGTCGATGGCCGACTTCACCGACGTCTTTCCATCCTGACGCCATATGGTTGACGGATCCTTGCCCTCGCGCAGTTTGTTGATGTCGCCGGTACGCCGGATCGAGTCGATGCGTCCCTCCGGCCTGCCGCGGATGAGGTCGATCGGGTCGGCCACCTGGCTCGCGACGTTGGACTGCGTCGCGCATCCGAGGTTCCAGTGGGTCTCGTTGCGCCCGTTGAACGCCGGATTGCCGACTCCGAGGTCCTGGGGCCACACGCCACACTGGCTGCCGACTTTCGCTTCCATGCGCTGGAAGCTGAGGCGCAGGGGCGATGCGAGGGAGGGATCGGCCACCGCATAGGCGGACACGACCATCTGTCGTCCGGTGACACCGTTCTCGGCGCCGAGCCTGCGGATCGTGGCACCCGTCCTCTCGACGGCCGCCCCGATCGCCGGCGAGACGCCGCGCGGGATATCGAGGATGATGGTGCCTCGCCCATAGCGGCGGAATTCGAGCAGGAAAGCCTCGATGTCGGCGGCCTGGCGCGGATCGATATGGCCGGTTCCGATGACGAAGACATCGAGAGATCGGGTATTGTCGGCGAGCACGATCGGGTGGCGAGCCCGGTAATCCATGGGATAGAGCGAGCCGGTGGTCTCGGCGCGGTCGGCCCGGCAGGCACCGAGGGCGGAGGCCACGGCGGCAACGGCGAGAAGCGCGATCGGAGAGCGGAACGAGGGAAGAGACATGTGGTCGGATCCTGATGATGCCGGGGCCGCGTCGTTGGGGAATGTCGCTGCCGCGTCAGTCCGTGATGAAGCCGACATGGCCGCGGTAATTCGCGCCAAGGGGAGCCGTGCCCGTCGCTCCGTAGACACGGTTCAGGCGTCCGAGCAGGATGCCCTGCGCATCCTGGGCGTCGATGAAGCCATCGTCCGGCCGTGCCACCTGCTTCGCCTCCATCGCCTTGGCGATGTAGGGGGTGACCATGATCATGAGTTCGGTCTCCTGCCGCTGGTAGTCGCGCGAACGGAACAGGGCACCGAGGATCGGCAGGTTGATGAGGCCGGGCAGTCCGCTGACGGCGGCCTTGTTGCGCTGCTGGATCAGGCCTGCGGTCATCATGGTGCCGCCGGAGGCGAGCTCGACGGTCGTCTCGGATTTCCGCAGGGTGAAGCCGGGAACCGCAACGGTGGAATTGCCCTGAACGAAGGTGAACGAATTGGCCTGATCGATCTCCGACACCTCCGTCGCCACGCGCACGGAAATGCGGTTCTCAGCCATCACCACGGGCGTGAAGTTCAGGCTGACGCCGTAGGTCTTGAACGAGATACCGATGGTGCAGACGCCGCCGGTGCAGTTCTGCGATGCGGGAACGGGAAGCTCGCCGCCGGCTGTGAATTTCGCGGATTCACCTGAGATCGCGGTGAGCGTCGGCTCGGCGAGGATGCGCGAGACACCCGCCTGCTCGAAGGCCCGGAGGGTCGCGGTCAGGCTGGCACCGCCGGTTCCCTTGATCGTCGCCTCGATGCGATTGCCGTCCGGGAACTGTCCGCCGTTGAGTCCGAAGGGCGTGGTATTCCTGATGACGTCCAGCCCGGACCAGCCACCCTGCAGGTTCACGCCGAACTGCTTCAGGACGGTTCGGGCGACCTCGACCACGGTGACGCGCAGCATCACCTGATCTTTGCCCCGGATGGTGATGTTGTTGATCACGGCGCCCTTCGCACCCGGCGCGCCGGCACCGCCGCTGCTACCGCCGCCTCCGGTTTGCCCGACGAACGCGTTCGCGATGTCCATGGCTTGGGCCGCTTCGGAGGCGGAGTTCACGCTGCCGGACAGGATCAGGGAATCGCCCGCGGTGCGGATGTCGAAACGGCCGCCTGCGATGCTCTGGAGGAGGATCTGCCGCAACGTACCGAGCTTGAGGTCACGAGCCACCGTCACGTCGAGAGCCGTGATCTGGCGTCCCTCGGCATCCATGATGAAGATCGAGGTGGCACCGTCCTCCATGCCGATGACGAAGACCTTTCGGGTCGAGCGCACGACGGCATTGGCGACCTTCGGGTTGGCCACGAAGACCTCCTTGGCGTCGCGCGGCAGGTCGATCACCAACGATCGTCCCGTCGTCAGTTCGATGCGGCGCGACGTACCCGACTCGCCGGCGCCGACTTCGACGATGGGGGCGGCGGTGAAACCCTCCCGCGGCGCGGCGATAGCCGGAAGGGCGGCAAGCATCAGGCCGGCTAGGCCCGCGAGCACGGACAGGTTGCCCGCGCGGACCCGGTGTCTCGTGGTCATCGACGAATCCTTCATCATCGCGTGAGCGGGCGTCTCAGCGACGCGATTGTTGTTTGGCGACGCCGAACCGCACCACCGTCAGGGCGGATTCTTGCTGCGCGTCGGGAGTGATGTCCGTGGTCTTGCCGGCATCCACGAGGCTGCGCAGAGACAGGGAGAGTTGCCCCACCTTCTGCGCGAGCGTCACGATCTCGGCCTGGGCAGGCGTCAGGGCGAGGGTCGCTGTCTCGCCGGTGACGACATTGGTCCCGTTTCTTTCCTGAACGATCTGACCGACCGCGAGGACACGGATGTCCGTCAGCAGGGTCTCGGAAATCTGGACCTCGCCGCCTCCGGAGCGCGAGGCATCCTCGTCGCGGTAGGTGCGGATGACGTCGACGTGGTCGTTGGGAAGAATGAAACCGCCGGCGGAACTCGACCCCCGCGTATCGGTCACGATGGCGACGGCACGCATTCCCGAGGGGAGGATCGCCGCCATGAACCCACCATCCGAGCGGGCGAGCTTCTGCGGGCGGATCGGCTCGCCGGCGAGGAAGGCCGTACGGGCGATGGAGCCGATGACGGTCTCCATGCCCTTGGGTGAGTTCGCACGCGTGATGTAGCCGACGGTGATGGCCTGATCGGGCCAAGGCTGCCAGCGCAGATCGGCAGCCTGAATGTTCTGCCCCATCGGGAGATCGGCGGCCGCGACGAGGACGTCCGAGACTGGAACCTGGGGGGGCGGTGCCTCGGCTACCGTCGGGGCCGGAGGAGGGGTGTCGCTGCCGCTCATCAGGAAAGCGGCGCCGACGCCGGTCGTGAGTGCGATGGCGAGGACGGCAAGACGGGCTGGTTTCATCGCCGAGATCGAACCTGACAGAACGGCCGGTTGCCGTCGTCGATCACCTTCGTTCGGGATTCCTCAAATTACGGTTAACGAAGACTAACCTTTATGATGGTGGCCTGCTTTGCGTGGAGCGGCGATATCGCGGAGAAACCCTGCGGCGATCTGCGCCTGAATAGGAGAGAGCTTCGACACTCTGCCTGCGTCGGTCTCAGGACGCCATCATCCGCGCCCAGGTCATCGTTTCCGGAATGACGATCAGCGCGCCGAGAGACAAGGCCACACCGTAGGGCACGCCGGTCTTCGCATCGTGGAGGTGCAGAGCGAACGGGAATCGGCCGAGTGCGGAAGGGAGGGGATGAGAGCGCGCGACGAGAATCGCCAAGGTGAGAGCCCCCCCGGCAATCGAAGCGACCACGAGATAATCCGCCAGATGGTCGAACCCTATCCAGATCGCCGTGGCCGCAGCGAGCTTGGCATCTCCACCGCCGATGATCCCGAAGGCGAACAGAGTGAAGGTCACAGCCAGCGTCGCCGCACCGGCTCCGAGATGGCTGGCCAGATCCCAGCCCCACAGGCCCGTGGAGGCGGCGAAGACCGCGAAGCCGAGCAGGAGCAGCAAGGACACCGTATTCGGGATCAGCATCGTAAGAACATCCCGGGCAGCCGCGTAGGCCATCAGGAACGGAAATACGATCAGAAGCGTGACGCTCGCCATCAGGGCAACCTCGGGCTCAGGTCAGAACTCAGGTTCGTCGCGATCGGAGGTCGATCCATCGACATGCGAAAGCGCCTCGCCGCCAAGCTCTCGAAAGAACCGGCCGTGAGGCTGTCAGGGCGTGGCGGAGATCCTTCCTCGCCACTGCAAGGCCGCATCGCCGGACGAAGCCGCTAAAGGTCGATGGCTCTGCCGGACGATCGGCGGATCGTCCGGCGAGGTATTCGAACCACGCAGAACGGGCGTGGTCGACCGGTGGCACAAGACGCGAGGAACGATCCCGAGAGGAACAGTTCAGATGGTCTTACTTGCCGAGGTTGGTCGCGACCTTGGTCAGGGTGGTGTTGAGGTTGCCGCCGATGCTGGTGAGGACGGTGATGACGGCGACGGCGATGAGCGACGCGATGAGGCCGTATTCGATAGCGGTAGCGCCGGACTCGTCGGAAGCAAAGCGCTTGAAGATGCTGGTCATGACTGTATTTCCTGATTGTTCGTCTTGCGAAGGTGCCGTCGAAGATCGTTGTGTTTCGATCGGCGACAAGAAGGAAGATGCCCTGCTTCCTCTTGCGATTGGGTTAAGCCGGTATCCGAAACGAGCCCGTGCCGTTCACGATTTCCGCGTGGTAAAAAAATGTTAAATGCACCCGATAGTCTTTAAGGACGCTCATCATTTCGGGTCGATGAGCAATTGCCCTGATGCTGCACGGCCGAACAATCAGCAGCCTGCTGCGCGTTCGAGGCATTGTCTTTTTACATGGAAGCTTGCGGTGCGTTCAAGAACACGACGCCATAACGTTAGGCTTTCATTTACCAAATTGGCGCTAAGACTTATGATGACGAAGCAATAAGCCGATCGGATGGGCGCTGGCGATTGCAGCGAGACATTCCCGTCGCAGCCGAAAGCAACCTTAGCCATGGGCCACAGGTCGATGCCGACAATCACGCCATGGAAGCGACTCGCCCGGTCGATCGGGGTTTCGCTCTGCTTCGTTCTCGGCGCATCATCCGCGTTCGCTGAGACCGCACCGGCCATCGTGGCGGTGAATGTCGACAACGCAAAGGTCATCCGTCTGCCCGAGCGGACGCAGACGGTCATCGTAGGAAATCCTCTCGTGGCCGATGTCGCTCTTCAGAAGAACGGCATCGTCATCCTGACGGGGAAGAGCTTCGGCTCCACCAACCTTATCGCCCTCGACGCATCCGGCGGAATGCTGGCGGAATCGACCATCAGCGTCCAGGCTGCACAAGGAGCGATCGTTACCGTACAGCGGGGTCTCGACCGCGAATCTTATTCGTGCACCCCCAATTGCATGCCATCGATGCAGCTCGGCGACGCGACGAAGTACTTCGGTGATGTCAGCGGCCAAGCCGATAGCCGACGCACTCTCGCAACAGCGGGAAGCGGCCCGAGATAGACCGAGGTTTCGGAACGAGAAAGGCCACCGTCGCCATGACGGTGGCCTTTCTCGTTGTCGGAGCGTGGCAGTGCCGCGCGGTCTCGGCGGCCGGCGTAGGAACCGACCGACCGGAGACGTGTCAGATGGTCTGGTTGTAGGCGCCGACTTCCGGGCTTTCGCGCAGGACGCCGTCCACCGCCTTGAACATGGCGTGCAACCGCTCCTCCGACACGGGGCTCTCGATCACGACCACCAGCTCCGGCTTGTTGGACGATGCGCGCACGAGGCCCCAGGTCCCATCTTCCGTGGCGACCCGCACGCCGTTCACCGTGACGAGATCGGTGATCTTGGCTCCGGCGATGGGTTCGCCCGCCGCCTGCATGGCCTGGAAGCGCGCGGTCACCTTCTCGACGATGCCGTACTTCACCTCGTCATCGCAATGCGGCGACATGGTCGGCGACCCCCAGGTCTTGGGCAATGCACGGTAGAGATCGGCCATGGACTTATCGGGGTTGCGATCGAGCATTTCGATCACAGCGATGCCGGTGAGGAGACCATCGTCGTAGCCGCGGCCGATCGGCTCGTTGAAGAAGAAGTGCCCGGACTTCTCGAAGCCTGCGAGGGCACCGAGTTCGTTGACGCGCCGCTTGATGTAGGAATGGCCGGTCTTCCAGTAATCCGTCTTGACCGCCTGAGCCTGCAATTCCGGGTCGGTGTTGTAGAGGCCGGTCGATTTCACGTCGACGACGAAGGTCGCTCCGGGATGAAGCTTCGACAGGTCGCGGGCCAGCATCACGCCGATCTTGTCGGCGAAGATCTCCTCGCCCTCGTCATCAACGACGCCGCAGCGGTCGCCGTCACCATCGAAACCGAGGCCGACATCGGCACCGGTCTCTTTCACCTTGGCCGCGATGGCATGGAGCATTTCCATGTCCTCGGGGTTCGGGTTGTAACGCGGAAAGGTGTAGTCGGGCGTCACATCGAGAGGGATGACTTCGACGCCGAGCGCTTCGAGGAGCCTCGGCGCGAAAGCTCCGGCCGTCCCGTTGCCGCAGGCCGCCACCACCTTGAGCTTGCGGGTGATCGGTTTTGCCCGGCTCTTGAGGTCGGCGAGGTAGGTCTCGGCAAAGCCTTCGACGAATTCGTAGGCACCCCCATCGCGGTACGTGTAGGTGCCGCCGAGTACGATCTCCTTGAGGCGTCCCATCTCCTCGGGGCCGAAGGTCATCGGGCGGTTGGCGCCCATCTTCACGCCGGTCCAGCCATTGTCGTTGTGCGAAGCGGTGACCATCGCGACGCAGGGGCAATCGAGGGCGAACTGCCCGAAATAAGCCATCGGCGAGAGGGCGAGGCCGACATCCTTCACACGCAGGCCCGCGGCCTGCATGCCGGCGATCAGCGCCAGCTTGATCGAGGAAGAGTACCCGCGGAAATCGTGCCCGGTGACGATGTCGGGGCGAACACCCATCTCGTGAACCAGCGTACCTATGCCCATGCCGAGGGCCTGGACGCCCATGAGATTGATTTCCTGCGGAAACAGCCAGCGGGCGTCGTATTCACGGAAGCCGGTGGGCTTCACCAGAGGAAACTGCTCGAACTCGAACGTATTGGGCGTGAGCGAAGCATGCGGCTTTGGAAACATCGCGGGCCCTTTGAATTCTCGTCAGTCAATCACGCTCTGCAGGTGATGTCCTGCAGGCGACATTCAGCAAGCGCCATACCGGAATGGACTCAGCGGGGAAAGGCCGACCCGCGCATCTCGGGAAACGCGCGATCCCGGATCTCACCGACATATCCGTCGGCGATGTGGCAATGGCGCGGGACGCCCTCAGCCGCGCATCATCAACCGGCCGTCCGACATCTTGAAATCGTTGAGGCGCCGCAGGAACGACATGCCCAGGAGGCTCGTGCCTAGGCGCCCCCTCGGCAGGACCACGGCCTCCACATCACGGATGCTGATCGTCCCGACGCGTATCACCGGAATCCGCACGTTGGCGCCCGCGACGGAGCCGTTGGCCGTCTCGATGCGGCGAGTGAAGTCCTGCTCGTAGACTCGTAATCCGAGTCGTTGCGCATCCTCGTAGCTGAAGGCGCAGATGCTGGCTCCCGTATCGACCAGCATTTTCAGAGAGCGGCCGGCCACGTCGACGTCGATGGAAAAATGTCCGCGCGAATCGGCCGACAGGGTCACGGCGTTCGGCGCAAAGCGTGTCGGGTTGGTCCCGCCAAGGCTCGCACTGTCGATGTTGAGGGCCATTCCGCCACGATCATGAGGGCGGGGACCGTTCTCGAACCGTGTCACCAGACTCATGCCGACGGTGACCGCGGCGGATGTCACTCCCAACGCCCAGAGGATCGGCTGCGTCATTCTCGGTCACCTCGCCATATGGCGAGCCATCCTTGTCTTGGCAGGTGAACAAATCCCTTGGAGGTCGGCCGAAGCGCCAGCCAATGACGCGAATGATGAGTGAAGCGTTCAAGAGATGCGTTGCATTCGCTAAGAGGTCGGTCGCCGTGCATGGCGAGTACGGAGCGTTGCACTTCACGCCTCTTGCGGGTATGGACCTCACGCGCCCGCCAGACACCCTTGGAGGCACGGGCGCTTCGTGGATCGGTGAGGGCCGTCCGTTTCGGGCGGCTTTTGGCGTTTCGCGGTTATTTGCTTTTCTATTTGAAGGATCACGCCATGAGCGCAACAAAGCCGCTTGAGGCCGTGGCACGCGACCGGGTCGGCAAGGGGGCCGCCCGGGCCGTTCGTCGCCAGGGCAACGTTCCCGCCGTCATCTATGGTGGCGGTCAGGCTCCACAGGCCATCGCCATCGACCTCGTTCGCACCCGCACACTGATCTATGCCGGTGGCTTCAAGACCACCCTGTTCGAAATCAATGCCGGTGGAAAGAAGACCCGCGCCATTCCGCGCGACTACCAGCTGGATCCGGTGACGGGCGTGCCCCTGCACGTTGATTTCCTGCGTGTCGTCGCGGGCCAGAACCTCACCGTCGAAGTGCCCGTACACTTCATCAACGAGGATGAGGCCCCCGGCATCAAGAAGAATGGCGGCACCCTCAACGTCGTTCTGCACACGCTCTCCCTCGAAGTGCCCGCCGACGCGATCCCCGACGCGGTCGAGGTCGATCTCACCGGTCTCGAGATCGGCGATTCGATCCATATCGAAGCCGTGACGCTTCCGGCCAACACCAGCTTCACCGGCGAGGCCGAAGCCGTCGTCGCCAACGTCGTGCCGCCGACCGTGCTCGGTGCCGAGGTCGAGGCCGAAGAGGCCGCGATCGCCGAGGCTCAGGCGACGGAAGCCGCCGAGGAGAAGGCCGAGGCTGAGGCCGAAGAGGCCGCCGAGGCTGAAGAAGACAAGAAGGAGGATTGAGGCCAGGGGGCTTCGCGCCCCGGTCTCGTCTTCGTCCACAGGTGCTCCGACCGCGAGGTCGGGGCACCTTTTTGTTTGATGCCGCCCGTTCGTCATCCGTCAGGGAGATGATGCCATGCGCCTGATCGTCGGGCTCGGCAATCCGGGGGCCCGCTATGCGGGTAACCGCCACAACATCGGCTTTCTCGCCCTCGACGAGATGGCTCGGGGCCATCGCGCGGGGCCTTGGCGGCGCAAGTTCCAGGGAGAGATCACCGAGGCAACGCTCGGCACCGAACGCGTCGTGCTTCTGAAGCCGCAGACCTTCATGAACGAATCCGGCCGGTCGGTCTCGGAGGCGCAGCGCTTCTACAAGATCGCGCTCTCCGACGTGATCGTGCTCCACGACGAACTGGACCTCGCTCCGGCCAAGCTCCGGGTGAAGATCGGAGGTGGCAATGCCGGCCATAACGGCCTGCGCTCGATCACCGCGCAATGCGGCAACGATTACCGGCGCGTCCGCCTCGGCATCGGTCATCCCGGCGACAAGGCTCTGGTCCATGCCTATGTCCTCAATGATTTCGGCAAGGGTGAGCGAGCATGGGTCGAGGATCTCTGCCGTGCCGTCGCGGACCACGCCGCGCTGCTGGCGGCGGGCGAGGATGCGAGCTTCCAGAACAAGGTCCACCTCGCCATGGCGGGCCGCGGCTGGGACGACGTCAGGCAGGTCAATGCCCGTGATTGACACGAAAACACGAGGACACGATATCGAGACTCGGCTTCGGCGTGTCGGGAGACAAGGGGGTGAGGAACGTCACGGTGACGATGGATGAGAGCCTCCTGCAACGTGCGCGCATCGCCGCTGCGCGTGACGGCGAGCGCCCGTCGAAGTTCATCGCCGAGACGGTGGAACAGCGCGTCGCCCGGTCGTTTTTCCAAAGTCAGGCCCTGGAACGCTTCCTTGCGGGGCCGCCACTCCATCTCCTCGACGAGAACGGACGAGCGCCGACACGCGATCAGATCTACGATGCGGAGTGACGCCGTCCCTCTCGCGGGCCGAGTGTTCGTCGATACCAACGTATTCCTGTATGACCGCGACGACCGCTTCCCCGAGAAGAAGGGGATGGCGCGACACTGGCTTGAGGTTCTGGCGGATCGCGGCCTGATCGTGGTGAGCCTGCAGGTTCTCGGTGAGTTGCATGCCGTCATCCTGTGCGGTCGTCTCTGGATCGATCCGCAGGATACGCGGCAGGAGACGCTGGCACTGGAAGAATGGTCGGAAGGCGCGACCGGTCTCGCACGGGTCGGCGATGCCTAGTCATTGCGGCGGCAGACCCGGTTTCAGTGGAGGGACTGCGTCATACTCGGTTCCACGATCCGGGCTGGATGCCGCTTCCTCCTGTCGGAAGACTATCAATACGGCCGCGAGGTCGAAAGAACGGCGATCGTGAATCCGTTTCGGGCCTTACCGGAATCGATCCTCGCGAACTCTTGAGGAATATTATGGGCTTCAAATGCGGCATCGTCGGCCTGCCGAACGTCGGCAAGTCAACCCTCTTCAACGCGCTGACGCAGACCGCGGCGGCGCAGGCGGCAAACTATCCGTTCTGCACGATCGAGCCGAATGTCGGCGAGGTGGCGGTGCCGGATCCGCGCCTCGACGACCTGGCGAAGATCGCCGCCTCGAAGGAGATCATCCCGACCCGGCTCACCTTCGTCGACATCGCCGGCCTGGTCCGTGGCGCTTCGAAGGGGGAGGGGCTCGGCAACCAGTTCCTCGCCAACATTCGCGAGGTGGACGCCATCGCCCACGTCGTGCGCTGCTTCACCGACGGTGACGTCACCCATGTGGAGGGCAAAGTCGATCCCAAGGCGGACATCGAGACGATCGAGACCGAACTGATGCTCGCCGATCTCGACAGCCTCGAGAAGCGCCTCTTCGCTCTGGAGAAGAAGGCCAAGGGCGCCGACAAGGAAGCCAAGGAGATGCTCGATCTCGTCCAGCGGGCGCTGCCGCTCCTGCGCGAGGGCAAGCCCGCGCGCTTGGTCAGCCGCAAGCCGGAGGAAGAGAAGCTGTTCCAGACCCTCGGTCTGATGACAGCCAAGCCCGTCCTCTACGTCTGCAACGTGGACGAGGCGGATGCCGACAAGGGTAACGCCTATTCGGAGGCAGTCATCGCCCAGGCCAAGACCGAGGGCGCCCGCGCCGTGGTGGTTTCGGCCAAGATCGAGAGCGAGATCGCGGTGATGCCGCTCGACGATCAGGCCGATTTCCTCGAAGCGGTGGGGCTCGCCGAGCCAGGTCTGAACCGTGTCATCCGTGCCGGCTACGAACTCCTCGGTCTCATCACCTACTTTACCGTGGGTCCGAAGGAGGCGCGCGCCTGGACCATCGAGAAGGGCACCCGCGCGCCCGCCGCCGCCGGCGTGATCCATACGGATTTCGAGAAGGGCTTCATCCGCGCCGAGACCATCGCCTTTGCCGATTATACCGCCCTCAAGGGCGAGAGCGGCGCGAAGGAGGCGGGCAAGTTCCGGCTGGAGGGCAAGGAATACGTGGTGCAGGACGGCGACGTGCTGCACTTCCGCTTCGCCAATTGAGAGCGCGCATGCCCGGCATCGCCTTCGAGGACTTCACCCCCGGCGCCGTCATCGAGGGCGGGCCGCTTACAGTGACCCGCGATGAGATCGTCGCATTTGCCGCCGAGTTCGATCCACAGCCGTTCCACCTCGACGAGGCGGCAGCGGAGGCGACTTTCGTCGGCCATCTCATCGGCTCGGGCTGGCAGAGCGCCGGTTTCGGTATGCGGCTCCTGCAGAAGCACGTCTTCCGCGGCGCCACTTCCATGGGCTCGCCCGGCATCCTTCAACTGCGCTGGCTGCGGCCGGTGCTGCCGAATGATGCCCTGCGCATCGCCGTCACCGTCGAGAGTTGCCGGGTCTCGAACTCGAAACCGGATCGTGGCTTCGTGCGCTTTGGCATGACCATGCTCAACGGCCGCGACGAGACGGTGATGACTCAGGCCTTCTCCGTGATGTTCGCCCGCAGGGACGCGACACCGCTGCCACCGCGCTCCGTGAGCCTGGCCGAGCCTGCCCGTTTGGTGGAGGGGACCGACGCGGAGCGGATCAATTTTCTCGGCAGTGCGCCCATCGGGACAACGCGCGATCTCGGCGGGCACGTATTCACGTCCGAGGCCATCGTGGCCTTCGCCAGGGCCTACGATCCGCAGGCCTTCCACCTCGATCCCGGCTTGGCGCGCGAGACCCATTTCGGTGCCCTGTGCGCTTCGGGTTGGCACACCGCGGCCGTCTGGATGAAGCGCCTGCACATCACCCGCGCGCGCGACATCGCCCACACGGAGCGCTCGGGCCCCGTGCCGCAACTCGGTCCCTCACCGGGGTTTCGAGACATGCGCTGGTTGGCCCCGGTCTATGCCGGCGACACTCTGCGCTATTCCTGCACCCTCACCGCCGCGCGCCGAACCGCAACGCGACCGGGATGGGGTCTCGCCACCCACCACAACACCGCCGTGAACCAACACGGGACGAAGGTGTTCGAGTTCACCGGATCGGTTTTCATCCAGTGGGAGCCGACCGCGTGAGATCGCTCACGATCGCCTGATCCGGAGCGATAGGCTGCTCGGGGTCGGACCGAGACCGGGATTCGATCCCGCGTCCGAGTAGGGATCCTATGCCGCCGCCCGCCGCTCCGGATACAGCGACAGCAGCCCTTCGGCATCGGCACTCGCGACGCCACGCTCGGTGATGATTCCCGTCACGAGCCGCGCCGGCGTCACGTCGAAGGCGGGGTTCGCCACCGGGCTCCCCGGCGAGACGACCTCGATTGTGGCGAGGCCGCCATCTGCGAGCCGTCCGGTCAGGTGCGAGACCTCGCGCCCGTCGCGCTCCTCGATAGGAATCTGCGCCACACCGTCGTCGAGCGTCCAGTCGATGGTCGAGAAGGGGAGAGCGGCATAGAACGGCACGCGGTTGTCGGAAGCCGCGAGGGCCTTCAGGTAGGTACCGATCTTGTTGCACACATCGCCGGAGGCGGTCGTCCGGTCCGAGCCGACGATGCAGACATCGACCTTGCCATGCTGCATCAGGTGGCCGCCGGCATTGTCAGCGATAACGGTGTGGGGCACGCCGTGGGCGTTGAGCTCGAAGGCGGTGAGGGCCGCGCCCTGGTTCCGCGGCCGGGTCTCGTCCACGTAGACATGGACTGGAATGCCGGTCTCGTGCGCCACGTAGATCGGCGCGAGCGCAGTGCCCCAATCGACCGTGGCGAGCCAGCCGGCATTGCAATGGGTCAGCACGTCGATGCGTCGCCCCTTGGCCTGGTGGAGATCGGCCAGGATCGCGGCGCCGTGACGGCCGATGGCGTGGCAGCTCTCCACGTCTTCCTCGGCGATGCGCCCGGCTTCGGCGAAAGCGAAGGTGGCACGCTCCGAGAATTCGACCTCGCGCAGCTTGGCGGCGACACGATCGAGCGCCCAGCGCAGGTTGATCGCGGTGGGACGCGTCGCGGCGAGCATCTCGACCGCGCGTTCGATCGCCTCATCCGAAGCCTCCTCGCGAAGGCCGAGCGCCAGACCGTAAGCCGCCGTGACACCGATGAGCGGAGCGCCCCGTACGATCATGGTGCGGATGGCGACCGCTGCATCGTCCAGGCTGGCGAGGCGCTTCAACTCGAAGGCGAAAGGCAGCCGTGTCTGGTCGATGACCTCGACGGATGCGCCGTCGTCGGCCGGGAGGATGGTGCGGAACGATTTGCCGTCGATGTTCATGGGCGGGCCTCTCGCATAATCCAGCCGACAGAGCCAGCCTATGTGTCCTGCGCGCGAGCTTGACCTTCGACGCCGAAGTCTCGGCGCGATAGCGCGCGTCGGAAGGGGGCTAATCCTGGAACGCGGCCGAGGCCGGGGAAATCGTCCGTTGAACTCGCGTCGTCGTCACGGTGCCTCGAGCCCCCGCGCAGAAAGCACGATGTCTCGCGCAAGGGCGGAGCGAGCCGGGAGAGTTCGCTTGCAAGCCAGCAGCGATGGAACAGATCACGCCCGTCTGGGGGAGCCGCCAGACCGACGAGAACCGCGAGACCCTTCAAGCGAGACAGTGCGGCTCATCGCCGGTGATGATCACGGCAGGCGTTGACGACGATACCGTATGGCCAAGTGGTGAAGCTCGCCTCGCCCTTGAAGCTGCGAGCTTGCCCGCCAGGTCGCAGCATACGTCCTGACTGATGTCGTCGGATTCGTGGCTGGACCCATTCAGGCCCCACGCGATCCGGTGGATGCGATCTCAATCGAACAGCGCGTCGATATCGCCCTGGTCGACATGGCCCGGATCGCTGTCGAGCTTCGGTCCGTTGAGGAGCGAGCTTTCGTCGTCGATACTGGGAGCCTGCGGTAGCACGCCCAGGATCTCGCTGAACGAATCCAGGCCGCCCCAAGCCTCGATCATGCGGTCCAGATGCTCTTCGATGAACTTCAGCACACCGACGATCTTGCTGATACGCTGGCCGGTCAGGTCCTGGAAGTTGCAGGCTTCGTAGGCTACGACCACACGCTCGAGGATCGTATCGATATTGTCGCGGCCTGCAGCGACCCGCATGGCGCGCAGCGCACCGGCATTGGTCTCGATCTCTTCGAGGGCTCCGAGGATCGAGCTTGTTGCCCGTTCGGTGGATTCCACCACCGCATCGAGTTCGCCGGCGACCCGCTTCATCCCCTTCCCGGTATTCTCCGAGTGGTAGAGCGTTGCGATCTCCTGCTTGGTGCGAGTGATCGCGTTCTTCATCACGTCGAGCTCGGAGCGCATGGTGAACGCCTCGTTGAGCTCCTTGCGGCACGCCTCGACGGTTTCCACAGTGCTCGTCTGGGTAACGCGACGAAGATCCTGAATGGCAGAGAGAATTTCGTCGAGTTTCACTTCATCGCTGGCGGACCGCTGGCTTCCGAGCGGAGCCTCTGCGACCGGCCGCACGCTTGCCAAACCGAGGCTGTCTTCGATGCGGTAGCGCTTCATGTTCATCGGGGATGATCAGCCGGCAGGAGTGACTGGGCAGTATGACGAGAGGCGCGTGCCTCCATCGTCGTCGCCTTGGGAAGCGATGCGATTTCCGACACAGGAGGCCTCGAACCACCATCCGCCAAAGTGGTTGCCATTTCTTCAACACCCCGAAGTGCGGGCAAGTTTTTTACCGGCGATTCATGCTGTTCTTGCAACGGGACATTCGAGACGAGGCAAACTGAACGATTCACCACGTTTTTTCACGCGATGCTCGGTGTCCACGGCCAGCTTCCGATCGGTATCGTCACGGTCGGGAGTGTCGCGTGTTGAAGCGTATGGAGTTGTGCGTCGCTATCGCTTGTCTGGCGGCAACTGCGACAGGAGGAGCCGCGCAGGCCCAGACGGTTCCCGGCCGATATGGCGGCGGATTCATCGAATTTCTGGTGACAGGAAACGGCACGCCGCCACGCCCCTCGCGGCCCGGTCTCGCGGATGACGGCGTGTTGCCGCGTCACCCCGCATCCTACGGCTATGGTGGTCAGCCGATCCCGCGTCCGCTCTCTTCCGGCGATCGTGTGCTGGATGTCGATCCTTACGCCGCGCCGGTGCGGACTCGGCTTGCGGCACTACCGTCACAGCCGGGGCCTGAGATGCAGACCGCAGCGATCGAGCGCACGCCCGATCCGCGCTATGAGCGTCAGGTCGTCGCTTTCGATGGCCGGCAAAAGCCGGGCTCCATCGTGATCGATACACAGACGAAATATCTCTACCTCGTCCAGCCCGGCGGTCAGGCGATCCGCTACGGCATCGGTGTCGGACGGCCTGGTTTCGTCTGGTCGGGAATGAAAACCATCAGCCAGAAGCGTGAATGGCCGGATTGGACGCCACCGGCGGAGATGCTCCAGCGGCGCCCCGACTTGCCGCGGCACATGGCCGGTGGGCCGGCCAATCCCCTCGGCGCAAGGGCCCTCTACCTCGGCTCGTCGCTCTACCGCATCCATGGCACCAACGAGCCGCATACGATCGGTCAATCGGTTTCGTCCGGCTGTATCCGGATGATGAACGAGGACGTGATCGATCTCTATGAACGCACCCCGGTGGGGACGAAGGTCGAGGTCCTGTAGGTTCCCGCAGCCTTACACGGGAAAGGCCCGGCGCGTGGAACCACGCGCCGGGCCTGATCTCTTCGTCATCGGGACATCACGCGCTGTTTTAGCGCGGTCGACGACCTCACACCCAGTCGTCGTCCCCGCCACCGCCGAGATCGCCACCGAAGTCACCGGCCGGGTCGCTATCGAACGACGCGTCTTGGAAGTCGTTGCCGCCGCCGAGTGCGGAACCGAGATCTTCGTTACCCGATGCAGCACCAGCGCTGGGAAGACCGGCCGCCGCTGCGCTGCCAAGGGCCGAATGGCCGCCTGCGAACGCATTCGACAATGCGCTACCGAGCAGCATTCCACCCGCCGCACCTGCAGCCATGGGAAGTGCCGTCGCCATGAAGCCACCGCCCCGGGCGGGGGCCGCCTGCTGACCGGCCCAGGGACCACCCTGCTGCGGGCCGCCATAACCCGGCTGCTGCCCATAGCCCGGCTGTTGGCCGTAGCCTTGTTGCTGACCATAGCCCTGTTGCGGGCCACCCTGGTTGCCCCAAGGCTGGCCGGGCGGACGCTGCGGCTCCTGCTGGCGCGAACCACCGCCGAAAATGCTCGACAGGAACCCACCGCCGCCCCCCTGAGGTTGCTGAGCGGCCTGACGCGCCTGTTCCAACTGTTCGTTGAGGCTTTTGATCGCCTCTTCCTGAACATAGATCAGCTGTGCCATCGCGTAGGGTGCGTAGGGCTGTGCGCGCAGCTTCTCCGCAATGAAGCGTTCGGCATCGGCGTCGCGGGGCTGGCTCGAGGCCTGCTCCAGACGCTGGAAAATGCCGCCGATGACCTCGCGTTCTTCGCTGTTCATGGGGTCGTCCTCCTGAAAGAAGCCTGCGGGCCAATGCCGCTCCGGCGCCTTCGAAATGGGGTGGCGCATCAGGCTTTGTCAGGGGGGCAACGCAAACTTCGCTGTTGCGGATGCACTCGGGGACCGGTGGTCCGCATGAATTTTTGGACAGCCTTCCGGCCTGAATGAGACAAGGCTTTGCGGCACAACAAAAAAGCCCGGCCTTGCGGCCGGGCTTTTCGTTTTGGACGATCCCGATGCCGCGCGATCCTCGAGGGACCGCGCGGCGATCATGGACGATCCTAGTAGGTGCCGAACTTGTAGTTCAGGCCGGCGCGGACGACGGCGAACTCGTCGTCGCGGCGACCGGTGCTGACCGAGCGAACGACGTCGCCGGTCGCGGTGTTGACGACCAGGGCGCCCGTGCTGCGGTTGCCGCGATCCAGGTTCACGTACAGGCCTTCGACCTTCAGCGTCACAGCCGACGACTTGAAGAAGTTGAAGAACGAGTCGGTCGGGAGAGCATATTCGATACCACCGCCGACGGCGTAGCCGGTGCGGAAGTCGTCGTTGCCGCGGAAGCCGCCGAAATCACGCTCGGCGCTGCCGGCGCCGTAGGCGAAACCGCCGGTGCCGTACACGAGGGTGCGGTCGAAGGCGTAGCCGAGACGGCCGCGGACGGTGCCGAAGTAGTCGAGGCTGGAGAGACCGCGCGGATCGTTGATCACGAGGCCCGGAGCGGCGAGGATGCCCGAGTCACGACGCTTGGCGCCGAAATCGAGGTACTGCGCATCGGCTTCGACACCGACCACCACGCCCGAACCCGGGGTGAACTGGTAGTTGTAGCCGATCTGCGCGCCGCCGGTGAAGCCGTTCTGGTCGTTCTTGCTGAACGTGGCGGTCTGGGCGACGCCGGAATTCGTGAAGGCGCCGGGAACGACGAAGGAGCGGGTACCCTCGCTGCCGGTGTTGAAGGCGTAACCGGCGTTGATACCGAAGTAGGCGCCCGTCCACGTGAAGACCGGCACCGGAACGAAGACCGGCGGGGCAGCGCGACGGGGAAGGTCGGCGGCGAAAGCGGAACCGGCGATGACGACGCCGGCGAGAGCGGTGGTGGCCCGCAGGAAGGATTTCATTGTCTGGTCCTCTACTCGTTAGCGCCGCCGCCCTTTTGGGTTCGGTTCAGCGCAGTTCCCCGTCTATATCTCAGCATCCGTTAGGAAGCTGTTGCATCGCAACCACGCCGCGTGTGTCGAACACGGCCCCTTTGTGGCAGCGACCGCCTCGGTGAAGGCTACGCAGGCGAAGAACCCGGCAGAACGGCTAAGGTTCAACTGCGGCCACGCTTTCCTCCTCTGTTCGATAGTGGCAGATTGCCGCATCCCTTGTGCGCGGCTATATCCCTTTCAAAACGCAAGAGCGATGGCGGAGATAAGCCGACCGTAATCGGCTTCCTTATGATGGGTCGTACGCCGGAAGCTGTAGAAGCGTCCGGGATCAGCGTAGGTGCATAGATCGAGGCACGAAGCCGCCTCGATGCCGGCCTCCCGCAAACGTCGCGCAATGAAAGCGGGCAGGTCGAATTGTGCGTGTCCCTCACGGTCGCCTTCAGCGAAGTAGATGTCCGACCCTGGCACCTCGGCCGCGAAACGATCCCGAAAGTCGTTGCCGACCTCGTAAGCGCTCTGCGAAATCGTCGGCCCCAGCACAGCGACGATGTCCTTTCGTGTCGAACCGAGCCGCTCCATCGCCTCGACCGTGCTCGCCACCACACCGGACAACGCACCCTTCCATCCGGCATGGGCGGCCCCGATCACGCGGGCGATGGGATCGGCGAAAAGGATCGGGCCACAATCGGCCGTGGCGATGCCCAAGGCGATGCCCGGAACACGCGTCACCATGGCGTCGGCACGTGGCCGATCTGCCAGAGCGACGGGGCCATCGATGACAACGACCTCTGCCGAATGGACCTGGTACAGGCTCACGAGATGGCTCGGTGCGACACCGAGGTGCTCGGCCATTCGGCGCCGATTCTCGGCGACATGCGCAGCATCGTCTTGTGAACCGAGCCCGCCATTGAGACTTGCATAGAGGCCATCGGAGACGCCACCTCGACGGGTGAAGAAGGCGTGCCGGATTCCGGGCTGTCCCGAAAGGCTGGGCGCTTCGATATGCATGATCGTGTCTGTCCGAAGAGATCTTACGGCGATTGGGCCGTCGGCGTCATCGCAACGGCACGGCCTCGATAACGCTTTCCAGCGCCGAGCACGACCAGGACCATTCACAATCCAGGGCTTCGATGCGGTCGCGTTGCAGACCCTGGAAATGGGACAGCGAAAGTTCCTTAACGTTTACCCTTCGTTAAGCATGGTTTGATCGAATGCTCCTGCACATGAGGACGCGACCGATGTCGGAACCAGCCCGCCACTATCAGGCACAGGATTCAGGTGGCCGTCCGGCGCCCGGACCGCTGCGAGATTGGCTGGCAGCCATGAAGGCGGCGACCACACCCCAGGATGCGCCGTCGGTGGCCCCCCGGCATGCGGAGCCGCAACGGTCGGCTTCCGAGAAGGTGGCCCCGTTCGAAAAAGCCGCCCCGTCGGACAAGGCCGAGGCGCAGGCTCCGTCCTGGTCGCCACGCGTCGTATCACCGGCGCGCACCGAGCACTCCGAGGATAACGACGTCTCGGAACTGATGGCCGAAAACCTGATGCTGAAGGCCAAGCTCAAGATCGAGATCGACCGCTACGATCAGCTTCAAGGCCTTCTCGCCCAGGAACTCCGCCGCCTGCGCTCCCACGTGGAAAAGGAAATGGTGGAGCTCCACGAAGTACGCGCCGAGCGGGACCGCCTCGCAGAACTCCAGACCCTGTTCATCGAAGAGCTCGACGACGCCCGCTCGCGCTCCGAGCGGGACGCCGAAGAACTGGCCCAGGCTTGCTCCGACCGCGACCTCTGGATGGCTCGAGCCGAAGCTCTCGCCCAGCCGCTGTTTCAGAAGCGCTGAAACGCTGATTTTTCGAAAGACGAAAAGCCGAAGGGCCGCCCCATGAGGGCGGCCCTTCCATTGCCGAACCGCTTGTCCGTTCGGCCGGACCCGATCAGGGGATGCCTGACGCGCTAGCCGTGCGCGCCGGAGGCGAAAGTCCAGGTCCGGTAAGCCGAGGTAAGCGGCTGATTTAGGCAATGAGACACTGGATCACCTCCTTTCGTTCGTTGCGAGAATGCTAAGTTAGGCAGGGATCGGCCGCTTGGAAACCCCTCTAGCGGGGGCGCGGCGGCGCGCCGCGGCTGCCTCTCGACGCTCTCATGGTCGCCATCGTCGAGCGATGAACGACCGAGATCCCGGCAGAATGACAGGATCTCGCGCGGGCGAGGCGAGCCGGATCGCCGCCCATATGCGGCGGACGAAGCCATTAAGGCTAACACTTCGAATATCGCACGGCTTCTACCCGTCGAGCTACAGTGAAGATCTGACCTCGACGAACAGTGCGTCGTGAGATCCGCCTCGCCGCTCGCTACGGAAACTTGGTAGATGCCATCCATCAACGGGAAAATGGTAAGCGCATCCGGCAATACGTCGGGTTTCGATTACCTGCGTATCGGTCTGTCGCTCTCCGTTCTGCTCTGGCACTCCTACTCCGTCGCGAATTTCGAGGAATCGGTCAGGATATTCTGGGCCGGGCCCGCCCGGGCGCTTCCCGCCGCCATCCTCCCGATGTTCTTCGCCCTGTCGGGATTTCTCGTGGCCGGCAGCCTTGGCCGGACACGCCTGCACCAATTCGCTCTGCTCCGGATCCTGCGTATCGTCCCGGCTCTTGCTTTCGAAACCTTCCTGGTGGCTCTGGTTCTGGGACCGCTCTTCACAGTTCTGCCGCTGTCGGTCTACTTCGCATCACCAGAGCTTTATTCTTACTTCTTGAACATTATCGGATATATTCACTATACGCTGCCCGGCGTGATCGGAGGGCAGATGCTGAACGCGCAGCTCTGGACCATACCGACCGAGCTCGAATGCTACCTCGCCCTGATCTGCCTGGCCTTGCTGGGAGTGACGCGCAGGCGAGCTCTGTTCGGCGGTGCTCTCATCCTCGTCGTCCTCGGACTCACGATCTTCTCCGTCGGAGCCGGAGACCAGAGCCCCTATGCGCAGCTCGGGGGACGCGTCCTGATCTTCTCGTTCCTCGCCGGCGTGCTCCTCTATCTCTACCGGGACCGCATCCCGCATGATGGCCGTCTCTTCGCCGCGAGCCTGTTCTTCGCCGCTGGGCTGCTGACCTATCGCGAGACGTCCTATCTCGCCGCCTTTCCCATTGCCTACATCACGGTGTGGCTCGGTGTTACCAACCCGCGCAGGATCCCGTTCGGCGACCTGTCCTACGGCGTGTTCCTTTTCCACTTTCCCATCATCAAACTGTCCTACGATATCTTCGGCGATCGACTGACCTTCCCGGCCTATTTCGCGATTGCCCTCCCATTGTCTCTCGCCTGCGCCTGGCTGTCGTGGACCTTCATCGAGAAGCCCATTCTCGATCATAAGAAGCAGATCATCGCGTGGATCGAGAATGCCGCGTCAATGTTGCGAAGCGCGGCGCCGAAGGCCGAGGCTTGAAATGGATCGACGCCCGCATCCGACCCGGCGTTTCGACAAACCGCCGGATGCATGGATTGCGAGGCAGCAGGGAGACAGACGAGGGTCGTGGCCCTTGGCCCGACGCTGACCTCATGTGATCTCGACGCCCGGTCGATCTGCCCCTTATGGCCACCATCATCGCCGAAGCGTATGACGGTGCGTTTTCCGTCGGGAGGGCGGCCATGCGTCACCATCTCGGTAGCCGGCCGGCAACGGTCGACGAGCCGACCGAGGGAGATCGTTCGCGAGAAGCTCAGTTTCAGGACAATCGCAGCCCGTCATGCTCTCATCTCCGCCGATCCAGGCCAAGGCCGATACGGCCCGCAATGCTGCGACCGACGAGGCGGCCCTCGACCCCGACGCCATGCGCCAGCCGCTGCCGGATGCGTTCTATTGCGTCGGCCGCTCTGACACGCTGAAGGCCGGCAGCCTTCGCGCGGTGGAGCTCAATGGCGAGCAGATCGTCCTCGGCCGCGACAAGGCCGGCACTCTCTTCGCCATGCGGGACCGCTGTCCGCACCGTGGCATGGCCCTGTCGAAAGGTCGCTTCGACGGCGAGGCCGTGACCTGCCCATTCCACGGCTGGCGCTTCGGCACCGACGGTCGCTGCCGCGATGTGCCGACGCTGTCGTCGGCGGATGCCGCCGACTTTTCCCGGATCGTGGTCCAGCGCTTTCCCATCCGGGAGAGCGCCGGCTTCGTCTGGGTCAATCCATATCTCGGCGGCGCGAGTGGCGACGTGCCGGTTCTGCCCGCCCTCGGATTCGAGGCGGCCGGATCGCTCGTGGTCGAGCTCGTGGTGGAGGCCTCGTTCGATCTCACCACCTTGAGCCTCGTCGATCCCGGACACGTGGCTTTCGTCCATGATTCCTGGTGGTTCCGTCCCTCGAAGGAGCTGCGCGAGAAGGTGAAGACCTTCACGCCGACGCCGCACGGATTCACCATGTCGAGCCATTCCACCACGACGAGTTCTCCGGTCTACAAGCTGCTCGGCGGCGTGCCCGAGGTCGAGATCGAGTTCCGGTTGCCCGGCGTGCGGCTCGAGCGGATCGAGGCCGGGGCGAAGCGGGTCGCGAACTACACTTTCGCGACGCCGCTCACGCACAACCGGACCATGCTCACCAACGCTCTCTACTGGAACATGCCGGTCCTCAACCTGCTGAAGCCCTTGGCGCGGCCGCTGATGCGGCAATTCCTGACGCAGGACCAGCAAGTGCTCCAGCACGCCCAGGCCGGTCTCGACCGCAAACCGACCATGGTGCTGTTCGGCCAGAGTGATCTGCCGTCGCAATGGTATTTCCGTCTCAAGCGCGAGGCTTTGCAGGCCGCCCGCGAGGCCAGGACCTTCCGCAACCCGCTGGTTCAACAGGAACTGCGCTGGCGCTCCTGACAGACAACCGCCCGAAACTTTTCCCGCAACGGCTTCGTACCGTCTCTTTTCAGCCTGAAAGGAGCGAGACCGTTGCCGCAGCCGCATTACTTCGTCCGCCGCAGTCGCATGGGCCGGTTCAACTTCACGCTCATCGGCGCCTACGGACGGATCACCGGCGTCGTCGTCATTCCGACGGAGAACAAGTCTCGCGAGGAGATCGAGGCGGCAGCTCATCAAAAGATCCGCGCCCTGGCCGATGAACTCGTGACCGTGATGGGGAAGGCCGCTTCGGCCTGAAGGCCGCAGTCTTGATTGCGCGGCAGCCACCGCCATCTCGGAAAGATGAAACGGCAAAGCCTTCTCGCAACCCTCTCTGCGGTCACGGTCATGACGCTCGGTGGTGTCGGCTACGCCGCTCACCGGCGCAGCAAGAGCCGAAACCCGTATTACACTGGTCCCGTCACCGAGAATTTCGACGGGCTCCAGTTCCACGGTGTCGATCAGCCGCCGGACAAGGCACTGGGCGACATGCTGCGCTGGAAGCGGGAAAAGTCCGGCATCCCGTGGCCGGCTTCGTTCCCCAGTCCCTTCACCGACACTCCGCCCGAGCGCGTGGACGGGATGCGGATCTCGTTCATCGGCCATGCGAGCTACCTGTTCCAAGTCGCCCGCCGCAACATCCTGGTCGATCCGGTCTTTGCCCCCCGAGCCAGCCCGTTCTCGATGGCCGGTCCGAAGCGGGTGAATCCACCCGGCATCGCCTTCGACGATCTGCCGCCCATCGACGTCGTACTGATCACCCACAACCACTACGACCATCTCGACGGCCCGACGGTGTCGCGACTCTGGCAGGCGCATCAGCCTTTGATCGTGGCCCCCCTCGGCAACGACACCATCCTGCGGTCCTTCGACGACACGATGCATGTGGAGACGCGCGACTGGGGACAGTCGATCGATCTCGGCGGCGGGTTGGTCGTGCACATGACGCCGGCCAATCATTGGTCGGCGCGGGGATTGAACGACAAGCGTATGGCGCTCTGGTGTTCCTACGTCCTCACGAGCCCGTCCGGTATCCACTACCATTCCGGCGATACCGGTCTCGGCGATGGCGGGATATTCCGGCAGGCCCGCGACCGTTTCGGACCACCGCGCCTCGCGACGCTGCCGATCGGGGCCTACGAGCCGCGCTGGTTCATGAAGGCCCAGCACATGAATCCGGCCGATGCCGTCATCGCCGCCAAACTGCTCGGGGCCGACCAGATGCTCGGCCACCATTGGGGCACGTTCCGCCTCACCGACGAGGGGATCGAGCAGCCGGCGGAGGCACTTCTGGCCGCTTGCGAGGCGGAGGGAATCGACCCGGCGCGCTTCGTCCCGCTGCGGCCGGGCCAAGTCTGGTCGGCCTGAGCATCGGCTCGACGGGCTGATGCGATCCGAAACGTCGAGATCGGCGAGTTCGCGCAGCCGCTCCCGCTACAGGATGAACCGACTGAGATCGGCATTCGCCGCGAGGCTCTCGACCCTCTCGCGGACATAGGCCGCGTCGATCGGTACCGTCTCACCCGACCGGTCGGTTGCGGTGAAGGAGATCTCGTCGATCACCCGCTCCAGCACCGTCTGGAGTCGGCGTGCGCCGATATTCTCCACCGAGTTGTTCACGTCGACGGCCACACGAGCCAGCGCATCAACGGCATCGTCGGTGAAATCGAGAGTCACCCCCTTGGTCGCCATCAAAGCCACCGTCTGCTTCAGCAGGCTCGCCTCTGTAGTGGTGAGGATCTGCTTGAAATCCTCGACGGTGAGCGGTTGCAGCTCCACGCGGATGGGGAGGCGGCCCTGCAGTTCCGGTAGAAGATCGGACGGTTTCGAGACGTGGAAGGCGCCGCTCGCGATGAACAGCACGTGGTCGGTCTTCACCGGACCGTGCTTCGTCGCCACCGTGGTTCCCTCGATGAGCGGCAGGAGATCGCGCTGGACACCCTCCCGCGAGACATCGGCCGACGAGCGTCCCTCCTTGGCGCAGATCTTGTCGATCTCGTCGAGGAACACGATACCGTTGTTCTCGACCTCGCGGATCGCCTCCTGGGTAAGCGATTCGGTGTCGACGAGCTTGTCGGATTCCTCCGCGAGCAGGGGCGCGTAGGCCTCCCGCACAGTCATCCGCTTCGGCTTGCCCTTCTGGCCGCCGAGCGCCTTACCGAGCATGTCGCCGAGGTTGACCGCGCCCATGGAAGCACCTGGCATGCCTGGAATCTCGAACATCGGCAGGCCGCCGGACGAGCTGCCCGACAATTCGATCTCGACCTCCTTGTCGGCGAGCTCGCTGTTCCTCAGCTTCTTGCGGAAACTCTCGCGGGTTGCCTGGCCGGATGTCGGCCCGACGAGAGCGTCGAGGATGCGCGATTCGGCCGCTGCCTCCGCTTTCGCCTGGACCGAGCGGCGCTTCTCCTCGCGCTTCAGCCCGATGCCCACTTCCACGAGATCGCGGATGATCTGCTCCACGTCGCGGCCGACATAGCCGACCTCGGTGAACTTGGTCGCCTCGATCTTGAGGAACGGAGCACCGGCGAGCTTGGCGAGGCGGCGGGCGATCTCGGTCTTTCCGCAGCCCGTCGGACCGATCATCAGAATATTCTTAGGCGCCACCTCTTCGCGCAAGGGTCCGACCAGTTGCTGGCGGCGCCAGCGGTTGCGCAGAGCGATGGCAACCGCGCGCTTGGCATCGTGCTGGCCGACGATGAACCGGTCGAGTTCGGAAACGATTTCGCGGGGGGAGAAGGTTGTCATCACGCTCCGGTCGGATGCGGCAGCTGCGCTGCCCGGGAGGAGGGGAGGGCGCTGATCCGGTCCGTGCGGGAACGATGCCAGCCGGCCCGAGACCGTGGCGACGGACAGGGTACCGCGCTCGCGGGCACTGCTGCCCCATGCGGATCGCCGCCGGTTCGACCTGGAGCGGTGAGCCAGCGGCGATCATGGTCAGACAGGTACGAAGGTGAAGCCGGTCATGCACGCCTCCGATCTAAGCGTCGGCGGCTTCCCTTTCCAGATCCTTCTCCTCGCTTGATCCTCTTCACAAACGTTCAGGCGGCGCGAATGCCGCCGACGAAGCCTTCGACCTCGTGACCGAGGCTGGTCGACTGGCGCGTCAGCTGTTCGGCCGCAGCCAGAACCTGTGAGGCGCCGGCACCGGTCTGGACGGCGGCACTCTGCACGTCGGCGATGGTCTCGGTGACGGCCTGCGTGCCACGTGCCGCATCGCTGACGCTGCGGGCGATTTCCTGGGTCGCGACCTGCTGTTGCTCCACGGCTGCGGCGACGCCCATCGCGATCGTATGGACGCTCCCGATGGTCGATCCGATCTCCTCGATCGCGTCGACCGTGGCGCGGGTCGCATCCTGGATCATCGCGATCTGCGCCGTGATCTCGTCGGTCGCCTTAGCGGTCTGGGCCGCGAGACCCTTCACTTCGGCGGCGACGACGGCGAAGCCGCGGCCCGCATCACCGGCGCGGGCAGCCTCGATCGTCGCGTTCAGCGCGAGCAGATTGGTCTGGCTCGCGATGCTGGAGATGAGTGCCACCACGTCGCCGATACGCGCGGCACTATCGGCGAGGACCCGCACACGCTCCGACGTCCGATGGGCACTCTCCACGGCACCGGCCGCAGCGGCCGATGTCTGAGCCACCTGCGAGCCGATCTCGTTGGCCGTCGCCGCGAGTTCCTCCGTCGCGGCCGCGACGGCCTGGACGTTCATGGCCGTCTCATTGGCCGCATTCATCACCGCGGTCGATTGCCGGTTGGTCTGGTCGGCGGTGGCGGCCATGGATCGGGCGGTGAGCTCCATTTCGGCGGCCGAACCCGACAGGGTATCGACGAGACTTCCGACGCTTCCCTGAAAACGGTCCGCCAGCGTGCTCATTTCGGCATGGCGGCGCCGGCTCGCGGACCCGGCCGCCTGCTCCTGTGTCACGCGCATTTCGGCCGCTTCCTTCATCGTTGCCGAGAAGACCTGCATGCTCGTCCAGATCTCGCCGATCTCGTCGCGCCGCGCCTTCATCTTCGGCAAGGTGAGGTCGCCCTCGGAGAGGCGACGGATCGCCTGGGACACGCTGGATAGCGGCTTTGCGATCTCTCGCGTTCCCACATAGCCACCGATCAGCAGGCATCCGAGCGTTCCGCCCACGGCGAGGGCCAGGAGCAGGTTGAGGCGCTGCGCGTAGAGTTCGTCGGTCCAGCGATCGATCGCCTCGACCTCGGCCGTGCTGCTGGCGACGAGCCGCTCGATACTGTCCTGAAAGGCCTGGCGATTGGCGCGGTTGACCTCGTTGAAACCCTGATCAGCCGCCGCTCTCGGCGAAACCTCTGTGCCGAGACGAGCGGTTTCGGTACGCAGGGTCGTGAAGGCTGCCGCTTCGCCGACGACCTTGTCGAATAACGGGCGTTCGTTCGCTGGCACCCTCGGAGCCCAAGCGGCGAGGAGCGCATTCATCGCCTCGAGGTTCTTGCCGAGGCGGGTCGCGTATTTCACCGCGTCCTGCGTATCCTTGGCTGCGTAGATGCCGCGCGCCTCGACCACCACACTGGTCACGATTCGATTCAGGTTGCTGGCGTCGAGGGCGCGTTGCGACGCGAGCTTGGCGTCGCTCAACGCGCCATTGAATGTCTGAAGCGATAGGATGCTGATCGCCGCGACGACGAGCGTCACCAGCGAACAAAGGCCCACGAAGCTAAGGATTTTCGCCCTGATACGCATTGTCGCCGACCCAATTCCCGCCGTTTCGGCGAGAAGTGATAGGCATCGATCTGCAAGTTTGCGTTAACAAGACACAAAAATCGGCATTAAGATGCCGATGTTGCTATTCAGCCGTATCGAGTTGCTCGATGACGAGGTTGCCGTTTGTGTAGACACAGATTTCCGCCGCGATGCCGAGTGCGCGGCGAACGATCGCTTCTGCATCATGCTCCCCGTCTTCCAGGGCGCGGGCCGCAGCCAGCGCGTAATTGCCGCCCGATCCGATCGCCATGACGCCGCCTTCCGGCTCGAGGACGTCGCCGGCTCCGGAGAGAAGAAGGCTGACGTCCTTGTCCGCCACGAGCATCATCGCCTCGAGGCGCCGCAGGTAGCGATCGGTGCGCCAATCCTTGGTGAGTTCGACACAGGCGCGGGTGAGCTGCCCGGGATATTGTTCGAGCTTGGCCTCGAGCCGCTCGAACAGGGTGAAGGCATCGGCCGTGGCGCCGGCGAAGCCTCCAATGACGGAGCCCTTGGCGAGGCGGCGCACTTTCCTGGCATTGCCCTTGACGATGGTCTGGCCGAGGCTGACCTGCCCGTCGCCGCCGATCACCACCCGTCCGCCCTTGCGGACCATGAGGATCGTCGTGGCATGCATGCGAGGCGGACCGTCGGCTTCGGGATGGGACAAGACTGACTCGGTCTGATTCTGAAGGATGTCACGTAGTCGCTTGCCGTGCCCGCTCCAAGCACCCAGCTATTCGGGAAAGCGCCGAAAGGTCGGCAGCGTTTCGAAGTGGGAAAGCCACGCGGATGCCTCTGCGACCTGGATGCGGCAGGGGGGCACTGTGTGTCGGTTCGCCCTCGGCGGTGTCGTGGATCGAGCCGCAGCAGCGTGCGCTCGAAGCCATATCCGGTCCCCGCTTCGCTCGTGATCCATCTTGCGGAGCGCGGCGAGGAGGGTAAGTCCCGCTACATCACCACCGTGATCGCGCGGGCTGCACGGGTGAGACCCGTATAGAGCCAGCGCGCCCGATGCTCGCGAAACGCGAAGGATTCGTCGAAGAGGACGACGTTGTCCCATTGCGAGCCTTGCGCCTTGTGGACGGTCAGCGCGTAGCCGTAAGTGAATTCGTCGGTCTCGCGCTTCAGGAAGGCCGGGATCTCCTCTTCCGAGCCCGACATCACCGCACGCAGGACCTTGATGTCCGTGGGTCGCCGGCGCAGGGCCGGATCGTCCTCCGGAACCACGTCGAGGCGGATCGTATCGGCGCGGGGTGCGGCGCGGAGGGCGTGGACCGTCCAGGTCGAGCCGTTGAGCAGTCCCTTGGTGCGGTCGTTGCGCAGGCAGACCAGCTTCTCGCCCACCGCCGGCATCGGGTCCGTGTGCCCGGCGAGTTCCCGGAGGCGATTGTTGTAGAGCCGCCGCGTCTTGTTCATTCCGACCAGGACCTGGTCGCATTCGAGCACGCTGGACGGATCGAGGGAGCGGCGCGAGACCACGCGGCTCTTGCCATACTCGCCGATACTGAGACGGCCGCCCTCGCGCACGGTCATCGCCATGCGCACGATCGGATCGTCGGCAGCCTGGCGGTGGACCTCGGTGAGCATCACGTCAGGCTCGGCCTCGGTGAAAAAGCCGCCGCCCCGAACCGGCGGCAGCTGGGCGGGGTCGCCGAGGACGAGGACCGGCTTGTCGAATGAGAGAAGGTCGTTGCCGAGATCCGAATCGACCATCGAGCACTCGTCGATGATGACCAGTTCGGCCTTCGCCACCGGTCCGGCTCGGTTGAGGGTGAAGGCGGGTCCTCCCTCCTCGGTCTCCTTGGTGCGGTAGATCAGGCTGTGGATCGTCGCGGCGTCATGGCAGCCCTTCGACCTCATCACGGAGGCCGCCTTTCCGGTGAAGGCGCCGAAGACCACGTTGCCCTCGACATCGTCGGCGATGCGGCGCGCGAGAGTGGTCTTGCCCGTGCCGGCGTAGCCGAACAGGCGGAACACTTGAGGCCCGCCTGCCTTGCGCCACTCGGCAATGGCTTTCAGAGCCGCGTCCTGTTGCGGCGCGAACCGGGTCGGAAGGTCATCGCTCACGGCCAGCGCACGGTGGGCGGCAGCGAGGACAGGATCGAGGCGACATTGCCGCCGGTCTTCAGGCCGAAGATGGTGCCGCGGTCGTAGAGCAGGTTGAACTCCACATAGCGCCCGCGCCGGACCTGTTGCTCCAGCCGGTCGGCCTCGGTCCACGGCGTCGAGAGATTCGCGCGCACGATGGCCGGATAGGCGTCGAGGAAGGCGAGGCCGACATCCCTGGTGAAGGCGAGATCGGCCTTCGGATCGCCGGTCCAGTGATAATCGTAGAAGATGCCGCCGATGCCGCGCGGCTCGTTGCGATGCTTGAGGAAGAAGTATTCCTCGCACCATGCCTTGTAGCGATCGTAATCCGCAGCCGGCGCATGGGCGTCGCAGGCCGCCTTCATGGCCGCGTGGAAGCGGAGCGTATCGGGATCATCTTGCGTCCGGCGCCGGTCGAGGACGGGGGTGAGGTCGGCCCCGCCGCCGAACCACGTCTTCGTCGTCGAGACGAAACGCGTGTTCATGTGCACCGTCGGCACGTTCGGGTTCCAGGGATGGACGATGAGAGAGATGCCGGTGGCGTAGAAGCGCGGGTCTTCCGCTGCTCCCGGCATCTGGGCCCGGAATTCCGGCGCGAACTCACCGAAGACCTGGGAGACGTGAACGCCCGCCTTCTCGAAGACCCGGCCGTGCAGCATCGCCATGGTGCCGCCGCCACCGGGCGTGCCGGAATGGTCGGTGCGCTGCCAGGGCGTCTTCACGAACCGCCCGGCCTCGGCCGGGGCATCGGGATGGAACGGCCCTTCGGTCTCCGCCTCAATCGCTTCGAGTTCCGCCACGATCCTGTCTCGCAGGGTCGCGAACCATGTCGTCACCTCGTCCTTGAGGGCGGCGAGTTCGGCGGCAGGCGGCGGCGGCGGAGTCGTGTCGGACATCGTCATGGGAGGGATGTCCCATCCCTCCCCGCCATCGTCAATCGAGACCGCTTCAATCTTTGCCCACCGACATCAGAAGACGCTCGGTCTTCGCGTCCTCGATCCGGTTGACCATACGGCGGCCTTCGTGAACGTCGCGGATGGTCTTGGTGGCGGTGATGCAGGACTGGACCAGCATGATCGTGCCCATGGCGAGGTAGCCCTTGATCCAGATGTCCATGGGCATGAACAGGATGCCGAGGCCCACCATCGCCGCCGATCCGATGAAGGATGCGTAGGTGAAAGTGACCCAGGCGCCGGAATGCTGCGTGGTCTCGTTGGTCATGGTCGTCGTCCTTTGAACGAGTAATGAGATCGAGAGAGAGAGCGAAGGAATTTTCTTCCCCATCCCGAAAGCCGTCATGCGGCTACGGGATGGGGTCGAAGGCTTCAGGCGGCGGCGGTTTCGGACTTGCGACGCAGGCGGTCGAGCACCGCGCCACCGCTCGGGCGCGTGCTCGGACCGAAGCCCTCGCGCTCCAGACGTTCGGCGATCGAGAGGCCGGGCTCGATCTCGGCCAGAGCCGCCTCGGTATCGGCAGCCTCGGCCTGAAGCGCCCGAAGACGGGTCAAGGTCGCCTCCGCCTCCTTCAACGTCGCCCGCTCGCTCGGGCCGGCATGGACGCCGAGTCGTCTTGCCGCCTCGGCCGCCGCGGCGATGCGGCGGCCGCGCTCCAGTTCGTTCTGACGGCGTGTCGCGTCGGCGACGACGGAGCGGATACGGACGACCTCACGGGCAAAGCGCAGGCGCGCCTCGCGGATCGCATCGCGCTCGGCTTCGAGTTCGGCGATGGCGTCAGCAGCCTCGACGGCGAGATCTTCGCGTCCGGCTGCCAGAGCCGCTAGAGCGCGCTCTTCGAGGTCGGCCGCGCGAGTCTCGACGGCGGCGAGGCGCCGCTCCTCGGCCTTATCGCCGGCGATCGCGGCCGCGAGCGCCAGGCGGCTGCGCTCCAGCGAGGTCCGCGTCTCCCTGATCTGCTGATCGAGGATGAGCAGGGCGTTTCGATCGATCAACTCTTCCTCGGCCTTGGCAGCGGCCCCGCGGGCGAGGAGTCGAAACAAGTTGAGCATCATTGGCCTCCGGTGTTTGAACGCTGTCCACACCGAAGGCATCGCTTGAATTTACACAGCGTTCAAGTGTTGAATTACACATCGTTCAAAATTTGTTCTGCGACAGGCGATGTCGCGTCGGAAAGCCCTACCGAGTGGTCCCGCCGTGGCCGCTGAACATCATCTCCGAATCGTCGGCGAAGGGCGTCAGCGCCTTGACCCGATCGAGCGACATCAGAACCATCATCTTCCCGTTCGCCAGCTTGACGACGTTGAACGATTTGCCCGTCTGGGTGTCGGTGGCGGTGGCGACATTGGCCGGCACCGTCTCGAAAGCCGACAGGGTATATTGATCGGACCACGGCATGGGCGTCGCGGTCTGGGCGGCGGCGCCTCCAACGGCGGCGAAAAAAGCGATGGCTGCGAGGGCTGACTTGATCATGGCGATGGCTCCTTGAGGTGAGACGAGGATGCGCGTCGGATCGAGACCACATCCGCAGCAGGTTTCGCCTCGCCAAACACGTCTGTTACGCTCCAGCCGCCGCGAGGGTGCCGAATGGCACGGAATCACCTCGTCTGACGGAGGGCCTCACCGAGGATCATCGCGGCCGCCACGGCGATGTTCAGCGAGCGCATTCCCTCGCGGATGGGAATGACGATCCTGGCATCCGCTGCCTCGTGCACGGATGCGGGAACTCCGGCCGATTCGCGCCCGAGCAGGATGCAATCGCCAGGGGCGAAGGCGAAGGTGGTGTAGGGCAGGGCGCCAGCGGTGGTGGCGAGGACGAGCCTCGTCCCGGTTTCGGCACGCCATTGAGAGAATGCGGCCCAGGAACGATGCCTCGTGATCGCCACATGGTCCAGGTAGTCGAGCCCCGATCGGCGCAGGTGCCGGTCCGACACATCGAACCCGGCCGGCTCGATGATATCGACGGCGACATCGAGGCAGGCCGCCATCCGCAGGATCGTCCCCGTATTCTGGGGAATATCGGGCTGGTAGAGGGCGAGGCGGAGAATCGGACGGGGCAGCTGCATTGCGTCTGCGGCATCGCCTCGCGGTTGGCAGCCCGTCAAGGCCGACTACCTGAAGCTGACCTCCAACACCGGACCAGACCATGTTTCTCGATTGGCTCGAGCGCCGCATCGATCCGTTCGCGCCCTTCGAAGACGGGCGTATGCCGCCCAAATCCGTCACGGGCTTTGCCGCCTTCTACCTGAAGCCGATGCGCGGTGCGCTCGCACTGCTCTTCGTCGTGGCGGTGGCTGCCGGCACGGTGGAGGCTTCGCTCTACCTGCTGATGGGCTGGTTCATCGATCTCCTGAACAAGGCCGATCGGGCAACGGTTCTGCAGGATCACGGATTCGAGATTGGCCTCGCGGCGGGACTGCTCCTCGTGGTGCGCCCGTTCACGATCTGGCTGCACGAGGTGATGTCGAATCAGCTCCTTGTCCCGCAGGCGACCAATCAGGTCCGCTGGCGCACTCACCTCTACACGCTCGGCCATTCCCTCTCGTATTTCCAGGCGGATTTCGCCGGGCGGCTCGCCAATCGCGTCGTGCAGGTCGGCCCGGCAGTGCGCGAACTCGCCGTCGTCTTCATCGATACGCTGCTCTACGTGGCGATCTATGCGGTCACGGCCGTGGGCTTGTTCGGCTCGATCTCACTTTGGCTCGCACTACCGGTGGTCATGTGGGTAGCGGCCTATGCTGCGCTCACTTGGTGGTTCGTTCCCCGTGCCAGGTTCCGCTCCCTCGTTACCGCCGACACGCGCTCCTTCCTCATCGGTCGCATCGTCGATAGCTACACCAACATTCTCACCGTCAAGCTTTTCGCTCGCGACCGCGAGGAGCGCGCCGCCGTGCGCGACGCCATCGATGTCCACACCACGGCGCATCTGCACCAGTTCCGCCTCGTGACCACGACGACGACGCTGCTCGGCGTACTCAACAGCGGGCTCATCGTCGCGACCGCCGCTGCCTGCGTCATCCTGTGGCAGCGCGGCGCCATGACCACCGGCGAGGCGGCGGCGGGCCTCGCGCTCGTCCTGCGCTTGATGGCGATGTCCGGCTGGGTGATGCAGACGGTGCGCGGCATCTTCGAGAATGTCGGCGTGATCCAAGAGAGCATGCAGACCATCTCGCGGCCGCACGGCATCGTCGACCGGCCCGACGCTCGGACCCTGGCGGTCGGTGGCGGCGATATCCGCTTCGATCGGGTCGGCTTCCGCTACGGCGAAGGCACCCCCGCCGTGATCGAGGATTTCAGCCTTCACATCCGTCCCGGAGAAAAGGTCGGCCTCGTCGGCGTCAGCGGCGCAGGCAAGACGACGCTCACTGCGCTGCTCCTCCGGCTGCACGACATCCAGAGCGGCCGGATTCTCATCGACGGACAGGACATCGCCGGCGTTACGCAGGAATCGCTGCGCGGAGCCATCGCCATGGTCACGCAGGACACTTCGCTTCTGCATCGCTCGATCCGCGACAACATCGCCTATGGCAGGCCGGACGCCACCCTGGCCCAGATCGAAGATGCCGCCCGCTTGGCGGAGGCGGACACGTTCATCGCGGGCCTCGTCGATCACAAGGGCCGCACCGGCTACGACGCCCAGGTCGGGGAGCGCGGTGTGAAACTTTCCGGCGGCCAGCGCCAGCGCATCGCCATCGCCCGCGTCATCCTGAAGAACGCGCCGATCCTGATCCTCGACGAGGCGACATCGGCCCTCGACAGTCAGGTCGAGGCGGCGATCCAGGACAGCCTCGACACGCTCATGCAGGGCAAGTCCGTGCTGGCCATCGCTCATCGGCTCTCCACCATCGCGGCCCTCGACAGGCTCATCGTCATCGACGCCGGCCGGATCGTGGAGGAGGGGACCCATGCGGAGCTGATCCGCACGGGAGGTCTCTACGCGCGCCTGTGGGAGCGCCAGTCGGGCGGCTTCCTCGGCGATGCCGTGCCCGCACACTACGAGGACGCCGCGGAATGATCGTCCTGGACGCGACCGCCGGGCCGAGAGAGACGCGGCGGCCCTCGTCGCGTGGCCCCTGGACGACCGAGTTACGAGCGACGCTGGTTCTCGCGGCGCCCCTGATCGTGACGAACCTCGCTCAGCACGGCCTCGTCACCGCCGACGTGGTCCTGCTCGGACGGCTCGGTGCTGAGCCGCTCGCGGCCGGCGCGCTCGCGACGAGCCTCTACTTCATCCTGTTCATCTGTGGGATCGGCCTCGCCTCGGTCGTCTCGCCTCTGATCGCAGGTGCCGTCGGTCGTGGCGATTCCGCCGATCACGATGTGCGCCGAATCGTCGGGGCCGGGCTCTGGGCCGTCACCATCGCGATCGTCCCCGTCATGCTGGCCCTCTGGCACACCGAGCACATGCTTCTGGCCATGGGTCAGCAACCGAAGCTCGCTGAGGATGCCGGGCTCTACATGCGGGCCCTGCAATGGTCGATGTGGCCTGCACTCGCCTTCATGGCGTTGCGCGCCAGCCTTTCCGCCCTGGAGCGGCCCGGCTGGCCCCTCGCTATCAGTCTCGCGGCTCTACCGGTGAATGTCGGGCTGGCGATCTGGCTCGCCTTCGAGGGACCGGGACTGCTTGGTCTCGGCTTGGTCGGTGTCGGACTCGCTACGACGTTCGCCGCGTTCCTGTCCCTCGCCGCCCTCGTCGGCGTGATGATGATGGCGCCGGGCCTTCGCCAGCGGCGGCTCTTCCTCGGAGTCTGGCGACCCAATGCCGGGCGGCTCGCGACCACCTTCCGCCTCGGCCTGCCCATGGCCGCGACGGGTCTGGCCGAGGCGAGCCTGTTCGAGGCCGCAGTTCTCGGCATGGGCCTGTTCGGCACCGCTCCCCTGGCGGCCCATGCCGTGACGATCCAGATCGCCGCGATCTGCTTCATGGTCCCCAACGGGATCGGGCAGGCCGCCACGGTGAGGGTGGGGCGCGCCTTCGGCGCCGAGGATCGCATTTCCATGTGCCGAGCGGGCGCCATCGCGATTCTGCTCGGCTTCGGCTTCATGAGCGCCTGCGCCCTCGTCCAGGTGACGCTGCCGCGGCCGCTGATCGGCCTGTTCCTCGATCTCGACGCGCCGGGGAATGCCGCAGTGATCCCGTACGCCATCAGCTTCATCGGCTTCGCCGCGCTCTTCGCCATGGCCGACGGTGTCCAATCGGTGGCGCTCGGCGCGCTGCGGGGCATGCAGGACACACGCGTGCCGATGGGGATCGCCCTCTTCGGATATTGGGTGATCGGCATCCCTGCGGGCATCCTAGCTGCATGGGGGCTCGGCTTCGGCGGCGTGGGGATCTGGATGGGCTTCTGTGCCGGATTGGCGGTGGTCGCCATCCTGCTGGTGAGGCGCTGGCTTTCGCTCAGCGGGCGCGTCGCGCTATGCCCGTGACGAATCCCGTGACCCGTCACGGGCCTACTCTGGACAGGTTCGCATCTGGCGTGCCAGAGAACCCTGCCTCCGAAGGCTCGCTCGGGTGACGCCCGGTCGCATTGCACGTCACTGTGCAATCGTGTCTGCGTCTGCGCTGCGTGCTTCTTTCGAGCGCCTCTAATTGTCGGCGAACGGAAGCGGCGCGTCCTCGATCTGCGGGCGGCCCGACCCGGCGCCATCCTGACCGGAGTGTCCATCTTGGCGAACACCCCTCCCACATCAGGTCCCGACGGTTCCCGCCGCGACTTCCTGTTCCTGGCGACCGGTTCTGGCCTCGCCGTGGGTGCGGGCGCGCTGGCATGGCCCTTCGTGGCATCGATGGCGCCCGACGCCGAGGTGATCGCGGCAGGCGCCCCCCTCGAGGTCGACCTGACGCCGATCCAAGAAGGCCAGATCGTCAACGTGTTCTGGCGCGGCAAGCTGATCTTCATCCGGAGCCGTTCCGAGACGGAGGTCAAGGAGGCCGAGGCCGTGAAGCTCAGCGAGCTCATGGATCCCCAGGCCGATTCCGCGCGCGTCAAGGAAGGCCACGCCAAGTGGCTCGTGGTCTACGGCAACTGCACCCATCTCGGCTGCGTCCCGATCGGTCACCAGGGTCAGTACGAAGGCTGGTCCTGCCCGTGCCACGGTTCGCTCTACGATACGTCCGGTCGCGTACGTCGCGGACCGGCTCCGACGAACCTTCCGATCCCGCCCTACGCCTTTCTTACGGACACGAAGATCCGGATCGGCGAGGAGGGCGGCAAGGCCGTCGCCTGACGTGAGGACGTCGCCCGAGGGCGGCGAGGGAGGACGTCCGGCGCGCCACGACACGCGACGGATGCAGCGAAACAGACTTTGAAGCGGGTAGCCTCATGAGCGGTCACGCCACCTACGTCCCCAAGAGTCGGATCGCCAAGTGGTTCGAATCGCGGCTGCCCATCGTCGGGCTGGTCCATTCGTCCTTCATCGCCTTTCCGGTCCCGCGAAACCTGAACTATTTCTGGACCTTCGGCGCCATCCTCATGGCGATGCTGGTGTCGCAGATCGTCACCGGCATCTGGCTGGCGATGCATTACGACCCCTCGGCGGGCAACGCGTTCAATTCCGTCGAGCACATCATGCGCGACGTGAATTACGGCTGGCTGCTACGCTACATGCACGCCAACGGCGCCTCGATGTTCTTCGTCGCCGTCTACATCCACATTTTCCGCGCGCTGTATTACGGCTCGTACAAGGCCCCGCGCGAGGTGCTCTACATCCTCGGCGTCATCATCTACCTCCTGATGATGGCCACGGCCTTCCTCGGCTACACCCTTCCCTGGGGCCAGATGAGCTTCTGGGGCGCGACCGTCATCACCAACATCCTCGCTGCGATCCCCATCGTGGGCGATACGATCCAGAGCCTGCTCTGGGGCGGCTATTCCGTCGGCAATCCGACGATCAACCGCTTCTTCTCACTTCACTATCTGTTGCCGTTCATGATCCTCGGCGTCGTCGTGCTGCACGTCTGGGCGCTGCACGTGACCGGGCAGAACAACCCGACCGGCATCCCGATCAAGACCGGCAAGGACGCGGTGCCGTTCACGCCCTACGCGACGATCAAGGACGTCTTCGCCTCGGTCGTGTTCTTCGTCTTCTTCGCCTACTGGATCTTCTACCAGCCGAACTACCTCGGTCACGCCGACAACTACATCCCCGCCAATGCCTCGGTGACACCGGCCCACATTGTACCGGAATGGTACTTCCTGCCATTCTACGCGATCCTTCGCGCAGTCCCCGACAAGCTCGGCGGCGTCATCCTGATGTTCAGCGCCGTGATCATTCTCGCCTTCGCACCGTGGCTCGACACGTCGCGAGTCCGCTCGGCGAATTATCGGCCGATCTACCGCCAGTTCTTCTGGCTGTTCGTGGTCGTCTGCGTGGTGCTGGGCTGGCTCGGCGCCAAGCCGCCGGAGGGTGGCTACGTCCTCGCGTCGCGGATTTGCACGGCGTACTACTTCGCCCACTTCCTCATCGTGATGCCATTGGTGGGTCTGTTCGAAACGCCGAAGGCCCTGCCGGGATCGATCCTGGAAAGCGTGACCGGACCTCATCCGCAATATGGTGGTTCGGGCATGCCAGCCGGTGCGGTCGCCGCGCCATCGTCGAAGGGTTGAGGTGCGGATCGTGAACACCATGAACACCTCACGCATCCTCGCCGCCACGATGCTCGCGGCGATCATCGGCACGAGCCCGGTCCTCGCCGAGGATGGGCATTCGACGCCCAATCCGCCCCGCGAAAAATGGAGCTTTGCCGGGATCTTCGGCAAGTTCGACGAGGCTCAACTCCAGCGCGGCTTCCAAGTCTATCGTGAGGTCTGCTCGAACTGCCACAGCATGAACTTGGTGAAGTTCCGCAACCTCGCAGAGAAGGGTGGCCCGGGCTTTTCGGCTCCTCAGGTCAAAGCGCTGGCCGCCGAGTACAAGGTCAAGGACGGCCCCAACGATTCCGGGGACATGTTCGAGCGGCCCGGCCGCCCGGCCGACGCCTTCCCGGCTCCCTTCCCGAATGAGAAGGCCGCTGCGGCGGCCAATGGCGGCAAGGCTCCGCCGGACTTTTCGGTTCTGGCCAAGGCCCGCACCTATGAGCGCGGCTTCCCGAACTTCATCTTCGATGCGATGCCCTTCATCGGCTATTCGGAGCAGGGCGTGGACTATATCCACGCGCTCCTGAACGGCTACGAGGACGCCCCGAAGGGAATGGATGTCCCGGCCGGCACCAACTACAACAAGTACTATCCCGGCCATCTCATCGCGATGGCCAAGCCCCTGAGCGATGGTCAGGTGAGCTATGCCAAGGGTGCCGACGGCAATCCCGTCGTTCCCGAGACTGTCGAGCAGTATTCCCACGACGTGGCGGCGTTCATGTCCTGGGCCGCCGAGCCACATATGGAGGCGCGCAAGGCGCTGGGCTTCCGGGTGATCCTGTTCCTCCTCATCCTGTCGGGCCTGCTCTACTACGTGAAGAAGAAGGTCTGGGCGGATGTGGGCGGCGAGGCACACGGCATGCAGCCCGAGCTTCACAAGACCAGCTGAGCCCCTTAAAGGCGCTTGTTAACGAACGGGCTCGCTGTGCGGGCCCGTTTTCGTTTTCAAACCAGCGGGCCGTCAGGCGCGGCCGCGAGAATGCGACAGGAGATTCGGCATGACCGCAGCAGTGCTCGGCGTGATGGGCGGATCCGGTGTCTACGACCTACCGGGCCTGGAAGACATTCGCGAGGAAGCGATCGAGTCTCCCTGGGGAGAGCCATCGGATTCCCTGCGGATCGGCCGGATCGGCGAGACCAAGGTGGTGTTTCTGGCGCGCCACGGCCGCGGTCACCGGCTGTCCCCGTCCGGCATCAACTACCGCGCCAATATCGACGCCATGAAGCGGGCCGGCGTCACCGATCTCGTGTCGATCTCGGCCTGCGGCTCGTTCAGGAGCGAGCTGCATCCCGGCCTGTTCGTCCTCGTCGACCAGTTCGTGGACCGCACCCATGGCCGTCAAACCTCCTTCTTCGGCAATGGCTGCGTCGCACATGTGCCGTTCGCTCATCCTGTCGGTCCGGCCCTCCAGGCCCGCATCGCCGCGGCCGCCGCAGCCGAAGGCCTGCCGATCCATCGCGGCGGCACCTATGTCTGCATGGAAGGCCCGCAATTCTCGTCCTTCGCCGAATCGCGCACGTACAAGGGCCTCGGCTACGACGTGATCGGCATGACCAACATGCCCGAGGCCAAGCTCGCCCGCGAGGCTGAGATCACCTTCGCCACCATCGCCATGGTCACCGATTTCGATTGCTGGCATCCCGGACACGACGATGTCGACGTCGCCTCTGTGGTCGCCGTCGCTCGCGCGAATGCCGACAAGGCCGCACGCCTCGTGTCGCGGATCGCCCGCGATTTCCCGACCGAGCGCGAGGAATGCCCCGCCGGTTCCCACCGCGCCCTCGACGGCGCGATCATGACGGCCCCGTCGCATCGCGATCCCGAACTGCTCGCGAAGCTCGATGCCGTGGCCGGTCGCGTCCTCGGAGGCTGAGCCGGGCAAGCATTCGGCCACGGGGCCTTTCCAGAGGAAGGCGTTTTCCTCTAGAGCATCGGTCTCGATTACCCATCCGGATCGATGCTCCCGTCTTCCGGATCTCGACATGTCATTCGAACCATGAGCGAACCATCAGCGATGCGCGCCGCGAGCATCAGCCGCCGCACGGCGGAGACCGACGTCAACGTCTCCATCGGCCTCGATGGGACCGGCAAGGCGACGATCTCCACCGGGGTCGGCTTCTTCGATCACATGCTGGAGCTGTTCGCCCGGCACGGGCTGTTCGATGTGGAGGCGAAGGTCACCGGCGACCTCCACGTGGATCACCACCACACCGTGGAGGATACCGGCATCGCCCTCGGCCAAGCCTTCGCTCAAGCGCTCGGCGACAAGCGGGGGATCACCCGCTACGCCGATATCCATTTGCCCATGGACGAAGCGCTGACGCGGGTCTCCATCGACATTTCCGGCCGGCCGTTCCTCGTCTTCCGGACCACGTTCAAGGCGGAGAAGATCGGGCAGTTCGACACGGAACTCGTGCGGGAATGGTTCCAGGCTTTCGCGATGAACGCCGGAATTACGTTGCACGTCGAGACTTTGTACGGCGACAACGCTCATCATATCGCGGAAAGCTGCTTCAAGGGTTTGGCCCGCGCCTTGCGGAACGCCATCGCCGTCGATCCGCGCGAGGACGGACGCGTCCCCTCGACGAAGGGGTCGCTTTAGGCTCCATAGGGGCTTTCGGGGCGGGAAGAGGCGGAAGACGCATGCGGACCTACACGTTTCATCTTGCATCCGACGCAATCGCGGGGGAATCGCACGGCCTCGACAAGGCGATCCTGGTCGCGGACGGATTCTCGCTACATGCTTTCGTCTTCGGCCCGGTGTGGTTCTTCTTCCATCGACTCTGGCTCGCCGGACTCGGCGTGTTGGTCGTTCTGGTGGCCGCAGCCTTCACCGGTCGGTTGCTCGGCCTGACCACCTTCGCGGGCCTGACACTCACCCTATTGCTTCTCTTCCTGGTGGGATTGGAGGCGTCGAGCCTGCGCCGCTGGACCTATGCGAGACGCGGCCAGCCCGCGCGAGACGCCGTGGTCGCTCATTCCACCGAAGATGCCGAGATGAAGGCGGTGAATCGCTGGCTTGCGACGCCGGCCGCGATCCGGCCGGGTCCGAACCCGTATCCCGCAGTCACAGGGCGTCCGATCGAGACGGCTATCGGGCTGTTTCCCTTGGCAGAGCCCCGCCGTTCATGATGTCCGAGACCGTCGCGATCATCGATTACGGGTCGGGCAACCTTCACTCGGCGGCCAAGGCCTTCGAGCGGGCCGGACGGGAAGCCGGCCTGGACACGACCCGTATCGTCGTGACCAGCGATCCGGAGGTGGTGTCGACGGCCGACCGCGTGGTGCTTCCAGGGGTCGGGGCTTATGCCGATTGCCGCAAGGGGCTCGATTCCGTCGCCGGCATGGTCGAGGCGATGACGTATTCGGCGCATGGGCGAGGTCGGCCGTTTCTCGGCATCTGCGTCGGCATGCAGCTTCTCGCCAGCCGCGGACTCGAATACGAGACCACACCGGGTCTGGGCTGGATCGCCGGTGATGTCGGTCCGATCCGTCCATCGGATCCGGATTTGAAGATCCCACATATGGGCTGGAACACTCTTCGGCCCGAATGTGAGCACGCTCTCCTCGACGGCATTCCCACGGGTCTCGACGGATTGCATGCCTATTTCGTGCACAGCTTCGCCCTCGACCCGATGAACCGGGAGGATGTCGTCGCCGAGAGCGAGTATGGCGGGCCCGTCACCGCCATCGTGGCCAGGGACAACGTCGCCGGCACGCAATTCCATCCCGAGAAGAGCCAGCATCTCGGCTTGGCCCTGATCGCGAATTTCCTGCGTTGGCGTCCCTAGGGACGACCGATCCGCTCATCGACACTCAGAAGGCGACATCCACCGTGATCCTGTTTCCGGCGATCGATCTGAAGGAAGGGCGTTGCGTTCGCCTCGTCCAGGGCGACATGGCGCAGGCCATCGTCTTCAGCGACGATCCGGCCGCTCAGGCGGGCGTGTTCGAGGAGCAGGGGTTCTCCTGGCTCCACGTGGTCGATCTCGACGGCGCCTTCGCCGGCGCCCCGATGAACGCTTCCGCCGTCGATGCCATCCTCGCCCGCACCAATCTCCCAGTTCAGCTCGGCGGTGGCATCCGTGAGATGCGGACCGTGGAGGCCTGGATCGAGAAGGGCGTGAGCCGGGTCATCATCGGTACCGCCGCCGTGCGCGATCCGGCCTTCGTGCGCGAGGCGGCACGCCTCTATCCGGGCAAGATCGCCGTCGGCATCGATGCCAAGGATGGCCGGGTGGCGGTCGAAGGTTGGGCGAAGACGTCGAGCATGACGGCCGAGGAACTCGGGCGGCGGTTCGAGGATGCCGGCGTTGCGGCCATCATCTACACCGACATCGCCCGCGATGGCATTCTCAAGGGGCTCAATATCGAGATGACGCTCGGCCTCGCCCATGCCGTGACGATCCCGGTGATCGCCTCCGGTGGCCTCGCCTCGATCGACGACGTCCATCGCCTGCTGGAACCCGATTGCAAGATGCTGGCGGGCGCGATCACCGGTCGCGCGCTCTATGACGGGCGCATCGATCCGCGCGAGGCACTCGCCGCCATCGCCCGCAAGGCTGCGGCTTAGAAAACTCGGTCGAGATATGCAGGCGGTATGAAAAAAGCCGCGGCGCCCTTTCGAGGGCGCCGCGGCTTTTTTTCGATCCCTGGAGGCGGAGTTACAGGCCATTCCTGGCACCGGGCACGATGCTCGTGCCCGAGCCGCTGCCGAACGGCTCATACTTGGTCAAGCCACGGAAGAGCTGGCCCAGGAAAGCGCGGTCGGCGCCGCTGGTGGGGGTCGTGCGCTCGATGAAGTCGAACACCTTGCCGTCCTGCAACCCGTAGAGCGCCACGCGCTCGACCTTGAAGCCGGCATTGAAATAGATGGTGGTGACCTTCTGGTCTTCTACGCGCTCGCCGAGGAAAAGCACCGTGCGGCGCGAATTCTGCGTGATGTAGTACCAGGTCTTGTTGCCCACCGTGGAGACGGTGGAGGGCGTGCCGAGGATCTGCAGCACCTGTTCGGCGCTCATGCCCGGTTTCACAGTGGCAAGGGCGGCCTGATCGACCTGATATCCGTGGCGGAGATCTTCACCGATACAGCCGGAGATTCCCACACCGACGAGGCCGATGACGGCGAGACGGCTGATCGACGAGACGAAACGGCGCGACATCAGCCACCCTTGATCCGTTGAGACAACACGACGCTTGAACTTGATAGCCCGGAACAGATCCCCACCTTGACGTGTCGGTGGAGCTTGCGCCTTGGCCGCCGGTTGCCGTACCGCGAGGTTATGGTTTTGACAAGGCAAGCTCGGCCACACCCCTCACGCACTCGGTGGACGGCATGATCGCCAGATTCTTTCGGCGAAGCTCCGCACGAGCCAGCATCGTCGAGGCGTTGCATCTGCGGATCAACGAGGCTTCGCGGGCGCCGGGCCTCTATACGCATCTCGGGGTTCCCGACACGGTCGAGGGCCGTTTCGAATGCCTGTCCCTTCATGTGATCCTGGTCCTGCGCCGGATGAACCAACTTCCTCCGCCGGCCGGTGATATCGCCCAGGATCTGGTCAATGCGGTGTTCCTACAGCTCGATTCGTCGCTTCGCGAACTCGGCGTCGGCGATTTCGGCGTGCCCAAGCGCATGAAGAAGCTCGGGGCCGCCTTCTATGGCCGCGCCGCGGGCTATGACGCGGCCCTGGATGCCAGCGACGAGGATGGTCTCAAGGCGTCTCTCGCCCGCAACGTCATCGGGACCGAGATGCCGGAAGCGGGTATCGGCCTCGCGCGCTACGTCCTTGCGAGCGCGGTGTCGCTTGGTGCATGCGACCTCGACCGGATCGTATCGCAGGGGCCGGACTTTCCGTCCCCGCTGACCTTCATCCCATCGGGAGATATTCGACATGACGCCTAAGTCGACGGCCGGGCCGCTGTCGCGGCCATTCCGGGTCGACCGCCTGCCGAGGGACAGGGCCGGCATCGTCATCGACGCGACGCCCGAGGAAGAGGCGGCACTCGCAGCCGATTTCGGCATCCCTGCCATCCGCGACCTCGTCGGCCGATTGCACTGGAGCGGCACGCCCGCCCGCCTCGTCATCACGGGCACGGTGACGGCGACCGTCACGCAGGTCTGCACGGTCAGTCTCGAGCCGTTCGAGGCGGAGGTATCCGAGCCCGTCGAGATCGTCTTCAGCGATCACCAGCCGGAGCAGAAGCAGGATGTCGTCGACGAGGAGACGGATGCCCCAGATCCCATCGTCAACGGCACGATCGATCTGGGACAAGTCACAGCCGAATTTCTGGCGCTCGGCCTCGACCCCTATCCGCGCAAGCCAGGGATCGCCTTCGAGCCGGTCGTCGAAGACAAGGATTCGCCTCTGTCCATCCTCCGCAGCTTGAAGCGCGACGAGGCATGACGCCTGGATCACCCCCCTGATTTTGCGGGAGCGAAGCTCGAGATTTCGACGCCGAATCCGAAAAAGCTGAGATTTCGTTTGCCCGTCGGGCCCGAAACGCTATTTTCCGCCGCGCCGAGGACGGGTCCGTCGATGCGGGGCCCCTTCTCTCTTCCATCCCTTCCAAGCGAAGGGCATCCCGTCTGCCCTTCGCTCGGAAGGGTCTGTCCGTCCTGAAAGAGGCCTTCGGCCGAACCACATGCCTCAAAGAGTGTGCATCTCGCTCGACGCCATGGGCGGCGATCACGGTCCGACGACCGTGGTGCCCGGCGCCGCCATAGCGCGTGAGCGCCATCCCGAGATGACGTTCCTCATGTTCGGGGACGAGGCCATCCTCGGACCTCTCGTGGCGGCCGAGCCTCGCCTGACTGGCGCTGTCGAGATCCGGCACACCACGGTGTCCATCTCCATGGACGAGAAGCCGAGCCAGGCCGTTCGTTCCGGTCGCGGTAAATCCTCGATGTGGCGGGCGATCCAGGCTGTGAAGGACGGTGAGGCCGATGCGGCCGTCTCGGCCGGCAATACCGGCGCGCTCATGGCGATGTCGAAAATCTGTCTGAAAACGCTTGCCGGCATCGAGCGTCCGGCGATCGCCTGTCTCTGGCCGACCGTACGCGGGGAAAGCGTCGTCCTCGATGTGGGAGCGACCATCGGCACCGACGCCGAGCATCTCGTTGAGATGGCCCTGATGGGTGCCGCCATGGCCCGGATCGTCTTCGATCTCGACAAGCCGACGGTGGGCCTGCTCAATGTCGGCACCGAGGAGATGAAGGGCAACGAGGCGGTGAAGGAAGCCGCCCGCCGCCTGCGCGAGACGGAATTGCCGAACCTCGCCTATCACGGGTTCGTCGAGGGCAACGACCTTGGCAAGGGAACCGTCGACGTGGTGGTCACCGAAGGCTTCACCGGCAACATTGCCCTGAAGACCGCGGAGGGGACGGCCAAGCAGATCGGCAGCTATCTGCGCTCCGCCATGAGCCGAACCCTGTCGGCGAAGATCGGCTATTTCTTCGCCCGCCAGGCTTTCAAGGCACTGCGCGACAAGATGAACCCCAGCCGGGCCAATGGCGGCGTCTTTCTCGGTCTTGAGGGGATCGTCATCAAGAGCCACGGCTCGGAAGACGCCCATGGTTTTGCGGCCGCGGTCGACCTTGCGCATGACATGGCGCGGCACGACCTGATGCGGACCATTCGCGACATGCTCGAACTCACGCCCATGGCCGCCTCCGCATGAGGTGGTCGATGCGGGATCGGATCTGACATGGCGGTGATACGCTCCGTAGTGGTCGGCACGGGCTCGGCCCTTCCGGCCCGCCTCGTGACCAATGACGAGTTGGCGAAGACTGTCGACACGTCCGACGAGTGGATCGTGCAGCGCACGGGCATCCGTCAGCGGCATCTCGCGGATGCCAGCGAGACCACCTCGACCCTGGGGATCAAGGCGGCGGCGGCTGCCCTGGAGGATGCCGGGCTCGGCCCCGACGACATCGATCTCGTCATCTGCGCCACGTCAACTCCGGACCACACCTTCCCGTCGGTCGCCACGCAGATCCAGGCGGGACTGGGAATCCGAGCGGGCTTCGCCTTCGACATCCAGGCGGTCTGCGCCGGCTTCGTCTACGGCGTCGCCACCGCCGACAAGTTCCTGACGACCGGAAGCGTTCGGCGCGCCCTCGTCGTCGGCGCCGAGACGTTCTCGCGCATCCTCGACTGGAAGGACCGCACGACCTGCGTCCTGTTCGGCGACGGCGCCGGGGCGATCGTGCTGGAAGCCCAGGCAGGAGAGGGGACGAGCGAAGATCGCGGTGTCCTCACCAGTCATCTCCGTTCGGATGGGAAACACCGCGACAAGCTCTACGTCGATGGCGGGCCGGGCTCGACCGGGACGACCGGCCACCTGCGCATGGAAGGCAAGGACGTGTTTCGCTTCGCGGTAGGCTCGGTCACGGACGTCATTGCCGACGCGTTCGCAGCGACGGGGACGAGCGCGGACGACCTGACGTGGTTCGTGCCGCACCAGGCGAACCGTCGTATCATCGAGGCCTCCGCCGACAAGCTCGGCATCGATCGGAGCAAGGTCGTTCTCACCGTCGATCGGCACGGCAACACCTCCGCCGCATCCATCCCGCTCGCCCTGGACACGGCCCGCAAGGACGGACGCATCAAGCGCCGGGACCTCGTCATGATCGAGGCCATCGGCGGTGGCTTCACCTGGGGTGCGGCGTTGATCCGTTGGTGAGGCTCGAGACGCCGCCATCGGCGTATTGTCCAGGTTCGACCGCCGAGCCTGGTTGACCACGGAGCGAACGCAGATTAGCGTGTCCAATCATACAGATACGCTAGAAAATACGAATCGCTCGGGGATTGACGCATGGCAGGGAAGACGGTCACACGCGCCGATCTGAGCGAGGCCGTCTACCAACAGGTCGGCCTGTCGCGGACCGAGTCGGCGGCTCTCGTCGAGACCGTATTGTCGGAAATCTGCACCTGCCTCGCCTCGGGTGAAACGGTGAAGCTCTCGTCGTTCGGTTCCTTCGTGGTTCGGGGCAAAGGCCGACGCGTCGGTCGCAACCCCAAGACCGGTGTCGAGGTGGCGATCGAGCCGCGCCAGGTCATGGTATTCAAGCCGTCCAACGTGCTGAAGGCTCGGATCAACGGCGTGAACGGCGTCGTCGAACAAGACGACGATTGAGGCGATCCATGTCGCTGGCAGCCAAGGTTCCGGTAGACAAGATTTCGGCCGACAAGGCCTCCGGCGGGAACAGTCCCTTCATGCGCGGCGTCCCAAGTCTGATGGATAGCCGCGACGCCGGCGAGAAGCGACCCGGCGCCTTCCGCACGATCAGCGAAGTAGCAGAGGAAATCGACGTGCCGCAGCACGTCCTTCGATTCTGGGAAACGAAGTTCGGCCAGATCAGGCCGGTGAAGCGAGCGGGCGGCCGACGCTATTACCGCCCGGAAGACGTCGATCTGATCAAGGGCGTCCGGCGCCTGCTCCACGACCAGGGCTACACGATCAGGGGTGCGCAGCGGGTCCTGAAGGAGAAAGGAATCCGCTTCGTCCAGTCGGTGGGACGCGGCGAGGCCGAGCTGGCCGCCCCCACCTTGCGAGACCTGGAAGCGGCAGAATCCGAGACCGACGACGAGGCGGTGTCCGATGCCGCCAGCGACGAGTTTCAGGATCCGGATCGACTGGCCTTAAGAGCTGTCCTGGATGATCTCTATGCGTGCCGCGACGCCCTGAGAGAAATGCGCAATCCGCCGGATATCGCTGCGGAATCCTGACGCGTGGCGGAATGACGACGTGATAGGGCGAAGGCTTTAATTCTGTTCAGGCGCGTTGAGTCCCGCGACGGTGTGGTTTCCAAGGAAACCCGCTGCCGCCCTCGACGGCAGGCTCTGCTCTTCCCACATGCAGCAGGCCGCGGCGGCCGCCAGCAAGTCAGCCCATAAGGTCGCCAGGCATCACCGGAGACCGCCCGATGTACGCCGCCAAATCGAACGCAATTCTCGCAGCCGGCCTGTTTCTCGGTCTCGCCGGCGTCCCGGCCATGGCTCAGGACACCGCGACCCGCACCGAAACCGCCGCGCCCGGAAAGAGCGTCCGCATTCTCATCGCCTCGAACCTGAAGGACGATTGCAAGCCGGGCGCCATGCCCGAGATCCGCATCAGCACGTCACCCAAAAACGGCTCGCTCATCACGAAGACGGGTAGCGTCACCACTCCTTCGAGCCACAAGTGCCCGAACAAGAAGACCGCTGCGACGGGCGTATTCTACCAGAGCAAGGACGGCTTCACCGGCACCGACGAGGTCGTGGTCGAGGTGAAGAAGGCCGATGGAAAGACCACTACCCAGACGATCAACATCACCGTGGGCGGCTCGGCGACGAAGGGGGGCGACGACACGAAGAAGGGCTCGACCGACCTGTGAACCGCATCTGAGATCGCTCCGACGCGACAGGCCCGGCGGTCCAGTTCCGATCCGCCGGGCAGCGTACTGTGGCATGCTTCCCACGCTCAATTGTTGTCGCGACCGCACTGCGACAAAACTGGGCCTGTCAGTTGCATCCAAGGCGAGACAGGATGAAGCTACGTCAGTCGTGAAGGGATCGGGATGCCAATGCCATCGACGAACGACCTGTTTCAGAGCTTTGCCCGTGGTTACGAGGCTCGCCGCGACACGGAGATGAGCCTCTCCGAATTCCTCGAGGCCTGCCGCGACGAACCCTTGATGTACGCCACCGCGGCCGAGCGCATCCTGGACGCGATCGGCAAGCCTGAATTCGTCGACACCGCCAGGGACGCTCGCCTCGGCCGGGTCTTCATGAACCGGACGATCCGGGTCTACCCCGCCTTCTCGGAATTCTACGGCATGGAGGAGACGATCGAGCGGATCGTCTCGTTCTTCCGCCACGCGGCGCAGGGGTTGGAAGAGCGCAAGCAGATCCTCTACCTACTCGGCCCGGTCGGCGGCGGAAAGTCCTCTCTGGCCGAGCGCCTCAAGGCTCTGATGGAGGTCCATCCCATCTACGTCCTGAAGGCCGGCAACGAGGTCTCGCCGGTATTCGAGAGTCCTCTCGGCCTGTTCGACCCGGAGGTGATGGGCGAGGAGATCCAGGAACGCTACGGCATCCCGCGTCGCCGCCTCACCGGCCTGATGAGCCCCTGGGCCCTGAAGCGGCTCGACGAGTTCAACGGCGACATCTCCCAGTTCAAGGTCATCAAGGTCCGGCCGTCGCGCCTGCGCCAGATCGGAATCGCCAAGACCGAGCCGGGCGACGAAAACAATCAGGACATCTCCTCCCTCGTCGGCAAGGTCGACATCCGCCGGCTCGAAACGCTGTCGCAGGCCGACCCGGATGCATACTCCTATTCGGGTGGCCTCAACCGGGCGAACCAGGGCGTTCTCGAATTCGTCGAGATGTTCAAGGCGCCGATCAAGATGCTGCACCCCCTGCTTACCGCGACGCAGGAGGGCAATTACGTCGGTACCGAGAATATCGGCGCGATCCCGTTCACCGGCATCATTCTCGCCCACTCCAACGAATCCGAGTGGCAGACATTCAAGACCAACAAGAACAACGAAGCCTTCATCGACCGGATCTACGTCATCAAGGTGCCGTACTGCCTTCGGGTGACGGAGGAGCAGCGGATTTACGAGAAGCTGGTCTCCGGTTCGGAACTGGCGGAAGCCGCCTGCGCCCCCGGCACGCTGGAGATGCTGGCACGGTTCTCCGTCCTGTCGCGCCTGCGCGAACACGCCAATTCCAACGCCTTCTCGAAGATGCGGGTCTATGATGGCGAGTCTCTGCGCGAGGTCGATCCTCGTGCCCGCTCGATGCAGGAGTACAAGGACTCCGCCGGCGTCGACGAAGGCATGGACGGCATATCGACCCGCTTCGCCTTCAAGGTGATGGCGGCGACATTCAATCACGACACCACGGAAGTCTCTGCCGATCCAGTGCACCTCATGTACGTACTGGAACAGGCCCTGCGCCGCGAACAGCTGCCGCCGGAGACGGAGAAGCGCTACATCGAGTTCATCAAGACCGAACTCGCGCCGCGCTACGCTGAATTCATCGGCCACGAGATCCAGAAAGCCTATCTCGAATCCTACCATGATTACGGACAGAACCTGTTCGATCGTTACATCGACTATGCCGATGCGTGGATCGAAGATCAGGACTTCAAGGATTCCGAGACCGGTCAGCTCCTCAACCGCGAACTTCTGAACCAGGAGCTCACCAAGATCGAGAAGCCGGCCGGGATCGCCAACCCGAAGGATTTCCGCAACGAGGTGGTGAAGTTCGCCCTCCGCTCACGGGCCCAGCACGGCGGCCGCAACCCGTCTTGGACGTCCTACGAGAAGCTGCGCGAGGTGATCGAGCGGCGCATGTTCAGCCAGGTGGAGGAACTGCTGCCCGTCATCTCCTTTGGTTCCAAGAAGGACGGCGAGACCGAGAAGAAGCACGGTGAGTTCGTCGACCGTATGGTGGCGCGAGGCTACACCGAGCGGCAGGTTCGCCGTCTTGTGGAATGGTACATGAGGGTGAAGCAGGCAGGCTAGGACGGCCAGCATGTCCTACAGGGACGGGGATGGGACGGCGGGCGTAACACGCTCCGCCGGCAACGGTCGCCGAACCTGCAGAGGTCTTGAAGGCGAGGGCGAAAACACCGGATGCACATCGTCGACCGTCGGTTGAATCCAGGAGGCAAGAGCCTTCCGAACCGCCAGCGCTTTCTGCGCCGGGTCAAAGACATGGCTCAGCGCGCCGTGCGCGAATCCGCCCGAGAGAAAGACATCAAGGACCTCGGCAAGGACGGTCGGGTCACGGTGCCCGGAGACGGCGTTCGAGAACCCCGCTTCAGCCGCCAGTCCGGCACCGGACTTCACGATTACATTCTCCCGGGCAACAAGACCTATGTTGAGGGCGACCGGATCGAGCGTCCGCCGAGCGGGGGCGGGGGAAAGGGCTCGGGGCAGGGTGGAGAAGGCTCGGAGAACAGCGAGGACGCCTTCCATTTCGTGCTGACGCGGGACGAGTTCCTCGAACTCTTTCTCGAAGACCTCGAATTGCCCGATCTCGCCAAGCGCCGGCTTTCGGTGGTGGAGACGGAAGGCCTACGCCGCGCCGGCTACACGGTGTCGGGCTCGCCAGCCAATCTCGCCCTTACGCGTACTCTGCGGAATTCCATGTCGCGCCGGATCGCGTTGAAGCGACCGAAGCCCGATGAGATCGCGGAACTCGAGACACGGATCGCCGATGCAAAAGGCACGGACCCGTTGCTCCCAGACATGAAGCTCGCCCTGGAGGCTCTGCGCGAGCGCACCCGGCGCATTCCCTATGTCGACCCGATCGATCTGCGTTACCGCCGCTTCGAGCCTTATCCACGCCCGATCGCGCAGGCCGTCATGTTCTGCCTCATGGATGTTTCGGGCTCGATGACCGAGCACATGAAAGATCTGGCCAAGCGTTTCTACATCCTGCTGCACATCTTCCTGACGCGGCGCTACCGACACGTAGAGATCGTCTTCATCCGCCATACCGATAAAGCCACGGAGGTGGACGAGGAGACGTTCTTTGGGTCCCGCGAGACCGGCGGCACGCTGGTCTCCTCGGCTCTGGTGGAGATGAAACGCGTCATCACCGAGCGCTACAATCCGAACGACTGGAACATCTACGCGGCGCAGGCCTCCGACGGCGACAACGTATCGAGCGACGGCCCGACCTCGACGGAACTCCTGCGGGCGCATATCCTGCCCTCCTGCCAGCACTTCGCCTATCTCGAAGTCGGGGACGAGAACGGCCCCCGCGCCGGGTTCGTCGAGCACCGCACGACCCTGTGGCGCACCTATGAAGGCCTCGCCAAATCGGGAGGTGCCATCGCCATGCGTAAGGTCAACCACCGCCGCGATATCTATCCGGTGTTCCGCGAATTGTTCGGGCGCAAAAATGCCAGGGCCGAAGCGGAGGCTTGAGGCAAGCGGGTTGCCCCAATCTCGAGACAGCTCTCGCGCCCCGACCATTCCGCCAGAGGCTAAGTCGCCGCGGACCGCTTGGAGAGAAGGACGATTATGGTCACGAACCTTCATTTCCCAACGGCCAAGACCGACTCGGGCGGCGTGACGCCGCTCTTCACGGGGAACGACTGGGATTTCGATACGGTTCGGCGCATCCACGATGCCTGCGAGAAGATCGCCGGCGAGGAACTCGGCCTTTCCTGGTACCCGAACCAGATCGAGATCATCACCGCCGAGCAGATGCTCGACGCCTATGCCTCGATCGGCATGCCGCTGTTTTACAAGCACTGGTCGTTCGGCAAGCATTTTGCCCAACACGAGGCCGGCTATCGCCGCGGCATGATGGGTCTCGCTTACGAGATCGTCATCAATTCCGATCCGTGCATCTCCTACATCATGGAGGAGAACACGGCGACGATGCAGACTCTGGTCATCGCGCATGCCGCTTTCGGTCACAACCACTTCTTCAAGAACAATTACCTGTTCAAGCAATGGACAGATGCCGAAGGCATTCTCGATTACCTCGATTTCGCCAAGGGCTTCATCTCCCGCTGCGAGGAGCGCTATGGCCATCACGCGGTCGAACAGGTCCTCGATGCCGCCCATGCGCTGATGAGCCAGGGCGTCCATCGATACCCGCGCAAGAAGCGGCCCGATCTCGCCTCCGAGCAGCGCCGCGAACGTGAGCGGGCCGAGCATGGCGAGCAGATCTACAACGACCTCTGGCGCACGCTGCCGCAGAAGACTGCCGGTGCGCGGCCGGACGCCGCTCTGGAGCGGCGCAAGGCATTACTGGAACTGCCGCAGGAGAACCTGCTCTACTTCCTCGAAAAAGCGGCTCCCCGTCTCCGACCCTGGCAACGCGAGATCCTGCGGATCGTCCGCCTCGTGGCGCAGTATTTTTATCCCCAGCGCCAGACCAAGGTGATGAACGAGGGCTGCGCCACCTATTGCCACTACCGGATCATGAACTCCCTCTCCGAGAAGGGATTGATCGGTGAGGCGGCCTATCTCGAATTCCTGCAGTCCCACACCAACGTCATCCGCCAGCCGAACTACAACGAACGCGGCTATGGCGGGCACAACCCCTACGCCATCGGCTTTGCCATGATGCAGGACATCGCCCGCATCGTGGAACAACCCACGGAGGAGGATCGTCAGTGGTTCCCCGAGATCGCGGGCACCGGCGACGCGATGGCGACCCTGCGCGATATCTGGGCGAACTATCGGGACGAGAGCTTCATCGCGCAGTTCCTGTCGCCGAAGCTGATGCGCGAGATGCGCCTGTTCCACGTGGTCGACGATCCCGATGAGGCGGATTTGCGGGTGGAGGCGATCCACGATGAGCGCGGCTACCGCAAGATGCGCCGCTCCTTCGCCCGCCAATACGACGTCGCCTGGCTCGATCCGGATATCGAGGTCGTCGATGTGGACCTCGAAGGCGATCGCCGGCTCATCGTGCATCACAAGGCGCTGAACCGCATCACCCTGCAGGCCGACGATGCGCGGCGGGTGCTGCAGCATCTGGCCGATCTTTGGGGCTATGACGCCGTGCTGAAGGAGGTCGACCCGGCGACAGGTGCGACCCTGGCCGAACACAGCGCGACCGCGCGGCCGATCTTCTTCTGAGGCGCTGAGCGAACCGGAGAAAGCGCCGATCCATCATATTTGATGGATTGCACAGGTGATTCCTTGGTAGGCCGCCACCCATTCTCACGACTTCGAGGGCAACGGGGTCGCGATGTTAGAGCGTCGGATTGATGAACGGCGGCGTAAGGATGAGGCCGGTCTCATCGCCATCGACGAGCACACGACGATTCCGTGCATCGTCTACGACATCTCGACGTCCGGGGTTCGGCTCACCCTCCCGGAAACGGCTTTGGTTCCTGACACCTTCATCCTGCACTCGGCCTGCATGGAGGGCATGGAAGTCTGCCGCGTGGTCTGGCGTGGGGAAGAGACTATCGGCGCTACGTTCGGTACGCCGGCCCTGACCTGACGCTCGTCCGAAGCCACGTTCCCGCAGACATCGACTATCCCGAAAGCCGGGTCTCGGCGCTAGGGGCCGGTACTCCGATCGGGGCTTCTCGACGTCGACGAGCAAAGCAACCCGCCGTCACGGCAGAAACGAAAAAGGCCGGGGACAGCGCACCCCGGCCTCAGACGTCAGGGCAGGGAAAGTCAGCCGTTTGGCTGACGTCGCTGCGTTTTTGTTGGTCGGAGTAGCAGGACTTGAACCTGCGACCCCCTGTCCCCCAGACAGGTGCGCTACCGGGCTGCGCTATACTCCGTCAAGAACTGCCCCGATGATGTCGGATCGCGTAGATTACCACTCGGTTCCCGGTCCTTGGACCAGGGCGCTGACCGGGTCGCGCTACGCTCCGACGCCCCGTGAAGGGCTGAGGGGTCTTAGCTTCACGGTCCCCCGCGCGCAACCCCTTTTCAACGGCTCCGGCACGCCGCTTCGTGTGCCGGAGCCGGTCTCGTCACGCATGGGTAGGGGGCGCGTGGGGATCGTGCTTGTCGGGTGTGGTGTCGTGCGGATCCTTGCCGCGCTTGCGCGCGACCCAGATCAGAATGTTGCGGATCGTCACGTAGAAGACCGGGGTGAGGAACAGGCCGAAGAAGGTCGCGCCGATCATGCCGAAGCACACGGCCGTGCCCAGGGCTTGGCGCATTTCGGCGCCAGGGCCCGTAGCGATGACGAGGGGCACGGTACCCAGGATGAAGGCGAAGGCCGTCATCAGGATCGGGCGCAGGCGCAGGCGGCAGGCTTCCACCGCGGCGGCGACCGGCCCTTTCTTTTCCGTCTCTTCCAGTTGGTGCGCGAACTCAACGATCAGGATCGCGTTCTTGGCCGCCAGACCGATGAGCACGATCAGTCCGATCTGGGTCAGGATGTTGTTGTCCTGCCCTCTGAACTGCACGGCACCGAGAGCGGAGAGCACACCCGTCGGAACGACGAGGATGATCGCCAAGGGAAGCGCCCAGGATTCGTACTGTGCCGCCAGAACCAGGAAGACGAGGAGCACGCCGAGACCGAACACGTAGATCGCGGTGTTGCCCGTCGCCTTCTGCTGGAAGGCGATCTCGGTCCAATCGTAGGCGTACCCCTCGGGCAGGGACTGGGCGATCTTCTCCATGGCGTCGAGGGCTTGGCCTGTCGACACGCCGGGCTTGGCGTCGCCCTGGATTGGCACCGAGTAGAACAGGTTGAACCGTTGGACGATCTGCGGGCCGGTGATCTCGCGGATGGACGCGAGCGTTCCCATCGGCACGAGCGCGCCGGTCGAGGAACGGACCTTCAGCCGCTCGATGTCACTCTTCTCCAGACGATAGTTGGCATCGGCCTGAGCGCGGACCTGGTAAATGCGGCCGAAGGTGTTGAAGTCGTTGACGTAGGCGCCGCCGAGATTGGTCTGCAGCGTCGCGAAGACCGAGGCCAGCGGCACGTTCAGCATCCGCGCCATCGTGCGATCGATGTCGATGAAGAGCTGCGGTGTGTCGTTGCCGAAGGTCGTGAACACGCGCTGGACGTCGTTGCTCTGGTTGGCCTGGCCGAGAACTTCGTTGGCCGCGGCCAGCAGTGGGCCGATGGCCGAATTCTGGCGGCTCTCGATCTGCATCTTGAAGCCGCCGCCCGTGCCGAGACCACGGACCGGAGGCGGCGGGATGAACAGAACCCGTGCCTCCTGGATCGAAGCCGTGGCCTTGAACACGTCGCCGGTAATGGCGGCGGCCGTCCTGCCGGTCGTGGCCCGCTCCTTCGCCCCTTTGAGGACGAGGAACATCACCGCGCCGTTGGTGGTGTTGGTGAAGGTCGCGCCGTCGAAGCCCGAGATGATGACGGCATCGGCGACGCCGTCGACCTTCAGGGCCATATCGGCGGCCCGTCGCACGACGGCGGTGGTGCGCTCCAGCGCCGAGCCCGCCGGCAGCTGGACCACGCCGATGAGATAGCCCTGGTCCTGCTGCGGAATGAAGCCGGTGGGCGTCGTCGCGGCCACGTGCAGCGTACCGGCGATGATCACTCCATAGACCACGATCATGCCGAGGAGGCCGATCATGCGTCCGGTCAGGAAGCCGATCGTGGCGGCGTACCAGTGCGAAAGCCTGTCGAAGCCCCGGTTGAACAGGTCGGCGAGCCAGGCAACGAACCGCGTCAGGAAGAACTTCGGCTTCGCGTGCTCGTGATGGGGCTTGAGCAGCAGCTTGCAGAGCGCCGGCGACAGGGTCAGCGAGTTGAACATCGAAATGATGGTCGAGGCCGCGATGGTGAGCGCGAACTGCTTGTAGAACTGGCCCGAGATGCCGGGGATGAAGGCCGTCGGGATGAACACCGCCGACAGGACGAGGGCGATGGCGAGCACCGCGCCGCCGACCTCATCCATGGTCTTGTGCGCAGCGTCGCCAGGCGACAGCCCCTCGGCCATGTTGCGCTCGACATTCTCCACCACGACGATCGCGTCGTCGACGACGATGCCGATGGCGAGGACGAGCCCGAACAGGGTGAGGTTGTTGATCGAGAAGCCGAACGCCTCCATTGCCGCGAAGGTGCCGATCAATGAGACCGGGATCGCGATCACCGGGATCAGTGCCGTGCGCCAGCTCTGCAGGAAGACGAGCACCACGACGACCACGAGGGCCACGGCCTCGAACAGGGTCTTGTAGACCTCGTGGACCGATTCTTCGATGAACTCCGTCGGGTTGTAGGCGATCCGGTATTGGACCCCCGGCGGGAAGTTCTTCTTGATCGTCTCCATGGTCGCCCGCACCTGCGTAGCGGCCTCGAGGGCGTTGGTCCCCGGACGCTGGAACACGCCCACGCCGACCGCGGGGGTCGAATTCAGGAACGACTGGGTGGTGTAGTCCTTCTGGCCCATCTCGACGCGCGCGATGTCCTTGATGCGCACCAAGCGGCCGTCACTGGCCTTGACGATGACCTCCGTGAACTCGTCGGGGGTCTGGAAGCGGCCCTGCGACTGGACCACGAGCTGGAAGGCGTTGTCCTTCGGGGCGGGCGGCGCGCCGAGTGCACCGGAGGCGACCTGGACGTTCTGCTCCTGCAGCGCCGAGATCACGTCCGTGGTCGACAAGCCGTAGGCGGAGAGCTTGTTCGGGTCGAGCCAGATGCGCAGGGCGTATTCGCTGCCGCCGAACACGGTGATGTCGCCAACGCCGTCGAGGCGCAGGAGTTCGTCACGGATCCGCAGGTAGATGTAGTTCGAGAGATAGTTCTGGTCGTAGGTGTTGTCCGGCGACAGCAGGTGCACGACCATCATCAGGTCGGGCGAGGATTTGCGCACGGTCACGCCGAGGTTGCGCACGTCCGGCGGCAGGCGCGGCTGCGCCACCGACAGGCGGTTCTGCACCAGCACGTTCGCGATATCGAGGTTGGTGCCGACCTTGAAGGTGACGGTCAGCTGCATGTTGCCGTCGTTGGTCGACAACGACGTCATGTAGAGCATGTTGTCGACGCCGTTCACCTCCTGCTCGATGGGCGTCGCGATCGTCGCGGCCACCGTCTCGGCATTGGCGCCCGGATAGGACGCGCGCACCACGACCGTGGGCGGCACGATCTCGGGATACTGCGCTACCGGCAGCGACTCGTAGGAGACGTAGCCGAGGATCAGGAAGATGATCGACGTCACCGACGCGAAGATCGGTCGATCGACGAAGAAGTGTGCAAAGCGCATCGGTCAAACCTCTCGCCGCAAAGGAGCCCTTGGCCACCTCGGCGGGAATGTTTCTTCGTTCGCCGTCACGGCCCCGCCAGATATCGCGCCCCTCATCGAGGCGCGGAGACTGACGCGGCCGGTCTAAGGATCGAGGCGCGTCAGGTGCGGCTCGGCGGTAGCGTCGTCGATTCGGCCGTCACCTTGGCACCGGGCCGGACGCGCGAGAGGCCGTTGACGACCACGTTCTCGTCGCCCTTCAGGCCTTCGCGGATCACGCGGTATCCATCGACCTTCGGCCCCAGCTTCACGTCGCGGGTGCTCACGGATCCGTCGTCGGCGACGACGTAGACGATACGCTTGTCCTGGTTGGCCGAGACGGCGTCGTCGGGCAGCAGGATTCCCTGAAACGGCTTCGTGGCGGGCAGCGAGACGATGCCGAACAGGCCCGGCTTGATGAAGCCATCGGGATTCTCGACCGTCGCGCGCAGCAGCACCGTACCGGTGGCGTTGTCGACCCGGTTGTCCACGAAGTCGAGGACGCCCTTGCGGGTCGGCTTGGTCTCGTTGGTGAGGGCGATGAGGATCGGAACGCCCTTGCCCTTCTGGGTCTGGCCCATGCCGATGCCGAGGGTCCCCTGGTATTTCAGGAACGAGCGCTCATCGACGGTGAAGCCGAAATAAATCGGGTCTAGGGAGACGATCGTCGTCAGCTGAGTCTGGTCGGTGATGACGATGTTGCCTTCGGTGACGAGACGCTGGCTGATGCGGCCGGAGATGGGGGCACGCACCTCCGTGAAGTCGTAGTTGAGCTGGGCCTGCCGAAGCTGCGCATCGGCGCTGTCGACATTAGCCTGGGCCGTCTGCGACGCCTGACGGCGCTGGTCGGTCACCTGCTCCGAGATGTTGCCCGAGCGGCTCAAGGTCTGGGCGCGCTCGAGGTCGGTCTGGGAGAATGTCAGGCCGGCCTGGGCGGAGGTGAGGGCTGCTTTGGCCTGGTCGAGGGCGGCCTTGTAGGGGCGACGATCGATGACGAAGAGCAGGTCGCCCTTCTTCACCGTGGCGCCGTCTACGAAATTGACCTTTTCGAGATAGCCCGTGACGCGCGCCCGCACGTCGACGATCTCCACGGGGTCGAACCGGCCGGTGTAGGTATCGGTCTCGACGATTTCCCGGACTACGGGCTTCGCCGTCGTCACCTTGGGCGGCGGGCCTCCGGGAGCCTGTGCGGAAACTGGCGACGTAAAAGTCAGAAATGCGGCTGACAGGAGGATCGCGGACGACCATCCGGATAGCGGACGCTTGATCATGTTGATTTTCCCTGCGCCCAGCGAGCTAAAGGCACCGTTCCCGTGATGTCGTGCGTTACCGCACATAACCAGAGGATCGATGGGATTGTTGGGTGGAATACCGGCCGGGCTCCGAAATCGGACACGGTTCGGACGACCGATATTCAGGATTCGACCGTCTCGCCCGCCGAATACCAGTCCTTGAAACCACCGACATAATGCTCCTCGACGGCGAGCCCGGCGGATTGCGCGGCGGCCAGGGCGTGGACCGAGCGTATTCCGGCGGCACACGAGAAGACCGGTCGACGTCCGTCCTGGGCGATCAGAGTCGACAAGGCACGTGTGTCGAAGGTCGAAAGCGGGTGCGTGACGGAGCCTGGAATATGTCCGGCCGCAAATTCATGCGGTTCCCGCACATCGATGAGCAGGATCTCGCGGGCATCGAGCCCGTGCTTGATGGTCTCCCTGTCGAGATCGACAACCTTCATTCCAGTGTCCTCGCTCGGTCGCTGCAGCGTCGCCTGTGACGCCTGTTCTTATGCGTCAGGCATCATCACGGCAAATCCCTTGGCGGGAGCGCGAGCGAGCCGGGGACTACGCAGAGAGGTCCGGAACCAGACCGGGCAGGGGCGGCATCCGCGGATCGGCGATCCCGATAGCCTTGAACAGGGTCCCCATGCCGCGCCGGCCGGAAGCGGTGAGACGAGCGACGGCCGTATCGATGGCCTCGGCCTGATCCCGGGTCGCATCGCGCTTGAGCCTGTCGGCGCGCTGGCGCAATCCAAGATTGATGAGGAATGCTCCCTGGTCCAGCGGACCGTCGACGCGTGCGCCCTCGACCGATGCCGCCCGTCCGAGGGCGGAAAAATCGACATGGGCCGTCAGGTCCGCCTCGCCGGGCGCTCCAAGCGGATTGGTGAAGCGGTGTGCCGCCACCGCCTGGAGCGTATCGCCGAATCCGGGGCGGACGTGCCCGTAATCGATGGCCAGCAGAGCGCCGCCCTTTGCGACGAGCCGGCGGCTCAGGGCGCGCGTGATATCGAGCGCCGGTCCCGGCACCGTCATCACAACGCCGATCGGCGCATCGGCGCCGATCTCACGGTCCGGCTCGGCGGCCAGACCGAAGCCGAGGCGGCCGCCATCCGGCGACACTCCGACGAGGCGCTCGCACCAGCCGCGCTCCGTCCGCTGGAACTGGCGCACGGGCAGCGCGTCGAAGAACTCGTTGGCGACGACGATCATCGGTCCGTCGGGAAGCGTCTCGATGCCGTCGTGCCATATGGCCGATACCTGGCCGAGACGGGACGCCTGGGCCGCACGCAGAACCGGGCTGGTTTCGACGAGATGGACGTTCGGTCTCAATCCCGGTGCCGCGCGCGCCAGGGCCCGCAGCGCATCCGCCATCAGCGTGCCGCGACCGGGACCGAGCTCGCCGAGGATGAGATCGCCCGGCTCGCCCATGGCGGCCCAGGTCGCGGCGATCCAGATTCCGATCAACTCCCCGAACATCTGACTGATCTCGGGCGCCGTGATGAAATCTCCGCGAGCGCCGAGGGGATCTCGGGTGCGGTAATAGCCATGGAGGGGATGCCCGAGACACAAAGCCATGTAGCGGGCGATGCTCATCGGGCCCGCCTCGACGATCTCGTCGCGGATCTCGGCGAAGAGCGGCGGGGTCATGCCGCGTCGGCCCGTACCGTCTCCTCGATGGCGTGCCGCGGTCGCGTCGCCCCGCGCGCGGCGAGAACGATGTAGGTGATCCCGATCAGGGCCATCGGCACGCACAGCACCATCCCCATGGTGATGCCGCCATAACGCCAGTCTTCGGTGCCGAACAGGTATCCGAGTTGTCGGTCCGGCTCGCGGAAGAACTCGCAGAAGGTGCGGGCCAGGGCATAGCCGAGGACGAAGATCCCGCCGAGCAGGCCGGGTTTGCGAAAGCCGAACCGCCGGACCGCGATCGCCATCACGACGAACAGGAGAGCACCTTCCGTCGCCGCCTCGTAGAGCTGGCTCGGGTGTCGCGGCAGCGGGCCGCCGGTGGGAAACACGATGGCGTAGGCGAAGTCCGGAGCGATCCGGCCCCAGAGTTCGCCGTTCACGAAATTGGCGATGCGGCCGAAGAACAGACCGATGGGCACGACGACGGCGGCGAGATCGAGGAGGGTGTAGGGGGATAGCTTTCGCGATCGGGCGAAGAGCACCATCGCCAGCACGGCGCCGAGAAATCCGCCATGGAAGGACATGCCGCCGTTGCGGATGGCGAGAATCTCCAGCGGGTCGTCGAGATAGAGAGGCAGGTTGTAAAACAGTACGTAGCCGATGCGTCCGCCGAGGACGACGCCGAGGGCGACCCAGACGATGAGATCATCGATATCGTTGAGGCTGGGGCGGCGTACGACACCCCAGTACCGGTCGGCCGCCACCAGCCGGCGCGCGTAGAACCACCCGCCGATGAGACCGGCGATGTAGGACAGCGCGTACCACTTGATCGAGATCGGGCCGATCGACACCGCCACCGGATCGATGGCGGGAAAGGGCAGGGCGAGCAACGGCGGCATCGGCTGGCCTCCAGGAACAAGGGGCCGGCTTTGGACGCGCCGAACCGCCCGCGTCAACCCTCGACCGGCGCAGGAGGCCTAGGAAGGGTCAGGCGGCCCGCACCGTCGCGAGGAACTGCCCGACCTCCGCGCGGAGGCTGTCCGACTGGCTCGACAGATCCTCGGAGGCCCGCAGGACCTTTCCGGCGGAGGTGCCGGCCTCGGTGGCCGAGCGGGCGACTTCCTCGATATCCGTGGTCATGGCGCCGGTGCCGGCCGAAGCCTGGCCCATATTGCGCACGATCTCCTGGGTGGTGAGGCTCTGCTCCTCGACCGCCGCGGCGATGCTGCTGGTGACCATGCTCATGCTCTCGATCCGGGAGACGATGCCCTGGATCGCACCCGAAGCGCCGCTGGTCGCGCCCTGAATCGCCGCCACCTGCTGGTGGATTTCGGCGGTGGCACGAGAGGTCTGCTCGGCGAGGTTCTTCACCTCGGCCGCCACCACGGCGAAGCCTCGTCCGGCCTCACCGGCACGGGCGGCCTCGATCGTGGCGTTGAGGGCCAGCAGGTTGGTCTGCGAAGCGATCTGCGAGACCATGCCGACCACGTCGCCGATCCGTGTGGCCGCGCCGGACAGGGTCCGCATCGTCTCCGCGGTGCGGCTCGCCTCCTCGACGGCCGAGCGTGACATGTCTGCGGCCTGCTCGACCTGCCGGCCGATCTCCTGCACCGTTGCGCCGAGCTCCTCGGCGGCCGCGGCGACGGCATTGACGTTGCCCGCAGTCTGATGAGCGGTGGCCGCGACCGATGTCGAACGGCGCACGGTGCCGTCCACCGTCGTGGTCATGGTGTTCGACGCGTCGTGGAGGCTCGTCGAAGCCGCCGAGACGCCGTCTACGATACGGCCCACCGAGCGCTCGAAACCATCGGCGAGTTCCCGGAGCAGGGCGCGACGTTCGGTCTCCTCGCGCGTGCGGGCGGCTTCCGTGGTGCGAAGCTGCTGCGCCGCCTCTTCCAATGAGATGTCGCGGATGGTGACGACGGCACGGGCGATCTCGCCGATCTCATCGGCGCGGCGACTGCCGGGAACTTCGTCGAGGGTCTCGCGACGGGCGAGCGCCTGGAGAGCGCGGGCGAGGGCCCCGAGCGGCCTGACGATGCTGCGGGCGAAGAGGAGGCCGAGGAGGGCGGTGGCGGCGAGAACCGCGAGAGCGGAGAGGATCAACGATCGCGTCAGGCTGCCGACGGAATGAAGTGCTTCGTCCTGGGATTGTTCGGCCACGATCGTCCAGGGCGAGCCGAGGATCGAGACTGGCGAGGTCGCGGCGAGGCGGTCTCCGTCACCGGAAGCATAGACGAAGGATTTGCCCGTCTTGATGCTTTCTGCGGCGAGGCCGATCGCAGCGGCGGGCGATCCGGCTTTCGTCGACACGTTCAGTGGGGGATTGCTACGCAGCAGATTGTCCGCACCCACCGCCATGACCTGTCCGGTAGCGCCCAGACCGTTCCTCTCGGAGAGTGTGGCGTCGAACAAGGCGGGCGTCACCCGGAGAACCAAGAAGCCGATCCGCGAGGCCGCCTGACCGGTACCCATCGCGACGTTGGCGCGACGGGAAACGGTACGGCCCAGGAAGGCGGAGGGTCCGGCCTCCGCCGGATAAGCCGCGAAATCCTGATATAGGATCGCGTCGGGCTCGGCAGCCTTCAGACGCTCGACCAGCTGCGCCAAGCCGGACTTCTGAAGCTCCGGCTCCGCCAGGCTGTGAGCGAAATCGGCGCTCTTGGTCGTGGTGTAGACGATCCGCCCCTCCTCATCGACGAAGAGAAGGTCGGCATAGCCGGGACGCTCCACGAGCTTGCGGGCGACTTCCTGCACCTTGGCATGGCGACGACCATACATCGTGCCGGTGCCTTCGACGGCCATGCGCTCCTGCGCCGTCGCAGGGCTGGTGAAAGCCTGGACCAGTCCGGCATGCTCGGCCTTGGTAGGGTCGAAGGCCTCGATCAGGTCGCCGACATTGCTGGCCACCTGGCTGTTGTTCGCGGTGGCGAGCAGATCGCCCTTCACGCGGTCGGCAATCAGTTCAAGCCCGGTCTTCCTCGCGGAGGCTGCGAATTCCAATCGCTCCTGCACGGCATCGGCAAGTCCCGCACGGGCGGAATACCAGCTGAGGCCTCCCATGAGCGCCGTACTGGCCATCGCCAGTCCCACGATGATGACTGGGAGGCGGACATTGAGACTGGTGGCGACCGACATGGGAGAGACTGCCTTCGAGGTGAAGGCAGGCAGTAAACCGATTGCGCATTGAGGAAGTGTTCCCGACGCGCAGCGTTTTCCAAAAAATCCCGTCGTATTATGTCATTCGCGCAATCGGTTTCGTGCAGCGCGGGAAAGACGCCGAGCGCTATCACCGCCGGTCTACTATCTGTCACCCGCTTGGGTGGACACGAGGTCGATCGACGAAGACGCATCGTCGGTGCCTAGGCCATTATCCAGGAACAACTGGTAGGCGAGGTTTTCGGATTCATCTACGTAAGGATAGCCCAGAGCTTCCATCGCCGCGTCGAAGCGCGAGCGCTCCTCGGCGGGCACGCTGATCCCGGCGAGCACGCGACCGTAATCGGCGCCGTGATTGCGGTAGTGGAACAAGGTGATGTTGAACCCGTCCGCCAGGCCGTCGAGGAACCGCATGAGGGCGCCCGGCCGCTCCGGAAACTGGAAGCGGTAGATGCGCTCGTCGGAGAGGCCGGTCGAACGGCCGCCGACCATGTAGCGAACATGCACCTTGGCCATCTCGTTGTCGCTGAGATCGACCACCCTGTAACCATCGGCACGCAGGCCGGCGATGAGGGCGCGCTTCTCCGGGATGCCGCCGGGCAGGTTGATGCCGACGAAGATCTGTGCCTCGGCCGAGCGGGCATAGCGATAGTTGAATTCGGTGATCGCGCGCGGACCGAGATGGCGGATGAAGGCGCGATAGGCGCCCGCCTTCTCCGGAATGGTCACGCCGAGAAGCGCCTCGCGCTGCTCGCCGATCTCGGCGCGCTCGGCGATATGGCGCAGGCGGTCGAAGTTGAGGTTGGCGCCCGACGAGATCGCCACCAGCGTCCCCGCCGAGCCACCTTCACGGGCGGCGTAAGCCTTTGCGCCGGCCAGCGCCAGCGCGCCGGAGGGTTCGGAGACCGCACGGGTATCGTCGAAGATGTCCTTGACCGCGGCGCACATGGCGTCGGTATCGACGGTGATGACCTCGTCGAGATGCTCGCGGCAGAGGCGGAAGGTCTCCTCGCCGGCCTGACGCACGGCGACACCGTCGGCGAAGAGACCGACCGTGGCCAGGGTCACGCGCTCATTGGCTGCAAGAGCGGCAGCCATGCAGGCGGCATCGTCCGGCTCCACACCGATGACCTTGGTCTCGGGTCGCAGGTACTTCACGAAGGTGGCGATGCCGGCAGCGAGCCCGCCGCCGCCGATCGGCACGAAGATCGCCTCGATCGGCCCGGAATGCTGGGTCAGAATCTCCATGCCGATCGTGCCCTGCCCGGCGATCACGTCGGGATCGTCGAACGGGTGGAGGAAGGTCAGCCCCTGCTCGGCCTCCAGTTGACGGGCATGGAGGAGGGCCTCGTCGAACGTGTCGCCGAACAGGACCACTTCGGCCCCGCGTGCGCGGCAGGCATCGACCTTGATGGCCGGCGTGGTGCGCGGCATCACGATGACCGCGCGCACGGTGAGACGAGCGGCGGCCAGAGCCACGCCCTGGGCATGATTTCCCGCCGAGGCGCAGACGACCCCGCGGGCCAGCACTTCGGACGAGAGACCCGACATCTTGTTGTAGGCGCCGCGCAGCTTGAACGAGAAGACCGGCTGCAGATCCTCGCGCTTGAGCAGGACCGGGCGGCCCAGGCGCGCCGACATGCGCGGCATGGGATCGAGCGGGCTCTCGATCGCAACGTCGTAGACGCGGGCGGTGAGGATCTTGCGGATGTAGTCGGTCAAGGAGTCGCGTGCTCCGTAAGAAGTCTGGATCGTGGTCTGATTGGCCTCGGGATACGCCTGCCGGGACGAAGAAGCGAGGGTCGATGCTGTAGCAGGGGGCGGACCTCGATAGCTCCGCGGGTGACCCGGAGACGGCGGTGAGCCCCCGCCTTCAAAAGAACCTGTCGATGATGCCAGCGAGCCAGACCAGGGCCGCCAGCGCCTGCGCCATGAACGCTCCGGCAGAGGCGAGATCCTTGACGATCCCGATCCTGGCATGACGACCCGGATGGAGATGGTCGCACAGCTTCTCGATCGCGGTGTTCAGGAACTCGGCCGCCAGCATCAGGAGCAGGCTCGCCAGCAGCGCGACCCGCACCCAAAGCGTTGTACCCAGGAACCAGGAGGCCGGGATTCCAACGACGAGCAGCACGAGTTCGAGGCGCAGCGCCCGCTCCGTCCGGACTCCGTGGACGAGGCCGCTCCAGGAATTGAGGAAGGCGAGATAGAGGGCGTGCATGGCCTCAGCGATCTGCGGGCACGCCGCGGGCGATCCATTTGGCCAGAAACGGACCGGTGATCAAGACAACAAACAGCCGAAGCGTCTGCACCGCAAGGACAAACGACACGTCGGCTTTCGAGCCGACCGCGATGATCGCCACGGAATCGAGCCCGCCGGGGCTGGTGGCGAGAAAGGCGGTCAGGAAGTCCACCGGCAGGAGGAAGGTCAGGCCGAACGCCCAGCCGCCGCACATGAGGATGACGGCCAAGGTGGCTATCAGAATGCCCGGAAGGGCGGCCATCGTCTCGCGTACCGTCTGTGCGGTGAAGCGCAGGCCGACATACCAGCCGATGCAGGCATAGGCGAGGTCGAGGACAAGGTCGGGCATCGCCATCGACACGATCCCCGTCGCGTGGAGTACCGCGCCGAGGATCATCGGTCCGACGAGCGCGCTCGCCGGGAGCCGCATCAGACGTGCGAGGAAGAAGCCGGCACCGGCCACCGCCAGGGTCGCGAGAACGGGAAGGAACTCTGTATCCGGGAGTGCCGCCCCCTTCGCCGGGTTTGCCGTGTCGGTGAGGATACGGGCGACGATCGAGGCGGACAGAACGACCGCGGCGACACGGACATATTGCATGAAGGCGACGAGGCGAGGATCGGCGCCGTATTCTTCCGCCATGGCCGTCATGGCGGCGGCTCCTCCCGGAGACGAGCCCCAGGCCGCGGTGCTGCCGGGTAGGATGCGGAGTCGCGTGAGAGCCCAGCCGACCAGCGCACCCGCCATCACGGTGACGAGGACGACCGCGAGGATCAGCAATCCGTCGTCGAGGAGCGTGCCCACGATATCGGCGGTGACCGATTTGGCGACGAGGCAACCGATGATGGTCTGTGCCGCCTGGAAGCCGGGCTTGGCGAGGGACAGGTTCGCCCCGCCGACGCCGAAGGCGATGGCCACGAGCATCGGGCCGAGGAGGAGCGCCGCCGGGAAACGCGCCAGCGTGAGGCTGTAGGCGAAGGCGGCCGACGCGGCGACGAGCGCCGTCCAGAGGCCGAGGGAGCGCGGACTGAGCACGGAGGAAACCGGTCTTCGGAAGGAAGCCGGCGCTACACCGGATCGGCGACGCTGTCACGATTCGCCCCGGCATCGTCGCGAAACGCCGCGGTCCCAGCGGGGGCATGGGCCCGAAAGAAGCTTGCGAGATGGGACAGGCCGGCGGCGCGCGGATCGCTTGAGCGCCATGCCAGCGCGATGGTCCGACCGGGGCCGTCGACGTCGAAGGTGCGCGTCACCGTCAGGCCGCTGGCATCGGCGCCGGGCGGGACGGCGAGGGCGGGAAGAAGCGTGTAACCCGCGCCCGCGGCCACCATCGAGCGGAGCGTCTCGAGACTGGTGGCGTGGCGGCCTGCCGCAGAACCGGCGCCGCATGCAGCCACGGCCTGATCGCGGAGGCAATTGCCCTCGTCGAGGAGAAGCAGATCCGGCCCCGCAATGTCCGTCGCCCTCAGGGCGCCCCCCTGGGCGAGGGCGTGATCAGCGGGACAGGCCAGCAGGAACGGCTCGATGAACAGGGGCGATACGGTGAGACCGGAGGTCGGTACCGGCAGGGAGATCAGCGCCGCATCGATCCGGCCGTCGCGAAGGCCTTCCAGAATCTCGGCGGTCCTGGCCTCGGTCAAGGCGAGGGACAGGATGGGAAATTCCTGGCGCAGCGTCCGCAGGACCAGGGGAAACAGATACGGCCCCAAGGTCTGGATCGCAGCCAGGACCAGACGCCCTGTGAGCGGCGCGCCGCGCCCCTCGCTGGCCAGGGCCAGAAGGCGCTGCGCTTCCGCGAGCACGGCGCGCGCCTGACGGATGACGCTCTGCCCCGCCGGCGTCAGCATCACCCGCCGGTTACCGCGCTCGAACAGCACGAGACCCAATGCCTCTTCGAGCTTGCGCACTTGAACGCTCAGAGTCGGCTGCGTGACGTTGCAGCGCTCTGCCGCCCGCCCGAAATGATTCTCGTCGGCCACGGCGACCGCATATTCCAGATCCCTGAGGGACAGACCGGATACGTTCATAGGCTCTGTCTATCGCAACCTTTGCGACGATGCATTAGCCAAACGTGCCGGCCCGGTTCATAAGGATGTCTCAGAACGATTCCATGGTCGTCGCAGCGGCACCGCGAGCGACATCCGGATCGTCCCGGAGTTTCAGGAGAGAGTCACGCATGAGCGATCAACGCCCGATACTCACGACCCGCCAGGGCCATCCGGTTCGCGACAACCAGAGCACGCGGACGGTCGGGGAGCGGGGACCTGCGACGCTCGAGAATTACCAGTTCATCGAGAAGATCACGCATTTCGATCGTGAACGCATTCCCGAGCGCGTCGTCCATGCCCGTGGCGCCGGCGCCCACGGCTATTTCGAGGCCTACGGCAAGATCGGCAACGAGCCGGCTTCCAAATACACCCGCGCCCGCGTGCTCAACGAGACCGGCGTGAAGACGCCCATGTTCGTGCGCTTCTCCACCGTGGCCGGTGCCAAGGAGAGCCCCGAGACCGAGCGCGATCCGCGCGGCTTCGCGGTCAAGTTCAAGACCGTCGACGGCAACTGGGATCTGGTGGGGAACAACCTCAAGGTCTTCTTCATCCGCGACGCGATCAAGTTCCCCGACATGATCCACGCGTTCAAGCCGGATCCGGTGACGAACCGCCAGGAGGCGTGGCGCTTCTTCGACTTCGTGGCCCAGCACCCCGAAGCGATCCACATGGTCACGCACCTGAAGTCGCCCTGGGGAATCCCCGCGAATTATCGCGAGATGGAAGGCTCGGGCGTCAACACCTACAAGCTGGTCAACGATCAGGGCGAGGCGGTGCTGTGCAAGTTCCATTGGGAGCCCAAGCAGGGAATCCGCAACCTGACCTCGGCGCAGGCCTCCGAGATCCAGGCGAAGGATGTGGGCCACGCCACACGCGACCTCTACGACAACATCACCGCCGGCAACTTCCCCGAGTGGGAATTCTGCGTGCAGATCATGCCCGACGGCCCGAACGATCACCTGTCGTTCGATCCCCTCGACGATACCAAGCTGTGGCCGGTCGAAGATTTCCCGCTGCTGCCGGTCGGCCGCATGGTCCTCGATCGCGTGCCCGACAACTTCTTCGCGGAAGTCGAGCAGTCGGCCTTCGGCACGGGCGTGCTCGTGGACGGCATCGACTTCTCTGACGACAAGATGCTCCAGGGCCGGACGCTGTCCTACTCGGACACGCAGCGCTACCGTGTCGGCGCCAATTACCTGCAATTGCCGATCAACGCGCCGCAGCCCGGCGTGAAGGTCTATTCGAACCAGCGCGATGGCCAGATGACTTACGGCGTCGACGGTACGGGCAAGAACCGGCACATCAACTACGAGCCCTCGACCCTCGGCGAAGGCCTGGCCGAAGCTCCCAAGCCCGCCAAGGACTACCACCAGCCGGTCCAGGGCCAACTCGGCCGCTACCAGACTTCGCGCACCGAGGACGATTACACCCAGGCCGGCGTGCGTTACCGCTCGTTCCAGGATTGGGAGCGCGACGATCTGATCGCCAATCTCGTGGGCGACATGAAGCAGTGCCCTGAGCCGATCCAGTTGCGGATGGTCTGGCATTTCTGGCACGCCGACGAGGATTACGGCCGCCGTGTCGCCGAGGGCGCGGGGATCGATCTGGAGAAGGCCAAGGCGCTCCCGCCGCTTCCGGGCCGTGCGGCCCCGGGCAAGCGCCTGCAGTCGGAGACCTATACCGACGGCAGCCACGCCCACCGCGTCGCCGCCGAGTAAGGCAGCGTCGCTTTCGCGTGCATCACATCCCCTCCGCGATCGTCGTGATCGCGGAGGGGTTTTTTATGCGATCATCAGGCGGTGAGGGAGGTGCCGACCTTGCGGTCTCGGCCCGCGCCGAGGGCGAAGACGCCCGATGCCAGAGCGATGGCGCAGAACAAGCCGGCGGAGACACTCCAGCCGCCGAAGACATCATGGGCGAAACCGAAGCCCAGCGGGCCCAAAGCGGCGATGGAGTAGCCCACCGCCTGCGACATGGCCGAAAGGCCGGCGGCGCTCGTCACGTCGCGCGACCTCAGCACGACGATGGTGAGTGCCAGACCGAACAATCCCCCAAGGCCCAATCCGAGGCCGATGCCGAGCGGGAGAACGAGGCCGACCGGACCATGGACCAGGGCGAGGAAACTCGCTGCGGCGAGCGCGAGCAGGGCAATCGCGATGCCACGTTGGTCGCTCAGACGCGCAGCGAAGGCGGGGACGAGGAGAGCGCTCGGTGCTTGTCCGATGCTCATGACCGATGCGACGAACCCGGCCTCCACCGCCGATAGGCCGCGGCTCTGCAGGACCACCGGAAGCCAGCCGAACGTGATATAGGCGAGCGACGATTGCAGGCCCATGAAGCCCGTCACCTGCCAGGCGAGCGGATCGCGCCAGAGCGAGCTGCGGCGCGGAGGCGGCGGTCCGTTTTCCTGTTTGGGGACGAGGGCGATCCAGGCGAGAGCCGCGACTACGGCCGGTACGGCCCAGGACGCCAGGGCCCAGGTCCATCCGCTCAGAGCATCGGCGAGCGGTACGGCAGCGCCGGCTCCTGTGGCGGCGCCGAGACACAGCACCATGGTGTAGAGGCCGGTCATCAATCCGGCATTCTCGGAAAAATCGCGCTTCACCAGCCCCGGCAGCATGACGCCGGCGAGGCCGATCCCTCCGGCGGCGATGCAGGCGCCGGCAAAGAGGGGAGGAAGCCCGCCGAGGCCCCTGAGGCCCGAGCCGAAGGCGATGATCAGGATGGCGATCAGCACGCCTCTTTCGGCTCCGGTCCGGCGTACGATGACCGGGCCGAGCACGCAGGCGAGACCGAGGCAGAGGACCGGCAGGGTCGTCAGGAAGGCGGCGCCCGAAGCGGTAAGGCCGGTATCCTTGCGGATCGCTTCGAGAAGGGGGCCGACCGTGGTGAGCGCCGGGCGCATGTTGAACGCGACCAGCATCATCCCGAGCCCCACCAGGACGGGACGGGCGATCTTCGATGAACTATCGGTCACGCGATGCGGCGCCTTGCAATGAGAGCGACGAGCCCGATTCCGGCGAGCATCGCCGCGAAGGGCAGGTCGCCGAACCCGGCATAGAGGGTGCGGCCGGGAAGTCGGACGGGGAGATCGGCATCGAGGATGCCCTCCACGCCGACGGGCAGGCTGGCGGTGATGCGCCCATACGGATCGACCACCGCCGAGATGCCGGTATTGGCGTCGCGAACCAGGGGAAGCCCCTCCTCGACGGCTCTCAACCGGGCCTGGGCGAAGTGCTGGCGCGGCCCCGGCGTGTCGCCGAACCAGGCGTCGTTGGTGAGGTTCAGGATCAGCCCCGGCACGGGGGGCGGCCCGCCGGATACGCGTCCCGGCAAGATTTCGCCGGGAAAGATCGCCTCGTAGCAGATCGTGGCGGCGACGGGCGGCAGCCCCTTCACGTCGAGGAGGCGTTGTCCCGAGCGGGCGCCGGATGTGAACCCACCCGGAATCGAGACAAACTGGCGGAGCCCGACCGCTCTCAGGACGGCGTCGAGAGGGCCCGGTAGATATTCGCCGAAGGGCACGAGATGGACCTTGTCATAGATGTCGCCGAGCTTGGGACCGGCGGAGATCGTCAGGATGGAGTTGAAGAAGCGCGGGCGCTCGTTCGGTAGCGGCTCCTCGGCCCTGGCGGCTCCCGTGATGAGCTGGCGCCCCGCAGGAAAGGCCGCGGCGATGCGGGCGAGAGAGGTCGGATCGCGCTGGATCAGGAAAGGGAAAGCCGATTCCGGCCAGATCACGTGGGTGACGTCGGCGATGCCGGTGCGGTTCGGAGCGGCGGCGCGATCACTGAGCGAGATGTACCAGTCGATGATGTCCGCCCGATTCTCGGGGCGGAACTTGGCATCCTGGTTGAGGTTCGGCTGGACCAGCCGCAGACGCACCCCCGCCACGGTCGCTGTCGGTGCTGCCGGCAGTCGAGCAGAACCGAAGAGAGCCAAGGCCGCGACTGCAAGGCAAGCCGCCAAGGACGGTCCGTAGCGGCCGCGCACCGTCTCGCCGGTAGCGAGCGTGGCGGGCGCCGAGGCGATCAGGATCGCGAGGAGGGTCAGGCCATAGAGCCCGATCACCGAGGCGGATTGCATGAGCCAGAGGTTCTGGCCGAGGGCCATGCCGAGCGTGTTCCAGGGAAACCCGGTGAAGAGATGGCCTCGCAGCCACTCGCACGCGGATAGGCCGAAGGCGAAGGCAGCGATGCGCGCCGGTCCCCGCGACCACAGCAGGCGCGCAAGGGCAAAACCCGCCGCGTAGAACAGGGCCAAAACGGCGGGAAGGCCGATGACGCCGAGCGGCAATGCCCACAGGAATTCATCCGCTTCCACGAGGAAGGCGGAGCCGAGCCACCACAGCCCGGCGGTGAGGTAGCCAAATCCCCAGGCCCAACCGATGACGGCGGAGGCGAGGATGGCACCGCGAATTTTGCTCCGTCCCGTCGCCGCCCCGTCGATCAGCCAGATCGCGATGCTCAGCGACAGGATCAGGGCGGGCAGGGCACCGAAAGGCGGCATCGCCAGGGCGCCGACCGCGCCGGCCAGGAAGGCGATGAGGACGCGTCGCCAGCCGGAGGTGAGGATCACCCATTGGGCGAAGTGGGCGAGCGGACCTGTCGCGCCTCCGCGCACGGGCGCGACGTGCGAATCGGCGCCGTCGAAGGCGTGGCTCATGGGCTGACCATTTCGGCTGCAGCATCAGCCCGGCAAGTGGATACCACCATCCGGGAGAAGCTGATCTTGGGCAGAATTCCGGAACAAGCGGCCGAACGAGACATCCGGCCCGTTGCTTTAGGAGGCTTCGGCGACCGGTCCGCTGCTCGGCGGCGGCAGGGCCAGCGGAATCAGCGGAGCGATCTTCATCGGACCGCGATGCAGCCTCAGCCGTTTCACCCGGCGCGGATCGGCATCGAGCACCTCGAATTCGAGATCGCCCGGCCCGGTGATCAGTTCGCCGCGAGAGGGCACGCGTCCGGCGAGCGTCACGATGAGGCCGCCGATCGTGTCGATCTCCTCGGCCATCTCGCCCACCGCCGCCACGAGATCGACTCCGCTCGCCTCGGAGACCTCTGCAAGGCCGGCCCGGGCATCGGCGACGAAGACGTCGGCGTCACCTTCCACGCGCTGGACGAGGCGCCCCTCGGCGACGTCGTGCTCGTCCTCGATGTCGCCGACCACCATCTCGATCAGATCCTCGATGGAGATCAGTCCATCGGTCCCGCCGTATTCGTCGATGACGAGGGCCATGTGGGTCCGCGTCGCCTGCATCCGCACCAGAAGATCGATCGCAGGCATGGAGGGCGGCACGAACAGGACCGGCCGCTGGATGCGGGTCGAAGCCAGGGTCGCCGAAAGGTCGACATTGCCGAGGTTGAGCGCCTTCAGGGCACGGGTGCCCCGCCGCGGACGCGGCGGAACGACGGCCACGACGTCACCGGACGTGTCGGGAAGTGCGGTGACGGCGGCGGCGCTCGGACGCCGCGTGGTCGCCTCCGCCTTGGCGGCGATATGGTCGACGAAGTCGCGGATATGGACCATGCCGCGCGGATCGTCGAGGGTGTCGCCGTAGACCGGCAGCCGCGAATGGCCGGCGGTGCGGAACAGCTTGAGCAGATCGCCGAGGCTCGTCTCCATGGAGACGGCGACGATGTCGGCCCGCGGGATCATCACGTCGTCGACGCGCACCTTGTGCAGCCCGAGGACGTTCTTGAGCATCGCCCGCTCCAGGGGCGAGAACGCGTTCTCGCCTGAATCGGGCTCGGCCAGCGCATCCTCGATATCGTCGCGCAACGAATCGCGCGGCCGGAGATGGAAGGCGTGCAGCAGGCGGTCGTACCAGGGCTCGCGCGCCTGCGCCTCACCGTCACTGCTACTGGGCGCAGCCTGAGCCGCGCCGCGACTTCGATCGTTCGTCATGTCTCTCTGGTCTGGGAATGCGGGCGGGATCGCCCATCAGTCGGCATAGGGGTCGGGGATACCGAGGCCGCGCAGGGCTTCGGTCTCCAGGGCCTCCATGGCGTTCGCCTCCGCGTCGCCGGTCTCGTGGTCCTGGCCGAGAAGATGAAGGGTGCCATGGACGAGAAGGTGCGCAAGGTGATCGTGAAGCGGTTTCGACTGCTCGGCACTTTCGCGCAGCATCGTGTCATACGCAAGAACGACGTCACCGAGAGGCACCGCGATCCCGGCATGGGCGGGTTGCGGCGGTGCGGGGAAGGACAGAACGTTGGTCGGCTTGTCCTTGCCGCGCCAGGTGCGGTTAAGTTCCTGGACCACATCGTCCGACGTCAGCAGTACGCTCACCTCGACGGGATGGGTCGGCGCATCGGGGGCGACGACGATTCCCGCCTCTACTGCCCGGGTCACGAAGGCTTCGAGGTCGGGAACCACGGAATCCCAACGCGGATCCTCCACGGCGACATCGATTTCCGAACGGGGCAAGGGGGTGGTGGACGGCATCGGCATCAGGCCGGGGGCCGGCGGCGGGATGGTGATGAGCGGTCGGAATCGCCCTCGCCATGGGCAGCGGATTCGTAAGCGGTCACGATGCGTCGGACGAGATCGTGGCGCACCACGTCGACGTCGCGGAAGGTGACGCGGCCGATGCCCTCGACGCCGTCGAGGATGTTCACCGCCTCCACGAGACCGGATCTCTGGCCGGGCGGCAAGTCGACTTGGCTCGGGTCGCCGGTGATGATCATCCGCGAATTTTCGCCGAGCCGGGTGAGGAACATCTTCATCTGCATCGAGGTCGTGTTCTGCGCCTCGTCGAGGAGCACCACGGCGTTGGTGAGGGTTCGTCCGCGCATGAAGGCCAGCGGCGCGATCTCGATGACGCCGGTCTGGAGACTGCGGTCCACATGGCGTGCTTCCATGAAGTCGTAGAGCGCGTCGTAGATCGGCCGCAGATAGGGATCGACCTTCTCGCGCATGTCGCCCGGCAGGAAGCCGAGCCGTTCGCCGGCTTCCACCGCGGGGCGCGACAGGATCAGCCGTTCGACGTGCCCCTGCTCGAGCAGGGACACGGCGTAGCCCACCGCGAGCCAGGTCTTGCCGGTGCCGGCCGGACCCTCGGCGAAGACCAGTTCATGGTTGCGCAGGAGCTTGATGTATTTGTCCTGCGCGGCGTTGCGTGCACGGACGGCGCCGCGCTTGCGCGTTGCGATCTGGTCGAAATGCGGCCGGTCCGGCTCCGCGCTCACTTCGGCGGAGGGGAAGAGATTGCCTTGCAGCGTCGTTTCCTGGATCGCGCCGTCCACGTCGCCGAGGGTCAGGGCGGTGCCGCTCGCCTTCACTCGGGCATAGAGCCGCTCGAACACTTTGCGCGCCTTCTCGGCAGAGTCCGGTGGTCCCTTCACCACGAGGTGGTTGCCCAGGGCGGTGGCGGTGACGGCGAGGCGCCGCTCGATATGCGCGACGTTCTGGTCGTATTGGCCGAAGACGAGGCTCGCGAGGCGGTTGTCGTCGAAGGTCAGCGAGACGTCCACACTCTCCACGATTTCTCCGACGCGCGCTGCAGGTCCGCGTCCGCGCAACGGAGCACCTCGTCCAGTCAGACCGTCAGATACCGGCACGCCGAAGCTCCTTGATTGGGGGTGTGGCTCGTCCGAGGAAAAGACCCGATCCGGCAAGGCGCACTTGCCGAGCCGACGAGGACGGGAGGGCGATCTCGTACCAATCGCTTGCTCAAGCGGCCGCCGCCTCGTCGGCGACGGCTTTGCCGAACAGGCTGTTCGAACCGGCCCGGACCACGCGCACGGGCACGATGGTGCCGATGGCGGAGGCCGGGGCGTCGAATTGGACGGGCAGGAGATGCGGCGTCTTGCCGGCTACCTGTCCTGCATGGCGCCCGGCTTTCTCCACCAGCACCTCGACGACCTGCCCCACGGCAGATGCGTTGAACGCATGGCGCTGCTCATCGAGCAGTGCCTGGAGTGCGGCGAGACGCTCGGCCTTCGCCGTCTCCGGCACGGCATCCTCGCGCTCGGCGGCCGGCGTGCCGGGACGCGGGCTGTACTTGAACGAGTAGGCGGAGGCGAAGCCGATCTCGGCCACGAGCCGCATGGTCTCCTCGAACTCCGCGTCGGTCTCACCTGGGAACCCGACGATGAAGTCGGAGGAGAGGGCAATGTCGGGCCGCACCTGCCTGACCCGCTCGATGAGCCGGCGGTAATCGTCGCCCGTATGCTTGCGATTCATTGCCTGGAGCACGCGGGTCGAGCCGGACTGAACCGGCAGGTGCAGGTAGGGCATCAGCGCGGCGATGTCGCCATGCGCCCTGATCAGGTCGTCTTCCATGTCGTTGGGATGGCTGGTGGTGTAGCGCAGGCGAAGAAGACCGGGGATCGCCTGAAGAATACGCAGCACCGTGGGGAGCGTCGCCGGCGAACCATCGACGTCGACGCCGTGATAGGCGTTGACGTTCTGCCCGATGAGGGTGAGTTCGCGGGCGCCGCCACGGACGAGTTTCCGAGCCTCATCCAGGATCGCGGCGACGGACCGGGAGACCTCGGCACCACGCGTGTAGGGAACCACGCAAAAGGCACAGAACTTGTCGCAGCCCTCCTGCACCGTCAGGAACGACGATACGGCGGCCGTCCGGCGGACGGGGAGATGATCGAACTTGTCCTCGACCGGAAATTCCGTGTCGACCACACGCGACGTGCCCGAACGAGCGAGAAGATCGGGCAGCCGGTGGTAGTTCTGCGGGCCGACCACGACGTCGACGGCGGGGGCACGCGACAGGATTTCCTTGCCCTCGGCTTGAGCGACGCAGCCTGCCACCACGATCCGGGTGTCCAGGCCGGCTTCCGCCCGAGCCGTCTTCAGCACACGCAGACGGCCGAGTTCGGAATAGACCTTGTCGGCGGCCTTCTCGCGGATGTGGCAGGTGTTGAGGATGACGACATCCGCCTCCTCGACGCTGTCGGTGGCGGCATAGCCCTGACTGCCGAGCAGGTCCGACATGCGGCCGGCATCGTAGGCGTTCATCTGGCAGCCGTAGGATTTGACGAAGGCTTTCTTCAACGAACCTGTTCCAGCACCTTGAATTCTCGGGCGTCTCGCGCATCCGGCCCAGGCTGATGCCACGGGGCTGGCGGACGACGCTCGTCTCGCGTGGTGCTAGCACGTTTCGCCCCGTCCGTCGCTTCCCGAGAACGGTCGAAGACAGAGGCCGGATACCGCTCGACCGACATAGAGCGCGTAACGGTGTCCCGCGAGCTACGCGTGAGCTTCTGAAGCGGTTCTTCCAGCCATCGAGTAATGCTTTCCAATAGGCAGGAAGCCTTTTAAGTAATTTTTCCCTGACGACCACGACGGAGAAGTCAGAACGTTTCGACGCGGAGCATGATCGACGTGACGCCGGATCGAAGCCTGGAGACTCTCGCCTCCGCCCCCGCGACATCCTTTCAACGGATGCTCGCCGTCTGCGTCGCCAGCGCCTTTGCCGCGACGACCCTGGCGCTCCTGCCCATCGCCGCTTCACCGACCGTACCGATGCCGGGCTTCGTCCCGAGCTACCAATCGGCCCTCGTCACGGTCTATGCGGTCACGACGTTCCTGCTGTTCACGCAATACCGGCGGACGCGTTCGGTGCCGCTGCTCCTGCTCGCGGCCGGGAGCCTCTACACCACCCTCATCGTCTTCGTTCAGCTGCTCTCGTTTCCCAACCTGTTCGCGGCGGGCCGGATGCTCGGCACAGGGCCCGACACGACGACCTGGCTATGGACGTTCTGGCATATCGGGCCGCCGCTCTTCGCCCTGCCTTATGCCCTGGCGGAGGGACGACACCGGTATCGCCAAGTGCCCCTGTCCCGCGTTGATGCGGCGGCGCGGTGGACGATGCTCGCCATCCTTCTCCTCGTCGGCCTCGTCACAATGCTGGTGCACCGCTACGTGTCCTGGTTGCCCAAGAGCGTCGAAGGTGACGATTACACGTTGCTGAGCACCACCGGGATCGGCCCTGGCGTGCTGGCCCTGACGCTGATCGCGCTCGGCACCCTGTGCTGGACCACGCGACTGAGAACGGTGCTCCAGCTCTGGCTGGCCGTCTCGCTCCTGCTTCTGGTCTTCGACAGCTTGATCACCATGGCGGGTGCGGCGCGAGGCAGCATCGGCTGGTTCGCCGGCCGGATGGAGGCTCTGGCGGCCGGGATCATCGTCCTCGGGGTCTATCTGCGCGAGGTCGACTTCCTCTACGGGCGGGCCGAGCGGACGGCCGACGAGCGTGAGCGCCAGCGCGCGGAGCTGCAACGCGCGCGGGACAACCTCGCCATCGCCCTCGAAGCCGCGGATATGGGCGATTGGTCGCTCGACCTCGCCACTGACACGTCCCGCCGCACGCTGCGCCATGACCGGATCTTCGGCCATGACAGCTTCCAGCCGCGCTGGGGATTGGCGGAATTGCGTGGCCAAGTGTTGTCCGACGACGTGGCGATCCTCGACTCCGCCATCGAATCGGCGGCGTCGCAGGGAAGCTTCGAAGCGGAGTTCCGCATCAGGCGGGCCGGAGACGGCGCGATCCGCTGGATCGCCCTGCGCGGCAAGGCCTATCTCAACGCGGCGGGGGAAGCGCAATCTCTCGCCGGCATCGTCATGGACACGACCGAGCGGCACGAGGCGCAGGAACGGGTCGTCCAGAGCCAGAAGATGGAGGCGATCGGGCAGCTCACCGGCGGTGTGGCGCACGACTTCAACAATCTCCTCACCATCATCGTCGGCAATCTCGACATGATGCTGCGCCGTTCGAGTGACCCGCAGAGGGTGGAACGGCTCGCCCAATCGGCGATGGTCGCTGCCCGCCGCGGCGCGGAGGTCACCGAGAAGCTCCTCGCCTATTCACGACGTCAGGTCCTGCGGCCGGAAACGGTGAACCCCAACCGCCTCCTCCTGGATTTCCGCACGCTTCTCCATCGCGCGGTCGGCGAGACGGTCACGGTCGGTTTCGACCTCGACGCCTCCCTCGATCCGGTCCACCTCGATCCCGGACAGTTCGAGAGCGCGATCCTCAACCTCGCCGTCAACGCTCGCGATGCGATGCCGGCGGGAGGCACCCTCACCATCAAGACGGGCAACGCCGAGATCGGCGCCGACAGACATCGAGGCCTGCATTCCCTCGCTCCCGGTGCCTATGTCCGGATCACGGTGACGGATAGCGGCACCGGTATGGACAAGGCGACGGCGGCGCGGGCGTTCGAACCCTTCTTCACCACCAAGGACGTCGGCAAGGGTACCGGTCTCGGCCTCAGTCAGGTCTACGGTTTCGCTCAGCAGGCCGGGGGCATCGTGCATCTGTCGAGCGAAGTCGGCCGGGGCAGTGTCATCGATATCTACCTGCCACGCTCGGCCAAGCGGGCGGTGGAGCGGCCCACCGATCAGATCATGCCGCTGCGCCGCGCGGTGGAGGGCGAAGTCGTCCTCGTCGTCGAAGACGAGCCGGCCGTGCTCGACATGGCGGTCGATAGCCTCACCGACCTCGGCTACCGAACGGTGACGGCCTGTCATGCCGCCGCCGCGCTGGACCGTCTCGAAAGCGAGGAGCGGATCGACATCCTGTTCTCGGACGTGGTCATGCCGGGCGGCATGAACGGCGTTCAACTTGCCGTGGAGGCGCGCCGACGGCGACCGGCCCTGCGAGTCCTGCTGACGTCCGGTTATACCTGCAACGCCTTGGGAGAGCACGGCGTGCCGGCGGATCAGCCGCTCCTCAGCAAGCCTTACCTGCGCCAGGATCTGGCGGAGAAGCTGCGCCTGGTGATGGGCCGCGCCTGACGGATTTCAGGCGGCGATGTCCGAGGAAGGAAGGGCGTCCGTCGCGGGAGATGAATCCGGCCGCACGACCGTCTCGTCCTCCCATCGTCCCGTCACCGATCTCTGCATGGCCTTGCGCACAGATCTCTCGGCCATGGCGGTGGCGCGCTTGCGGTCGGTGCCGGCTTCGAAGGCGATGGGGTCACCCCAGACCACGTGGACGTCGATCGGTCCCTCTCTGAGGAACACGGCCAGATGCGGCGCGAGTTCCATGTCGCCGTACCAGGCGATACCCGGCCGTTCCGACCGGATCAGGGGCAGGCCGTTGCGGCGGGGATAGGTGATGGCCAGCGGCTGGAGCCGGACGCGGTCGCGCGTGCCGCCCTCGGCATCGATGGCGGCGCGGGCTGCCCCCACGAGAGAGGAGCGGAACGGCATCAGCCGCGTTCCGTCGCCGGTCGTACCCTCGGCGAAGAGGACGATGAGGTCGCCGTCGGTGAGCCGGCTCGCAACCGTGGCATTGACACTGGCGGTGGCGGCGCGGCGCGCCCGGTCGATGAACACGGTGCGCTGGAGCCGGGCCAGGGTTCCGACGACCGGCCAACCCGAAATCTCCGATTTCGCGACGAAGGAGAGCGGCCGCAGCGACCCGAGCACCAGGATATCGAGCCAGGAGATGTGGTTGGAGAGGACGAGGGCCGGCTCTCCCAGGGCGGGCGGCGTGCCGCTCTGCGTCACCCTCACCGAGAAGAGCGCCAGGAAGACCCGATGGAAATAGGTCGGCGCGTGTGCGGCGATCCGCCCACGCCCGAATCTCAGGCTGAGGAGATGCGGCACCACCAGCACGCCGAAGGCGACGACGCAGATCAACAGACGGATGGCGGTGCCGAGACGGGTCATCGTCGGCAGGCAATCAGGAATCGTGGATCACGACAGGGTCGCCGTCATGGTGAAGGCCGTGGCGCGGCTACCGTCGGCGCGGGCGTAGTACCCCGTCCGCTCGCCGACCTGCTTGAACCCGTGCCGGGCATAGAGCTTCAGGGCTGCGGCATTGCCCTCGTCGACTTCGAGATGGACGCTGCGCACCCCGCTCACGCTGAGATGTCCGAGATGGTCGCGCACGAGCTTATGGCTCAAACCGGCTCCGCGTGCCGAGGGCGCCAGGACGACCGTCAGGATCTCGGCCTCGTCGGCGACACGGCGCGAAAGGATGAATCCCTGGATCGCTCCCGCACGCCACAGGGCATGGGCTTCGGTCGACCGTTCACACAGCATCCGCTCGAATTCATGCGCATCCCACGGCCGGGCGAAGGCGGTCGCGTGCAGGCGGGCGAGGGCGGACGCGGCGGACGAATCCCGCAGCAGCGACACATAGGGCTCGCCACCCCAGGTGTCCCACCAGGTCAGCCACCAATCGAGGGCCCAGAACGGAGAAATGGGACGCATCATCGGCGGGCCAGCCTCGCATGATCCTGGGGAGAGGCGTCGGGTCCGCGCAGATAGAGCGGGCGCGCCAAGGCTTGTGCAGGGTCGGCGAGCAGGCCGAGGGAGGCGATCCAGGCGATCTGCGGCGGACCGGCATCGTGGATCGTCGCTGCGATGCCGCGGGCTTTCAGCAGGCTGGATAGAGCGGGCGCGCCGGAACCGACGAGGGTGATGGTGTCACGTCCGACGAGGTCGGCCGCCTCTTCGAGCCTCACGAGGCTGGGGGGCACGACGATGCCCTCGGCCATGTTCATGGCCTGGAAATAGACCGAACCGTGCCGGGCATCGATTGCGGCCGCGATCAGGCCGTCACCATTGGTGGCGAGCAACGGCGCCAGGAGGGCGGAGAGAGTGGTGACGCCGACCACCGGAACCCCGGTGGCGAGGCCCACCGCGCGGGCCGCCGACAGGCCGACGCGCAGGCCGGTATAGCTTCCGGGGCCGACGGTGACCGCGACCCGGTCGAGGCTCTCGAACCCGCCATCCACTCGCGCCATCACGCGTTCGAGCATGGGGAGCAGCGCCTCGGCATGGCCTCGTGCCAGCGTCATGGATTCTTCGGCGAGGAGATCGTCGGAGAGATCCGTCGCGATGCAGACGGAGCAGGCGTCGAGCGCCGTGTCGATGGCCAGAATACGCAACGTCACTCCAGATCGGGATGCCCGCCGGGCTCTTGAGTTTACGACGAAAAAAGCCGCCCCGTCAGCGCGGGGCGGCCTCGGAAGCGACGAAGGATGCGAGGTGTTGCGCGCTTGCGACTGACCTCAGACCGCCTGGACCTCGCGCACTTCGGGGAGGAAGTGCTTGAAGAGGTTCTGCACGCCGTGCCGGAGGGTGGCCGTGGAGGAGGGGCAACCGGAACAGGCGCCCTTCATCTCCAGGTAGACCACGCCTTCCTTGTAACCGCGGAAGGTGATGTCGCCGCCATCGCTCGCCACAGCCGGGCGCACGCGGGTCTCGAGCAGATCCTTGATGGTGACCACGGTGTCGTGGTCGGCCTCGTCATAGAACTCTTCCGCATCGTCGCCGCCGGCCACGACGCCCTCGGCGAGGACGGGCGCGCCGGACTGGAAATGCTCCATGATCGCACCGAGGATCGCGGGCTTCACCTGCGGCCAGCCGTGCTCGTTCTCGATCTTGGTCACCGAGATGAAGTCGTGGCCGAAGTAGACGCCGGCGACGCCGGGCACGTCGAACAGACGCTGGGCGAGGGGCGAGCGGGCGGCGGCGTCCGCATCGCGGGCCTCGAAGGTCGATTCGGGCAGGACGACGCGGCCCGGCAGGAACTTGAGGGTGGCGGGATTGGGTGTGGCTTCTGTCTGGATGAACATGGCTCTGACGTATCCTCGTCCGCTGCGCCGGTTCAAGGCCGGCCGGGAAGGGCGCAGGGAACGGCCCGCGCCTCCCTTCCATGTGGACCGTGCGCGGGATTTTCTCAACCGCCGCGCCTATGACGGCTTACCGGCCTGAGTGCTTTCGAAGGCCGAGGATGTCGACAAGCGCCGGCGCTTCCTGTATGGCCCGCGGCAACTCAAAACAGGATGCCGAAATCCTGACGCACGCCGTCCCCTCCTGGGACCGGTGGGCGCGCACCGGCAGGAATTTGACCATGAACATCATCCAGCAGCTCGAGCAGGAGCAGATCGCTGCGCTCGGCAAGACGATTCCCGACTTCCAGCCCGGCGACACGGTGACCGTGAACGTGAAGGTGAAGGAAGGCGAGCGTACCCGCGTGCAGGCCTATGAAGGCGTGTGCATCGCGCGCTCCGGTGGCGGCCTCAACGAGAGCTTCACCGTCCGCAAGATTTCCTACGGCGAAGGCGTCGAGCGCGTCTTCCCGGTCTATTCGCCGATGATCGATTCGATCGCCGTCGTGCGGCGCGGCAAGGTCCGTCGCGCCAAGCTGTACTACCTGCGCGATCGTCGCGGTAAGTCGGCCCGTATCGTCGAGCGCGCCGACCGCCCGGCCGAGAAGGCTGCCAAGGCCGATGCCTCGAAGGCGAACAAGGACGCCCGCAAGGCCGAGAAGGCCGCCAAGTCCGCTGCGAAGACTTCAGCCGAGTAGGATTTCGGCACAACACTTCCAGAGTTGCGAAAGGCCGGGCATTGCCCGGCCTTTTTCGTTGGGGGATGGACGCCACGCTGGCATCCATCCGGGCTGCGCCCGTCCCGATCAATCCTAGGCAGACGCGCTCACGAGGACGGATTGGCCGGCACCAGAATCATCTCCATCCGCCCGCCACGGGGGAAGGGGATCATCTTCATCTCCTGCTTCGGCGCGGGTCGCAGAATCTGTGACGGCTCGTAGCGTCGGTCGATCCCATACGTGGCGTCGATATCCTGATGACGCTGTTGAACCCCACGCTTTCCGGGTGCCTGAGCAAGGGCTGTGGACGAGGCGGTCGCAAGAATGAGCACGGCAGCAATTGCACAATTTTTAAACAGCATGATCTTCCTTAGCGCTTGTTTCAGCTACGTAAGGATAGACGGCCGCCGCAACGTGCCTATTCCAGCATCTTTCTGCCTACTTCATAGACAGCGTGCGACCGCGCACGCGGCGGCGAGCCGTAGGGCCGGAGACGGCAGACCGTACGTTCTCGGAGAAACTCGACTGCTGTGCCGGAGCTTTGGAGAGCCAATGCGAAGCCCCGACGACAGATCTCACTACAATCCGGAACAAGGATGAAAGGACAGGATCGGACGGAGCCCGCTCGTCCCGCCACCTGTCACCCCCGGCGCAACGCCTCCAGCACCTTCGCGCCGGGCCGTCCCGTCTGCGGCATGCCGAGGCTGCGTTCGACTTCCTTGATCGCGTCGCGGGTCTTGGAGCCGACCTTGCCGTCCGGCTCGCCGACGTCGTAACCGCGGGCGGTCAGGCGGGTCTGGAGATCGCGGCGCTCAGCACGCGACAGCGGCGGGTCATCGGTCGGCCATTCCGCCTGGATACCGGCGCGGCCGCGCAGGCGGTCCGAGAGCACGGCGATGGCGAGCCCGTAGGATTCGGCGGCGTTGTAGGAATAGAGCGCGTCGAAGTTCCTGGTCACGAGGAAAGCCGGACCGTTGATACCGGCGGGAAGCAGGATTCCGGCGGGTCCCTCGCCGGAGAGCGGACGCCCGTCGATCCGGGTCACCCCCATGGAGGCCCAATGCGCCACGGCGTGCTTGTTCTTGCGACCGGCGGCGCCGGCATTGAAGCCTTTGGGAACGCGGACTTCGTAGCCCCAGGGCTGACCGTTCGCCCACTTGGCCACGCGCAGGAAATTGGCGGTGGAGGCGACGGCGTCAGGCACCGAATCGACGAGGTCGCGGCGACCGTCGCCGTCACCGTCGACGGCGAGGCGCTGGTAGGTGGTGGGCATGAACTGGGTCTGGCCGAAGGCGCCGGCCCAGGACCCCATCAGGCGCGAGGGATCGATGTCGCCGCGCTCGATGATCTTGAGGGTCGCCATCAGCTCGCCCTTGAAGAAGGCGGCGCGGCGATGGTTCGAGCAGATCAGGGTCGCGAAGGACTGGACCAGCGGCATCTTGCCGAGGTTCTTGCCGAAATTCGATTCGACACCCCAGACGGCAGCGATCGTGTAGCGGTCGACGCCATAGCGCGCCTCGGCATTGGCGAGCGCCTGCGCGTGCTGCTTCATCGCCGCCTTGCCGTCGTCGACGCGCTCCTCGTCCACCAGGGCCGCCATGTAATCCCAGATCGGCGTCTTGAACTCGGGCTGGGCCTGGGACAGCTCGATGACCTTGTCGTCGAAGACGATGCCGTTGGTGGCGGCGCGGAAGGTCTGCGCCGACACGCCCTGCGCCGCCGCCTCGGCCTGGAGCGAGGCGAGGCAGGAGCGGAAATCGGCCTGGGCCGGCCCGGCCGCCGCAGCGCCCGCGAGACAGAGAAGGGCGGTCAGCTTCGCGCGCGACGTCATGGGCGGTCTCCCGGGCGGTTTCAGCGATTCCCAACCTTTAAGGCGCGCCCATGGTAAACGAACCGTGATGATGCCGGTGCTCAGGCAAATCCGCGCGCGGCCAGCTTCTCTTCGTAAGCGTCGATCTTCGACGCCCGCATGAGGGTCAGGCCGATCTCGTCGAGGCCGTTGAGCAGGCTTTCCTTGCGGCCCGCATCGACGTCGAAATGCAGGGTGCCTCCGTCCGGGCCCTTGATGGTCTGGCTTTCCAGATCGATCGTCAGGGTCGCGTTGGATCCGCGCTCGGCATCCTCGAACAGCTTCTCCAAATCCTCCGGCGAGACGACGATGGCGAGGATGCCGTTCTTGGCGCAGTTGTTGAAGAAGATGTCGGCGAAGCTCGTTGAAATCACGCAGCGGATGCCGAAATCGGTGAGGGCCCAGGGTGCATGTTCGCGCGACGAACCGCAGCCGAAATTATCGCCGGCCACCAGTACCTTGGCGTTGCGATAGGCGGGCTTGTTGAGGATGAAATCCGGGTTTTCCGAGCCGTCGTCGTTGTAGCGCATCTCGGAGAACAGGCCCTTGCCGAGGCCGGTGCGCTTGATCGTCTTGAGATATTGTTTCGGGATGATCCGATCGGTGTCGACATTGGTGATGCGCATCGGCGCGGCAACGCCGGTGAGGGTGGTGAACTTGTCCATGATGCTTCGCCGTTCGTCCTAGCGCTGAATCTCATTCTGAGGTGCCGAAGCGAAGCGGCGGCCTCGCAGGGGTCCTCCAGTTCGCTCCGTGAGGTCTGGAGGGCTCCTTCGAGGCCCGCGGACACGGGCACCTCGGAATGAGGTTCGGGGATGGGCAGACCTGGTCTCGTCGGTCCTCGATTGTCGACACGATATCTACCATCGCCGACGATTGGCGGTAACCCTGTCTCGCCGCAGTCGTCGAAGCCCCGTATGGTGGTCTCGACGAACTCCGGGACGACGCGATGACCGACACGACCAATCAGTTCAAGAAGGCGCCCAAGCGCAAAAAGGAAAAGGCCCGGAGCGTTTCCGTGTCACCGGAAATGCGCCAGGCCTATGCCGACTTGATCAAGCAGCGCGAAGAACGCGAGGAATACGCCCAGCATCTGCCCGCCGAGGGCAAGCGCTGAGGCGCATCGATCGATTCAGCGCTTCAGAGGACCGGCTTCGATCACGTCTTCCACCGTCCGCAGGCCGGCCCGCGGTGCATTGACGAGGCAGGCCATGTTGCCCGGAGCGTGCTGGTTCTTCCACATCTTGGTGTGCGCCTGAGGGATTTTCTCCCAGGGAAAGACCTCGCTCATGCAGGGGTCGATGCGCCGGTCGAGGACGAACTGGTTGGCGGCCGAGGCCTGCTTTAGGTGCGCGAAGTGCGAGCCCTGGATGCGCTTCTGGCGCATCCAGACGTATCGGGCGTCGAAGGTGATGTTGAAGCCGGTGGTGCCGGCGCAGAACACGATCATACCGCCACGCTTGGCGACCAGCGTCGAGACCGGGAAGGTCGATTCGCCCGGATGCTCGAACACGATGTCGACGTCGTTGCCCTTGCCGGTGATGTCCCAGATCGCCTTGCCGAACTTCCGGGCCTCCTTGAGCCAGGTATTGTATTCGGGGCTGTTCACCTTCGGCAGCTGGCCCCAGCAATCGAAGTCCTTGCGGTTGATGACGCCCTTGGCGCCGAGGCTCATCACGTATTCGCGCTTCGAGTCGTCGGAGATCACCGCGATGGCATTGGCGCCGGAGGCTGCGCAGAGCTGCACCGCGAACACGCCGAGGCCACCGGACGCACCCCAGACGAGGACGTTCTGGCCCGGACGCACGGTGTGCGGGGCGTGGCCGAACAGCATGCGGTAGGCGGTGGCGAGGGTGAGCGTGTAGCAGGCCGCCTCTTCCCAGGTGAGGTGCTTGGGGCGGTGCATGAGCTGGCGCGACTGAACCCGGCAATACTGCGCGAAGGAGCCGTCGCCGGTTTCGTAGCCCCAGATGCGCTGCGAGGGCGAGAACATCGGATCGCCGCCGTTGCACTCCTCGTCGTCGCCGTCGTCCCGGTTGCAGTGGACGATGACCTCGTCGCCGACCTTCCAGCGCTTCACCTTGGCGCCGACCTTCCAGACGATGCCGGAGGCGTCCGAACCCGCGATGTGGTACTCGCCCTTGTGCACGTCGAAGGGCGAGATCGGCTCGCCGAGGCCGGCCCACACGCCGTTGTAGTTGACGCCCGCGGCCATGACGTAGACCAGCACCTCGTCGTCGCCGATCTCCCACACGGGAAGCACTTCGAGCAGATGCGACTGCTCCGGCGGTCCGTGGCGCTCGCGCCGGATCGCCCAGGCATACATCTTCGCAGGAACGTGACCGAGAGGCGGGATTTCGCCCATCTCGTACAGGTCCTTGACTTCGGTCGTGTTCAACGTCGCACTCGCCGCCATCTTGGGTCTCCCAATCTTGTTCTGAGCGACCCTATATCGGCGAACCTGAACCGCTCCAAGGCCCCCAAAAAGGCCATGCTCATCCTTCGTCACCGGGAAATCGGACAAATCATCGCCAAGACTGCCGTATTCATTATTACGGATGCCGAGCCTAGCCTCTGATCGGGCCGGATCTCCAATAGCGTCAAGAGCTTACGGATACGTTCCCGAGATTTCGACGCTCGCACGTCTTCAATTCGGTTGAGGATCTCGTCTAGAATTTTTCCAGCCATTCGTCAGTGTAGGGCCGTTCCCTCGACCTTGGACCAGATGACGTGTGCTCACGGCTTGGTTAGGGTGCCGCGCAATACGCGCGGGTCAGCGCGGCACATCTCAACGAGCGGAGTCAGTGGAATGAGCGCGAATGCGACCGTCGCCGAGGTCAAGCGCGATAAGCCCTGGATCATCCGGACCTATGCCGGGCATTCCAACGCCAAGGAGTCGAACGCTCTCTACCGGGGCAACCTCGCCAAGGGCCAGACCGGTCTTTCGGTGGCCTTCGATCTGCCGACCCAGACCGGCTACGATCCGGACCACGAACTGGCCCGCGGCGAGGTCGGCAAGGTCGGTGTCTCGATCGCGCATCTCGGCGACATGCGGGCGCTGTTCGACCAGATCCCGCTCTCGCAGATGAACACCTCGATGACGATCAACGCCACGGCGCCGTGGCTGCTGTCGCTCTATCTCGCAGTGGCCGAGGAGCAGGGCGTTCCATTCGCCGGCCTCCAGGGCACCACGCAGAACGACATCATCAAGGAATACCTCTCGCGCGGCACCTATGTTTTCCCGCCAGCGCCGTCGCTTCGCCTGACCAAGGACGTGATCCTGTTCACGACCAAGGAAGTGCCGAAGTGGAACCCGATGAACGTCTGTTCCTACCACCTGCAGGAAGCCGGCGCGACGCCGGTTCAGGAGCTGTCCTACGCGCTGGCCATCGCCATCGCGGTACTCGACACGGTGAGGGACGATCCCGATTTCGACGAGGCGAGCTTCGCCGACGTGTTCAGCCGCATCTCGTTCTTCGTGAATGCCGGCATGCGGTTCGTCACCGAGATCTGCAAGATGCGGGCGTTCTCGGAGCTCTGGGACGAGATCGCCCAGGAGCGCTACGGCATCACAGACCCGAAGAAGCGCATCTTCCGCTACGGCGTGCAGGTCAACAGCCTCGGACTGACCGAACAGCAGCCCGAGAACAACGTCCACCGCATCCTCATCGAGATGCTGGCGGTGACGCTGTCGAAGCGGGCGCGCGCCCGCGCCGTGCAGTTGCCGGCCTGGAACGAGGCGCTCGGCCTGCCGCGGCCATGGGACCAGCAATGGTCCATGCGGATGCAGCAGATTCTCGCCTTCGAGACAGACCTTCTCGAATACGACGACATCTTCGACGGTTCCAAGGTCATCGACGCCAAGGTCGAGTCCCTGAAGGAGGAGACCCGCGCCGCTCTCAAGGAGATCGGCGGCATCGGCGGTGCCGTGGCCGCCGTCGAGACCGGCGCCCTCAAGCGCGCCCTCGTCGAATCCAATGCCAAGCGCATCTCGGCCATCGAGGCTGGCGATCAGGTCGTGGTCGGCGTCAACAAATTCCAGGCCGGGGAGCCATCGCCGCTCACGGCGGGAGAGGGTGCCATCTTCACGGTCTCCGAGACCGTCGAGATGGAAGCGGAGCAGCGTATCCGCGACTGGCGCTCGAAGCGCGACGGCAAGGCCGTGGAGAAGGCCCTCGACGAGCTCGAAGCCGCGGCACGCTCGGGCGCCAACATCATGCCGGTCTCGATCGCGGCGGCGAAGGCCGGCGTCACCACCGGCGAGTGGGGTACGCGCCTGCGCCAGGTCTTCGGCGAGTACCGCGCGCCCACCGGCGTCAGCCTCGAGACGATCTCGTCGGGGGCGGCCGAGGACGCCAAGCTCCTCATCGCCGATCTCGGGGAGCGGCTGGGCGAGACCCCCAAGCTCGTCGTCGGCAAGCCGGGTCTCGACGGCCATTCCAACGGCGCCGAGCAGATCGCACTGCGCGCCCGTGATGTCGGCTTCGACGTGACCTATGACGGCATCCGCCAGACCCCGGCCGAGATCGTGGCGAAAGCCAAGGAGACCGGCGCCCACGTGGTTGGCCTGTCGATCCTGTCGGGCAGCCACGTTCCCCTGGTGCGCGACGTCAAGGCGAAAATGCGTGAGGCGGGCCTCGACCACGTGCCCCTCGTCGTCGGCGGCATCATCTCGCCGGAGGACGAACTGGTGCTCAAGAACATGGGCGTGACTGCGGTCTACACGCCCAAGGACTACATCCTCGACACGATCATGGTCGGCATCGCCAAGGTGGTCGGCCGCGCCCTCGACAAGCGTGCGGCGGAGAAGGCGGACGCAGCGGCCGGCATTGCGGGATCGTCGGTACGCGCAGATGGCGAGAAAGTGTTCTGAACTCGAAAAGGCCGTCGTCGAATTGGCGCGACCGACATCCGTGTGAAGCCTCTCCCCGCCCGTGCGGGGAGAGGATGTGCGTGACGCTGCGGTCTCTGCTGGCCTGGATCTCAGCGTCTACCGGTCGCGGCGAGGCCGATGCCGTTCGGTAGGTCGCAGTCGAAACTCGCGACACGTGGCGCGTGCAGGAGAGTAAGCGCCTAGAGCAAAATGGCAACGAGTGCTGCAGTCCGACGAAGATCTTCCATGACGGGTCTGACGTCATCATCGGAAAAGATCACTCCCCCTTTCGAAAGAGCGCCGCCAAAGTAGTTCCGCTCTCCGCGCCAAAAGGCTACCCAGCCATCCTTGCTTCCTCTCCACGAGGAGAGGAGAGACATCCGATCCGAGCGGATTTTCCGACACCATGCCCTTCGCGCCGCTCGTCGCCGTTCCGCTGGCCGCCTGCCTCACCGCCATCCTGATCGTGCTCCTGAAGCCGATCCTGCAACGCTACGCGCTCGCACGTCCCAACGCCCGCTCGAGCCACAGCGTGCCGACGCCTCAGGGTGCCGGCATCGCCATCGTCCTCGCGATCCTGGCGACCTGCGGCCTCGCGGCGGCACTGGCCAAACCGATGCCGAATGCGATGGAGGCGCTGGTCCTCGCCCATGGGACGCTGCTCCTCGCCGTCATCGGTGCCGTGGACGACATCCGACCGCTGCCGGCCTCGCTCCGGCTCGGCCTTCAGACCCTGGTCGTGGCCGGGCTCGTCATGTCGGTGGAGGGAAGGCTGTTTCCGGCGATCCCCCTCCCGGCCGAGCGCGCCTTCGCGGTGCTGGCTGGCGTCTGGTTCGTGAACCTGACGAACTTCATGGACGGGCTCGACTGGATGACCGTCTCCGCCCTGGTCCCGGTCACCGCCGCATTGATGCTCCTCGGCTTCATCGGCGACCTGTCTCCGCTTCCGACCCTGGTCTCGGCGTCCCTGCTCGGGGCGCTGATCGGATTCGCTCCGTTCAATCGGCCGGTGGCCCGCCTTTTCCTCGGCGATGTCGGCTCCCTCCCGATCGGTCTGCTGGTGGCTTGGCTGCTGTACCGCCTCGCCCTGCAGGGCGGCTTGGCAGCCGCGATCCTTCTCCCGCTCTATTACCTCGCCGACGCCACCCTGACCCTGCTGCGCCGAGCCATGAAGGGCGAAAAGGTATGGCAGGCCCATCGCAGCCACTACTACCAGCGTGCCACCACCAACGGCCGCTCGGTGATGGAGGTCGTCGCCTGCGTCTTCCTCCTCAATATCGCCCTGGCGGCACTTGCGGGGACGACCTTGCTTTGGCCGTCCTGGCTCGTCACCGTCGCGGCCCTCGCGGCGGGGACCTGCCTCGTCGCTTTCATGCTGCGTCGGTTCTCGACGATGCGAGGAGAAACCATTCGTTGAGCGGAGAACTCATCGCGCTCACCGGCGCCACCGGCTTCATCGGCCGCCACCTGCTGCGCTCACTCTCGGCGGAGGGGTATCGCGTCCGTGTGCTGCTGCGGCGGCCGGTCGAGGTGCCGGCAGGCGCCAGCGGCGCGGTCGTCGGCGACCTGAGCCGTCCCATGAACATGTCGGCGGCTCTCGCCGGGGTCGACGCGATCGTCCATTCCGCCGGCCTCGCCCATGCCATGTCGGGCACGCCGGAGGACGATTACCGCTCCTCGAACATCGAGGCGACGCGTCGCCTCGCCGAGGCCGCCGCCCGGGCCAGGGTCGGTCGCTTCGTCTTCCTGTCCTCGATCCGGGCACAGACGGGAATCAGCGCACCCGGAATCGTCACGGAGACGGACCCGCCGCGCCCCACCGACGCCTATGGCCGCTCCAAGCTCGCCGCCGAGCAGGCACTGGCCGATATCGGGATCGACTGGGTCGCCCTGCGTCCGGTTCTCGTCTACGGCGGCGGCGTGAAGGGCAACATGGCGGCCCTGTTACGCCTCGCGCGCACGCCCTATCCTCTCCCCCTCGCCAGCCTGACCGGGCGCCGCTCGCTGATCTCGATGGAGAACCTGTCCGCGGCGATCGTCACGGTGCTGCGCCATCAGGGTTCGCTCGGCCGGTCCTTCATCGCCGCCGAACCGGAGGCGCCGAGGCTCCCCGACATGATCGCTGCGTTGAGATCCGGCCTCGGACGGGGCCCCGGCCTCGTTCCATGCCCCGCGAGCCTGTTCGGCCTCGCCTGCCGCCTGACGGGGCGTCAGGAGGTGTTCGAGCGCCTGTCGAGCGACCTCGTCGCGCGTTCCGACGGCCTGTCGGCGCTGGGCTGGTCCCCGAAACTGACCTCGTCCGAAGGGCTTGCGGCCCTGGCCCGGTCCGAGACCGCCCTCTAGGCCGGTACGGTCGTCGGGACGGGCTTCGGCGCCGCGGGCCGCGCCGACCGGTGGCGATAATCCGGGACCGCGACCTCGAACACCGCGTCGGCGGCATTCCGGTCATTGGTCTCCACCGCCTTCTTCAGGGCTCCGATCCAGCCTTCCAGCACGATACGGTCTGCGAAGACGGGCTTGGCAGCCATGACGCCGTCGATCCCGTCGAGCGCCACGCGCGGCTCTTCGCGAGCGAACAGGATCTCGTTCAGGCGCTCTCCCGGACGCGAACCCGTGAAGACCACGTCGATATCCTCATTGGGCTCGAACCCGGCGAGCCGGATCATGCGTTCCGCGAGATCGAGGATTCTCACCGGCTGGCCCATCTTCAGCACGTAGACCGCCGCACGCTGGTCGGAGCCGGATGCTGGGAGTGTCACGTTGCGCCCCTCGCGGTCGCCGTGCGAGGCGGCCGTGAGGACGAGGTCGGCAGCCTCGCGCACGGTCATGAAGTAGCGCACCATCTCGGAATCGGTCACCGTCACCGGGCCGCCGCGCGCGATCTGCGCCTTGAACACCGGAACGACCGAGCCCACCGAGCCCAGGACGTTGCCGAAGCGCACAGCGATGAGCCGGGTCGGCTTCTCCTGTGGGGCGGCGGCCTGCTCGGCATCGAGCGACTGGGCCACCATCTCGGCGAAGCGCTTGGTGACCCCGAGCTGCGATACCGGCTCGATCGCCTTGTCGGTGGAGATCATCACCATGGCGCGGGCACGGGCCGCGATCGTCGCATCGGCCACGTTGATGGAGCCGAGCACATTGGTCTTGATGCCTTCGGACCAGTCCCGCTCCAGATAGGGCACCTGTTTCAGGGCGGCAGCGTGGAAGACATAGTCCGGGCGGAAGCCGGCGAAGACCGTGTGCAGGCGATCGCGGTCCCGGATGTCGCACAGGGCGCCGGTCACATCGGCCGCGGCAATGGCCGGCTGGCTGAGGATACCGTGCAGGGCCGGCTCGGAATTCTCGACGACGAGGATCGAGGCCGCTCCGAAGGCGACGGCGCGGGCGACGATCTCGGAGCCGATCGATCCGCCGCCGCCGGTGACGATGACGCGGGTTCCCTTCAGGAAGCGCTCGAGGCGCGGCCGATCGATGGAGACCGTGGGCCGCAGGAGGAGATCCTCGATCTCCAGGGGCGCCAGTTCGGCGTCGCGCATGCCCTCGCCCAGACTGGTCACCCGCGACAGCGGAAGGCCGAGGCGGCGGGCGCGGGCGATCAGGTCGTCGGGCTCCGCCTCCGGCGTCAGGGCGTTGGGCACTGCAACGAGGCGGCGTACAGGAGTTCCTTCGGCGGCAAGGGTGGCGACGACGCGCTCGAGGTCGGAAAAGGCCCCGAGCACGGGAACGCCGCGCATGATCTGGCCTATCTCGTCGACCCGCGGCGACAGGATGCCCTTGGCGGAGAGCCGCCGCACCGAGCCGGATTCGATGGCACGCACGAGAAGCTCGATATCCGTGCCGCGCCCCAGCAGCAGCGTAGGCGTCGTCGCCGTGCGGGCCTGGCTCTGCCGCGAGCGGGCATATTTCAGGTAGCGGAAGGCGAGTCGGGTGCCTCCCAGCAGGAAGATCTGCAGCACCCAGTACAGGGCGATGGCGATCTTCCCGAAGAAGTAGAACCCGTACATGGTCGCCGAGACGAGCACGTAGTCGACGACGAGAAGCGTGAGGGCGAGCACGCTCGCCGCCTTGACGATCCCTGCGAGGTCGGGAAGCGATGCGAAGCGCCACTTGGTCCGGTACAGCTTGAACCGACCATAGACTAGCGCGGCGAAGACGACGAAGGGTGGCAGAAGAATTGGGAGCGCATGCAGGCGCTCGGCGAGCAACTCACCGTTGAAGCGGAAGATGAAGGTGAGGGTCACGGCCAGGACGGTCGCCACGCAATCGTGGACCACCATCACCGCCGTCTTGTACGTGCGCTGCTGCATGGGCTCCGGGCCGGGCGCGGTATCGGCGACCGGATACCCTTCTGTCAACGCATCCGGCGGATCATGATGCGGGACATCAGTTCAACGACCGTACGGCGCGCATGACCGCATCGTCCGTCTCGTCGAGATCAGGCGCATCGATGTGCCGGTATCGCGCCTGGATCAGGCCGAAGATACCGAAGGCGAGATGTCCCGCCGCGACGATGCCGAGGAGAATCGAGCCATAGGGCTGGGACCGTAGCGTGGAAAAGGCGCCGGCAAGCCCCTTCACCTCCGACGAAGCTTGATACCAGGCAGCCACCATGACGAGACCGCCGATGATGAGGAATGCGATCCCGCGAGCCCCGTAACCGAACTGCCCCAGCGGCTTGACCCATCGGCAATGCGCCGCGTCGAGGGCCAGCCGATCGGTCACGTCGCCCTTGGCGGCCTTGAAGAGGAAGGCGATTCCACCCGCGACGATGCCGAGACCGATCGCTCCGACCAGCCAGGGACCGAAAGGCCGTGCCAGGAGCCACGCCGTCCAGTCCTGCATTCCGTCACCGCCACTGGCGCGCCGGCCAAGGCCCAAAGCGAGACTGGCGGCGGTGAACCCGAGGCCGGCGGCGACGATGCCGCTGCCGAAATGGGCCGCACGCACCGCGAGCCCCTTGGCATTCGTGCCGTGACGATCCGCATCGGTGATGGATTCGACGAACCTCCACAGCGAGAAACCGAACAGGCCCAGCGCGATGAGTCCGACGAGGATCGCTCCGAAGGGGCCGAGGAAGACCCACCTGATCGCGCTCTCGCTGTCGCCGGTGCTGCCGCCCCAACCGATGGCTGCGAGGAGCGCCAGTCCACCGACGATGCAATAGACTGCGCCTCGCGCACCGAAACCGAGGCGGGCGAGACGCTCGATGGTATTGCTGCCGACACGCGTCACGAAATGACCTTCAGGAACGGACCCGTGCACGCAATCCGGCGCTTGAGGCGATGAATGGACCGTGCCAGCTCCAACGCCGATAGTCCGCAGACCGCTCCCGCAAAGCGACGGTATTCTTTGCCGACGAAAAATGCCCTGTCCTAGTCGCTGGAGCGGGTCGCCTTGCCGGCCAGCGCCACGTAGAATCCGAGCCCATCTCCGGCCGGAAGGGTCTGTAGCCGGTCGACGATGCCCTTGCGTTTGGCGTCGAGCAGTAGCCGGCCGATGGGCTGGAACAGGGTCTCTCCACCCCCGTCCGGTGGCGGATCGAAGCGGATCGCGACGGTCTTGCCTTTGCCGAAGCGGCTGCGTTCCAACATGTCGTTCAGGGATGCTTCGGCCGTCGGGCGGTTGCTGCCACGCAGGTCGAGCACGGATTCCGCATCGGTGACGCCGAGGGAACCACGGAGCTTGTTGGCGTAGAAATCTTCGAAATGGGGCAATGGCGGGACCTGGATCGAGGAGTTCCGGAGAAGGCTTAACGGAATATGCCGGTATAGACATCGCGAGCGGCGATCGTTCCGCCGCGGGCGTGCAGATCGTGACCATCGTCCCCATCAGGAACTTCGATCCCGGCCTCGTCCTGGGGCACGATGAGGGAGGTCCGACGATCACAGTCAGGCTTCACGGTGCGATCGGACGAAGCCTCGGCAACGCGGATCGAATCCGCCGGGTCATCGGCTGAAAGCGGCGGCACGCTGCGGGCCACCTCACCTGGGATCGGCCCGACATCGTCGATGGCCAGGCCGAACCTGCCAGAGTCGGGCAGGGCGCGACGGCCGTTGTGATCCGCCGGGTCTCCCGGCCGTTTGATCACCCACGCATCGATCGTCTGATATCGCGTGCGCGGGGGCAGCACCGCGACAGGCGCGCCATCGAGCAATTCCCCACGATGCTCATCCGGCCGGCACTCGCCCCTGGGGCGGTACGCGGCGACGGTCATGTGGGGATCGCGGCGCGCGGCGACGGCCATGGCGGATGCTCTCGGTGCGGAACGGGATGCTAACATCCCGCCAGCCGCCTGCAACATCCATGCACGGCCCGAAACCGACGGCTCGCGCCGACAAGCCGTCCGCTACCTCGAGCTCGGCCTCTGCAAGCCTTCGAGCCGTCCGAATGAAACCGGACGGCCCGGATGTTTCATCAGCCCTGAACCAGCACGTTCCGGAACTGCCAGGGGTCGCTCTCGTCGATATTCTCTGGGAACAGGCCGGGGCGGCCGGTCAGAGGGGTCCAGTCGGTATAGACCCCCACGACAGGGCCGAGATACGGCATCTGCACTTCGAGGCAGCGGCGGAAGTCCATCTCGTCCGCCTCGACGATGCCGGCCTCGGGGTTCTCCAGCGCCCAGACCATTCCGGCGAGCACGGCGGAGGTCACCTGAAGGCCGGTGGCGTTCTGGTAGGGCGCGATGCGGCGGGTCTCTTCGATGGAGAGCTGCGAGCCGAACCAGTAGGCGTTCTTCTCGTGGCCGTAGAGCAGCACGCCGAGTTCGTCGATGCCGTCGACGATCTCGTTCTCGTCGAGGATGTGGTGCTTCTCCTGCACGGCGGCGGCCTTGCCGAACATCTCGTGGAGGGAGAGCACGGCGTCGTTGCAGGGGTGGTAGGCGTAATGGCAGGTCGGACGGTAGGCCGCACGCTCGCCTTCCAGCACGGTGTAGTAGTCGGAGATCGAGACGGCCTCGTTATGGGTCACGAGGAAGCCGAACTGTCCCTGAGCCGTGGGAGTCCAGGAGCGCACGCGAGTGTCGGCGCCGGGCTGGAGCAGGTAGATGGCGCAGCGCGAGCCCTTCTCCTGGTCGCGGGCGTTGTCCGGGCGCCAGGTCTCGTGGGTGCCCCATCCGAGCTCGGCCGGCTGATTGCCCTCCGAGACGAAGCCTTCCACCGACCAGGTGTTGACGAAGACATCCATGGGCTTGGGGTCCTTGGCGCGCTGGGTGTCGCGCTCGGCGATGTGGACGCCCTTGACGCCGACTTCGCGCATCAGCGCCGCCCATTCGTCGCGGGTCTTCGGCTCGGGGGTGGTCAGGCCGAGATCGGAGGCGACGTTGAGGAGGCCCTGCTTCACGAACCACGACACCATGCCGGGGTTGGCGCCGCAGCAGGACACCGCCGTGGTGCCACCCGGGCTGGCGGCGCGCGCGTCGAGGATGTCCTGGCGCAGGGCATAGTTGGTACGGTCACCCTGGCTCTTCGACTTGTCGAAGTAGAAGCCCGGCCAGGGCTCGGCCACGGTATCGATGTAGAAGGCGCCGAGTTCGCGACACAGTTCCATGATCGCGCGGGAATAGGTGTCGACCGAGACGTTGACGCAGAAGCCCTGGCCACCGCCCTCCGTGAGGAGCGGAGTGAGGATCTCGCGGTAATTCTCCTTCGTCAGCGCCACCTGCTCGAAGCGCAGGCCATGCTCGTCGGCAAGCGCCTTGTGAGCGTCCGAAGGCTCGACCACGGTGAAGCGGGTCTTGTCGTACTCGAAATGGCGCTCGATGAGCGGAAGGGTGCCGCGACCGATCGAGCCGAAGCCGATCATCACGATCGGACCGCTGATGCGGCCATGGACGGGCCAGGAGGTGGCGGCTTCGGTCATGCGGGCAATCCTTCTTCTCGGCCTCGCTCGAACTCAACGAGCGAAGCACGTCCTTAGTCGGCGGAAATGACGGTCAGGCGACGGGCTAGTGGCGGGTTGAGCGCGCGCGGTCAACCGCATCGCCGCGCCCGCGTCGCAGATTGCCTGCGGGCGAACTCCTGAGACCTTAAGAATATGTTTCTTCGACGCATGAAACAGACGCAGGTCGCCTTCCCACCGCGCGCCGTTGCCGATGTGGATGGGAAGGCCGATATTGCAGTGCAACAAAGACGGAAGATCTGAAAACACAGGAAACGCTCGAACGCCGAACGATGGATTTCCCATGCTGTCCCTGTTCGTCTCCAACACCCCGGCCCCCGTCGAAGAGCCGATCGACCGCGACCCCGGCGTCATAACCCTCACCGCCGCCCTGGTCCGCGCCATCCGGCGTCAGCACGATGCCGCGTTCCGCCGCCGCTGCGATCAGGCGATCGTCACCGCCGTCTGATCCTCAAGCCGCCCGTCGTCGTTCATCCGCCGTCCGAAGACCGGCCGCCTCGTCGAGGAGGCCGCTTGCGGAGAGGATGCCGGCGGCGCCGTCGAGGGCACCCTTGCGCAGGTTGAGGCCGAGAAGCCGTGACCGTTCGAACGGCCCCGGCATGGACAGACCATCCATCAGCGCGCCGTAAAAGCCGAAGCGGGCGTAATACGGCGCATCCCCGATCAGCGTGATGGCACCATGGCCGAGCGCGCGAGCCCGCCCGATGGACGCCCACATCAGCGTGCTGCCGAGGCCATGGCCCTGAAGCAGCGGATCGACGGCGAGGGGCCCGAGCAACAGGGCCGGCCGGGCATGTCCCGCCTCCACATGCCAGAGACGAACGGTACCGACGACACGGCCGTTCAGCTCGGCGACGAGCGACAGACCGATGGCCGGCAGTCGTCCTTCGCGGAGGCGCTCCGACGTCTTGAGGAATCGCGCCGGGCCGAAGCACGTATCGAGCAGCATCTCTCGTGCTGCGACATCGCTCGGGCGCTCATCACGAATCTCGATCAAGGCCAAGCCCTCTCCCAGGTTCCGGCGGGTGATTCAACAGCCTGCACGGCATCGCGTTTCACGCTCGCCGCCCAGGCTCGCAATAGTCGAGTATCGGTGCCGGGCAGCTAGGATGCCGCCCGGTCGCCTCGCGTCTCGATCTCTTAGCCGAGCTTAGATGACGTATTGCTGAAGCGGCGGGAAACCGTTGAACGCCACCGCAGCGTAGGTGGTGGTGTAGGCACCGGCGCCCTCGATCAGCACCTTGTCGCCGATGGAGAGGGAGATCGGCAGCGGGTAGGGCGCCTTCTCGTAGAGAACGTCGGCCGAATCGCAGGTCGGGCCGGCGAGCACGCAGGGAGCCATACGGTCCTCGTCGTGATCGGTTCGGATGGCGTAGCGGATCGACTCGTCCATGGTCTCGGCCAGTCCACCGAACTTGCCGATGTCGAGATAGACCCAGCGGATCTCGTCCTCGGCATCGGACTTCCTCGAGACGAGGATCACCTCGGCCTCGATCATGCCGGCATTGCCGACCATGCCGCGGCCCGGCTCGATGATGGTCTCGGGCAGCTGATTGCCGAAATGCTTGGTAAGCGCGCGGAAGATCGCGTCGCCGTAGGATTCCACGCCCGGCACCGCCTTGAGATACTTGGTGGGGAAGCCGCCGCCGAGATTGACCATGGACAAAGCGATGCCGCGGTCGGCGCATTCGCGGAAGATCGCCGAGGCGGAGGCGAGCGCCCCGTCCCAGGCTTCCGTATTGCCCTGCTGCGAGCCCACATGGAACGAGACACCGTAGGCGTGCAGGCCCTGTCGGTAGGCATGCTCCAGGACGTCGACGGCCATTTCCGGCACGCAGCCGAACTTGCGCGAAAGCGGCCATTCGGCACCGGCTCCGTCGCAGAGGATGCGGCAGAAGACCTGGACCTCGTCGGCCTCGATTCCGACCGCATCGGCCGCACGGACGATCTTCTCGACCTCGGCCTCGCAATCGACGGCGAACAGGCGCACGCCGAGCTTCAGCGCACGGGCGATGCAGCGCTCCTTCTTGATGGTGTTGCCGAAGGAGATCCGGTCGGCGGTGGCGCCGGAGGCGAGCGCCATCTCGACCTCGACCACGGAGGCGGTATCGAAGCAGGAGCCCATCTCGGCGAGGAGACGCAGAACTTCCGGCGCCGGGTTGGCCTTCACCGCATAGAACACGCGGGTATCGGGCAGGGCGCGGGCGAAGGCGGTGTAGTTGTCGCGCACGACGTCGAGGTCGAGCACCATCACCGGGCCTTCGTCCTGGCCCATGTCGCGGCGAGCGCGCAGAAAGTCGCGGATACGATCGGTCATGGTCGTTCCAACCCACAGGTTCGCGAGCGCCCGTCCGTGGGGCGCGCTGTCGAATACTTGGACGGCGATCAGCCGTCCGGCGTCTGGGGCGATGCGACGCGATGCGCGACGTGCTTTGGAGACACATCGTCGACCGCGGGCGCATCAGCACCCGGAAGCTGCCGTGGATTGGAAGGGGAATCCCCACCGCACGCCGGGCAAAGAGAAACAAGCCTCTTCGGTGCCGGCCTTTGGAGGGCCGACGAGACCAAAAAAGCCCGTTCGTCGTTGCTTTAAGCTGCGTCCCCCGTGGAGAGCGGGGTTCGCCGGTTTCGCCTCCGGCTGCCGGTTGTTGTCGGGGTCCGGTGTTGCCACCTGGATGCCGGCCGGAGGGAATCCACCCTATCGACCATCGATCCTTTAAGACCCCTGGCGGCTGTCCGGCAGTTGGCCGGATGCCCACCAACCGACACGCGGCCACAGGCACGTGCGAAATTGGGCAAGGCGCATATACGTGCCGGGCGTCTCCACAACAAGGAAAAACGAGCCCAGGGCGGCCTGAAACCCGGCCGTTTCCCGACATTGTGACCCGGAAGTCTCACTCCGGTTCGGAGGCCCTTTCCAAGGCGCGACGAACGGGCCATTGAGCGAGCGGTTTTCATGCCGATCGAACCGATTCAATCCACCCCCTCATCCTGACGTGCCGGAGCGCAGCGAAGGCCTCGGCGGGCACCTCAGGATGAGGTGGATGGGACCGGGCGGGTTGAGCCCGATCGTCTCTCAATACCGACCAGAGCGCAGGAACATGACCGAGCCCACCCGCCGCGCGCTTCTCACCGGGATCGCCGCCCTGTCCGTCGCCGGCACCGCATCGGTGGCGCAGGAGGGACGCCCCCCGAAATCCTTCGCCTTCGAGGATGTGGAACGGCGCGCCGCCGACCTCGCCAAGACCCCCTACGATGCCCGCGTCCCGGCCTTGCCGGCGCCCATAGCCAAGCTCGATTACGATGCCTGGCGCGACATCCGCTTTCGCCCGGACAAGGCCTTCTTCGGCACGGAGGGCAGCCCGTTCCGGCTGCAGCTCTTCCATCTCGGATTCCTCTACACCCGGCCGGTGACGGTGAACCTCGTGCGGCGCGGGATCGCGACGCCGATCGCCTACCAGTCGAGCCTGTTCGACATGGGGCGGACGAAGCTCGACAAGCCGCTGCCGGTGGATCTCGGATTTGCCGGCCTGCGCTTCCACAGTTTCCTCAACAAGCCGAACCTCCTCGATGAGCTCATCGTCTTCCTCGGCGCCAGCTACTACCGCTTCCTCGGGCGCGAACAGCTCTACGGCCTGTCGGCCCGTGGCCTCGCCCTGAACGTCGAGGGGCAGGGCGGCCCGGAGGAATTCCCGGTCTTCCGCGAGTTCTGGGTGACGATGCCGGAGAAGGACGACGACGCGCTCCTCATCCACGCTCTCCTCGACAGCCCGTCGGTGACGGGCGCCTTCGCCTTCACGGTGAAGCCCGGCGACGAGACCAGCGTCTCGGTCCGCTCGACCCTGATCCCGCGCGTCGCGCTTCCCTCGGTGGGCCTCGCGCCGCTCACCTCGATGTTCTTCATCGGCGAGAACGACCGTCATCACTCGGACGATTATCGGCCGGAACTCCACGATTCCGATGGACTCCAGATCGCGGCGGGGTCGGGCGAATGGCTCTGGCGCCCCCTCGACAATCCAGCCGGGCGCCGCATCTCGTCCTTCGCCGACCGTGATCCGAAGGGGTTCGGGCTGATGCAGCGCGACCGCGCCTTCGAGACCTATCAGGATCTCGAAGCCTCCTACCACCGCCGGCCCGGCTACTTCGTCGAACCCGACGGTGCCTGGGGAGAGGGCGCGGTGACGCTGATGGAACTGCCCACCGACACCGAAACCAACGACAACATCGTCGCCTATTGGCGCCCGAGCCAGCCCTATCCGGCCGGCGAGCCGGTGCGCCTGTCATACCGCGTGCGGGCGATCGGCTCCGGCCTCGACCTGCATCCCGGCGCACGCGTGGTGAACACTTTCACCGCCGCCGCCATCGCCAGCGGCACGGCGAAGGCCGAGGAGGCGAAGGGCGCTCTCAGCCGCCGCTTCCTCATCGATTTCGCCGGGGGCGACCTGTCCTATTACCTGAGCGATCCGGCGAAGGTGGAGGTTGTGGCGGCGACCTCGCAGGGTCGCATCACCGCGACCTCGATCGCTCCAAATCCTCATACCGGCGGCCTGCGGGCGGCGCTCGACGTGACGCTCGACGCCTCCGGGCAATCGACGGATCTCCGCGCCTTCCTCAGGGCCGGCGGCCGGGCGCTGTCGGAGACCTGGGTCTATCCCTGGACCGCAGCGTGAGCACGCGCCCGCATCCTTCGGCTTACGTGCCCTCCGTGACGATCCGACCGGCGTCGTTGGGCGACCTCGATGCCCTCGTCGCCCTCGAACATGCGGCCTTCGCCGGCGACAGGGCCGAGCGCCGGGCGATCCGCCACGCCATCGGCTCGCCGTCGATGTCGCTTCTGGTGGCATTGGACGCGGACGATCCCGCCGTGCTCGTGGCGGCAGCAACCCTCGAGCGCCGGAAAGGGAGCCGCAACGCCCGGCTCTCATCGATCGCGGTCTCTCCCGCACGGAGCGGACAGGGCCTCGGCAGCATCATGCTCGAAGCCGCGGAAGCCGATTCGAAGAAGCACGGCTGCGAACGGTTACGGTTGGAGGTCAGGGCCGACAACGGCGCCGGAATCCGCCTTTATGACCGCCACGGCTACACCCGCTTCGGCATTCTCGAAGATTACTACGAGGATGGGATGGAAGCCTGGCGCTACGAGAAGACGCTGTAACCGTCCAAAGGCAAAGAGCGAGCGCCGGACGCTCAGAGTTCGCTACATCTGCTCCAAAGTTCCCGGGGCGCCGTAAGGCGAACCCGGGATCCAGAGCGACCGCCGCCACCACAAAAGGCGGCTTGAAGTGCGTAGAGACCGGGCCTCGCTTCACGGCTCCGGCATCATGCTCGGCAGACGGCGTTCAGTCGCAGGACTCGCGGGTCACGGTCTTGCGGTCGCCCTCTTCGTTCTCGCGGGTCACCGATTTCACGCGGCAGCCATCGCGCGTCTCACGGGTCTCGACGGTGCGGGTCTCGGATTCCGGCCGCTCGACGATGATGCGCTCGGGCGTCTCACGCTCGATGATCGTGGTCTGGGCCTGGACTGCCGAGGCGCCGAAGAGGGTCAGCAACGCGGCGGTGGTGAGGATCGATTGACGCATGGAGATCTCCTTCGGAACCATGCGCCCCAACGGCGGGGCGAGCTGGACCGTTCCCGTCATCGATCCTGAATTGCCGAATTCTCCCGTTCGCTCCGCGTGCAGGGCTATCCCTCGATCTTCGAGAAATCCGCGACCTCGCGGGTGGCGGCCCGCAGGGCGTTGAGCAGGGCGAGGCGGTTCTCGCGCAAGGCCGGATCGTCCGCATTGACGATGACCTTGTCGAAGAAGGCGTCCACCGGCGCGCGCAGGGTCGAGAGCGCCCGCATGGCCCCCGAAAAATCCTCCGCCGCGACGGCCGCCGAAGCGGATGCACGCGCGGCCACCAGAGCCTCGGACAGGGCCTGCTCCTCCGGCTCGCCGGAGGCAGCGATCGCCGCACGGTCCGGTTCGGCCTCGTAGGAACGGCCGTCCTTCTTCTCCTCGATCCGCAGGATGTTGGCCGCGCGCTTGTAGCCCGCGAGCAGGTTTTTCCCGTCGTCGGTCTCCAGGAACTGGCCCAAGGCCTCGACGCGGCGCACGACCATGAGGAGATCGTCCTGGCCGGGCAGGGCGAAGACGGCGTCGATCAGATCGTGGCGGGCGCCTTGGTCGCGGAGGTAGACTTTGAGGCGGTCGGCGAAGAAAATTAAAAGGCTCGTGATACTGTCATTTATTCTCGAAAACGCACTAGCACGCGCTACTTCGTCATTAACGTCATCATAGACATTTTTCAAAAATCCCGACTTGAAACTTTCAAAGTCGAAATTTTTTAGGGTCGATAAAGCATCTGCCAACGGTGTAAAGAACTTTAATCCCATTCGGTGAATCTGTGGAACTGATGCAAGTCGCAGAATACTAATCAGATTAATGCGGCATTCATTCTCAAGAGCTAAGCGTACTACGCCGAGTGCTGCCCGCCGCAAAGCATAGGGATCCTTGCTTCCAGTAGGCTTCTCTTCAATTGCCCAAAACCCAACGAGCGTATCGAGCTTGTCCGCCAGCGCTACAGCTACGGAAACCGGATCAGTCGGCACGCGGTCACTCGGCCCCACCGGCTTGTAATGCTCCTCCACGGCCGCCGCGACGCTCGGGTGCTCGCCCTGAAGTGCAGCGTATTTGCGTCCCATCAGCCCCTGCAACTCGGGAAACTCACCGACCATCTCGGTGACGAGATCGGCCTTGGCGAGGCGCGCGGCCCGCTCCGCGAGGTCCGGGTCGGCACCGACGAGCGGCGCCAGTTCTCGTGCCAGCGCCGCGATGCGCTGCACCCGCTCGCCCTGCGTGCCGAGCTTCTCGTGGAAGACGATGCTGTCGAGCTTCGGCAGGCGGTCTTCGAGCCGGATCGCCTTGTCGGTCTCCCAGAAGAACTTCGCGTCCGAGAGGCGGGCGCGGACCACGCGCTCGTTGCCACCGGTGATCGCGATGCCGCCGTCGCTGGCCACGAGGTTCGAGACCAGAATGAAGGCGGGAGCCAGGGTGTCCGAGCCGGACTCGCGCAGCACGAAGCACTTCTGGTTGGCCCGGATGGTGGCGCGGATCGCCTCGGCCGGGATGTCCAGGAAGCTCGGATCGAAGGTGCCGAGCAGCACCACCGGCCATTCCACGAGGCCGGCGACCTCGTCGAGGAGGCCTTCGTCCTCCACGAGTTCGAGGCCGCGCGCGAAGGCGAGGTCGCGGGCATCGTGCAGGATGATGTCCTTGCGGCGCTCGGGATCGAGCACGACGTTGGCGCGCTCGAGCGCCTGGACGTAATCGTCGAAGCGGCGCACCTCGATGGCCTCGGGCGCCAGGAAGCGGTGGCCGTAGGTGGTGGTGCCGGCCGCGATCCCGTCGACGGAGAAGGGCACTACCTCCGGCGTCTCCGTCTCGGGGCCGAAGGTCGCCACGATGGATTGCAGCGGGCGCACCCAGCGCAGGGAGCCCGGCTGCGCGGAGGCCGCGCCCCAGCGCATCGATTTCGGCCAGGGGAAACTCTTGATGATGGCGGGCAGAGTCTCGGCCAGCACATCCAGCGTATCGCGGCCGGGCCGCTCGATCACGGCGACGTAGAACTCGCCCTTCTTCGGATCGGTGACGATGGTCGCCTGGTCGAGGCTCGCCAGCCCCGCGCTCTTCAGGAAGCCCTGGACGGCTCCCTCCGGCGCACCGACGCGGGGGCCCTTGCGCTCTTCGCGCACATCCTTGCCGCGGGGCGGCAGGCCGGCCACGTGCAGGGCGAGACGGCGCGGCGTCGAGAAGGCCTTGGCGCCCTCGTAGAGGAAGCCGCGCTCCACCAGAGCGTCGGTGACGAGCTTCCGCAGGTCCTCGGCCGCACGCCGCTGCATGCGGGCGGGAATCTCTTCGGAGCGCAGTTCGAGGAGGAGATCAGGCATGGGGTCAGGTAGCGTCCGAAATGATGTTCAGGATATCGTCAGTGCAAATGTCGCGACCGCCGATCACCGTGTGAAGCGATGAGAATGACCGGGCATTTGATGCAAGCGATGCCGGGCGCCGGAAGGCGCGCGAGGGTAGCAGCGCTTCCGCTCAACTCGCGCCGCCGCCCTCCGTCTTCAGCCACGCCGCGCCGCAGGCCTTCGCCAGTTCCCGCACCCGCAGGATGTAGCTCTGGCGCTCGGTCACCGAGATGACGCCGCGGGCGTCGAGCAGATTGAAGACGTGACTCGCCTTGATGCACTGGTCGTAGGCCGGCTGGGCCATCCTGTGCCGCCCCGATTCACCTTCGGGCGCGCCGGCGTCGAGATAGGTGCGGCAGGCCTTCTCCGCGTCGGTGAACTGGCGAAAGAGCATCGCCGTATCGGCGGCCTCGAAATTATGGCGCGAATATTCCTGCTCGGCCTGGAGGAAGACGTCGCCGTAAGTGACCTTGTCGGCACCGATACCGCCGTTGAAGTTCAGGTCGTAGACGTTCTCGACGCCCTGCACGTACATGGCGAGGCGCTCGAGACCGTAGGTGAGTTCGCCGGCCACCGGCGCGCATTCGAAGCCAGCGACCTGCTGGAAATAGGTGAACTGGCTCACTTCCATGCCGTCGCACCAGCATTCCCAGCCCAGGCCCCAGGCGCCCAGCGTCGGGCTCTCCCAATCGTCCTCGACGAAGCGGATGTCGTGGAGCTTGAGATCGACGCCGATGGCGTCGAGGGAAGCGAGGTAGAGTTCCTGCAGGTTCGGCGGGTTCGGCTTCAGGATCACCTGGAACTGATAATAATGCTGAAGCCGGTTCGGGTTCTCGCCATAGCGCCCGTCCTTCGGCCGCCGCGAAGGTTGGACATAGGCCGCCTTCCACGGCTTCGGCCCCAGCGCACGCAGGGTCGTCGCCGGATGGAACGTGCCGGCACCCACCTCCATGTCGTAGGGCTGGAGGATCACGCAGCCCTGAGCGGCCCAGAAGTTCTGCAGCGTCAGGATCAGGCCCTGGAACGAGGTTTTCGGCGCGAGATCGACAGCGCTCGGCGAGGCTCGATCGCTTGGCAAGGCGTGTGCGCTCGACATGGGGAAACTTCCGGTCCGCAGGAAAGGGCGGCAGCGTTTAAGAGGCGGGCCTGCGGTGTCAAGCCAAGGCGCCGAAGCCAAGGCGCCAACGGAGTGGGAGTGCGCAGCGGCACACATTTCCGCCACGATTGGATTTATCGCCGGAACTGTCCCGCTTGCTGCAAGTTCTTAGCACAAATCAAGGGATCAGCCGGATCGGAAACGACCGGCGAACATTGCGGACATCGGACCATGCGCAAGTCGATCACTGTCTTCGCCGCACTTTTCGCAGCATCGCTCGCAGCGACCCCGTTCGTCGTCGGTGCCTCGAACGCCCTGGCGACCACCGACAAGAGCGACATCGTCGCGATGCCCGCCATTGTGACGCCGATCGAAGTGGCCGCCGTGCCGGCCCCCGTCGTCGCCGAAACCTGCACCCGCAAGGTGCGCGTGGTCTATTCGGGCTACGGCGCTCCGGCCCCGGCCTGCACGATCGCGACCCGCTGAGGCATCACAGCCCGTAGCGGGCCCAGGCGGCCCGCTCCTCGACCGCGGCAAGGGCTTCGCCGGCAAGGGATTCGCCGGCAAGACCGGCCATCGTCGAGCCCGGAACCGCCCTGCGCAGGAGACGGGCGACGAAAGAGCCCTGCTTCTCCGCCACCACCTTCAACACCACGTCCTCGCCGAAGCGGGCCCGCAGCGTCGCGCGCGCATCTCCCAAGGCATCGACGAGCCCGAGGGGAAGCGCCTGGCGCCCGGTCCAGACCGCACCGGTGAACAGGTTCTCGCTGCCGGCCCTGACGGCAGGCCTCCGCTCGTTCACGAGCGATGTGAAGAGGTCCTGCACGTCGGCCTGGATCGCCTTCAGCCGGACGATGTCCTCCGCGTTCTCCGGCCGGAACGGGTCAAGCATCGCCTTGGCCTCGCCCTGGGTATGGACACGACGCTCGATGCCGATCCGCTCGATCAGCTTGTCGAAGCCGAACCCCGCCGAGACCACTCCGATCGATCCGATCAGCGAGGTCGGATCGGCGATGATCTCGTCGGCCGCACAGGCGATCATGTAGCCGCCGGACGCCGCGACATCCTCGACGAAGGCGTAGACGGGCAGTTTCTTCTCCACGGCCAGTGCGCGGATGCGTCGGTGAATGAGGTGAGACTGCGCCGGAGATCCTCCCGGCGAGTTGATCACCAGCGCCACCGCCGACGCCCCGGTCATCCCGAAGCCGCTCTCCAGGCTCGACGCCACCGTCGCCATGGACAGGCCCGACCGCAACGGCGACACGGCGCCGATCACGCCGCTGAGGCGGATGACCGCGACGATCGGTTTTTGCACGCGCCACGCTTTGGGAAGGATCGGATGAAGGAAGCGCGGAAAGGCGAACGGCATCGATTTCGTCTCGCTTGCGAGGAACAGCTTATCGGTTTGGGGAGGATGCGGTGATCGTCCGATACCGACGCGGCCATCACGAAATGGCGACGACCGAACTGTTTTACAGGCTTCGCCGTTGCACTCGGCCGACGTCGCATCACGGTGCCGCAGCCCTGCACGTGCCGAAGCGACCTCCGCACCGGAGAGAGGAGACAGGCCATCATGCGTATCGTGACGTGGATGATCGTTCTGATCGGGGTGCTGGGAGGGGCCTATGGGTCCTTGTCCCAGGCGCGCGCCGCGCCACTACCCGTTTCAGCGATTGAAGGTTCGACCGGAACGCCTCTGGTGGAGCAGGCCCATTGGCGCCGGCACTACTGGCATCGCCGCCATTACTGGCACCGCAGGCATTACGGTTATCGTCGACACTACTGGCGGCCGCGCTTCTACCGCCCGGCCTACGGCTATCATCGCCCTGCCTATGGCTGGCGCCGCCCCTACTGGCACCGCCGCCACCATTGGCACCGCCATCACTGGCACCGGAGGCATTGGCACCGCCACCATTGGCGCCGCTTCTACTAGGCCATCGATCGCGGCATCGACGAACCTCGCGGCGGGAGCACCCGTTTCCGCCGCGAACCGACGCTCACGACCAGGGCATGCCGCGATGAAGGGCGTCAGCCTCGGGCGTCATCGCTCCGTCGTCACCATGAAGGATAAGGGGCGGCTTGAGCGAGAACGGTGCGCGGCTTCCCTTGATGGCCGTCACCAGCACCCGGATCGCGGGCTGCGCGGCCCGTGCCTGAACCGGCCTCACCGTAATGCCGCCGAAGCGCCTGTGCATGGCGGCAAGACAATCGGGCAGAGCGTCAGCGCGATGGATCAGGCCGAGCGGTGCGCCCGGCTTCAGGATGTCGAGGCAGGCTTTCACCCATGATTCGAGGTCGTCCCCCGCGAAAGTATGGGCCGAGGCTTTTCCCGCGATGGGGGAGGGCCGGTGGCGTCCGGCCTCGAAGTACGGGGGATTGGTGAGGACGAGGTCGGCCATGTTCGGCCGGAGACCCGCCGCCCTCCGGCTCTCCGGGGACAGAACATCGGCCGCGATCATGCCGACACGGCTGGACAAGCCATTCTCCTGGATATTCCTGACAGCGAGATCGACGAGGTCGGCATCCCGCTCCACGAGAATGACCTTCGCGGTCGGCTCATAGGAGGCCGCCGCGAGCCCCACCGCGCCGGTGGCAGCGCCGATATCGACGATCACGGCGTCGGGCCCCGGTGTCAGGAGACGGCTCAGAAGCGCCGCGTCCGTTCCCGCGCGATGTGCCCCTCTCGGGGGCTGATAGAGGCTCAGGGTTCCTCCGAGCCAGAGGTCGGGGCTCGCATCCCCGGAATTCGCGTTGTCGGCGCCGAGTTCAGGCATCGCGCAATTCGTGCGCGAGACCGGCATCCTCGAGCAGGCGCCTCGCCTCGGACGCATGGTCGTCGGGAACGAGAAGGCGGCGAGCAAACGCGCCGATCGAACCTTCGAGCAGGCTCATATGGTTGTCGGCGACGAAGACCGGGATGTCGGCCCCTTGAAGCAGCGACTCGGCGAAACCCATGAGGACGATGTCGTTGCTTCGGATCAGCTCTGTCATGCGTCCACTGGCCTCATCGGCAGCCCAACGCCACCGCCCTTTGTATACAGGGAGAAGCGCGGGATGTTGCAGCGCCTCGGCGCGCATGCGAAGGGGTGGCCGCATGGACGTTGGTGGCGGGGGATGACCCGGCCGAGCGGATCGGCCCGACAGGCGGATTCGCCGCCGGGATCTGCCAGGTGTGAAAGCTCGGGAGGCATCGAGTTTGGGTGTCGTCGTTTCCTTCGATGAGGGCCGCTCCGATCCGGAGTCGAGCCTGAACGATCTTGTGGCTCTGGTGGCGAAGGGCATGGAGCGCGTGAACGCGACCATCCTGTCGCGGACCGGGTCCGATGTCGCGATGATTCCGGAGGTGGCCAATCACCTCATCGCGTCCGGGGGCAAGCGTCTGCGCCCCATCCTCACCCTCGCCACGGCCGATCTCTGCGGCTACGCGGCCGGGGACGGCGCGGTGAAGCTCGCTGCCAGCGTCGAGTTCATGCACACGGCGACCCTTCTCCATGACGACGTCGTGGATGAGAGCGACATGCGCCGGGGCCGCGTGGCGGCACGGATCAAGTGGGGCAACGAGGCGAGCGTGCTCGTCGGCGACTTTCTCCTGGGCCAGGCCTTCCGGATGATGGTCGAGGTGGGCTCGCTGCGTGCCCTGGATATCCTCTCGGCGGCGGCCACCGTCATCGCCGAGGGCGAGGTGATGCAGCTCACCGCCGCCAAGAATACGGAGACCTCGGAAGACGAGTATCTCGCCGTCATTCGAGCCAAGACCGCCGAGCTTTTCGCCGCTGCCTGCGAAGTCGGTCCGGTCCTGGCCGAGCGACCGAGGGCGGAGCAGGCGGCCTGCCGCTCCTACGGCATGAATCTCGGCATCGCCTTCCAGCTCATCGACGACGTCCTCGATTACGGCGGCACCAGCGCCTCCATGGGCAAGAACGTCGGCGACGATTTCCGTGAAGGCAAGATCACCCTGCCGATCGTGCTCGCGTTCCGGCGCGGGACCGAGGAGGAGCGGACGTTCTGGCGCCGCACGCTGCAGGACGGAGATGTGGGGAAGGCCGATCTCGATACGGCTTTGGCGATCCTGCGCAAGCATCGGGCGCTGGAGGACACGATCGATCGGGCGCGTCATTACGGTGCCATCGCCCGCGATGCCCTGGCGCTGTTCCCGAACGGCCCGATGAAGTCGGCCCTGCTGCAGGTGGTCGATTTCTGCATCGCCCGGGCTCACTGAAGTCCGCTCGGTTCGGCTTCGTCCACGACGAAGCCGAACCGACTAGAATCCTGTGTCCAGACGAGATCGGGAGACCGATTACGCGGCCGCGGCGGTTCGCGGCTCGATGGCGAGCGTGGGACCATTGGCGGCCCGATCGAGCACGAGGTTTCCGGCGCCGTCCGTCCATTCCGTGAGCAGGCGATCCGTGGCGACCTTCGTCATCGGAGCGCCAAACAGGAAGCCCTGGCCGTAGGTGCAACCCTGGCCGGCCAGCCAATCGACGCTGTCGCTGCTCTCGATACCCTCGGCGGTCGTCACGAGACCGAGGCTCGACCCGAGCGCGATGATCGCATCCACCAGCTTTGCCCGCTCCGCACCGAGCGGAACCGAAGCGATGTAGCTGCGATCGATCTTCAACTTGTCGAATTTCAGTTCGCGCAGATGATAGAGACTGGAATATCCGGTCCCGAAATCGTCGAGGGCGATGCGCACACCGAGGCTCTGCATGGAGGTCAGGGCCGTCCGCGCGGCTTCGATATCGTTGACGAGGGCCGTTTCAGTGATCTCGATCTCCAATCGGCTCGGGGCAAAGCCCGTCTCAGTCAGGATCGCGAGAATGCGTGCCGGCATCTGACGGTCCTGGAGCTGCAGCGGCGAGATATTGATCGCGAGCTGCAGATGCGATGGCCATGAACGCGCGTCGGTGCAGGCCTTCCGCATCAGTGCCCAGGTGAGATCGGCGATCATCCCGGTTTCTTCGGCGAGGGTGATGAAGGCATCCGGTGCGAGAAGGCCCTGAACCGGATGACGCCAGCGAGCGAGCACTTCAAAACCGATGAGCTCACGTCCGGGAAGCGACACCACCGGCTGATAGAACGGTTCGATCTCGCCGCATTCGATACCGAGGCGCAACTCCTGTTCGAGTTGGGCGCGGGCACGCAACGCTATCCCCATCTCCGCCTGGAAAAATCGAAACGCTCCGCGGCCATCGCGCTTGCCCTGATACATGGCGAGGTCGGCCGCGTGCAGCAGAGTCTCCGCCGTGGAGATTTCCGGCGATGCCAGGGCGATACCCACGGTGGCGCCGATATCGATGCGGCTTTCACCCCAGGGCAGCGGCTGCGACAGGGCATTGATAACCTGTTGGGCCAGACGTCCAACGGTCTCCCGGTCCTTGCCGTAATCGTAGAGGATCGCGAACTCGTCTCCGCCGAGCCGGGCCACGACGTTGCCGATGGGGAGAAGAGCCCTCAACCGATCGGCGACGGCGCAGAGGATCGCATCTCCGGCAGCATGCCCGTAAACGTCATTCACCGGCTTGAAGCGGTCGAGATCGATCAGCAGAACGGCCACCGGCGCAGGCGCCTGGACGGAAGCGAGGCGGGTATCCAGCGTCTCCTGGAACAGCCGGCGGTTGGCCAGCCCGGTCATCGCATCGTGGCGGGCGACGGAAGCCGCCGAGGATTGAGCGAGATCCCGGGAGATCATCACCCGGCGGAGAGTCAGCGATTTGCGTATGGCCGCAGCCGCGATCCCGAAGCTCATGCAGATGGCGAGCATGAGGAGGTCGTGAAGCTGGTGGAAGGTGGTGAAAGTCAGGAGAAGCGAGAACAGGCCGAGCTGCGTTCCGGCAAACCAGACGCAGGTTCCGATCATCATCAGGGAAAGGACTTCGCGCAGCTCGCCCTTAGCCCAGGATGCTTGCGTTGCGTCATCCATACCGTGCTCCCTTCGGGGCACCATCTAGGACCAGCAGCCTTTCATACAGATGAACGGTTTCGTATCGAATATTCGCAAATCGGCAGTGGCCGACATTAGAAAGCGCTCTGGTTAATCCTTACGCAATCCGACCGGATCGTCGATCGACCCGCCGCTTCGGCCTAGCGCAGCAATGCGGACTGGACCCACCAGGATGTCTGCATCGCCCGGATCTGGGCCCGGATCTGGGCGGCGGCCCGAACCGCGTCGGACCGGTTCGCGAAGAGACCGAACACGGTGGCTCCGGAGCCGGACATGCGGGCGAGGCGGCATCCGTTCTGGCCACGCAATGCGGCCAGCGCATCCGCGATGACCGGCGCGACGGTGAGTGCCGGTGCCTCCAGGTCGTTGCGGGCCGGAGTGATCGCCGCGAGGGTCGCGTCGAGCCCGAGGCCAGGCGCGAGGAGGGGATGGTCGTCTCCGGCGTGACGCTCTCCGACCGCCAGTCCGAGCGCCTTGAACACGGGGGCCGTCTCGACCGGTACACCGGGATTGATCAGCACCGCGGGCAGCGGAGAGAAGTTCAGGGCCGGGCCGACATTCTCCCCGGCGCCGCGCATCATCCGGCCGCGCGGGGCGAGGCATACGGGAACGTCGGCCCCCGTGGCACCGGCAGCCTCGATGATGGCGGGGTGGTCGATGGAGAGGTCGTTGAGGCGAGCGAGGAGCCGCAGGGCGGCAGCGGCGTCAGACGAGCCGCCACCGATGCCGGCGGCGACGGGCAGGCGCTTCACCAGATGAAACGCGCCGAGCCGCAATCCGGGAACGGACCGGGCCAAGCCTAGCGCGGCACGGACCACGAGGTTGTCGTCGAGGGGACCCACAGGTCCGGCGGTCGGGCCGGACACGTCGAGCGTCAGGCCGTCACCGGGGACCAGACTCAGCGTATCCCCGCGGCCAGTGAAGGCGACGAGGCTCTCGAGTTCGTGGTAGCCGTCGCCCGCGCGGCGGCCGAGGACATGGAGGGTCAGATTGATCTTCGCCGGAGCGCGGGTGACGAGAACGGACACGGGTGACCCTGGGGACGAGGGGCAGGTCTGGCGACCAGGGAGAAGTCTGGCGACCTCGGGAATGACGGAGCCGGTCTGGCCCCGCGATCCGATCCCCGTCAAGTCGGGTTCTCGCCCTTCGACAGACGTTCAGCCGCCGCTCTTCTTGTCGGCGGCGCCCGGAGGCTCGCTCGGGGCCGGCGCGCCCTTCGGCAATTCGGGGTTCACCTTCTCCGGCTCGGGCGGGTTCTCGGCCGTGGCGGCCGGCTTTTCGAGTTCCGGCAAGCCATCCTTCAGCTTGGCGTTGATCTTGACGAGGTCGTCCGGCTCGGGGTTCAGATCCTTGGCGTGCTGCCACTGGAACTTGCCCTCCAGCCGCCGGCCCGACCGCCAGTAGGCGTCGCCGAGATGGTCGTTGATCGTCGGGTCGCCCGGCTTCAGCTCGATCGCTTTTTCGAGTTCGCGCACGGCGTCGTCGTAGCGGCCGAGGCGGAAATAGGCCCAGCCGAGGCTGTCGATGATCATGCCGTCGCGCGGGCTCGCATCGACGGCCTGCTTCAGCATCGTGAAGGCCTCGTCGATATTCATGTTCTGGTCGACCCAGGAATAGGCGAGGTAGTTGAGCACCTGTGCCCGTGCCGCGGGCTGGTTCACCGGCACGAGTTCGAGCGCCTTCTTGAGGTCGGCCTCGGCCTTCGGCCAGTGCTTGGCCCGCTCGTAGGCGGTGCCGCGGAAGTAGAACGTCGTCCAGTAATTGGCGGCCGGCTGCTTGCCGATGAGCTCGATGGCACGGCTGTAGGTCGCCGCGGCCTCCTCGTATTTCTTGCGCGAGCGCTGGACGTTTCCGAGTGCCGTCACGACGTCGATGCTGTCCGGATGCTCCTTCATCGCGGCATCGAGGAGCTGGATCGCCTCCTCGCCCTTGCCGAGCTGTTCGAGGTTGAGGCCGATCTGGATGTCGGCATTGAGCTTCAGGGGCGAGCTCGCGGGAATCTGCGCATAGGCGTCGTTGGCGCGCTCGGTCTGCTTCATCCGGTCGAGCGTGTCGGCGAGCGTCAGGCGGGCGAGGGCGTGCTCCGGCGCGAGGTAGAGGGCGAGGCGCAGGTAGACCACGGCGGGCAGCTCGTCGCCCTGGGTCGACCCGGCGGAGCCGAGGCCGTAGAGCACCTCGCCGGCACCTTCCTGCGCGGTATTGACGAGGCGGGTCAGCGGCTTGCCGGCCTTCAGCTTATCCAGGGCGTCTCGCACGATCGGGTGGCGCGGCAACAGCTGATCGAAAGCGGTATAGGCCTGGATCGCGAGGTCCGTCCGGCCGGATTGGGCCTCGAAACGGGCATAGGCGTCGACGATGCGCAAGGTGTTCTGGTCGGCGTCGTAGGCGGCCTTGAGGCGGCGCTCGGCCTCCGCCTGGTCGCCGACGAGGTTGGCGATCAGTCCGGCATGGAAGTCGCGGAAGGTGTTGTAGTAACGCTCGCCCTTCAGCTTGCTCACCACTTCGAGGGCGCGCTTGCCGTCATTGGCACCGGCATAGGCCCAGGCGGTGAGCAGCGTGCTGGTGAGATCAGCCGCGGCGCCGCGGCCGCTGCGGGCGAAATTCTGGCGTGCCTGCGCGAATTGTCCGGCCTTGATCTGGCGCACGCCGAGGCTCAGTTGCGCGAGGCCGTTCGACCCGTCACGGGCGGTCAGCCGCTCGGCGGCACGGAAGGCGTCGGGCAGGGCGCCGTCCGCGAGCAGCGACACGAAGGCGCGCTCGAGCAGTTCGGCGTTGCGCGGATCGGCCTTCACCGCCTCGCGATAGAAGCTCGCCGCGGCGGACGTGTCCTTGGAGGCGCCGGCGATGTAGGCCGAAAGGAAGTTCCCCTCCAGGGATTCCGCCGGCTCGTACTCCGTCATCGGAGTCGATTCCCGCGGCTGGGCGGCCAGCGCCGTGATCGACGTCGCCACCGAGGCGGCAAGGCACAAAGCGAGGGCCGAGAGGGTCCGGCGGGTCGCGGCGTTTCCGTTCATGGGCACCAGTCGCGTTTCTTGCGCATCGGCGAAAGGACGCCGATGCCGATCGGGCGGGGACACTGAACTCTTCCCGCCATCCTCGCAAGGCGAAAGGATGGCGGCAGTGACCGGCCGGCTCCGACGCCGCAGGCGCCTATCGTACGATTTCGACATCGAGGCCACGCAGGGCCGGAACGAGGCCCTCCAACGTGACGACGTCCTCAACGGGAGTGGCCGAGAGCTTGCCAACGCCGCGTTCATAGACAGCGCAGCAGGTCGCACTAGTAAGCCGGGAGAGGTAAAGCACGCCGTCCGCGTCCGTGCGGTCGTAGATCGCGGCGCTCAGCACCCGGCCCAGGCGATGCGCCTTGGCGCGGCCGGCATCCGTCGAGACGCCGAGCCGCAGCAATCCAGTGGTCCGTAGATCAATCAGCGTAAGCGGTGCGTTCGCGGACACCTCGGTCGCACCCCATGCGGTGACCTCGCCAAGCCCGATCCGCCGCCGCACGCGGTTCTCGAAACGGTCGCGGATCATCGTTTCGGCCAAAGCCGTCTGAAGATCCTCTGCGATGTAGAGAAGCTTGAATGCAGCGACGGGACTGGAAAAGCGGGTCGTGCCGTGGCCCATCCCGAGAGGGGTCGCGCGATGGGCGAGGAGGCAGGCACGGACGTAGCTGTCGGGCAGGAAAGCCAGGGCGAGATCGGCGAGTGTCGCGGGATCGAGCCTCACCTCAGGCGAAATCGTCGCGTGCCGCACGCAGTACGGGTTCGATCCGCCCGTGCCTCAGGTCTTCCAGCAGCGATGCCCCCAACTCGCGTGGCTCCGAGAGCCAGAGCCAAGCCGTTCTGGCATCGCCTACAATTCCCAAGACGTCGGCGATACCCGGCACCGGCCTTCCGTCGACGAACTGCGCTAAGGGAAAGACATGCTTGCGGGCGCCCTTCAGCAATCCGATCACCGCGCCGCCCCGCCGCCAATCCTGAAGTGTTGACCGGGCGATGCCCAGATCCGCCGCGAGCTCGACCGGACCGGCCAAAGGACCGGCCCAATCCTCGAGCCTGAGGGGCAATGCGTAGTCCGAGAGCCGCCTTGCGCCTTCGACGGAACTGATCCGGCCGCCCAGACCCCGACCGCGAGACGGCTCGACGCCCGACTTCGATACTAGAGCGTACCTTTCAGGCGATGATTCAAAGAGCGGTTCCGCCCGATGGGGATCGGGGACCACGTCGGGCCTGCGCAGATCATTCGCCGAAATCGGAAGATTTGTCCTCGCTAATGACGACGCCTCAACCCGATTTCTTACCCCGAGCTTACGTAAAATATGCTTGACGTGAATCTTGACTGTTGCCTCAGAAATTTTGAGTTCTGAGGCAATTACCTTGTTCGGCGCGCCCACCGTCAGATGGTGCAGGATATCGCGTTCGCGCTTACTCAGGGCGCCGAGCTTGGGTATCGCTTCGTCGTCCGCCGGAAAGATAGCGCGGAAACCGCGTTGACGGACCTCGAGACTCTCGGTTGCCGCTCCAACGGCGGCCAAGAGCTCCGCCATGTACTCGACGTGTGGCAACTCTGCCGTCGGATTGCGCTTCCGCAGCGCCTCCGCCAGATCGCCGGCCCGAATGTCGAGCGTGCCGGTCCCACGCTCGCCCGCATTCCGCGTCGCCATTTCAGCCCGACCACCCGCCTTCACGATGAATCAGATTGTGCGGATTGCACGGATTGTCCAGCCTGTACCGCGAAGCCCCTCACATGTTCGGATAGTTCGGGCCGCCCGGGCCCTCCGGCGTCACCCAGTTGATGTTCTGGTTGGGGTCTTTGATGTCGCAGGTCTTGCAGTGGACGCAGTTCTGCGCGTTGATCTGGTAGCGGACGCCGCTGCCCTCGGTGACCCATTCGTAGACGCCAGCCGGGCAGTAGCGTGCCGAGGGACCACCGTAGACGTCGTGCTCCGAACTCTTCTGAAGGGCGGAATCCTTCACGTTGAGGTGGGGCGGCTGGTCCTCTTCGTGGTTGGTGTTCGAGAGATACACCGAGGAGAGCCGGTCGAAGGTCAGCTTGCCGTCGGGCTTCGGGTAGACGATCGGCGTCACCTCCGAGAGCGGCTTCGTCGCGGCGTGATCCGGCTTGCCGTGCTTCAGCGTTCCGAAGGGCGAGGCGTCGAGAATCGTCTGCGTCCACATGTCGAGGCCGCCGAGGCCCACACCGACCAGCGTGCCGTATTTCGACCAGAGCGGCTTCACGTTGCGCACGCGCTTGAGGTCGCGGCCGATGTCGCTGTCGCGCCAGCCGGCATCGTAATCCGTCAGTTCGTCGCCCTGACGCCCCGCGGTGAGCGCCGCGGCGATCGCTTCGGCCGCCTGCATTCCGGACAGCACCGCGTTGTGCGAGCCCTTGATGCGGGGCACGTTGACGAAGCCGGCCGAGCAGCCGACGAGGCACCCGCCGGGGAAGACGAGCTTGGGGACCGACTGCCACCCGCCCTCCATGATGGCGCGCGCGCCGTAGCCGATGCGCTTGGCACCCTCGAAGACGTCGCGGATCATCGGGTGGGTCTTGAAGCGCTGGAACTCCTCGAACGGCGACAGGGTCGGGTTCTCGTAGTTCAGATGCGTGACGAAGCCGACCGAGAGCAGGTTGTCGTCGAAATGATAGAGCCAGGAGCCGCCGCCGGTCTTGTTCGAGAGCGGCCAGCCCATGGTGTGGCGCACGAGGCCGGGCTCGAAGGTCTCCGGCTTGAGCTGCCAGAGCTCCTTCACGCCGAGGCCGTATTTCTGGTGGTCGCTGTCCTTGTTGAGCTGGAAGCGATCGATCAGCGTCTTGGTCAGCGAGCCGCGCGCGCCCTCTCCGAAGATCGTGTACTTGCCGCGCAATTCCATGCCGCGGGTGTAATCGTCGCGCGGCTCACCGGACTTGCCGATGCCGAGATCGCCGGTGGCGACACCGATGACGGTGCCGTGATCGTCGTAGAGCACTTCCGAGGCCGGGAAGCCGGGATAGATCTCGACGCCGAGTTCCTCGGCCTTGGCACCGAGATACTTCGTCACGTTCGAAAGCGAGCCGACGAAATTGCCGTGGTTCGACATGAATTTCGGGAAGGTGAAATTCGGCAGCGAGATGCCGCTGTTCTTGGTGAGGAACAGGAACTCGTCGCGCTCGACCTCGGTCTTGAGCGGCCGGGCGTCGTCCTGGCGCCATTCGGGAAGCAGGCGGTCGAGCCCGAGCGGGTCGATCACCGCGCCGGACAGGATATGCGCGCCGACTTCCGATCCCTTCTCGACCACGACGACGGCGAGGTCGGCGGCGATCTGCTTGAGGCGGATCGCGGCGGCGAGGCCGGCCGGCCCCGCTCCCACGATCACCACGTCGAAATCCATGCCCTCGCGTTCCGGCAACGCCATCCTCGAAACTCCTCCTGCCGCGCTCGGCCCGACCGATCGAGATCGATCGAGAAACGCGTGGTGCTGTGATTGCGAACACTCTCAACCCATTCCAAGCTAGGAACGCAAGCCTGCCGATGGTCTCACGGCGGATTGAAGCCTTCGGGCCCTAACATCGGGCGATGCACGAAGTGTCGCGCGAAGTGTTGTCCACAGGACCATTCGGGGCCACATCACGTGAGATGAGCCATGGCCCCGATACCGAGCGCGACGTGATCGCCGATCTCGACTTCCACGTGGAAGCCGGCGTCGATCTCTGCCTCGACGAGCGGCCGCACGACCGCTTCTCCGAAGCCGACGAGCCGCCGGCCTGGCGCCCGGCGCCGGCCCGCCGCGCGATGCCCGCGCAGGATGCCTCACCGGCCGATCCGGGACCCTTCCGTCGCGAACTGCCTCCCCGCGGCCCGGCGCCGGCAGCGCCGCCGGCACGGACCTACGGACAATCCGCGGCGGCGAAGCCCGGCGAGGCGGCGGGCGACGCAAGGGCGCGGGCGCGGGATGTCACGTCCCTCGAAGAACTCGAGCAGCTGCTCGCGGGCTTCGACGGCTGCCCCCTCAAGTTCACGGCGAAGAACCTCGTCTTCGCCGACGGCAACCCGGCCTCGAAGCTGATGTTCATCGGGGAGGCCCCCGGGGCCGACGAGGACCGCGTCGGCAAGCCGTTCATGGGCCGTTCCGGCCAGCTCCTCGACCGGATGATGGCGGCGATCGGCCTCGACCGGACCAAGGCCTACGTCACCAACATCGTGCCCTGGCGGCCGCCGGGGAACCGGAACCCGACGCCCCAGGAAGTCTCGATCTGCAAACCGTTCATCGAGCGCCAGATCGAACTCGCCGACCCGGACATCATCGTCTGCCTCGGCAGTCCGGCGACGCAGGCGATCACCGGAACGAAGGACGGCATCCTGAAGGCGCGCGGCCGGTTCTACCCGTATCGGGTCGGCGACCGGGAGGTGAGAGCCCTGGCGACCCTGCACCCGGCCTATCTCCTGCGCCAGCCGCTCCAGAAACGCCTCGCCTGGAGGGATTTCCGCCTGTTGCGGGCGACCCTCGACGGGACGGCGTGAGGCGAAACGCGTCGGGGAAGCGGAACCGTATCTTTCACCCGGGGATTAGTTCGGGCACACGGGGCGGAGACGGGAACGGGCGTGGCGGCCATTCCTCGACCATGCCTCCGGGACGAAGGGTGACGAGATCATGCGCTGGGAAGATTTCCGCTCTTCGGACAATGTCGAGGATCGTCGCGGCGAGGGCGGCGGCGGCGGCGGCTTTCCGGGCGGCGGTGCCGGCGGGCTCGGCATCGGCACCATCGTCATCCTCTGCATCATCGGCTGGGTCACCGGTATCAATCCCGCCATCCTGATCGGCGGCGCCGAGCAGATGAGCGGCGGCGGACGGCCGCGCCAGGAGCAGGTCGACCCGCAGACCCAAGCCCAGCGCAAGACCAAACCGACCGATGAGAGCGGGCGCTTCGCCGCCGCCATCCTCGGCAATACCGAGGACGTCTGGAAGGAGATCCTGCCCAACCAGACCGGCAAGCAGTACCGCCCGACCGGGATGGTGCTCTATACCGGCGGCACGCGCAGCGGCTGCGGCTCGGCCCAGGCGGCGATGGGGCCGTTCTACTGCCCGCTCGATAAGAAGGTCTATCTCGACACGTCGTTCTTCAAGGAGATGGAGCAGAAGTTCGGCGTGAAGGGCGACTTCGCCTATGCCTATGTCATCGCGCACGAAGTCGGCCACCACGTCCAGGACGAGCTCGGCATCCTCGGCAAGGTCCAGGGTCGCCAGCAGGCGGCCTCCAGCAAGGTCGAGTCGAACCAGCTGTCCGTCCGCGTCGAACTGATGGCAGATTGCCTCGCCGGCGTCTGGGCCAAGAACTCCAACGACAAGTACAACTCGCTCGAACCGGGCGACATCGAGGAAGCGATGCAGGCGGCGAGCGCCATCGGCGACGACAAGCTGCAGAAGCAGTCGCAGGGCTACGCCGTGCCGGATTCGTTCACGCACGGATCGTCCGAGCAGCGGATGCGGTGGTTCATGACCGGCTACAAGAGCGGCCAGACCAAGTCCTGCGACACCTTCCGGGCGGCCCGCAACTGAGCCGGGCAGGATGTTCCCGATCCATTTCGTGACGATCGCAGCGACGCCGATGAGGATTCCGAAAGCATAGACTCAGACCGTCCGCGCGAAAGGTAGCGGAGCGCCGCCGCGTAACGGTCGATTCAACCCTGGAGCGCCAAGGATCGCGGACGAGGCCGACCGCCCATTTCTCGCGAATGGGCTGGATTCGGCGATGCGAGGCAGCGCTCCACCATGTCCCCGACCGAGACGATCGCCGTCATCATCGCGACCCGCGGGCGACCGGCCCTGGTTCGAGGGCTCGTCATGCTCCTGCAGAGCCAGAGCCGAGCGCCCGACCACATCGTCATCGTGGGATCCGAAACGGACGATCTCGGCGGGTTGGAGGATGGTCCCGGATTGACCGCACGGGTCGGCCGGACCGGCAGCGCGCATCAGCGCAACGACGGTCTCGCGCTGGCCGGTGGGCGCTACGACTATGTCGCCTTCTTTGACGACGACTTCATCCCCTCGCATTTCTGGCTCGAACAGATGGCAGCGACCTTCCGGGCGCGGCCCGATGTCGTCTGTCTCACCGGGCGTGTCCTCGCCGACGGCGCCAAATCTCCCGGCATCGATCGCGGCGAAGGATTGCGGGTTGTGACCGAGGAGGACGGTCACGGAGAGGATGGCGATGACGGCTTGCACGAGGGAATCGGGCCCTACGGCTGCAACATGGCGTTCAGGACCAGCGCCATCGCAGGCCTGGGTTTCGACGAGCGGCTTCCGCTCTATGCCTGGCTGGAGGATTCCGATTTCGGCGGACAGGTGGCGCGCAGGGGCCTCACGGCGCGGGCGGATGCCCTCTGGGGCGTCCATCTCGGCAACAAGACCGGGCGCGAGCGGGGCAAGCGCGTCGGCTATTCCCAGGTCGCGAATTCGGTCTACCTGATGAGGAAGGGAACGCTGCCGGTGCCGTTCCTCGGCAAACTGATGGCGCGCAACGTCGCGGCCAACGTGGTGCGCTCGCTCAGGCCCGAGCCCTATATCGACCGGCGTGGCCGGCTGGCCGGCAACCTCACGGCTCTCCTCGACATCGCCCGCGGCCGCATCTCGCCGGAGCGGACCGCGAAGCTGTAGCGGCGGGATCGACCCGCCCCCTCATTCGCGGCTAGAATCCGCCGGCATCGCCGAGCTGAAAGCCGCAATCCATGGTCGCCGCAGACAAGACCCGTCGCTTCATCCCGCTCTCCATTGCGGTGCTGACCGTCTCCGACACGCGCGTCGCCGAGGACGACCGATCGGGCGACACGCTGTGCGAGCGCCTCGTGGCGGCCGGCCACAGCCTCGCCGGCCGGTCCATCGTGCCCGACGAGGTCTCCGCGATCCGCGCCCAGGTGGAAACCTGGATGAGGGACCCCGCCGTCGACGTGGTGATCACCACCGGCGGCACCGGCTTCACCGGGCGCGACGTCACCCCCGAGGCCATCGAGCCCCTGTTCGAGAAGCGGATGGACGGCTTCTCGGCGGTGTTCCACCGCATTTCCTACGACAAGATCGGAACCTCGACGCTCCAGTCGCGGGCGACGGCGGGGCTCGCCAACGCGACCTTCGTCTTCGTCCTTCCAGGCTCGCCCGGCGCCTGCCGCGATGCCTGGGACGGTATCCTCGCGGCCCAGCTCGACTACCGGCACCGGCCCTGCAACTTCGTCGAGATCATGCCGCGGCTCGACGAGCACCTGCGGCGCGGGGCCTCGATCCCGGTCTGATCAGCCTCTGTCGAGCCGCACGTTCACGGGTCGCGGCCGCAGTCGGGGGGTGAAGACGACGCCGGAGGTCAGCCGCTCGCGGCGGACGAGGTCCCCGGCTCGCGGAGAACGCACCCCGATGACCGATTCGCCCTGCGCAGCGAGGCGCGCCGGCAGACCGGCATGGGGACGACGCAGGCGTCCGAGGACGATCTCAGGCCGAGCCGTGCCGATGAAGCGATCGATCGTGCGAATCCAGCCCTCCGCCGGCACGTCGCCGGCTTCGAGGCAGAGCACCCATTCGCGCCGCGCCGACTTCGCGCCGGCCGACCATGGCGCCGTGCCCCCCGCCCGCGTGACGAAGGTTGCGCCGGTGGCCTCGGCGACCGCGTCGAGCGCCGCATTGTGCGCGGGCGCGATGATCACGGCATCGCCGACGAGGCCGGCGGCGACGCCCTCCACGAGAGCCCCCAGCGTATCGGCGAGCTGGTCGACCACGTCGGGGTCGCCCGGCCTCGCAACATGGATCAGTGCCGAAATCATGCGCGCGCATACCGTATTTTCGGCGCCGGAGAAGCCGAAAGCCGGAGAAAGGATCGCGAGAATCCGTGCTCCGACGGGATAAGCCAACGATTGCACGAAATAAGGGCAGTCAAAGCTCATGCGTTCCTGATATGTTCACATCGAAAGCACGGTGTCTGCAGCGTGATGCTGTGGCTGGCGGCCTTAGAGTCGCATTCCGTTGGATCACCGGAGACGCTCGCATGCGACAGGACGGCAAGATCGATTATCTCGAACTGCCCGGGCGCGGCATCGATGCGGTGAAGGAATTCTACGGGACGGCCTTCGGCTGGACCTTCACGGATTACGGACCTGGCTACGCCGCCTTCGACCAGGGGCTCGAGGGCGGCTTCGATGCCGACGAAGCGAAGGCGGTGCGGGTGCCGCTACCCGTACTCTACGCTCAGGACCTCGAAGCGATGCAGGCTCGGGTCGAAGCGGCGGGAGGCACGGTCGTCGCGGCGATCTTCGCTTTCCCTGGGGGACGCCGGTTTCATTTCAGAGACCCGGCCGGGACCGAGCTGGCGGTCTGGTCGGAGCGGTGAAGGCCGCTGGAGACGGGGTCGGAGCGCCCGGTCAGCGGCTCGCGGCAAGTGCCCGTCCGGCCGATATGCGGAAGGGGCGCGGTGCCACGGCCAATCCCGCCGGCCGCTACGAGCCCGCCCGGCGCGAAGCGTTCGATGACGGCTGGGATTCGGACGATGAACTCCCGCGCCTGCGCACCGAGGATGTGCCCGAGCGGGCGCGCACCATCCTCACGCGCAACACCTCGCCTGACCTGCCGTTCGATCGTTCGATCAATCCCTATCGCGGCTGCGAGCACGGTTGCATCTACTGCTTCGCCCGGCCCAACCACGCCTATGTCGGTCTCTCCCCCGGCATCGATTTCGAGACGAGGCTCTTCCACAAGCCGGACGCTGCGGAGCTGCTGGAACGAGAATTGTCGGCCAAGGGCTACATTCCGCAGACCATCGCTCTCGGTACGGCCACGGACCCGTACCAGCCGATCGAGCGCGGCCACGGCATCACCCGCGCCGTCCTCGGCGTGCTGGCGCGCTTCCGCCATCCGGTCGGCATCGTCACCAAGTCGAACCTCGTCGTCCGCGACATCGACATCCTGGCGCCGATGGCCGAACTCGGCCTCGTCAAGGTGGCGATGTCGGTGACGACCCTCGATCCGATGCTGGCCCGCCGGATGGAGCCGCGCGCTCCCCATCCGGCCCGTCGCCTCGAGGCGATCCGTCAGCTGAGCCGTGCCGGCATCCCGGTCATGGTGATGATGGCGCCGGTGATCCCGTCGCTGAACGACCACGAGATCGAGGCGGTGCTGGAGCGGGCGCGCGAATGCGGGGCCGTGGAGGCCCGCCATGTCCTCCTGCGGCTGCCCCTCGAACTCGACGACCTCGTCAACGACTGGTTCGCCGAGCATTATCCGGGGCGCCGCAACCACGTGATGTCGCTGGTCCGGCAGGCCCGCGGCGGCAAGGCCTACGATGCCGCGTTCGGCCGACGGATGACCGGCAGCGGCGCCTATGCCGATCTCATCGGTCAGCGCATGCGATTGGCGAAGCAGCGCCTCGGCTATGCCGACGCGCGCCTCGCGCTGCGCACGGATCTGTTCACGCCCACGGCCGCCAAGGGGGCCCAGCTCAGCCTGCTGTGAGGGCGGGCGAGGGGGGAGCGTAGCGCCGGGTGAAGCTCACCCGGTGATGCGCGGAGCGGCCGAGACTGGCGAGACCGGCGAGATGGGCCGCGGTGCCGTAGCCGACGTTGCGGTCCCAGGCATAGGCCGGATGCCGCCTCGCCAGGGCGCGCATGAGATCGTCGCGGAGACACTTGGCGACGATCGAGGCGGCCGCGATCTGTGGCACGAGCCGGTCGCCGCCGATCACGGCCCGGCACGGAAGGGACAGGCCCGGAATGCCGTCCCGCCCGTCCACCGCCACGGGAGCGTCGAGCCCGAGCTTCTCAACCGCCCGGCGCATGGCGTCGAGGGTCGCGGCGCGCACGTTGATCCGGTCCACGAGCTCTCGGGAGCCGGCCGCGACCGCGACTTCGGCGTGCTGGCGGATCAGCGGAGTCAGACGTTCGCGGGTCGGTCGGTCGAGCTTCTTGCTGTCGTCGAGACAGGCGAGGACGGAAGCCGGGAAGACGGCCGGATCGAACCAGACCGCCGCTACCACGACGGGACCGCACAGGGCGCCGCGCCCGACCTCGTCGCAACCGATCAGAGCCGGGAGGGTCGCGGAAGCGGGGTCGGCGAACGGTCTCATTCTGGGCCCGGCTGAGTGAACTTGGCGACATCCGCTCGTCACGGAGACGATCGCGCGAAGCGCCTCGGATGGCGGCGGCACCTTCGCACCGTAAGGCCCGCCGCGTCACCCCCTCCCCATCCGCCTTTCCGGCCGACGCCCTACACCGCCGGAGCAGCCCGGAAGGTCCGCCGCCTCGGCGTGGGAAGGCCGGTGCCATGGGCCAGGGAGATGTTGGTGAAGAACTGGCGCGCGCTCTCGCCCCAGGTGTAGCGCAGGGCTTCCTGGCGGCAGCGCTCGCGCGAGATGGCGAGGGCCGCCAGGGCCGCCTCGCGCAGATCGGTCCCGAGCACGCCGGCCCCGGTCTCGCCGATGACATCGAGTGGTCCGGTCACCGGATAGGCCGCCACCGGCACGCCGCAGGCGAGGGCTTCGAGCAGCACGATGCCGAACGTGTCGGTGAGGCTCGGGAACACGAACACGTCCGCCGCCGCGTAGATCCTCGCCAGGGCCGCCCCCGTGAGGGTGCCGAGGAAGCGCGCCCGGGGATGCAGGCTTTCGAGGCGCGGCCTGTCCGGCCCGTCGCCGACCACGACTTTGGTGCCGGGCAGGTCGAGATCGAGGAAAGCGGAGACGTTCTTCTCCACCGCCAGCCGCCCCACGAACAGGAAGAAGGGTCCGGGGAGCCCAGCCAGGGCCTCGGGACGCGACTCGTCGGGGAGGGCGGGACGGAAGAGATCCGTATCGACCCCCCGCGTCCAGCGCATCAGGTTGCGGAACCCGCGCGAGGCGAGGTCGCGTTCGAGGGAGGGCGTCGAGACCATGGTCCCGCTGGCGGCACCGTGGAAGCGCCGCAGCCAGGCATAGCTCCAGCTCTCCGGGACGGGCGCCCGGGCGGCGAGGTATTCGGGGAAGCGGGTGTGGTAGCTCGTGGTGAACGGGCGGCCATGTGCCAGGCAGTAGCGCCGGGTGGCGTAGCCCACGGTCCCCTCGGTGGCCACATGGACATGGGTCGGGGCGAGATCGGACCAGAGGCGGGCGACCTTGCCCCTCGTGGCATAGGAGAGGCGGATTTCCGGATAGCCCGGAAGCGGCACCGACGCGAAATCCTGATGGGTCAGGAACACCGTCTCGAAGCCGAGATCCCGGCCGGCCGCCGCCATGTTCTCCAGGGAGCGCACGACACCGTTGACCTGCGGATGCCAGGCGTCGGTCGCGATCAGCAGCCTCACGCGACCGCCCGGGCGGGATCGGTCAGGATCGTGTTTCTCTCCGCCTCCTCGGCGGCGGCGCGCGCCCGCAGGACGCTCGGGTAATGCAGCACCTCCATGGTCCCGTCGTAATGCTCGACGATGGCGGTGCAGGATTCTACCCAGTCCCCGGTATTGAGATAGATCAATCCGGCGATCTGGCGGTGGGCGGCATGGTGGATATGGCCGCAGATCACGCCGTCGGCGCCGACACGCTTGGCTTCGGCGCTGAGCAACTCCTCGAACTTGCCGATGAAGTTGACGGCGTTCTTCACCTTCAGCTTCGCCCAGGCCGAGAGCGACCAGTAGGCGAGGCCCAGGCGCCGCCGGATGGTGTTCAGATGCGTATTGATGAAGAGCGCGAACGTGTAGGCGCCGTCACCGAGGAAGGCGATCCATTTGGCGTGCCGGACGACCATGTCGAACTGGTCGCCGTGGATGACGAGGTAGCGCTTGCCGTCGGCGGCCACGTGGATGCGATCGTCGACGACCTCGATCCCGCCGAAGGTCATACCGAGATAATCGCGCAGGAACTCGTCGTGGTTGCCGGGGATGTAGACCAGCGTCGAGCCCTTGCGCACCTTGCGCAGCAGCTTCTGGACCACGTCGTTGTGGCTCTGCGGCCAGAACCAGCCCGATTTCAGCTGCCACCCGTCGACGATGTCGCCGACGAGGTAGATCTCGTCCGCGTCGTAGTCGCGCAGAAAGTCCAGCAGCAGCCCTGCCTGGCAACCCTTCGTGCCCAGATGCATATCGGACAGGAAGAGCGTCCGGACGCGGATCGTCTTCTCTGTATCTTCGCCCACGGCCCTCTCCGAACTGCTTCGGTGCCTTGAGCCAAACCGGATTCCCGTATCAGTTTGATGACGCGCATCGCCGGGCGAGGCGGGGTCGTCGCTTAAATTCATCGTGGCGATGTTGCGCTGCGCCACAAATTTTTTGAGTGGCCGCGAAGTTTTTTACGTTTTCCTTCCTGGGCGAACCCCGGCATAGTCGTGAACAAGGTGACCCACCGTATCGCGCCGGAAAGGCGCGTATCCGGAGCCCGCACGAGGCGAAATCAAGGTTGCCGACGAGGTGAGAAACGACGTCCACGGCCATGGAAGCGTGCAACCATCGCGCGCCCTGGCCAATGGAGAGAGGCTTGATCCAGTCGAAGACGGTCGCGTGGCGCGTTCCGCTACCCGCATTCATCGGTGATGGTGCGGGGCGGGTCGCACCCCGTCCGTCAACGGCTGCGAACCATGTCATCGTATCCAGTCGGACAGGCGGTGGCCGGGCATTCCGGCCGAACCGTCGTATCTCCCTCAAAGCTTGAGCGTCGTACCGGCACCGACCCAGGCCGGGTCGCGAGCTCGGAACACCGTATTCGATCCAAGCGTCGCACGATGCGTGCACGCGACCTGAAGAAGAACCGGAGACACAACATGGCGGCAACGAGACGACCGGGTCGTAATCATCTGTTCGTTCCGGGCCCGACGAACATCCCCGACCGCGTGCAGCGGGCGATGATCGTTCCTTCGGAGGATCACCGTTCGGTCGATTTCCCGACGCTGACCAAGCCGCTGTTCGAAGAGACCAAGGCGGTCTTCGGCTCCAAGGACGGCACGATCTTCCTGTTCCCCGCCTCCGGGACCGGCATCTGGGAATCCGCGCTGACCAACACGCTCCATCGCGGCGACAAGGTCCTGACCTCGCGCTTCGGCCAGTTCAGCCACCTCTGGATCGACATGGCCCAGCGCCTCGGCCTGAACGTGATCGTTCAGGAAGAAGAGTGGGGCACGGGTGCGAACCCGCAGCGGATCGAAGAGGCGCTGCGCGCCGACACGAACCACGAGATCAAGGCCGTCATGACGGTCCATAACGAGACCGCCACGGGCGTCACCAGCGACATCGGTGCCGTGCGCAAGGCGATCGACGCGGCCGGTCACCCGGCGCTGCTCTTCGTCGACGGCGTGTCCTCCATCGGCTCGCTGCCGTTCTACGCCGACGAGTGGAAGGTCGATTGCGCCATCGCCGGCTCGCAGAAGGGCCTGATGCTCCCCGCCGGTCTCGGCGTGATCTGCGTCAGCCAGAAGGCTCTGAAGGCCGCCGAGTCGTCTTCGGGTCCGAACGACCGCCTCGCGCATGTCTACTTCGACTGGGCCGACCACCAGAAGCAGAACGGCGCCGGCTACTTCCCCTACACCCCCGCCCTGCCGCTCCTCTACGGCCTGCGCGAGGCGCTCGCCTGCCTCCGGGAAGAGGGTCTCGAGAACGTCTACCATCGCCATGCCGTGCTCGCCGAGGCGACCCGTCAGGCCGTGGCGGCCTGGGGTCTCAAGACCTGCGCCAAGGAAGCCAAGTGGAACTCGGACACGGTGACCGCCATCCTCGTCCCCGAGGGTGTCGACGCCGCCGCGATCATCAAGCACGCCTTCGTGCGCTACAACCTCGCCCTCGGCGCGGGTCTGAGCCAGGTGGCCGGCAAGGTGTTCCGCATCGGCCACGTCGGTGACCTGAACGAGCTCTCGCTCCTCGGCGCCATCGCCGGCGCGGAAATGGCCATGCTCGACAACGGCGTGAAGGTGCAGCCGGGATCCGGCGTCGCCGCCGCGTCCAGCTACCTGCGCGAAAACCCGCTCGCGAAGTCCTGATCGAAGCTGTTTCCCGGGGCCGGCGTCTCGCCGGCCCCGGGGCATCGTCTATAGAAGCGTGTATCGCGTAACGCCGCGCTCGGCGCGGAACGTCGCTTGAGGGTTCCAATGGCGCACAAAATCGTCTTCCTCGACCGTGAATCCCTCGACGCCAAGGTGCGTGAATTCAATTTCCCGCACGAATATACCGAGTACGAGTCGACCTGGACGCCGGAAGAGATCGTCGAGCGCCTGAAGGGCGCCGAGATCGCTCTGATCAACAAGGTGCCCATGCGCGCCGAGACGTTGAAGCAGCTGCCCGACCTCAAGCTCATCGCGGTGGCCGCCACCGGCACCGATGTCGTCGACAAGGCGGTCGCCAAGGAACTCGGCATCACCGTCGTCAACATCCGCAACTACGCCTTCAACACCGTGCCCGAGCACGTGATCGGCCTGATGTTCGCCCTGCGGCGCGCCATCGTGCCCTATGCGAACTCGGTGCGCCGGGGCGATTGGGCGAAGTCCACCCAGTTCTGCTACTTCGACTACCCGATCCACGACATCGCCGGCTCGACGCTGGGCATCGTCGGCTACGGGGCGCTGGGCAAGTCCATCGCCAAGCGCGCCGAAGCGCTCGGCATGAAGGTCATCGCCTACGACGTGTTCCCGCAGGAAGGCCTCGTGGACTTCGAGACGATCCTGAGGGAATCCGACGTCATCACCCTGCACGCGCCGCTGACCCCGGAAACCCGGAACATGATCGGCGCCGAGCAGCTCGCGAAGATGAAGAAGCACGCCATCCTCATCAACACCGCCCGCGGCGGTCTCGTCGACGAGGAAGCCCTCGCCGAAGCCCTCAAGGCCGGCACGATCGGCGGCGCCGGCTTCGACGTGGTGGTGACCGAGCCGCCGAAGAACGGCAACATCCTGTGCGAGCTCGACCTGCCGAACCTCATCGTCACGCCGCACGTGGCCTGGGCGAGCAAGGAGGCCATGCAGATCCTGGCCGACCAGCTCGTCGACAATGTCGAAGCCTACGTGGCGGGCAAGCCGCAGAACGTGGTGTGAAGCTCGGGCTTCACGCCAGAAGACAGGGCTCACGGGAGCCGACGTCATTCCGGGATCGCGGACGCCGAGCGAGCCTGCACCGACGGAGTGTCCGGATTTCTGGTGCGCCCGGCGCACCGGAATGACGGGGAATGACACCAGCGCGGCTCTGCGCAGACGCGCCGATCATACGCCAACCGCGCAGAGTCGCGGGCAGAGGAAACAGGACATGACGAAGAAGCTGCTGTTCCAATTCGACACCGACACCGTTCCGAGCGTGTTCGATGTGGTCGTCGGTTACGATGGCGGAGCCGATCGCATCACCGGTTACGGCAACGTGACGCCCGAGAATGTCGGCGCCCTGGTGGACGGCACGATCTACACCCGCGGCGGCTCCGAGAAGAAGTCCACCGCAATCTTCGTCGGCGGAGGCAGCATGGCGGCCGGCGAGGCCGTGTTCGAAGCGGTGAAGAAGCGCTTCTTCGGCCCGTTCCGCGTCTCGATCATGCTGGATTCCAACGGCTCCAACACCACCGCCGCCGCCGGCGTCGCGCTGGTGCAGAAGGCCGCCGGTTCGCTCCAGGGCAAGAAGGCCGTTGTTCTGGCCGGCACCGGCCCGGTCGGCATGCGCTCGGCCGCCCTTCTGGCGCAGGAAGGCGCCACAGTCGTCCTGTGCGGTCGTTCGCTCGACAAGGCTCAGGCCGCCGCGGACGCCATCAACAAGCGTTTCAAGGTCAACATCAGCGCCGCCGCGACGCCGGACGCCGCCTCGCGCGCCGCCATCGTCAAGGGCCAGAACCTGGTCTTCTCCGCTGGCGCCATCGGCCTCGAGCTTCTTGCCGAAGCCGATTGGAAGGACGAGGCCAGCATCGAGTTCATCGCCGATTACAACGCCCAGCCGCCCCTCGGCTTCGGCGGCATCGAGGCCATGGACAAGGGCAAGGAGCGCCATGGCAAGAAGGTGTTCGGTGCACTCGGCATCGGCGGCCTGAAGCTCAAGCTCCATCGCGCCTGCGTCGGCCAGCTCTTCGAGAACACCGAGCAGGTGTTCGATGCCGAGGAGATCTACGCCCTCGCCAAGAAGATGGCCTGACCCATGACCGATAAGACTTCGCCCGCCAACGAGACCATCCAGGGCTTCCTCGACGGACTCGCGAGCTCGGCCCCGACCCCCGGTGGCGGCGGAGCCGCCGCCATCTCGGGCGCCATGGGCGCCGCGCTGCTCAGCATGGTGTGCAACCTCACCATCGGAAAGAAGAAGTACGTCGAGGTCGAGGGCGATCTGAAGGAGATCCTCGGCAAGTCCGAAGCACTCCGCGCAGAGCTCACCGGCATGATCGCCGACGACGTCGAGGCTTTCGACGCCGTCATGGCCGCCTACGGACTGCCGAAGGGTACCGACGAGGAGAAGACGGCCCGCGCCGCCAAGATCCAAGAGGTTCTCAAGGTCGCCACCGACGTGCCGCTCGCCTGTTGCCGCGCCTGCCGCCAGGTCATCGACCTCGCCGAGGCGGTGGCGGAGAAGGGCAACCTCAATGTCATCTCCGATGCCGGGGTCGCGGTCCTCTCGGCCCATGCCGGCCTGCGCAGTGCCGCGCTCAACGTCTATGTCAACGCCAAGGGCCTGGACGATCGTGGCTTTGCCGAGGAACGCCTGAAGCAACTCGAAGAGTTGCTCGGGCCGGCCGGGCCATTGAACGAAAAGATCTATGAGGTCGTGAAGGCCAAGGTGAACTAAGAAGAACGACAGGCCGGCGAGAACAAACTCAGCCGGCCTTTTCGTCTAAAAAATACATTCCGGCCGCCTTTAAAGGCGGAGTGAATGAGAATGTAAAAAAATATTACAACAGAAGCTCTTTCCGTGAAGTGAAATTTACGAGAGTGTCTGTCCCAGGGAAAAGCGCCAAGGAGAACGCACATGGACGTGCATGAGTATCAAGCCAAGGAGCTGCTCGCCGGATTCGGCGTGGCGGTTCCGAAGGGCGCGGTGGCCTTCAGCCCCGACCAGGCAGTCTACGCCGCCACCGAGCTCGGTGGCTCGTTCTGGGCGGTGAAAGCTCAGATCCATGCCGGCGCCCGCGGCAAGGCCGGCGGGATCAAGCTGTGCCGGACCTATAACGAGGTCCGCGACGCGGCCAAGGATCTCCTCGGCAAGCGTCTCGTCACCCTGCAGACCGGGCCCGAGGGCAAGCCGGTCCAGCGCGTCTACATCGAGACCGCGGATCCGTTCGAGCGCGAGCTCTATCTCGGCTACGTCCTCGACCGTAAGGCCGAGCGCGTGCGCGTCATCGCCTCGCAGCGCGGCGGCATGGATATCGAGGAGATCGCGGCCAACGAGCCCGAGGCCCTGATCCAGGTCGTGGTCGAGCCCGCCGTCGGCCTGCAGCAATTCCAGGCCCGCGAGATCGCCTTCCAGCTCGGCCTGAACATCAAGCAGGTCTCCGCTGCCGTGAAGACGATCATGAACGCCTACCGGGCGTTCCGCGATTGCGACGGCACCATGCTGGAGATCAACCCCCTCGTCGTCACCAAGGACGACCGCGTCCTGGCGCTCGATGCCAAGATGTCCTTCGACGACAACGCCATGTTCCGCCGGCGCAACATCGCCGACATGCACGATCCCTCGCAGGGCGATCCGCGCGAGGCCCAGGCCGCCGAGCACAACCTCAGCTACATCGGCCTCGACGGCGAGATCGGCTGCATCGTCAACGGTGCGGGTCTGGCCATGGCCACCATGGACATGATCAAGCACGCGGGCGGCGAGCCGGCGAACTTCCTCGACGTCGGCGGCGGCGCTTCGCCCGACCGCGTCGCGACGGCCTTCCGCCTCGTCCTGTCGGATCGCAACGTCAAGGCGATCCTCGTCAACATCTTCGCCGGCATCAACCGCTGCGACTGGGTCGCCCAGGGCGTGATCCAGGCGGCGAAGGAAGTGAAGATCGACGTCCCGCTCATCGTCCGGCTCGCCGGCACGAACGTGGAGGCGGGCAAGAAGATCCTGGCCGAGAGCGGCCTCGACCTCATCACCGCCGACAGCCTGTCGGACGCCGCCACGAAGGCCGTCGCCGCCTGCGACGCCGCCAAGCGCCAACACTGAGACGAGGGGAGGATACGTCATGAGCATTCTGATCGACGAGAAGACCCCGATCATCGTCCAGGGCATCACCGGCGATAAGGGTACGTTCCACGCCAAGGAGATGCTGGAATACGGTTCCAACGTCGTCGGCGGCGTCACCCCTGGCAAGGGTGGCAAGACCCATCTCGGCGTGCCGGTGTTCAACACCGTCAAGGAGGCCGTGGAGGCCACCGGCGCCACCACCTCGATCACCTTCGTCGCTCCGCCCTTCGCGGCCGACGCGATCATGGAAGGGGCCGATGCCGGCCTCGCGCTGATCTGCTCGATCACCGACGGCATCCCGGCCCAGGACATGATGCGGGTGAAGCGCTATCTGCGCCGCTACCCCAAGGACAAGCGCACCATGGTGGTGGGCCCGAACTGCGCCGGCATCATCTCGCCCGGCAAGTCGATGCTCGGCATCATGCCCGGCCACATCTACCTCAAGGGTAATGTCGGCGTCATCTCGCGCTCGGGCACCCTCGGTTACGAGGCGGCCGCGCAGATGAAGGAAAAGGGCATCGGCATCACCACCTCGGTGGGTATCGGCGGAGATCCGATCAACGGTTCGTCCTTCCTCGACCATCTCGCCCTGTTCGAGCAGGATCCCGAGACCAAGGCGGTGCTGATGATCGGCGAGATCGGCGGACCGCAGGAGGCCGAGGCCTCGGCCTGGATCAAGGAGAACATGACGAAGCCCGTCATCGGTTTCGTCGCCGGTCTCACCGCCCCGAAGGGCCGCCGCATGGGCCATGCCGGCGCCATCATCTCCGCCACCGGCGACAGCGCCGCCGAGAAGGCCGAGATCATGCGCTCCTATGGCCTGACGGTCGCCCCCAGCCCCGGCGATTTCGGCTCGACGGTCGAGCAGGTCATGCGCAAGCTCGCCGCCTGAGACGCCGCTCTTTCCTGGGCGCCCTCCGCTTCGCTACGGGCGTCCGGGGAGATGGATCGTCCACAGAAACTACCCCTTGATCGCTCCGGCGCGGCGTCCCACGCTGCCGGGGCGGCTCGCTTCATTACCGTTGCCCGCGCGTCCCCAGCGGCCATCGGCTCAACTCTGTTCGAGGTGGCCATCCGATGACCGATACCCTCCACGCCCCGGTCGGGTCGCTCGACCATACCTTCGCGCCGCCGGTCATCACCGGCACGTCGTCGAAGGAAGCACTCGACATCCTGTTCCACGCCCTGCTCGAAGTCGCCCGCCGGCACGAGCCGGAACTGGAGGCCGTGCTTCTGGGCAAGGCCAACATCTCCGAATTCTCGCCCGAACTCCTCGCCCGCGCCCTCCAGGTGCAGGGCATCTGGTTCCAGCTCCTCTCCATCGCCGAGCAGAACGCCGCCATGCGCCGGCGTAGGCACCTGGAGCGGACGAAAGGACGGGCGGAGCTCGGTGGCAGCTTCAGCGCGGTCCTGGCGGAAGCGGTGAAGAACGGCATCAAGGCGCCCGAGATCCACGCCCTGCTGAAGGATCTGCGCATCCGCCCGACGATCACGGCTCACCCCACCGAGGGCAAGCGCGTGACGGTGCTCGAGAAGTTCCGACGCATCTACCTCGTCCTGCGCGAGCTCGAATTGCCGCGCTGGACCGAGCGCGAGCGCAACGGCCTGATGAACGAGCTGCGCGACCAGATCGAACTCGTCTGGATGACCGGCGAGCTCCATCTGGAGAAGGCCACCGTCGAGCGCGAAGTCGCCTGGGGCCTGCACTTCTTCGACGAGACGCTCTTCGAGATGCTTCCCGAGGTGCTCTACTCGCTCGAGGAATCGCTGGCCGAATACTATCCGGACGAGAAGTTCGAAGTCCCCGCCTTCTTCCAGTTCGGCTCATGGATCGGCGGCGACCGCGACGGCAATCCCTACGTCACCTCGTCGGTGACCCGCGCTACGCTCCAGCGCAACGCGCTCGCCTCCCTGCGGCGCTACCGCGACGGCGTCACCGCGCTGGGCCGCACGCTCTCTCTCACCGAGCGCTCGCTGCCGGTGCCTGAGACGTTCAAGTCCGAACTCGCCCAGCTTCTCGCCGAGAGCGGGGACGGGCGCGCCATCACCAGCCGCAACCCCGGCGAGGCCTACCGCCAGTTCCTCACCTGCATCCTGCGCAAGCTCGAGGCGACGATCACCCGCAACAAGGGGCAGCGCGCCAGCGGGCCGGATTATCCGAGCGCGGACGGCCTCATCAACGACCTGCGCCATCTCGAGGCCGGCCTCAGCGACGCCAATTGCCCGTCCCTGGCGACCGACCTGGTGCGGCCGGTGCGCCGCATGGTCGAGATCTTCCGTTTCTCCACGGTGCGCCTCGACCTGCGCGAGAACACCACCCGCACCACGAAGACGCTCCACGCGCTGTGGCATCAGGCCAACGGCCAGAACAAGACGCCGCCCGGCCTCGAATCGGCGGAGTGGAAGAACTGGCTGCTCTCGGAACTCGCCAAGCCGATGAAGGGCGAGCGGTCGTTCGAGAGCCTGCCGGACGATGCCCGCGAGACGCTCGAGACCTTCGCCCTCGTCGGCGAAATGCGCGAGCAGCTCGACCGCGAGGCCTTCGGCTCGTTCATCCTGTCGATGACCCGCTCGGTCCCCGACATCCTCGGCGCCTACCTGCTCGCCAAGGAGGCCGGCAACTTCCTCGATGCCAGCGGCACCGAGATCTGCTGCCTGCCGATCGTGCCGCTGTTCGAGACCATCGACGACCTGCGCGCCGCGCCCGCGATCATGAAGGAGCTGTTCTCGATCCCGGTGGTGCGCCGCTCCACCCGCTGGCAGGGCGGGGTCCAGGAGGTGATGATCGGCTACTCGGATTCGAACAAGGACGGCGGCTTCGTCGCCTCGAACTGGGAATTGTACAAGGCGCAGGACAAGCTGACCCAGCTCGGCAAGTCGTCCGGCGTGCCGATCGCGTTCTTCCACGGTCGCGGCGGCTCGGTGAGCCGCGGGGGTGCCCCCACCGCGAGGGCCATCGCCGCCCAGCCGCCGGGGTCGATCAACGGGCGTTTCCGCACCACCGAACAGGGTGAGGTCGTCTCGTTCAAATACGCCAACCGCGGCACCGCCGCCTATCAGATGGAGCTCCTGGCTTCCTCGGTCTTCGATCACGCACTGAAATCGGAGCACGAGGCGGCCAAGATCCCGCGCAACGAGTTCGACGACACGCTGGAGGCGCTGTCGGGCGCGTCGCGCGCGGCTTACGTCAACCTGATCCAGCATCCGGACCTCGTGACCTATTTCCAGGCCGCGAGCCCCCTCGACGAGATCGCGCTGCTGAATATCGGCTCGCGTCCGGCGCGGCGCTTCGGCGCCCGGTCCCTGGCGGATCTTCGCGCGATCCCCTGGGTCTTCGCCTGGTCGCAGAACCGGCACGTCATCACCGGTTGGTACGGCGTCGGCTCCGGCCTGAAGAGTTTCCTCGACGTGCGTGGTGCGCAGGGTGAGGCCCAGCTGAAGCGGCTCTTCGCCGAATCGAAGCCGTTCCGCCTCATCCTCGACGAGGTCGAGAAGACCCTGCTGATGGTCGATCTCGCCATCGCCAAGGATTATGCCGGCCTCGTGCCCGACGAGGCCGCCCGCAACAGCATCTTCCCGCTGATCGAGGCCGAGTACGAGCTGACCCGCGAGATGGCCCTGCGTGTCAGCGGCGACCGAGAACTCGCCGAGCGCTACCCGCAGTTCCGCGACCGCCTCAACGGACGGCTTCCGACGATCAACCAGGTCAGCCGCGAGCAGGTGGAGCTGCTGCGCCGGTTCCGGGCCGAGGAGGACGAGGACAAGCGCGAGGCGGTGAAATCCGCGTTGCTGCTGTCGATCAACTGCATCGCCGTCGGCTTCGGAGCGACGGGCTGATGGATTTGTAAGGATACCGAGGGTCGACCACGACCCTGGGCTCGCGCAAACGCGCATCCCGACCGGTATGTGGACCGGCTCTTGCGGTCTCAACCAACGACCAGAAACGAACTTAGAGGAAGGATTTCCCGATGAGCTTTACCCTGATCCCGCAGGCCACCCCGCGCCTTCACCGCTCGGAACTCGCCGTTCCCGGCTCCAACCCGACCTTCATGGAGAAGTCGGCCAGCTCGAAGGCCGACGTCATCTTCCTCGACCTCGAAGACGCGGTCGCTCCCGACGACAAGGAGCAGGCCCGCAAGAACATCATCCAGGCGCTCAACGAGATCGACTGGGGCAACAAGACCATGATGATCCGCATCAACGGTCTCGACACCCACTACATGTACCGCGACGTGGTCGACATCGTCGAAGCCTGTCCGCGCCTCGACATGATCCTGATCCCCAAGGTCGGCGTGCCCGCCGACGTCTACGCCATCGACGTGATGGTGACGCAGATCGAGCAGGCCAAGAAGCGCGAGAAGAAGATCGGCTTCGAAGTGCTGATCGAGACCGCACTCGGCATGGCCAACGTGGAAGCCATCGCGACCTCCTCGAAGCGCCTCGAAGCCATGTCCTTCGGCGTGGCCGACTATGCCGCCTCGACCCGCGCCCGCTCGCAGGTGATCGGCGGCGTGAACCACGATTACAGCGTGCTCACCGACAAGGACGAGGCCGGCAACCGTCAGACCCATTGGCAGGATCCGTGGCTGTTCGCCCAGGCCCGCATGATGGTCGCCTGCCGCGCCTACGGCCTGCGCCCGATCGACGGTCCGTTCGGCGACTTCTCCGATCCGGACGGCTACATCTCCGCCGCCCGCCGCTGCGCGGCTCTCGGCTACGAGGGCAAGTGGGCGATCCATCCGAGCCAGATCGATCTCGCCAACGACGTCTTCACCCCCTCCGAGGCCGAAGTGACCAAGGCCCGCCGCATCCTCGCGGCCATGGAAGACGCCGCCAAAGCCGGCAAGGGTGCCGTCTCCCTCGACGGCCGCCTCATCGACATCGCCTCGATCCGCATGGCCGAGGCGCTGATCGAGAAGGCCAACGCGATGGCCGCCAGCTGATCGCAGCCGACACGACACGGCCGGTCGCTCCATCTCGGAGCGGTCGGCTTCACGATGGAGGAAGGCGGCCCATGCTGGTCATGTCCATCGATCCGCTCATCGCCGCGGGCGTCGTCCTCGCCACGGCGGTGACCGATGCGGCCTACGTCTTCTTCAACGCCGCCGTCGGGGCCCGCCAGCGCATACGCGCCGCCAATTGGAGCGCGATCTGGTACCTGCTCTCCGCCTTCGCGGTGATCAGCTACACGCAGAACGCGCTCTACGTGGTGTTCGCCGCCCTCGGCTCCTGGCTCGGCGCCTTCGCATCGGTCACGTGGCTCATCCGCCGCGCCGATGCCGGAACCATCCGCCATCCCTGACGCTTTTGCGCTTCCGCACCCGAAACGGGGCGGGACACCAAGGAGACACGCCCATGCACGTGACCATCGAAGACGCCCACAAAGCCATCGAGGCCGCCCGCGCCAAGGCCGTGGAGCTCGATACCCAGATGTGTATCGCCGTGGTCGATTCCGGCGGCAACCTGAAGGCGTTCTACCGGATGGACGGCGCCTGGGTCGGCTCCATCGACATCGCTCAGAAGAAGGCCAAGACCTCGGTGTTCTTTGGCATGATGACCGGGCAGATCGGCCAGCTGTCGCAGCCGGGCGGCCCGCTCTTCGGCATCGAGCATTCCAACGAAGGGCTGATCACCTTCCCAGGCGGCATCCCGATCGTCGACAAGGACGGCGAGATGTCCGGCGCCATCGGCGTCAGCGGGTCCAGCGTCGAGAACGACCACGCGGTCGCTCTGGCCGGTGCCAGCAGCATCGGTGCGACGGAACTGCCGGCCCATCCCTGGCGCACATGAGGGGTATGAGAACCCTCGGTTAAGCATGCGCGCCTATCACGGTCCGACCATTCCGAGCCGTGACAGGAGCGCCGATGACCCGGGACCAACTCGCCGCCGAACTGAAGCGCATGGCGACTGCGCAGGTCGCCGACATCGAGCGAGCGGTCAAGGACGGCCATCGGACGATCGCCCTCAACGAGCTGGCGGATCTCAACCGCCAGCTGAAGGCACTGGCCGCCGCCGTGAAGGCCAAGCCCGTCGTCCGGGCCTGAACCGAACCCGCCCGCGACACGGGGTTCAGTAGCCCGGATCCGTTCCGCGCCCATCGAGAGGCGGCTCTTCGGAGAGCCGATCCTCACCGGAGAACCGCTCTGCGGAGCGGCCATCCACATCGCCGTCCCTGCCTGGACCATCCTCGGCCCCGTAGTCGGACGGAATGCCGCGAGGCGGCAGCAATCTCGGCGGGACAGGCCGCGGCTCGCGATATCCGTCCTCGGCCTCCCGCTCGAACGGCAGGCGTTCGGGGCGCTCCTCACAGACCGTCACCCGTTTCATCACCTCCTCGCCCTCCGGCGTCAGCCGCCGCCGGATCACCGTCCGGCACGGCTCGATGGTGCGCGGCGCCCCACGCTCGAAACCGAACTCCGCGTTCGGAGGCGGGGGTCGCCGCTCACCCTGGAATTCGCGCGGCGGTCCGTAGGGGCCCGGTTCCGGGAAATCGGCGGCGAGGGCGGGCAGAGCGCAGAGCGTCAGAGCGGCGAATCCGGACAGGATTCGCGGCATGCGGCGCCTGGTGGACGACGGGAACGGGTTTGGGGCCACGGAAGGTCTCCGGAGAGATGACCGCACCCGCCATGGGTTCGCGGCACCGGATCATCCTGGGCCGAGGCGACTGAACCGGAGCGCACGCCTACGCTCGGGAAGTATTCATCTCGGCCCGGCCGGTCTCCTGTGATCCGTCCTGCGATCCGGAACGCTCACGCCTCGCCGTCGGCCGCCTTCTGTTCCTCGACCTCCGGCGCGACCTGTCCGAAGTTCAGCACCGCGACCAGGGCGGTGCCGCCGAAGACGTTGCCGAGGAGGGTCGGAACGAAGAAGCGCCAGAGGTAATCGCCCAGGGAGGCATGGCCGGTGAAGACGAGATAGAACGTGTCGACCGAGCCGGCGACGATATGGGCGAGGCCGCACATCGAGACGAGCCACGTCATCAGGATGACGATGAACGGCGCGGCCGTTCCCGTCGCCGGCAGCATCCAGACCATCAGTGCGATGAGCCAGCCGGCGAACACGGCCTTGATCGTCGTGGTCCAGAACGGCGCCTCGATCGTGTGATGGCTGATCGTCACGAAGGCTTCGCGGACATGCGGGGTAAAGGCCTCCGTCCCGGCGAGCACGGCGGCGATGGCCGCGGTCGCCAGGATGTTGCCGACGAGGACGATGCTCCACAACCGCAGGACCCGCATCAGGGTCGCGATGCTCCGGTCATGCAGCAGCGGCAGGATCGGCGTGAGGGTGTTCTCGGTGAAGAGCTGCTGGCGGCCGAGCACCACGATGAGGAAGCCCGTCGCGTAGCCGATGCTGGTGATGAGGTCGGCCCAGGCCGCCTCCGGCAGGTGGGCTTTCAGAACGCCGGGCACGATGAGCGAGAAGCCCATGGTCAGGCCGGCGGCGATCGCCGACAGGAACAGCGCCCCGCCGGTCCGCCGCAGCTCCTCGTCGCCCTCCTTGCGAATGACTTCGTGGAGGAGGAAGGCGTCGGGCCTCGCCACACCCTGTTCGGATGCCGCCTCGCCCTCCGAGGAAGTGTCCGCGGGGCGGTCCTCTTGCCGGCTCATCGGGATTTCCTCGATCGTGGCCGGATTCTTCGCCGGCCTGGAAGAGGGAAACGGCCAATCAGCCGGCGGTTCCCTGTTTCAGCCGCGCCACCAGCCGTTCCACCTCGGCCTGAGCCCGCACGACCGCCTCGGCATCCTTGCCGCGCACCACGATGCGGTTGGCGAAGCCCTGCTGCGTCATCGACGGATAGGAGCCGATGGAGACGCTGTGATGCGCCTTCGCGATCTCGGCCAGGGCCGAGGCGTAGCTGCCTTCGGGCAGGTTGCCGGCCTCGATCGTCTCCGACAGGACTCGGGCGCCCGTATCGAGGGTCGGGCCGATCTGGTCGAGCATGGCCTGCATGATGGCGGGCACGCCGGCCATGACGAAGACGTTGCCGATGCGAAAGCCCGGCGCCTTGGAGATCGGATTGGCGATGAGATCGGCACCGGCGGGAATGCGCGCCATGCGCAGCCGCGCCTCGTTGAGGTCCTCGGGCTTGTGCCGCTCCAGCAGCATGGCCTTCGCCCTCGGATCGACGTCGATAGTGACGCCGAAAGCCGCCGCCACGCAATCGGCGGTGATGTCGTCATGGGTCGGGCCGATTCCGCCCGTCGTGAAGAGGTAGGTGTAGCGCGCCCGCAGCGCGTTGACCGCCTCCACGATCTCCGCCGCCTCGTCGGGGACGATTCGGACCTGCCTGAGGTCGATGCCAATGGCCGTGCAGTAATCGGCGATGGTGCCGATGTTCTTGTCCTTGGTCCGCCCCGACAGGATCTCGTCGCCGATGACGAGGATGGCGGCGGTGATGGCGGGGGAGGTGGGTTCGGTCATCGTGTTCCGGGCGGGCGCGAGCTGTCGATGACGACGAGGTAGCGCGGCGCTGCCGAACTGACCATGGCGGTGTCCCTGGCCGGGACCAGGGCCGGCTGCTAGGGCGGGACCCGTCCACTCGAAAATCGAGTTCCCGCCGATGAAGTTTCCAGGGCCGTTGATCGAGGGCCGGCTGGTCCGGCGTTACAAGCGTTTCCTCGCCGATATCGAACTGGCGGACGGCAGTCTCGTCACGGCGCATTGCGCCAATCCGGGCGCCATGCTCGGCCTCAACCTGCCCGGGTCGCGCGTCCTGCTCTCGGCCTCGACCAATCCCGCACGAAAGCTCGGCTTCTCATGGGAACTGGTGGAAGCCGATCTGCCAGGGGGCCTGCAATGGGTCGGCATCAACACGATGAGGCCGAACGCCCTGGTCGCGGAGGCCTTCTCGGACGGGCGTCTCGCGCCGCTGGCGGGATACGCGTCGCTGCGTCCGGAAGTCCGCTACGGCCGCGCCAGCCGGGTCGATTTCCTGGCCACCGGCGAGGATGTCCCTCCGTGCCATGCGGAAGTGAAGAACTGCCACCTCCTGCGCGAGCCGGGCCTCGCCGAGTTTCCAGACTGCGTCGCCGCCCGCAGCGCGCGGCACATGGACGACCTGACGGAGGTCGTCGCCGAGGGGGGCCGGGCCATGCTGATCATCGTCGTGCAGATGCAGGCCGAGCGGTTCGACGTGGCCCGCGACCTCGATCCGGCCTTCGACCGGGCCTTTGCCAGGGCCGCTTCGGGTGGGGTCGAGATCCATGCCTATCGCTGCCGGATCGATCCGACGGAGATCACCATCGCGGACCCGATTCCGGTCGTATCGCGGGTTTGAACGAGGACACCGCCCCGCGTCCTTCCGGATCCACAATTTCATGGGCTCGCCGGCCGGTTTCGTGCCATGCTCCGCTCCCGACGACCCAAGGAGACGATCATGGCGACTGAGAAACCACGCGGTGGCCGCGAAGCGAAGAAGCCGAAGAAGCCCGTCGTGAAGACGATCGCCGCAGCGCCCTCGACCAAGGGCACCGTCAGCATCGGCGCCAAGAAGTAGCGTCCGACGTCTCGTCAGGCGGGGCGCAGGGCCCCGCTTGCCGTTCCTGGCAGAGCCTTTCCGAGTTCGAGCAGGACGATTTCCGGCGGCACGCCGATGCGGATCGGGACCCGGCTGACGCCGAAGCCGCCGGAGACGATCATGTGCCGGCCCTCGGCGACGATGTGGCCGTAGGACACGTCCTTGCCGCGCACGAACGGGATCAGCGGCGAGGTTCCGAAGAGCCGGATCTGGCCACCATGGGTGTGGCCGGCCAGGGTGAGGGACACGCGTTCGGGTACTTTCGGAAAGATGCAGGGCTCGTGCGCCATCAGGATGATCGGCGCGTCGTCGTTGACCTGCATCAGCGTGCCGGGCAGATCGTCCCGCCCCCTGCGATCGCCCCGCAGCAGGAACGGCTCTTGGTCTCCGAGACCGGCGATCCAGAACGGATGGCCGTCTTTCACGAGCCGCAGGACCGTATTCTCCATCACCGGGATCCCGCGCGCTTCCAGAACACGCTGCGATTCGACCGGACCCCGCCGCGTGGCCTGGGCCGTTCTGTCGTCCCACCAATCGTGGTTGCCGAGGATTGCGTGGATGCCGAGCGGCGCCCGCAATCCCTCGACGACGCGGGCGAAGTCGATGAGCGGCACCTTGCGCGACGTCACGCTGGGGCCTGACGGATAATCGCCGAGGAGCAGGATGAGATCGGGTTCGAGCCGGTTCGTCGCGTCGACGATCTCGGCGATCCGGTCGAGCGGCATGGTCGGCTCGCCCACGTGGAAATCCGCCAGGACGGCCACTGTGAGGTTCAGCCCAGCCGTCCAGTTCGGCAGCATCGGAGCGTAGCGGGTCACGACAAGCCTGTGGCGCGGCTCGATCACGAAGCCATAGGCCCCGGTTGCCGTCACGAGGGCCGTGGTCGCGCCGATCCCCGTCAGCAGCTGCCGTCGCGTCGGCAAGATCAGCATGGCTTCGTCCCCGAGCCTCGGCCCGAGACGTGGCGACCACGTACCGCAAAGGCCGACCTAAAGCGGAAGCCCGGAGCATATTCCGCGCGGCTTCGACGTCCTATCTGGGGAAGAAACCGGCGCGGCCAAGTTCGTTCGACCAAGCCCGAAACGGCTCGGGCAGCCTCAGACGAGGGGCGCGTCCTCGTGCTGGAAGCGGGAGGCCTGACGGCGGGCGGCGACCTTCAGGGCCGCGTCCTTGGCCGCAGCTGCGGCGACATGAACGGCGGCGGCGAGGGCGGGGAGTGCCACGGGGCGGAAGCCTTCGCGGTGGGGTACCAATCCGGACGCGAGACGCGTCGACGGAATGGCCTCGCGTTGGTTCTGGTCGGGGCGGGACATGGGAACGGGTCCTGTTTCGCGGTGTCGGAACGCCATCGGATCCTCGATCGTCCGATGGGCGCTCACGCCGGTCTCTCGGGCACCCTCGATGGGCTCGACCCGGACCGACGCTGTGCGGCACGCGATCCATATGCGGCGAAGGATCATGAACGGGAGCTTAAGGCTAACCCCGAGTTGACCAGGGTAAAGCTCACGGCTGATCATGGTGAGTGATGTGCAACACACTGAGGAAACATTACCAAAATATAAAATACAATGCCGCGGCGCAATCTCACCTTGGATGCGCCGCAGCAGATCTGGACTTTTTCGTGGCACAACGCTTCACGGCGTCGCCGTCAGTCCTTCCGAGGCGATCCAGGCCTCGGTGCGGTCGAGGGCGCAGATGAGACGGTCGAACAGCGTGTCGATCTCGTCGGGCGAGATGACGAGGGGAGGGCAGACGGCGATCCTGTCGCCCGCCAGAAATCGCACGATCAGCCCCTCCGCCTGCGCGAAGGCGACGCAACGGGCGGCGACGCCGGCCTTGGGATCGTACTGACGCTTGGAGTTCTTGTCGGCGACGATCTCCAGCCCGCCGATGAGCCCGATGCCGCGGGCCTCGCCAACGATCGGATGCTCGGCCAGCGCCGAGAGACGGGCCTGGAAATGCGGTGCCTTCTCGGCGACACCCTCGACGATGCGGTCGCGCTTGTAGATCTCGATGGTCTTCAGCGCCACGGCGCAGGCGACGGGATGCCCGGAATAGGTGGTGCCGTGCCCGAACGTGCCGAGCTTGGCGCTCTGCGACACCAGCGCCTTGTAAAGCGGCTCGTCGATGCTGACGCCGCCCAGCGGCATGTAACCGGAGGTCACGGCCTTGGCGAAGGACAGGCTGTCGGGCCGCATGCCCAGCGCCTCGGAACCGAACCAGGTGCCGAGGCGCCCGAAGCCGCAGATCACCTCGTCGGCGATGAAGCGCACGTCGTAGCGGTCGAGCACCGCCTGGATCTTCTCGAAATAGCCGGACGGCGGGGCGATGGCGCCGCCGGCCCCCATCACCGGCTCGGCGACGAAGGCCGCGACGGTGTCCGGCCCCTCGCGCAGGATCAGGGCTTCGAGCTCGTCGGCGAGGCGCTGGGAGAACGCCTCCTCGGTCTCGCCGGCTTCCGCGAAGCGGTAATGGTGCGGACAGCCCACATGCAGGAAGCCGGGAAGCGGCAGATCCCAATCGGCATGGTTGGCGGGCAGCCCGGTCATCGAGGCCGAGGCGACGGTGACGCCGTGATAGCCCTTGATCCGCGAGATGATCTTCTTCTTGGCCGGGCGGCCCAGCGCGTTGTTGAGGTACCAGGTGAGCTTCACCTGGGTGTCGTTGGCCTCCGACCCGGACGAGGTGAAGAAGATCTTCGAGGTCGGGATCGGCATCAGCTCCTTCAGCGTCTCCGCGAGCTCGATCGCCGGATCGTGGCTGCGGCCCGAGAACAGGTGGGTGAAGGGCAGGCGCGACATCTGTTCGCTCGCGGCCTCCACCAGTTCCTCGTTCGAATAGCCGAGCGCGGTGCACCAGAGGCCCGCCATGCCTTCGAGATAGGGCCGTCCGTCGCTGTCATAGACCCACACGCCGTGCCCGCGCTCCAGGACCAGGGGTCCGGTCTCGCGGAAGGTGGAGAGGTTGGTGTAGGGATGGATCAGCGTTTCGACGTCGCGGGTCGCGAGGTTCGAGAGCATGGGCCTGCCGTTGCCTGGAGGATCGGGCCGGTTCGGCCCCGTGTTCACGCGGTGCCACACTAGCGACCCGGTGCGCCCGCATAAACCCGTTCCGTCTCCGCCTTTTTACGCATGATTGTCCCGCGCATGCTCGACCCCGCAACCTTCGTGGCTCATCCGGCGCCCGGCCGCTCCTGCGGGACCTGCACCCTGTGCTGCAAGGTCTACGACGTCCCGGCGGTGGAGAGCGTCGCCGGCCAATGGTGCCGGCACACCAGGCAGGGCAGGGGCTGCGCCATCCATCCGACGCGGCCTGACCATTGCCGGGCCTTCCATTGCCTCTGGATGACCGAGGCTTGGATGGGGCCGGAATGGAAGCCGGAACGGGCGAAGATGGTGCTCGCCCTCGATCCGGTGACGAAGAACATGAACGTGCAGGTCGATCCGGGACAGCCCAATGCCTGGCGGCGCGAGCCGTATCATGGACAGTTGCGGCGCTGGGCCGCCGCCTCCCTGGCGCAGGACCGCCTCGTTCTCGTCCACCTCAACAAATCCACCACCGTGATCCTGCCGGACCGCGACGTGGCGCTTGGCGTGTTCGAGCCCGGCGACCGGATCGTGCGGCGCGAGCGCGGCGGCGCCTTCGACGTCGAGAAGGTGAGTGCCGGCGCGTGAGTTCCCATCGACCGCGGCACCTCGCCGGCATCCTGTTCGACAAGGACGGGACCCTCGTAGATTTCGACCGGACCTGGGGACCCGCCGTCTATGCAGTGATGGAATCCCTCACCGGCGGCGACCGCGCCCGTCTCGAAGACCTGATGGCAGTGAGCCATTATGTCGAGGAAGAGCGGCGCTTCCTGTCCACATCGCCACTGATCGCCGGGTCGTCGGCCGCCTATGGCCCGCTCTGGGCGAAGGTGCTCGGCCGGCCGGCGGGACCGGCCTTCTACGGTGAGATGGACAGGCTGTTCCGGACGGAGGGACTGAGGCACGTCCGCCCGATCGGCGACCCGGCCGGAACGGCGCGGCATCTCGCCGAGGCGGGTTACGCGGTCGGCATCGCCAGCAACGATTCCGAAGCGTCCGCCCGGGCGCAGGGCGATGCGCTCGGACTGACCGCGCACCTCGCCTATGTGGCGGGCTACGATTCCGGGCACGGCGCCAAGCCGGAACCCGGCATGGTCGGCGCTTTCGCCGTCCATCTGGGGGTCGGCGGCGACCGGATCGCGATGGTCGGGGACTCGCCTTACGACCTCGTGGCCGGGCGCGCCGCCGGTGCCGTGACCATCGCCGTCCTCAGCGGTCCGCTGGGCGAGGCGGCGCGCGAGGTCATGGCGCCGCTCGCCGACCATGTCATCGGCTCGATCGCCGACCTCGCCGGATTGCTCGAGCGGATCGCCGAACAGGACGCGTGACGCTCGCGGGTTGAAAGCGGGATCCCGCGCCACCTGCGGCCCGGCTCGCCAGACCCGGTATCGCGCGAGGAGCGCAACGTCGGCGTCGCGACCAGCCTGAACCGCTATCTCTACCGGGCAGGTCTCGACACCGATTCCGTGCGCGATTCGCGTTGGCCGGACCCGGATTCCCTTACCCGCTACGACAACGTCACGGTGGGCGACCTCGTCAAAGGGATCGGCGCCTCCGACGCGTTCTGCAAGCTTCGCGCCGCCCGTCAGATCGACCCGCTCGCGCAGCCGGAGGGCCGGCCGGTGATCCGCCAGGAACTCTGAAATCCGGGGATCTCGAGGATCAGTCGTCGGAATCGGCGCGGGCGACGTCGCGCCATTTCAGCACGAGATCTTCGAAGGCCGCGATGTCTTCCTGCGGCAACGTGCCGAGGGTGCGGGCGACATAGGCCTTCTGTGCCGCGATGCCGTGCGCCGCGATCTCGGTGCCCGCCGGGGTGAGGTGGAGGGCGTGCGAGCGCCGGTCACCGGGAATGGCGTGACGCTCGACGAAGCCGGCCTCCACGAGCCGGTCGATCAGCCCCGAGACGTTGCCCTTCGTGACGTAGAGCCGCGCGGCGAGGTCCTGCTGCGTCAGTCCTTCGCGCTCGGTGAGCGTGGAGAGCACGTCGAATTGCGGGATCGAGAGGCCGAGCTTGCGCAATTCGGCCGCCATGGCTGCGGTGACCCGCCGGTTGAGCCGGATGAAGCGGAACCAGACCCTCAGCGGGTCTCCCGCTTGCCCGTCGGTCACGTGAGTGCAGGTCGCTGCGGTGAGGCTCATGTCAAGGCCGCTATAGCAGAACCGGGCGGCATCGAAAGCCCGACGCAACTCGCGGGTGGCGTCGGAATGCGAGGCCCGGTAAAGCTTGGGCCCAGGCGCGGATACCATCTACCGACTGCGCGGCGATCTCCCGGACAGCGATCTCATCCGTATCATGCGTCGTTCGCTCATCGAGGAGCCCATCACCCGCGCCGGCCCGCTCTCGCGCGGCACCGCCATCCTGTCCGTCCTCGTCACTCTGTTCGCCCTCGTCCTCGTGCGCGATCCGCGGGCGGAGGAGGGACCCGCTCTGGTGACGCTGGGGTCCGGCCTCGTCCTGGCGTTGATCGCCATCGCATTCTCGCTCTTCGCGTTCGTCCGGGTCTGGCGCGAAGGCGCGCGTGGGTTGCGCGGCGCTCTCGCCGGCCTGTTCCTCGCCCTCGTCGTCCTCGGCTACCCGGCCTACGTCGGAATCCGCAGCCTGCGGCTTCCGGCCATCGCCGACGTGACCACCGATATCGACAATCCCCCCGCTTTCTCGCGATCACGGGCCGCCTTCGCCGCACGGGAAGGCCGCTATCCGCCCGATCCGGGGCCGGAGGCACGCGCGGCCCAGCGCGCGACCTATGTCCAGATCGCGCCGCTGACCCTCGACCTCGACGCGAACGCCGCCTTCGAACTCGCCCGCAAGGCCGCGGTGAACCGGAAATGGCAGATCGTCGAAGCGATCCGCCCGGGCGGAAGGGTCGGAAACGGGCGGATCGAGGCGGTGACGCGCGGGCTGATCCTGAACCTCGCCAACGACGTCACCGTGCGGGTCCGGCCGAGAGCGGACGGGGCGCGGATCGACGTGCGCTCGGCCTCCCGTATCGGCGACCGCGATTTCGGCGCCAATGCCGACAGCATCAGGTCCTATCTCGACGAGGTCGCCAACCTCGCCATCGCCGTCAAATGAGCGGCGAGGCCGGCGCGTAGACGCCGTCGAGGCGCGACGGACCGTCGGTGACCACGATCCCCCGTTCCACCATGTCCTCCAGATGGGCGAAGACCGAGAGCGCCGCGGCGCCCTGCAGGGCCGCGCTCAGACCCTGATAGATCACCCCGACGATGGCGCGGATGTCGCGGTCTCCGGCCTCGATCCGTGCGCGGATCGCGGTCTCGCGCTGGCGCCGATGGGCGGCGAGGCCGCGTACGAACCGGCGTGGATCGCGCACGGGGCCGCCATGGCCGGGCCAGTAGATCGTCTCGTCGCGGGCGCGCAGGGCCTCGAGCGACGCCATGTAGGCCCGCATCGAACCGTCGGGCGGCGCCACGATGGTGGTGGACCATGCCATCACGTGATCGCCCGAGAATAGGGCCGTCTCCTCCGGCAGCGCGAAGGCGAGATGGTTCATGGTGTGGCCGGGCGTCTCCACGGCCTCCAGCGTCCAGCCCGGTCCCTCCAGAATGTCTCCCTGCACCATCTGCCGATCCGGCGCGTGGTCGCGATCCGCGCTGGCATCGAGATGCGGAAACTCGCCCTCGGCCAGGACCCGCGCGGCGCGGTGCGGACCGCAACCGACGATGGGCGCCCCCGTGGCGGCCTGGAGCAGCCGTGCGCCGGGCGAATGATCGCGGTGAGTGTGGGTGACGACGATGGCGGTGAGGCGTTCACCCGAGATCGAAGCGACCAGGGCTGCGACGTGAGCGGGATCGGCGGGGCCCGGATCGATGATCGCCACCTCGCCACGTCCGACGATGTAGCTGCAGGTGCCGCTCGACGTGAACGGACTGCCATTCGGGCAGACACGCCGACGCACCAGCGGCGTCAGGACGACCGTCTCACCGCTGGCCGGCGCCGCGCCGTCGAAGCCCGGATCGGCCCTGGTATCGCCCTCGTCGCTGGTCTTCGTCATGCGGTACCCGGAACGTTCGCTGTCGCGTCCGCCCCTAAGCCATCATGCGGCATGCCACAACGGATCTTGCCACAACGGACCAGGCCTCAACGGGTGAAGGGCGAGGGCACCACGACGCGAACGACGGCGAATCCAGCGTCGTCGTCCTGGCTGCGCTGAACGATGCCGAAGCCGCCGGTTCCGCTCACGTCGCCCATCTGTGCGACCCGGATGCGCGGGGCGCGGTCGAGCGTCCGGGTGGCCTGACGGATATCCTGCGCCGAGCCACGGGCATCCGCCTCGCGCCGGACGACGTCGATCTTACGGTCGATGTTGCGGCGCTGGCGCCGCGACAGGACGCTCGCTTCGCGAAAATCCACCACCTTGAACCCGCCCGGGCGGGTGGAGACGACGACGCGGGCACTCGACGGCGTGGCGACCACATCGCCGACCCGCGCGGTCATATCATGCTCGATCGCCAGCGGCGTGGCGGCGACGCCTTCCGGTTGGCAGGAGCACTGGTCGACGCGCTTCGTGCGGTAGAGATTGGCCACCTGAAGGGTGCGATAGGGCCGCCCGTCGAGGCCGATGGCGCGGTCGAGATCGGTCTCGCCGGCACCGAGGGTGTAGAGGCTGATGGCGGCGTTCGGGCAGGCCGCCGCGCAGGCCGCCTCGTGGACGGGAACGTCGGAGCGTGACGCCAGGCGCCCCAGCGGGAACAGGTAGCCGTCGCAGGCGCGGACGCAGACCGTACGGGCGCCGAGCGCGGAGGCCGTCAGGGCGGCCGAGGCCGTACGGCTCAGGCGAGGAGAGACCGGGCGCTTGATACGCGCCTGACGATATGTCTGGCGAAAGGACTGGGCGACCGTGACCCGGCGCGCATCGGGCAGAGAGGCGTAGCGCGGACGGGCCGGACGCGCCACGGGCGCCGGGGCGGCCTGGGGCTGGACCGCGGGTCCGCGAAAGATCTCCTCGAAGAAGCTGAAGATGCCGCCCCGCTCCGAGGCCTGAACGAGGCTCGACCCGGCGACGACCCCGCCGATGCCGAGGATGAGCCCGGCCACCACCGGAGCCGCGACCCGCTTGTGCGCCGCAAAGATCGTCTTCGTGCTCACAGGGCCAGTCACCCGCATCGTCTTCCCAACCCTTCGGCAATCCCTCGGCAGGACGCTCGTCTTGCGTAAGGCCCGCACTGGTCGCTTCGCAACGGGGGCAGACCACCGAGGGGCAAGAGTCCGGTGGGCAAACGGGCGCGATCCCGGGTCGTTCTCAGGACATGCTGAACGTCGCAAGGGAGAGGGAGTTTCGGCATCCCCGGAACCCTGCCGGCCCGACAGGTGAGGCACGACGTCCGCCGGCGTTCTTAGCCTTTGTTTTTCATTATAGCCGATGCTATACGGCAATTCGGGTGCAGTGCAGCGCTCATGGCTCAGCTCGGCGGATTTCCACGGATGGACAGGCTCAACGACGATCGGGCGTGGCGCTTCAGCCGCGAGACCCGGGAACAGCCGAGCCTCGGCCGCATGAACGCCAGCGTCCCCGTGCTGACCCATGGAAGCTGGCTGCGGCGCCTGCTCGCCTTCCTCGGTCCGGGCTACATGATCTCCGTCGGCTACATGGACCCCGGCAACTGGGCCACCGACATCGCGGGCGGCTCGCAGTTCGGCTACACGCTGCTCGCCGTCATCCTGCTCTCGAACCTGATGGCGATCGTGCTGCAGGCCCTGTCGGCCCGGCTCGGCATCGCCACCGGCCGCGACCTCGCCCAGGCCTGCCGCGATCATTATCCCCGGCCGGTGAGCTTCGTCCTGTGGATCGCCTGCGAAGCGGCGATCATCGCCTGCGACCTCGCCGAGGTGATCGGCACCGCCATCGCCCTCAAGCTGCTCTTCGGCATTCCGCTCGTCATCGGGGCAATCATCACCGCCCTCGACGTCTTCCTGATCCTACTCCTGATGAAGCGTGGCTTCCGGGCGCTCGAAGCCTTCGTCATCGCGCTGCTGCTGGTGATCTTCGTCTGTTTCGGCATCCAGATCGCGCTCGCCGCGCCACCGATCCAGGCCGTACTCGCGGGCTTCATCCCGTCGTCGGAGATCGTCACCAACCCAGCCGCCCTCTACATCGCCATCGGCATCATCGGCGCGACGGTGATGCCGCACAACCTCTACCTACATTCGTCCATCGTGCAGACGCGGGCCTATCCCCGCACCGAGGAAGGCCGCCGCGGCGCCCTGCGCTTCGCGGTGACCGATTCGACCATCGCCCTGATGCTCGCGCTCTTCGTCAATGCGGCCATCCTGATCATGGCCGCGTCGGTGTTCCATTCCACCGGGCGAACCGATGTCCAGGAGATCGAGCAGGCCTACGAGCTGCTATCGCCGCTGCTCGGGGCCGGCATCGCATCCACGCTGTTCGCCGTGGCCCTTCTCGCCTCCGGCCTGAACTCCACCGTCACCGCGACGCTGGCCGGCCAGATCATCATGGAAGGCTTCCTGCGCCTGCGCATTCCCGACTGGGCCCGGCGCCTCATCACGCGCGGCATCGCCATCGTGCCCGTCGTCATCGTCACGGGCCTCTACGGCGAGGCGGGAACGGCGCGCCTGCTGGTTCTCAGTCAGGTCGTCCTGTCCATGCAATTGCCCTTCGCCGTCGTTCCCCTCGTCCGCTTCGTCTCGGACAGGGAGAAGATGGGAGCGCTGGTGATCCCCTCCTGGCTGAAACTCACCGCCTGGGTGATCGCCGGCATCATCATCGTCCTCAACATCAAGCTCCTGGTCGACGTCGTCACCGGAGCCTGATCGGCCCGAGCGACCGCCCGCTGCCCTGAAGGCAGGCGGGCGGAGATAGTCCCGCGACGTCCCGACCGAACCGCATCGCGGCATCGGGAGGGAGAGCTTTGCCCAACAATATAGCACCAGCTATACTATCGCGACGAGGCAGTAATGATGAGTATCGGGAGGGTCGAATTTCGGAGAATGAGACGGCAGGGGATGGTGGCGGCCGCCATCATCCTCGCGGCCTCCTCCGCTCGCTCCGAGCCTGTCGAGACGGGGGCCCTGGACGATCGACCGGCGCAATCGGCGCCCCTCGAGCCGGACCGTCCGCCCTCGATCCAGTCCTCCCTCGGCGCGTTCGGCGACCCCGGCGGGTTCCGCAGCCTGCTCGCGGCACGCGGCATCACCTACAACCTGCTCTACACGAACGAGGTTCTCGGCAATGTGGCCGGCGGCGTCCGGCAAGGCCCG
>NZ_BPQT01000006.1 GCF_022179405.1 Methylobacterium marchantiae
GCGGGCTTCGTCGTGTCCGACCACCCGCATCGGCGGCAATCGAGAAACCGAACCGCCCCTCTCGACCGTCTCGCGGAAAGGGGAGGGGGCTCCACGAACCTCATGCCCCGGATGGCCGGCCCACACATCACGGGCCGGACTCATAAGATGAGCGCCCGGGTCCTTGCCCGATCCCCCACCTGCCTTCGACGAGATGGAGAATCTTCCGGGCGGAGTAACAGTCGGTGCCCGAGGCTATCGTGCGGCTGGGCCGTAGGGCGGCCGCGGGATGGCGCGGTGAGCCGCGCGCAGGGCCGCCGACCAGCGCTCGCGCAGATCGTGGAAATAGGATTCACCCGCCTCGATCCGGTGGCTGACCTCGAGATCGAGGGCGTTGCGCCGGGCGACCGCGATATCGATGGGGAGTCCCACACCGAGGTTCGACCGCATCGTCGAATCCATCGAGACGAGGCTCACCTTCAAGGCGTCGTAGAGATCGGTCTCGAACTTCACCGCACGGTCGAGGATGGGCTTGCCGTATTTGTGCTCGCCGATCTGCAGGAACGGCGCATCCGTGCTGCACTCGATGAAGTTGCCGGCGGAGTAGATCAGGAACAGCCGCATGGGCTCGTTGCCGATCTGACCGCCGAACAGCAGCGAGATCGAGAACCGAAGGTTGGCCGCCTCGAACCCGGCCTTCTCGATGACGCGGACGCGGCGGATCGCCTTGCCGATGAGCTGGGCCGCCTGGAACATCGTCGTCGTCTCGGTAATCTTCAAAGGCGGCTCGCCATCCTCGCCGGACACTCCCTCAGCGAGGAGGCTCAGCACCGATTGCGTCACGGAGAGATTGCCCGCCGATGCCAGCATCATCACGCGTTCGCCCGGAACGTTGAAGTGATGCAGCTTGCGATAGGTCGAGATGTCGTCGAGTCCCGCATTGGTGCGGGTGTCGGCAACCATCACGAGCCCTTCCTCGACGAGGAGCCCGACGCAATAGGTCATGATACCGATACCCCTGATGACCCGAGACTCTCAGGCCATTCTTAATGCTGTGACAGGCTAGACCTGGACAGTGGCCTGAGCCTGTTCGACGCGAAGCTTTACTTCGAGTGTTTCAGTCCCGCCACCCATCCGACTGCCTCTGATCGGGGCTGCACCTAAATAATCCAGCCCGATGGCGACGCGGATATGCGCCTCCGTCGTAGCGATACCATTGGCCGGGTCGAAACCGACCCATCCGAGACCGGGCACCAGAGCTTCCGCCCAGGCATGTCCCGATCCCTGGTCCTCCCCGCTCTCGGCATGGAAGAAATAGCCGGAGACGTAGCGAGCTGGAATTTCCAGGTGCCGCGCGGCGGCGATGAAAATATGGGCAAGGTCCTGGCAGACGCCCTTTCCCGCCGCGAAGGATTGTGCGGCGGTGGTGCTGGCGCTGGCCGGTCCCGGTTCGAACGCGATTGTGTCGAAGACGGCGGCGAGGAGACGGTGAAGGCAGGGGAGAACCGAGGAATCACCCTCGTCGACCACGCTCTTGGCGAAGAGCTGGAGTTCGCCGTTGGCCGTCGCGAGATCGGAATCGCGCAGGTAAAACACGTCGGGCAGACGTTCCACCGTGCCCCGGACGATGCCGTGCATCTCGTTGGTATCGACTTCGCCGGTCACCCGGATCGTCAGGGCATCGGCAGGCTCGTCGGCGGTGAACCAGTGGGTGACGTTGCCGAACCCGTCTTCGCGTTCGCTGATCCGCCCGTCCACCGACGGCTCGATCCGCCAGCGGCGGACATATTGACCGTCATGGTCGCGGGGCCGGAGTCGCAGGAGCTGGATCAGGCCGCGAGCCGGCTGCTCGTAGGTGTAATTGGTCTCGTGGAAGACGCGGATGCGCATGGACGTCTCTTGTAGAGCTCGGGCTTCGCGGAGCCTGGGATTCGACGGGACCCTACACCAGATATTGTTCGATGACCGCCGCGCCGAGGCGATTGTTCTCGACGATGAAGGCCGTGACGAATTCGTGCAGACCGGAGCGGAAGACCCGGTCGATATTCTCGCTCTCGAGGCGGGCGAGGGTGTTGCTCGCCAGCCGTTGGCTCGCCCCGCGCCGGCCATAGGCGTCGGCGATGAGATCGAGGTGCTCCACCAGCATGCCGTAGCAATTGGTCAGCGAGCGCGGCATCTGCCGGTTGAGGATGAGCAGGTCGGCGACGAGCAACGGCTTGACGCTCTCGCGATAGACCCAGTGATAAGCGTTGAAGGCAGAGACCTCGCGCAGGATCGTGGTCCACTGGAAATAGTCGAGGCTGCCGCCGACCTTCTCCGTGGCAGGCAGCAGGATGCGGTATTTCACGTCGAGGATGCGCGCCGTGTTGTCGGCCCGCTCGATCGCCGTACCCAGCCGGGTGAACCAATAGGCATCGTTGCGCAGCATGGTGCGATAGGCCGAGCCGTCGAAAGCCAGCGACACGCCCTTCACCCATTCGAGGAAGCGGCTGAACTCGTCGCGGTTGAGGTCCCGGCCCTCGTAGTTCCGCAATTCGAGCCAGGCCCCGTTGATGGCGTCCCACATCTCGGTGGTCAGCGCCGTGCGGACGGACCGCGCATTCTCGCGCGCGGTCTCGATGCAGGAGCGGATCGAGGAGGGGTTATGCGGCGAGAAGGCGAGGAAGTTGCACACCGTCGCTTCGTTGACGCTGTCGTAGAGTGGCTTGAACACCTCCGGATCGCCCGCGGAGGCGAGCGCCGACGCCCATTCGTTGGTCTCGCCGCCGCCATAGCTCGATGGGAGGGCGGCGAGCCGATGGGCCGCATCGAGGATGCGGGCCACGAACTCGGCGCGCTCGGCGTAGCGCGAGAGCCAGTACAGATTGTCGGCGGTCCGGGACAGCATGGGCTTCCGTTAAGGCGATAGGCGAGAAAACGATCCACCTCTTACCCGAGGCGGGCTCTGGCGGGGTGGCCGGCGCGGCGTCAGGCGTCGAGCACCCAGGTATCCTTGGTGCCGCCGCCCTGGCTCGAATTGACCACAAGGGACCCTTCCTTCAGGGCCACGCGGGTCAATCCACCCGGAACGATTCTGATCTCGTCCGAACCGCATAGCACGAACGGCCGCAGGTCGACGTGGCGCGGCGCGACGCCCGAGGCGACGAAGGTCGGGCAGGTGGACAGGGCCAGCGTCGGCTGGGCGATGAAGCCGTCCGGCGAATGCCGCAGCTTGCGGCCGAAATCCTCGATCTCCCGCTTGGTGGCGTGGGGACCGACCAGCATGCCGTAGCCGCCCGAGCCGTTGACCTCCTTCACGACGAGGTCGGCGAGGTTGTCCATCACGTAGGAGAAGGCTTCCTTCTCGCGGCAGCGATAGGTCGGCACGTTATGGAGGATCGGCTCCTGGCCGGTGAAGAACTTCACGATCTCCGGCATGTAGCTGTAGACGGCCTTGTCGTCGGCGATCCCGGTGCCGACGGCGTTGGCGAGGGTCACGGTCCCGCGCTCGTAGGCGTTCATCAGGCCGGGCACGCCGAGGACGGAATCGGGGCGGAAGACGAGAGGGTCGAGGAAGTCGTCGTCGAGACGGCGATAGATCACGTCGACCCGGCGCGGGCCTTCCGTGGTGCGCATGTAGACCACGTCGTCCTTGGTGAAGAGGTCCGAGGCCTCCACCAGATCGACGCCGAGCTTGTCGGCCAGGAACGAGTGCTCGTAGAAGGCCGAATTGTAGCGGCCCGGGGTGAGCAACACGACGGAGGGATCGCGGGTGGCCGTCTGCGGCGCGAGGCTGCGGAGGGTGGCGAGCAGCGAATCCGGATAATTCTCCACCGGCGCCACGCGGTGCCGCGAGAACAGTTCGGGGAAGAGCCGCAGCATCACTTCGCGGTTCTCCAGCATGTAGGAGACGCCGGACGGGGTGCGGGCATTGTCCTCCAGCACGAAGAAGTCGTTCTCGCCGGTGCGGACGATATCGATGCCGGCGATGTGGACGTAGAGGTCGTGCGGGACTTTGAAGGCCCGCATCTCCATGCGGTAATGCGGGTTGCGATAGACCAGATCGGCCGGGATGATCCCCGCCTTGATGCATTCCTGGGCGCCGTAGATGTCGCTGAGGAAGGCGTTGATCGCCGTCACGCGCTGTTTCAGGCCGCGTTCGAGGAAGCTCCATTCCGGCTTGGTGATCACCCGTGGAATGATGTCGAACGGGATCAGGCGTTCGGTGGATTCGTTGGCACCGTAGACGGCGAAGGTGATGCCGATGCGCCGGAAGAGCATCTCGGCCTGGCTGCGACGCGTGTTGAAGTGCTCGGGCGGCGTCGTCTCGAGCCAGGATTTCAGGCTGTCATAGGCTTCGCGAACCGCAGGGTCGCCCATGGCGGCCCCCGGTATCCCATTCATCTCGTCGAACGCAGCGAGCGCCATTCGCGCCTCCCCTTTTATCCCGGCATCTTCGCAAGAGGCGCGCCACCGGGACGATGTGCGCTTCGCAGCAGGCCGACGTTTCCTCCGGACGACCTCGAACCGAAGGTCCAGGATCGTCCGATCGTCAGAGTAGCACGTTCAGATCAGCTTCAACCCCTTGAGGCTCGCATGTCCATCGCGACCGAGAACAATGTGATCGTGGACGACGATACCGAGCGGCTCGAGCACGGCGACGATATTCCGCGTCATCCGGATATCGGCCGCCGAGGGCGTCGGATCGCCCGAGGGGTGGTTATGGGCGAGGATGATGGCGGTGGCCGAGAGTTCCAGCGCCCGGCGCGCCACCTCGCGCGGATAGACCGGCGTGTGATCGACGGTGCCGCGGCCCTGGACCTCGTCGGCGATGAGGTGGTTGCGCTTGTCGAGGAACAGCACCCGGAACTGCTCGCGGGCCGAGAAGGCCATGGTCGCCCGGCAATAGTCCAGGAGGGCCGCCCATGACGAGAGCAGGGGGCGGGCCGCGATGGCACCGCGGGCAAGGCGATGGCCCGCCGCCTCCACCAGCTTGAGATCGGCGATGACGCCCTGGCTGACGCCCTCGACCTCCGCCAGCCGGTTCGGCTCCGCGCTCACCACCTCGGCGAAGCTGCCGAACCGGCGGATCAGGGCTTTCGCCAGGGGTTTCACGTCCCGTCGTGGGATCGCGCGGAAGAGGACGAGTTCGAGGAGTTCGTAATCGGGCAGGGCATCGGCGCCGGCCTGCGCGAAGCGGGCCCGCAGCCGGTCGCGATGGCCGAGATAGTGCGGCGCCTCCGCCGTCGCCTCGTTGAGCGGTGGTTCGATGGGGAGGCGCGGCATCGTCTTGCCTCCGGATCACGCGGGCTCAGGCGGACGGATCGATCGGCTGATGCAACCCTTTGGGCGAGAAGGTGAAGACCTCCACCCCCGTCTCGGTCACCGCCACCGTGTGCTCGAACTGCGCCGATAGCGAGCGGTCCCGCGTCACCGCCGTCCAGCCGTCCGAGAGCACCTTCACCGCCGGGCGGCCGAGATTGATCATCGGCTCCACCGTGAAGAACTGTCCGGGCTGGAAGGCCACGTCGTAGCTCGGCTCGACATAGTGCAGGATGGTCGGGGCGTCGTGGTAGATCCGGCCGAGGCCGTGTCCGCAGAAGTCGCGCACCACCGAGCAGCGCTCTGATTCGGCATAGGCCTGGATCGCGCGGCCGATATCCGTCGTCGAGCCCCCCGGCTTGATCGCCGCGATGCCGCGCATGAGGCATTCGTGGGTGATCTCGCACAGGCGAGCCGCCTTGCGCGGCACCTCGCCGACATAGGCCATGCGGCTGGAATCGCCGTGCCAGCCGTCGACGATCAGGCAGATGTCGAGATTGACGATGTCGCCCTCGCGCAGGGGCTTGTCGTTGGGGATGCCGTGGCAGACCACGTGGTTGATCGACGTGCAGATCGATTTCGGATAGCCGCGATAGAGCAGCGACGCCGGGTAGGCGCCGTTGTCCATGGCGAATTCGTAGGCGAGGCGGTCCAGCGCCTCGGTGGTCACGCCGGGGGCGGTGGCCTCCATCAGCACGTCCAGGGCTTCCGCCGTCAGCCGCCCGGCCTTGCGCATGCCCTCGAACCCTTCGGGGCCATGGATCGGCGGCCGAGGCGCACGGCGTCCGCTCTCGGCGACAGCCTGTTCGTTCTGGGTCATGACGGGTGTGGTTTCGTAAAAGCGGCGGCGAGAATGCCCTATCTACGGTGACGCGCGGAAGAGGCCAACCCTCGACGATGCAAGGCTGGCCGTCCGCGGCGGTTTTCCGGCCTCGGCTAGGCTCTCGGCCTTCGCTGCCCGACGCCCGGATGTCAGCGGGCGCCGCGGTCCAGCCACTCGACGAGGTTTCGCAGATAGCCGTCGATGTTGGCGGCGCCGATCGGGTTCTGGCTGTGAACGGACCACGTGAAGCCGTTCAGGCTCAGGCCGTTGTCGAGGACGAAGCCGCCGAGCCAATGCGCGAAGTCCGCGCCCGTCGCCAGGGGCTTTCCATCATCGTCCGCACCGAGATCGTGGTCGAAGGAGACGAAAGCGGGCATTCCCCGCAGCAGGACGACGGCCTGCGCGGCTTCCAGCGAGCGCACGACGTCCCAGTCGCCCTCGGAAGGCGGGTCGCGCTCGTCGTCGAGGAAGAGGCGGTAGCTCACAGCAGGACCTCGCTGTGGTCGAGTGTACACCAACGCACCAAACCGGCCCAGGGTCGGCGAGGGGATTCCAACGTCTAGGAAGGGGGAAGGCCGGCTACCTCGAAAGAGGCAATTGACGGCTTCTGCCGCGGGTGGCCTGTTCGACAGGTCGCTTCATTTGCCCGCCTCAACCGGCAACGGGGTGACGGCGGGTCGGGCGGCTCCACCCGGTCGCCCGACCCGCTTCGCATCGCAGCGGCTATACGGGGCGAAGAACCGAACCATCCGGCCGTTGCCGGCGAGAATGTCAGGCGAGTGCGCGCACGAGGATTGCGGGATCCTCGGCGCTAGGCTTATCGTCGGTGCTAGGCTTGGCGCCATCGAGCGGGTAGAGAATGCCCCCGACGGATCAATGGTGCCCGGGCGGGGTTCGACGCCGACGGGCCGGAGGCAGGATCGGGCGATGGCTGACAAGGCGGTGCCGCACTTCCACAACGATCTCGGAGTCGCCGTGATCCATGTGGGCTCGAAGGAGTTCATGTGCATCGGCGCCAAGCCGCCCTTCGATCACCCGCACGTCTTCCTCGACATGGGGACCGACGACGAGATCATCTGCCAGTATTGCTCGACGCTCTACCGCTATCGGCCGAGCCTGAAGGCCGGTACCGCCGATCCGGCGGCTTGCGTCTGGGACGATCACGGCGCCAAGGCCGCCTGATTGCTTAAGCGCCCCCGGTGACATCCGGCTTCCTCGGCCCCAGAGCATCGCACGCGACGCCCGGAATCGGCTCCGGATTGAGCGTCGCCATCGTCGGCGCCGGGATCGGCGGCCTGACCGCCGCTCTCGCCCTCGATGCCGCCGGGCATCGCGTGACGCTGATCGAGCGGCGCACCGGCTTCAGCGAGGTCGGTGCCGGGCTGCAGCTCTCCCCCAATGCCAGCCGCGTGCTCATCGCCCTCGGCCTCGGGCCCGCTTTGCGCCGGGCAGCGAGCGAACCACCGAGGGTCGTGGTCCGCGCCCTCGCGACGGCGCGCGAGATCGGCGGCGTCGAGCTTGGCGCGGACCTGCGCGGCCGCCACGGCGCGCCTTACTATGTCATCCACCGGGCCGATCTGCAGACGCTGCTGCTCGATGCCGTGCGCGGCCGGCCGGGAATCCGCCTGCTGATGGGCCGGGACGTGAAGGGCCTCACCGAGACGAAGACCTCCGTGGAGCTGACGCTGGAGAGCGGCCAGGGCTCGAAATCCGACAGCCTCTCCGTCGACCTTGTGGTCGGCGCCGACGGCGTCCGTTCCACCCTGCGCGGACATTTCGACGGCAGGCCGCTGAAATCCTGCGGCGAGGCCGCCTGGCGGGCGACGATCCCGCGTGACGCCGCCCCGCCGGAACTGCAGGGCGACGAGACCGGCCTCTGGCTCGGCCGGCGCCGGCACGTGGTGCATTACCCGATCCAGGGCGGCCAGAGCATCAACATCGTCGCCGTGGTGCCGGAGCGTCTCGGCAGCGAGGATTGGGGCCAGCTCGGCGAGCCGGCCGTCCTGCGCGCGCAATTCGCCGATGCGGCACCGATCCTGGCCGGATTGCTGTCCGTGCCGGATTCCTGGCTGGTCTGGTCCCTGGTCGACCGGCCCACCGCCCGGCCCATGGCACGGGGCCGGGTCGCGCTCGTCGGGGACGCGGCCCATCCGGTCCTGCCGTTCCTGGCGCAGGGGGCGGCGCTGGCCATCGAGGATGCGGCCGTGCTCGCCCTGACGCTGAGGGCCGACGACGTGCCGGCTTCGCTCGCCGCCTATGCCGGCACGCGCGCCTCGCGCACCAGGCGCGTGCAATCGGCGGCGCGCGGCAACGGCCGGACCTACCATGCCGGAAAGCTGATCGGTTTCGCCCGCAACGCGGTGATGCGCCGCCTCGGCCCCTCCGGAATGGGCCGGCGCTACGACTGGCTCTACGGCTGGGCGCCGTGATCCCGGGTGCCGTAATCCGAATACCTTGATCTCACGCCCCGCCCTCGCTACCGCTGATCGCGCAATGCGGACGTGGCGAAACCGGTAGACGCACGAGACTTAAAATCTTGCGGCTGAAAGGCTGTGCGGGTTCGAGTCCCGCCGTCCGCACCATCGCCCCGACGATCCGCGATGGCCTGAAACGTGCTGAGCCGGATCGGTCATTGACCGTCTCGCCCGCGGACCGATCTATCGCTGGCGAGACGAGCTCTCTACGTTCCTGACAGCAGGCGCTTCGCACGCAGCGAGGGAAGGATCTGCCATGACCGAGCTTCACCCGGAAGTCGCCGCCGTCACCGAGCGCGTGATCGCGCGCTCGAAGGCGACGCGGCGCAGCTATCTCGACCTGATCGCCCGCGAACGCGATGCCGGCGTACACCGGCCGATGCTCAATTGCGGCAACCTCGCCCATGGCTTCGCCGCCTCCGGCGAGGACAAGGCGGCGATCAAGTCGGGCCGATCGATGAATATCGGCATCGTCACCGCCTATAACGACATGCTCTCCGCGCATCAGCCCTACGGCCGCTACCCGGAGCAGATGAAGCTGTTCGCCCGCGAAGTGGGGGCGACCGCGCAGGTGGCGGGCGGCGTCCCGGCCATGTGCGACGGCGTCACCCAGGGCCAGCGCGGCATGGAATTGTCGCTGTTCTCGCGCGACACCATCGCGCTCTCCACGGCGGTGGGCCTCAGCCACGGCATGTTCGACGGGGCGGCGCTGCTCGGCATCTGCGACAAGATCGTGCCGGGCCTGCTCATCGGCGCGCTGCGCTTCGGGCACCTGCCGATGATCCTGGTGCCGGCCGGGCCGATGCCCTCGGGCCTCGCCAACAAGGAGAAGCAGCGCATCCGCCAGCTCTATGCCGAGGGCAAGGTCGGCCGCGACGAGCTGCTCGAATCCGAATCGGCTTCCTATCACGGGGCCGGGACCTGTACCTTCTACGGCACCGCCAATTCCAACCAGATGATGATGGACGTGATGGGCCTGCACATGCCCGGCGCGTCCTTCATCAATCCCGGCACGAAATTGCGCCAGGCGGTGACCCGCGCGGCAGTGCACCGGCTCACCGAGATCGGTGCCGCGGGCAACGATTACCGCCCCCTCGGCCGCTGCGTCGACGAGAAGGCGATCGTCAACGCGGTCATCGGCCTGCTGGCCACCGGCGGCTCCACCAACCACGCGATCCACCTGCCGGCCATCGCCAGGGCCGCCGGGATCCTGATCGACTGGGAGGATTTCGACCGGCTCTCCGCCGTCATCCCGCAGGTGGCCAAGGTCTATCCCAACGGTTCGGGCGACGTGAACCACTTCCATGCGGCCGGCGGCATGTCCTACGTCATCGCCAGCCTGATCGATGCCGGGCTCCTGCACGACGACATCCTCACCGTGGCCGGCGGGCGCCTGCGCGACCACGCCCGCGACCCGAAGCTGATCGAGGACGCGCTCGTGTTCGAGGACGCACCCGCCGCCTCGCATGACGAGAGCATCCTGCGCGGTCCCGCCAACGCCTTCCAGCCGGATGGCGGGATGCGGCTGGTGAAGGGCAATCTCGGACGCGCCACCTTCAAGACCAGCGCCGTCGACCCGTCCCGCTGGACGGTCGAAGCGGCGGCCCGGGTGTTCGACGACCAGGACGACGTCATGGCCGCCTTCAAGGCGGGAGAGCTGGAGCGGGACGTGGTCGTCGTCGTCCGCTTCCAGGGCCCGAAGGCCAACGGCATGCCCGAGTTGCACAAGCTGACGCCGCAGCTCGGCGTGCTCCAGGACCGCGGCTTCCGCGTCGCCCTCGTCACCGATGGACGCATGTCCGGCGCTTCCGGCAAGGTGCCGGCGGCGATCCATCTGAGCCCGGAAGCCCTCGGCGGCGGCCCGCTCGGCAAGCTGCGCGACGGCGACATCGTCCGCCTCAGCGCCGAGGACGGAACGCTGCAGGCCCTCGTCGATCCGGCCGAATGGGACAACCGGACCGATGCGACGGCACCCCTGCCGGTCCAGGGGACCGGACGCGAACTCTTCGCCTTCATGCGCAACGGCGCCGACGGTGCCGAGCAGGGCGCCTCCGCGATGCTGGCCGCCGCGGGATTGTAGGTCGGTCTTACAGGACGGTCTTCCGGCCCATCGGTTCGCGCGTGTCTTCGAGATGGGAAGCGACGCGCGGGTCCCGTCATTCTTCCACCACCCTGAGGACCATTTCATGACCAGCATCGACGCGCTGATGCGCTCCGTTCCGGTGATCCCCGTTCTCGTGATCGAGGACGCCCGTCATGCCGAGCCGATCGCCAGGGCCCTCGTGGATGGGGGACTGACCGCGCTGGAGGTGACCCTGCGGACCTCTTCCGCGCTGGAGGTGATCCGCATCATGGCGCAGGTGGAAGGCGCCGTGGTCGGTGCGGGCACAGTCCTCAACGAGCGGGATCTCGACGCGGCGATGGAGGCGGGCGCGCAGTTCATCGTCAGCCCCGGCCTTACCGATCCGCTGACGAAGGCCGCCATCGGTCGCGGCATCCCGTTCCTGCCGGGCGTCGCGAATGCCGCCGACATCATGCGCGGCCTCGATCACGGGCTCGACCGGTTCAAGTTCTTCCCGGCCGAGGCCGCCGGAGGGATCAAGGCGCTGAAGGCGCTCACCGGCCCCTTCGGGCAGGTCCGCTTCTGCCCGACGGGAGGCATCAGCGAGACCACCGCTCCGGACTGGCTCGCGATCCCTCAGGTTCTCTGCGTCGGCGGGAGCTGGGTCGTTCCGGCCGGCGAGCCGCAGCCGGAGGCGATCCGCCGGGCCGCGCGCGTCGCGGCCGGCCTGCGCCGGGATTGATCCGCGGGCCGGTCGAGGGTGGCCCAGGCCTTCCTCGAACAGACCTCGGAGAACGTCAGTTGGGTGCTTGCGCGGCACCTGAAAAAGACTAGCCTCCTCATAGATCCGTCATTGCGGAGAGCTCGATCACCGAGCCCGAAGCAGAACCGAGTGTTCGCGGCCGTTAGGCCCGACACCAACTTGGCCGGCCCAAGGCTTCGTGTGTCTTCACGGTTTCGTGATGCGATGCCCGACGCACGGGCATGTCTCATGCAGGATGGAAGACGATCTCCGACCATGTCGTCGATGATCTTGCGGGTGGGGTAGCACGATGCAGTCAAGGCTGACGACATACATCTTCATCGGCATGCTTCTCGGGATCGCGGTCGGATATCTCTGTAATATCACCTGGCCCGACCCTCAGACGTCGAAGGAGATTTCGGGCTACATCGCCCTCGTCAGCGACATCTTTCTTCGCCTGATCAAGATGATCATCGCGCCGTTGGTGTTCTCGACCCTCGTCGTCGGCATCGCGCATATGGGCGATACCGCCTCGGTGGGCCGTGTCGGCGGCAAGGCGATGCTCTGGTTCGTCGGCGCCTCCTTGTGCTCGCTGGTCCTCGGTCTGGTGATGGTCAACATCCTCCGGCCCGGCGACGCCCTGAACCTGCCACTGCCCGATGCGGGCGCGACCACCAACCTCAAGGCCGCCTCCCTCTCCCTGAAGGAATTCGTGACCCACCTCGTGCCGAAGAGCCCGGTGGAAGCGATGGCCAACAACGAGATCCTGCAGATCGTCGTGTTCTCGATCTTCTTCGGCGTGGCGCTCGCCGCGCTCGGCGAGAAGGGCAAGCTCCTGGCGGAGGGGATCGAGGGCCTCGCCGACGTCATGCTCAAGATCACCGGCTACGTCATGGGTTTCGCGCCGGTGGCTGTGTTCGCGGCCATCGCGGCGACGATCACCACGCAGGGCATCGGCGTGCTCGTCACCTACGGCAAGTTCATGGTGGAGTTCTACTTCAGCCTGGCGATGCTGTGGTGCCTGCTGGCCTTCGCCGGCTTCCTGCTGGTGGGAAACCAGATGAAGCGCCTCCTCAACCTGATCAAGGAGCCGTTCCTCCTCGCCTTCTCCACCGCATCGAGCGAGGCGGCCTATCCGAAGACCCTGCAGAACCTCGAGCGCTTCGGGGTGCCGAACAAGATCACCTCGTTCGTGCTGCCGATGGGCTACTCGTTCAACCTCGACGGCTCGATGATGTACTGCACCTTCGCGGTGATGTTCATCGCCCAGGCCTACAACATCCCGCTGACGCTCGGTCAGCAGATGACGATGCTGCTGCTGCTGATGGTGACGTCGAAGGGCATGGCCGGGGTGCCGCGCGCCTCGCTGGTGGTGATCTCGGCGACGCTCTCCACCTTCCACATCCCAGAGGCCGGCCTCCTGCTCATCATCGGCATCGATCAGTTCCTCGATATGGGCCGCTCCGCCACCAACGTGCTGGGCAACAGCGTCGCCACCGTCGCCGTCGCGAAATGGGAAGGTCAGCTCGCCCTGACCGACCAGAGCCTCGACCGCGACGTGTCTCCCCTGCCGGAGCCCGCCGAATAGCCTGAGGCATCGCACATCGCTGTCGATCACGGGGCGTGACGGGAACCGGACAATGCGCATGACGGGCATGAGGGTCGCCGCGGCTGTGGCGCTGCTGGCGGCATCCACCATCCATCCGGCGGCCGCCATCGACGTCCTGACCGGGACGCTCAAGAAGATCGGCGAAACGGGTGCTGTGACTCTCGGGTATCGCGAGAACTCGCTGCCGTTCTCGTCCCGTGACGGGAAGGGCCAGCCGGTCGGCTATGCCATCGACCTGTGCCTCGAAGTGGTCGATGCGATCGGCAAGGAGATCGGCCGGAACGACCTCACCGTGCGCTACGAACTCGTCACCCCGGAGACCCGGATCGGTGCCGTGACATCTGGCAAGGTCGACCTCGAATGCGGATCGACCACGGCGAATGCCGAGCGCCGCAAGCAGGTGGCGTTCTCGCCCGTCACCTATTTCAGCGCCACGAAGCTCCTGGTGAAGCGCGGTTCGGCGATCACCTCCTATCGCGACCTCGTCGGCAAGACTGTCGCGGTCACCGTCGGCACTACCAACGAGGCGGCCCTGCGCGCCCTGATGGCGCGGCTCAACATGGCGACGACCATTGTCACCGGGCACGACCACGCCGAATCCTTCGCCATGGTGAAGGACGGGCGCGCCGATGCCCTCGGCCTCGACGACGTGCTGCTCTACGGCCTCATCGCGGGGGCCGGCACGGAGGGGGCGTCCTATACCGTTCTGGCGGACAAGCTGTCGTTCGAGCCCTACGGCCTGATGTTCCGCAAGGATGACGGGCAGTTCGCCGGCGTGGTGACGGCCACCTTCGAACGGCTCGCCGAATCCCGCGAGCTGCGCTGGATCTACGAGCGCTGGTTCCTCAAGCGGCTGCCGAACGGCGAGCGCCTGAACGTCCCGATGTCCGATGAGCTGAGGACCAACTTTCAGGTCATCGGGCTTCCGGATTGATCCGATGTCACGGCCGGCCCTTCACGAGGCTCGACGGTTCCGCTGCCGCATGTGGCCTTCGGCGAACCCGCCGTTGGGGTGGCGCGAGGGACAAGACCGATGGCGAGGGAGATAGAGGCCCCGGTCGAGAACATCGCCGTCGCGACGGTCCGGACCGTGGAGATGGACGGCGCGCGGACGCGCACCGAGCATGATCTCCTGGGGTATGGTGAGGTTCCGGCCGGCGCTTATTGGGGCATCCACACCAAGCGCGCGGTCGCCAATTTTCCCATCACCGGCGTGCCGGTCGGGCATTTCCCCGACTTCGTCCGGAGCCTCGCGCTGGTGAAACAGGCGGCGGCCCGCGCCAATCGGCGGCTCGGCCACCTGTCGGCGGAGAAGGCGGACGCTATCGACCGCGCCTGCACCCTCATCGCCACCGACCCGCGCTTTGCCGAATCCTTCGTGGTCGACGCGATCCAGGGCGGCGACGGCACTTCGACCAACATGAACGCCAACGAGGTGATCGCCAACGTCGCCCTGGAACTGATGGGGCACCCGCTGGGCCATTACCACCGGCTCCTCGATCATGCAGGGCAAGGTCAACCCGGTGATCCCGGAAGTGGTCAACCAGATGGCGTTCCTGGTCATCGGCCACGATCTCACCGTGACCCTCTGCGCCGAGGGCGGCCAGCTCCAGCTCAACGCCTTCGAGCCGACCATCGGATATTGCGTCCTCAGCTCCCTGCGGATGCTCACCGCTGCGGTCGACACCCTCACCAAGCGCTGCGTCGATGGAATCGGGGCCGATCGCGAACGCTGCCGCAGCCTCGTCCACGGCTCGATCGGGCTCGTGACCGCCCTCGTTCCGGCGCTTGGCTACGAAGCCTGCTCCCGGGTCGCCCAGCGGGCCTTGGCGGAGAACCGGCCGGTGGCCGACATCGTACTGGAGGAGGGATTGCTGACTCAGGGCCAGCTCGATCATCTCCTCGAACTCGAAGCGATGACGCGGTCGTCCCGAGTCGCGCGGATCGTCCCGCCGGCCTGATGCCGCCGATTCGTCCCGGTCGGCGAGTCTTCTCGCCCTCAAGTCCATCCCGCGGGCCGGTCGACGCTCGAGCAATGTCCGATGCCTGTGGAGCAGGGGCGCGAGCGGGCCGCGCGGCCGCGCAGCGGCATGCGCAGCACAAAAACTAAGCAAAGCTGCGTGAGTCTGGAATAATCGGGCCCAATAGCCCGCCTCGAAGCACCACTTTGTTCCTTTGGGTTGTGGACTGCACAGCAAGCCGACCGCGCGATGATACACTTAGCCGTCTGACAAACGTTGCAGCGCCGCCACAGCAGTTCAGAACCCGTCTGGCATTCACGATTCCGAGTTGCCGGCCGCAACCGGCTCGCACAGAGTGAAATGGCACTGGGAAAACCCCGGGGCGCGGTCGGGTCACGGGGCTGAGTTCCCATCCGGCTAACAAATAAAGGCAAACGGATTTCGGTCATCGCCGGGTCGAAGTTGCCTGTCCCTCGGGTCTCGAAGCTTTTGGAGATATCAATGAAGCTCTTGAAGAGCTCACTCCTCGGTTCTGCCGCAGCCTTTGCGTCAGTCGTTGGAGCGCACGCTGCCGATCTTCCCGTGAAGAAGGCTGTTCCGATCGAGTACGTCCGCGTCTGCAGCGCCTACGGCGCCGGCTTCTTCTACATCCCCGGCACCGATACCTGCATCCGTCTCTCGGGCCGCGCCCGCCTCGACGTGGGCTACCAGCCGACCTCGTCGCGCAGCGCCGCTGGAAGCCAGGGCGACACGACCGGCTATATCGGTCTCGCCCGCATCAACGTCGATGCCCGCACGCAGACGGCCTATGGCACCCTGCGCGCCTTCACCCGTATCCAGTTCGCCTCCCGCACTAGTGCCACCGGCGGCCTCCGCTCCGGCACCCAGGAGCGTATCGGCTCCGCCTTCGGCGCCACAGGCCAGGATCAGGTCGGTCGCGACCAGCAGTTCGTGAATACGGACAAGGCCTTCATTCAGTTCGCCGGCCTCACCGCCGGTCGCGCCTCCTCGTTCTTCGACTTCTACGCCCACGACTTCGAATTCGCCGGCGCGACCCTGAACTCGGACGTCCAGTCCACCAACCTCCTCGCCTACTCGACGAAGTTCGGTGACGGCTTCTCGGCCACGATCTCGCTCGAAGACCCGACCTTCCGTCGCAACACGATCTACTCGCAGACCTTCGGTGGGACCGGCGTATCCGGTGCTCCGTCGCCGGTTGCTGTGGCGTTCAGCCCTCTTGGTGTTCCGATCGCGTTCCAGAACGTAGATGTCACGCAGCGCAACCGGATGCCCGATTTCGTCGGCGTGCTTCGCTATGATGCTGCTTGGGGTTCGGCTCAGCTGTCCGCAGCGGTCAAGGAGCTTAACACCGGTAATTTCATTCAGACGAACGGTGTCATCCCGGCATTCACTGCAGAGCGTCCCTCCAGCGAGTACGGCTGGGCGGTCCAGGGCGGTGTGAAGATCAACACCCCGTTCATCTCTCCCGGCGATACCCTGTATCTGCAGGGTGCCTATGGCGAGGGTGCCACCCTCTACACCGGCTATTCCTCGTATAACGGCAGCTACACCTCCCGCGCCAGCACGATCAACGGTGCGTCCTTCGATCCCTTCATGTCGGATGCGACGCTGAACCCGTTGACCGGCAAGATCGAGACCTCGACCAGCTTCACGGTCGTGGGTTCGTTCCTTCACTACTGGTCGCCCGAGTGGCGTTCGGCCGTTTTCGGCAGCTACGGTGAACTGGCTTTCGCCAGAGGGGCTCGTGAAGCTCACGCTGCCGCATTCGGAACGTCCGGGTTCCTGTCACAGAACAACTTCACTGGCGGCCTCAATGCCGATGGAACTCCGACCCGAGCTTTCTCACTGAGCCCGACCCTCCGCGACACATATCAGATCGTAGCCGGCGCGAGCTTGATCTGGTCGCCCGTGAAGGATCTGGATATCGGTCTGGAAGGCTTCTACACCAAGGTTGGTCTGCAGAACGGCCGCGTTGTTGACCAGTACAAAAACGGTGCGATCGCTGCCGCTGCCTTGAACGCTGGTGCAGCCGTCAAGACCGTCGACTCCGCCGACACCTTCCAGGTCCGCGCCCGCGTACAGCGCGACTTCTAAGCATCCGACTTGGTCGGGATCGGAGCAACGATACCCTCGCGGTGGCAGCGCTCCGATCCTGCAAGATGCGTCGAAATCTAACGAGACAGGCCCGGCTGAAAAGCCGGGCCTTTTTTCATTCCGCGCACTGATCTGCAAAGCGCTGGTCTTGCCTCGACCGAAGGAATTTCAAAGAGAGGGGATTGTCTCGCTTTAAATTTTCGGAGCCGACCTGACGGCACGGTGATTGCTATGGTGTCCGTCAGCGGTTGACATCTTCGGTGAGGCGTCAAATCACCGATTGCGATGGACAGGACCGCTGCTACGTTGAGCCTCAAGAGCCGGTCGTCCGATCGGTGAGAACCCCTCCGGGAGCCAGCCTTCACATGCATTTGGGTCATCACAGGTCCGCTGCTCTGTCAGCGGCGGTCGTCTTCGCATTCGCGACGGGCCTTCCGCTCGGCGTTTCGGGTGCCAGCGCCCAGGAACTGACCGGCACCCTCAAGAAGATCAAGGAAACCGGCGAGATCACGATCGGCTACCGCGACGCCTCGGTCCCGTTCTCCTATCTCGACGGCGACCAGAAGCCCGTGGGCTACGCCTTCGAGATCTGCAAGAAGATCGCCGAGGCGGTGAAGACGAACCTGAAGCTCACCAAACTCGAGGTGAAGCTTAACCCCGTCACCTCCGCGACGCGTATCCCCCTGATCGCGAACGGCACCGTCGACCTCGAATGCGGCTCGACCACCAACAACGCCGATCGTCAGAAGCAGGTGTCCTTCACCAACACCCACTTCCTCACCGCCACCCGCTACGTGGCGAAGAAGTCGGCCAAGCTCGACACGATCGAGGATCTCAAAGGCAAGACCGTCGTCTCCACCTCCGGCACCACCAACATCCGCCAGATCAACGAAGCCAACACCGCGCGCAGCCTCGGCCTGACCATCCTCCCCGCCAAGGATCACGCGGAAGCCTTCCTCATGGTGGAGACCGGCCGAGCAGCCGCCTTCGTCATGGACGACGTGCTGCTGGCCTCGCTCGCGGCGAGCTCGAAGGATCCGGGCGCCTACGCCATCTCCACCGAGGCGCTGTCGAAGCCCGAGCCCTACGGCATCATGCTCCGCAAGGACGACGCGCCGTTCAAGGCGGTGGTCGATGAAGCCACGGCCAAGCTCTACAAGAGCCCCGAGGGCAAGACGCTCTACGAGACCTGGTTCACCAAGCCGATCCCGCCGCGCGGCATCAACCTGAACCTTCCCATGAGCGATCCCATGAAGAAGGCCTTCGAGTCGCCGAGCGACAGCGCCGACCCGGCCGCCTACTAAGCCGCCGCACCGGAGCAGACGACAGGCGATGAATTACAATTGGAACTGGCGGATCTTCTTCGATCCGTCTCCGGAAGGCACCGGCACCTACGCCGACATGCTTCTTTCCGGCCTCACTTGGACGATCGTCACGGCGCTCTGCTCCTGGATCATCGCCTTTTCCCTCGGCTCGCTCATCGGGGTGCTGCGCACTCTGCCGAGCCGGGGGGCCCAACGGGTCGGCACCACCTATGTGGAGCTGTTCCGCAACATCCCGCTGCTGGTCCAGATGTTCCTGTGGTTCTACGTGGTGCCGGAGCTGCTGCCCGGCTCCTGGGGAACCTGGTTGAAGCAGCTTCCCAACGCGTCGTTCTACACGGCGGTGATCTGCCTCGGCTTCTTCACGGCCTCCCGTGTCGCCGAGCAGGTTCGCACCGGCATCGAGACCCTGCCGCGCGGGCAGCGGATGGCCGGCACGGCGCTCGGCCTCACCACGTGGCAGACCTATCGCTACGTGCTGCTGCCCAACGCCTACCGGGTGATCCTGCCGCCGCTCACCTCTGAATTCCTGAACAACCTCAAGAACACCTCTGTGGCGCTCACGATCGGTCTGCTCGAACTCACCGCGCGGGCCCGCTCGATGCAGGAATTCTCCTCTCAGGTCTTCGAATCCTTCACGGCGGCAACCCTGATCTATCTCGGGATCAGTCTGTTGGTGGTCACAGCGTCGAGCAAGCTCGAGACCCGCATCGCCGTCCCGGGGTCGCGCTGATGTCGGCGCGACCCGTTTTGCCATCCTTCGCGACTTTGCCACCCTTCGCGACCGTCAGACTGGACTAGGGGACCGATGTTCACGGATTTCGACTTCGGGGTCGTCCTCACATCCTTGCCGTACCTGTTCGGGACGGGGATGGTGTTCACGCTGACGCTCACCGCGCTCGCCGCCTCGGGCGGCATCATCCTCGGCACCATCATCGCGATGATGCGCCTGTCCGGGATCACCGCCCTGGCGCTCCCGGCCAAGATCTACGTGAACTTCATGCGATCGCTGCCGCTCGTGCTGGTGATCTTCTGGTTCTACTTTCTCGTCCCCTATATCGGCCAGTGGATGACGGGCGCCTCGCGTCCGATCTCGGTCGGCGCCTTCACCTCGGCGCTGGTCACCTTCACCCTGTTCGAGGCGGCGTTCTTCTCCGAGATCATGCGCGCCGGCATTCAGGCGATCCCGAAGGGGCAGACGGCCGCCGCCCAGGCCATCGGGCTGACCTATGGCCAGACCATGCGGACCGTCATCCTGCCTCAGGCCTTCCGCAACATGCTGCCGCTGCTGCTGACCCAGACCATCGTCCTCTTTCAAGACACGTCGCTGGTCTACGTCATTTCGCTCACGGACTTCCTCGGTGCCGCCTCCAAGGTGGCTCAGCGCGATGGCCGCCTCGTCGAGATGTATCTGTTCGCGGCCGCCGTCTACCTGGTGATCTGCATCACCGCCTCGACCCTCGTCCGGCGTCTGCAGCGCCGCGTCGCCATCATCCGCTAAGCTTTCGAGGATCCGCCATGTCCGCCATCGATCCCCAGGCTTCCGGCAAGCCGATGATCGCCATCGACAACATCAGCAAATGGTACGGGCCGGTCCAGGTCCTCAACGGCTGCACCACGCAGGTGACGAAGGGCGAGGTGGTCGTCGTCTGCGGTCCCTCCGGTTCCGGCAAGTCCACGCTGATCAAGACCGTCAACGCCCTGGAGCCGATCCAGAAGGGGGCCATCACCGTCGACGGGATCGGAGTTCAGGCCAAGGGCACCAACCTTCCCAAGCTGCGTGCCCGCGTCGGCATGGTGTTCCAGCATTTCGAGCTCTTTCCGCACCTGTCGATCATCGACAATCTGATGCTCGGCCAGTGCAAGGTGCTCGGCCGTGCCAAGGAGGACGCACATGACCGCGGCCTGAAGCTCCTCGGGCGGGTCGGCCTCTCGGCGCATTCGCACAAATATCCGGGCCAGCTCTCGGGCGGTCAGCAACAGCGCGTCGCCATCGCCCGCGCCCTGTCGATGAACCCGATCGTCATGCTGTTCGACGAACCGACCTCGGCCCTCGACCCGGAGATGGTCGGCGAGGTCCTCGACGTGATGATCGAGCTCGCCCGTGAAGGCATGACGATGATGGTCGTCACCCACGAGATGGGCTTTGCCCGCAAGGTGGCCAACCGCGTGGTGTTCATGGATCGCGGCGAGATCGTCGAGGACGCCACCAAGGACGACTTCTTCGATAAGCCGCGCTCCGAGCGGGCGCAGACCTTCCTCTCGAAGATCCTGGCTCACTAGGAATCCAGGCGAACGGTCGACGGCCTCACGCATAGCCGGCGGTCGATTCGGCCCGGCGCCGGATCGCCTCGGCGATCGTCTCCAGCCGCTCCGCCCCGACGAAGGCGCGAACGGCGAGGAAGTAGGTCTCCTCGCCGAGCGGCACGAAATTGAGGCCGAAGCGCTCCGCGATGGCGCGGGTCCCCATCCCGACATCGGCGGCGTCGGAGGCGATCAGGGCCGCCACCGCCTGATGCGTGAACTCCTCCGTCTCGTAGCCGTGGATGGAGCGGGCGTTCATCCCCGCTTCGGCGCACAGCCTGTCGAACCAGATCCGTGTGCCCGCACCGTGCTGGCGGTTGACGAAGCGGAGACCGGCCGCGGACAGGTCGGCGATTCCGTTGACGGCGAACGGATTGCCCTTCGCGATCATCAATCCCTGCTCGCGGCGCAGGACCGGGCGGGCGATGAGCGCCGGATCGGCGAGAACCTCGGCGAAGGCCGAGCCCGGCTCCGGCACGGCCGCACCGAAATGGAATCCCGCCCCGTCGACCTGCCCACTCGCCAGTCTCGCGAGGGCTTCCAGGCTGCCGGCGATCGATACGGCGATGCCACCGATCTCGCCGAGGGCTTCGAGGAGCACCGAATCGTGGCTGATCGCCAGTCGCAGCGGGCCGCTCGCGATGCCGTTCAACGCATCGAGGGCCGCCTCCAGCACCCGCTCCTCCCGCCTGACGATGTCCTCGCTCGCCCGCGAGGCACGGGCGAGGGCCTCGTGAAACGCAGCGCCGTAGGGCGTCAGGACGGTGCCGTGTCCCTTGGTCTTGCGGATGACGGGGTGTCCGAGCGTCTCCTCGAGCAGGACGAAGCGACCCCAGGCGGAGCGGTAGGACAGGCGCAGCCGGCTCGCCGCCCCCTGAAGTGAGCCCGCCGCGACGACGGCGTCCAGAAGCGCGAGCGTCGGTGCGAAGGCGATCTCCCGGCCCGCCACGTCGATGGTTCCGCCCAGGGTCAGATCCACCTTCATAGGCAAGTCGTTTCCTATTGAACTGACGGTTTGGGCGATAGCATGAGGAAGCGCCGCCGAACAGCACCGGAGCCATGTTTCAAACCCTGCAGGATACGCTTTCACGGATCGCCGCGCTCGATCCGGAGGTGATCGCCATTGCCGGCCTGTCGCTGCGGGTGAGCCTGTCGGCCGTCGGGCTCGCCACCCTGGTCGGCGTGCCCCTCGGGGGCCTCGTCGCCGTGGCGTCCTTCCGGGGGCGAAGAGCGGTGGTCGGCCTTCTCAACGCGGCGATGGGGTTGCCCCCGGTGGTCATCGGGCTCGTCCTCTACCTGCTGCTGTCGCGCTCCGGCCCCTTCGGAGGCCTCGGTCTGCTCTTCACTCCCAGCGCGATGATCGCGGCGCAGACGATCCTGGTGGTGCCGCTCATCGCCGCCCTGACGCGCCAGATCGTCGCCGATGCCGAGGATCATCTCGGCGAACAGCTCCGCTCCCTCGGCCTCGGCCGGGTGCGCCGCGCCGCGATCCTGATCTTCGATACGCGCTTCTCCCTGGTGACGGCGATCCTCGCCGCCTTCGGCCGTGCCATCTCGGAGATCGGCGCCGTCCTCGTCGTCGGCGGCAACATCGACGGGTATACCCGCACCATGACCACGGCGATCTCGCTGGAGACGCAGAAGGGCGATCTCCCCCTCGCCCTGGCCCTCGGCATCGTCCTGATCGCCATCGTCGTCGCGGTCAGCGCCGTCGCCTCGCTGCTCCGGTCCTACGCCATGCGTGCCTACGGATGAGCCCGTCGGTCCCCATCGCGATCGAGCGGCTCCGCTACCGTGTCGGCGACCTGCCGATCCTGAATGGCGTCGATATCACGGTGACGTCGCCCGGCATCACGGCGATCATCGGTGCGAACGGCGCGGGCAAGAGCGTGCTCCTGCGCCTCATCGACGGATTGCTGGTGCCGACGAGCGGGACGATCCGCATCGGCGCGTCGGCAGGGAGCCGGCCCGGCACCGCCTTCGTGTTCCAGCGCCCCGGCATGGTCCGGGCGAGCGTCGCCGCGAACGTGTCCCTGGCTCTGGCGCCCCTGGGCCTCGATGCCGGGGAGCGTCGTGAGCGGGTTCGGGCCGCGCTCGACCATGTCGGCCTCGGCGACAGGGCCGGCGCTCCGGCGACCCGTCTCTCGGGCGGCGAGCAGCAGCGCCTCGCCCTCGCGCGGGCCTGGGCGAGAAAGCCGGACCTCCTCCTCCTCGACGAGCCGACGGCCAATCTCGATCCGGCCTCGGCCCAGGCCATCGAGGAACTCGTCGCGTCGATGGCGCGGGCCGGCACGAAGGTTGTCCTCGTCTCGCACAATCTCGGTCAGGTCATGCGCCTCGCCGAAGACGTGGTGGTCCTCGCCGATGGCCTCGCCGTCGAGCATGGGCCCGCACGCAGCCTCCTCTCGTCCCCCCGCTCGCCGCAAGCGCGCGCCTATCTCGCCGGAGAATTGCCATGGACCTCCTTCGCCGCTCATTCCTGAGCCTCGGCCTCCTCGCCGTCGTCGGATCATCCGGCCTGACGACTGCGCTGGCCCGCGCCGAACCGGCCGAGACCATCACGGTCGCCTCCACCACCTCCACCGAGCAATCCGGCCTGTTCAAGGACCTCCTGCCGAAGTTCACGCAAAGTAGCGGCATCGGCGTGAAGGTGGTGGCTCTCGGCACCGGGCAGGCCCTCGACGCGGCCAGACGCGGCGATGCCGACGTGGCCCTTGTCCACGATACGGCGGCCGAGGAGACGTTCGTCGCCGAGGGCTGGAGCACGAAGCGCTATCCGGTGATGTACAACGACTTCGTCATCGTCGGGCCGAAGGACGATCCGGCCGGTGCCGCCGGCGCCAGCGTGGTCGAGGCCCTGCGCAGGATCTCCGCTGCCAAGGCGCCTTTCGTCTCGCGGGGCGACCGTTCCGGCACGCACAGCGCGGAGCTGCGCTACTGGAAGGAGGCCGGCCTCGACCTCGGCGCGATCCGCGGCGATTGGTACAAGGAGGTCGGCCAGGGAATGGGGCCGGCGCTCACCACCGCCTCGGCCACCAACGCCTACGTCCTCAGCGACCGCGGCACCTGGCTGTCGTTCAAGAACCGGGGCGACCTCAAGATCCTGGTGGAGGGCGACAAGCGCCTGTTCAACCAGTACGGAGCCATGCTGGTGAACCCAGAGAAGCATCCGCATGTGAAGGCGAAAGCGGGGCAGGCCTTCATCGACTGGCTGGTCTCGGCGCCGGGACAGGCCGCCATCGCCGCCTACCGGATCGGCGGCGAACAGCTCTTCTTCCCGAATGCCGGGACGAAGTGAGGGCCTAAGGTCGGGATCGTTCGAAGCTCGCAGGATGCGAGCAGGTCGCTCTCGATGCTCGCACGCTCAGGGCGGCGGACACGGCGGGGACGATCGGTCTAAATTTGACCGATGGTCCCCAAGTTCCGAGCCCGCTTTCGACCCATATCTGAAGTTCAGAAGGTCCGCTTGCGGGCAGCCTGGCCCATATTTGTGACCTGTCCTGGCTGAGAGGAGTACGCCTGCTCTGAAAAAGTCCATCTACCAAAGCTAATTTTGCCTCTGATACCTTCCCTTACAGGTTTTTATTCAACCATCGACCTACTTTAGATTTCGATCCTGACCCAGCACGTGGTGCATACGCATACGCATACGAAAAATACGAAATTTGAAGTCTTGCTAATTTACAAACAGACATACCTTGCAGACAGAGCGAGTCTCGATCTCCAAGCGTCTGAACCAAGGAGTATGAATTGACCGAGCGCCCCCGCGTCAAAACGCTGAGGCAGAGCACCGCCGAGGTCGAGTCGAAGCGCGCGTTCGAGTTCTGGCGCGACACGGCGCTGGCCATGTCCGGCGTCACCAGCGCCGGGGCCGAGGAACGGCGGTCGTTCGCAGCCAGTCGTCTCGTCGCCGTCACGGCCCACAGCACCTTGCTGCACACCGAGGGCCCGCGGGTCGATGTCGAGCGCACGGCGCGCCATGTCCGCCAAGACGGGCGCGACACCATCACAATCGCCCTGGTCCTGCGCGGTACCCAGTACTTCGAACAAGGGACCCGCGGCGGGCGGATGGCTCCCGGCGACATCAGCGTCACCGACTCCGGACGCCCGTTCCTGATCGGGGCCTACGAGGATTACGAGGAGATCCGGCTTAGCTCGACGCGCGCGGCCTTCAGGGCCCATGTCGGCGAGCCGGAAGCCTACGCCGGGCGCATGATCGGCCACGGCCCCCTCAATGCGCTGTTCGCGACCTACCTGCGGTCCTACGCGGCCTTGGTGCCGGGCATGACGGAGACCGAGGCCGGCATCGCAGTCGAGGGCACCCTCCACCTGTTCCGGGGTTTGGTGGGCGCTCGCACGGGCGACGTCACAGCGGACGCGCTGCGGTCACTGGCCGCGGTGCACATCGAACGCAGCCTACACGATCCGGGGTTCGGTCCCGACACCCTGTACCGGGCGTTGTGCGTCTCCCGCAACCGTCTCTACGCCGCCTTCGCCGACGGCGAGGGCGTGGCGGCGGCGATCCGCGACACGCGCCTCGACCGGGCGCATCGCCAGTTGTTGGCGCCTGCACATGCCAGCGACAGCATCGCGACCATCATGTACCGGTGCGGCTTCACCAACGCGTCGGTCTTCAGCACCGCCTTCCGGCGGCGCTTCGGAACCGCGCCGCGCGATCTCAGAAACTCGAACACCTGAGGGCGGACGCTTGACCAGACCTGGGGCGGCCACCAATCGCGTCACCAGCCGGGCCAGGACGCCACGTCGCCCGCCCAACTCAATCGTTCCGGGTGGGTGCCAGACGTCGGATTTCGACCACTGGGATAGAACGCGGCGTCGGGAGAAGGCCATACGGAGCGAAGTGGCAGTTCGTCAGGCGCCCTGCGCCCCAGGCACCGAGGACGCGCCCTCGCCGAGATTGCGCTGGAGCAGGACGACATCGAGCCAGCGTCCGTGCTTGAAGCCGACGGCCTCCAGGGTGCCGACGCGGCGAAAGCCTTGGCGCTCGTGCAATCGGATCGAGGCGCGATTGGTGCTGTCGCCGACGACGGCGATCATCTGTCGGAAGCCGTGTCTCTCGCAGGCTCTGATCAAGGCTTCGAGCAGCAGGGTCCCGAGGCCGCGCCCCATCGCGTCGGGATGGAGGTAGATCGAGGTCTCGACCGTGTTGCGGTAGGCGGCCCGTGGACGATAGGGGCCCGAATAGGCGTAGCCGACGACCACGCCCGCCTGTTCGGCCACGAAATAGGGGTGACCGCCCTGCACGGACGATGCGCGGCGGCGTGCGATCTCGACGATGTCCGGCGGTTCGGCCTCGAACGACGCCGTGCTGTGTCGGACATGGTGGGCGTAGATGGCCGCGACGGCGGCGAGATCGTCCTCCTCCGCTGGCCGGACATTCGCAGGCGTCGGAGAGGACATGGCTCGACCGCTCTTCGATCCGAATGACGATGGATCAGGGGACAGACGCCGCGAATACGGTCATCGGTCAACCGCAAAGGCCGTCGCTTCGACGTTCCCCGGTCTCGTAATTCATGAAAGAGGCTCGGCGACGACCGCCGGCCACGCGTCGCCGGCTGTTCTCTCGACACTCAACCCGGCGCGCGACCTGGAAACACCCGCCCTTGACAGGTCTCCTCGGCCGCGCACCTTTCCCCGAAGGATCGGCGCCGCTCGACATGCGGCGGCTTGGCCTCGGGAGGGGCGTGACATGACAGGTTCGGGTATCAGAGGCTTCGCCATCGGGGCCGCGACGGCGACGATGGTGCTCCTTCCGGCAATGGCCTCGGCGGAATCGGCGGGCAAGCCGGCCAATATCTGCAAGGAACTCGTTGCCTTCCTGCACCCGCCCGCCCAGCCGACCTCTGCCGGTCCGGCCAAGGCCGATACGAGCACGGCCGTGACGGCGCCGGGCACGGGCTCACAGAAGCCGTCGGGCGCCAGCGATACGCAGAGGGATTCCGGCCTGAGCGGTCCGACCGCGCAGAGCGGCCCCGGCGCGGCCGGTCCTCAGGGCGCGTCGCAGAATGCGGCCGCTCCGTCGGGCGCTTCGGCTCAAGCCCCGGCCCCCGCGGCTGCGGCTGCGTCGGCCACTCCTGCGGCACCGCCGCCGAAGACGCCGAGCGCCGCCTCCATCGAGCAGGGCGATGCGGTCGCCAATGCCAACGACATCGCCGGATGCCAGCGCGTGGCCCGTCAGATCCGCCGCGACGGTGTCGTCATGCCCGCGCCGTTGATGTCGCTGGCCGCCCTCGACCTGAAATATCTCGAAGCGGCCCAGTAGGACCCGCTCGGGTCACCCGGCCCAGCCGGACGGAAGCGGCCTCCACGCGGGAAGCCGCTTCCGTCCTCGCGCGAAGCCTCAATGGCGGCCGTGATCGGCCATCGGTTCGGTCGATGAAGTGGCCCGCTTCCATACGAACGCCACCACGACGACCAGGACGGCACAGATGCCGGCCGCCACGTTGTGCGCGTGGGGCACCGAAGCGACGTGCTCGGCGACGTAGGGATCGGTGACGATCATCTCGCCGGCGATCCAGCCAAGCAACGCGGCGCCGGCCCAGACGATGACGGGGAAGCGCTTCAGCAGCGTCGTGATTAGGGACGCCCCCGCCACGATCAGGGGGATCGACAGCAGCAGGCCGAACACGAACAGCGACACCTCGCCCTTCGCGACGGCGGCGATGGCGACGACATTGTCGAGGCTCATCACCGCATCGGCGATGGCGATGGTCCGCACCGCCTTCCACAGGGTCTTGCTGTCGCCGACCGCGTGGCCATCCTCCTCCTCGCCCAGCGCCAGCTTCACCGCGATCCAGAGCAGCAGCAGACCACCGCCGATCCGCAGGAACGGCACCGCCAGGAGATGGGTGATGATCACCGCGAAGAGGATGCGCAGGCCCACCGCCGTGCCGGCGCCGAGCAGGATTCCGGTGCGGCGCTGCTCGGGTGGCAGCGATCGGCAGGCCATGGCGATGACGACCGCATTGTCGCCGGAGAGGAGCAGGTCGATCCAGACGATCTGCAGCACCGAGACGAGGAAGTGCGAGTCGAGGAAATCCATCGGCGCTTTCGATCAGGTCGGAGGTGCGAGGAGGTGAGCGCGAGCGGGGGGCTCGGACTCGGATGCGGCGGGCCCGCCGCATCGGATGGTTTCGGGCACATCGTGCCTGGACTTGCGCAATGCAAGTTCCGGTCAGGCTCTCCGGCGGCGAGCCGCGAGATTCTCCCTCAGAACAGCAATCCGTGCGGAAAAACCTCGATCGTGTCGCCGGGCTCGATGCCGGTCACGTCGTCGCCGAGAGCCGCGAGCCCGTCGCTGCCGGTGAGCGAGGTGAGGAGTCCCGCTCCGTCGCGGGGAAACTTGACCGCTTCTAACCCGCCATCGGCCGCGCGCCGGAGGCTGACGCGGACGAATTCGCGGCGGCCGGCTTTCTTGCGGTAGGCGAAGGACGATCGGACCGGGATGGCGAGCGGCGCGGCGAAGTCTTCGCCGCCGAGGCGTGCGAGCAGGGGCCGCACGACGAAGAGCAGGGTCACGTAGACCGCGACGGGATTGCCGGGCAGACCGACGAAGGGCGTGCCCTGCACGATGCCCATCGCTACCGGTCGGCCGGGCTTGATGCCCAGGCGCCAGAACACGAGGCTGCCGACGCTCTCTACCGCCGGCTTCACATGGTCCTCCTCGCCGGTGGAGACGCCGCCGGAGGTGAGGATGAGGTCGTGTTCCAACGCCGCCTCCGCGAGGCGCGCGGCGAGGACGGCGCGGTCGTCGCGCAGGATGCCGAGATCGCTCACCGCCGCGCCGAGGCGCTTCAGGATGGCGACCAGCATCACCCGGTTGGAATCGTGGATCGCTCCCTCTCGCAGGGAGGCGCCCGGCTCGGCCAGTTCATCGCCGGTGGAGAACACCGCGATTCTCAGGCGCCGGCGCACGGGCAGCAACGCGTGCCCGGTGGCGGCGGCGAGGGCGAGATCCTGGGGCGTCAGGCGGCGTCCGGCGCCGATGATCGTGCGGCCGCGCGCGACATCCTCACCCGCGAGCCGGCGGTTCGCTCCGCGCTTGAGGCCCGGGGGCAGGATCACGTCCGTGCCCTCGGCCGCGACATCCTCCTGCATGAACACCGTGTCGGCGCCCCCCGGCATCCTCGCGCCGGTGAAGACGCGCAAGGCCCGCGGCGCGCTGCCGAGATCGAGCCCCGCATCGCCGGCGGCGATCCGGCCTTCCACCGTCATCCGCGTCTCACCGTCCGGGGCGAGGTCGGAATGGCGCACGGCGTAGCCGTCCACGGCCGAATTGTCGAAGGGCGGGAGGTCGATGCCGGCTGTGACGTCATCGGCGGCGATGCGCCCGTCCGCCTCGAGAAGCGGCACTGTCTCGATCCCGGCGAGGACGGGAAGCCGTTCCGCGATGAGCGCCAGCGCCTCGTCGACGCTCATCAGGTGTCCGCCGAAGGCGAAGCAATCGTCAGTCAGCTGTGCCATCGCCCTCGACCCTGTTCAGGACGGCGTCGATCGGTTCCGCCAGGGAGGCGACGAGATCGGCGATGGCCGCCACATCGTCGAGATCGACGACGGGAATGCCCGCATCGGGAAACGCCCTGTCGCTCGCGATGGCGACGATGCCGGAATCCTCTTCGTGGAGGGGAGGGCGACCGTTGGCTTCCCGGTAGACTTCGAGCTTCAGGTGTCCTTCGCGCTTGAACCCCTCGACCAGCACGAGATCGCAGGGGCCGAGGCGGCGCAGCAGGTCGGCGAGCGTCGCCTCGGCGCCGTCGCGCACCTCGTGCATCTGCACCCAGCGGGCGGCGGACGAGATCAGCACTTCCGATGCGCCCGCCTGACGATGTCGGTGCGAATCCTTGCCCGGCTGGTCCACGTCGAAGGCATGATGCGCGTGCTTGATGGTCGAGACAGTGAAGCCGCGCTCGATCAGGGCGGGAATCAGCTTGGCGAGGAGCGTCGTCTTGCCCGCCCCGCTCCAGCCGGCGAGGCCGATCACCCGCATCCCGCGCTCCGTCATGGCGTCGTGTCCCGGATCGCGAAGCCGAGCCCGGCCAGGGCCGCTCGCGTCTCCGGCTCGGCGAGGAGGGAAAGGAAGGCGGCCAGGGCCGGTTCCTGCGCCCGGTCCTCGGCATAGGCGAAATCGTAATGCTCGTCCGTGAGCGGCAGGAAGCCGAGGCCATAGGCACGGGCGACGCTCTCGATGGCGACACCCCAATCGGCCCGGCCCTGCGCCACTGCGGCGGCGACGGCGTTGTGCGAGCGCGGCTGGTTCCAGAACCCCGCCGGCCGGGCGCCGTTCAGCACCCCGTCGATCAGGAGCCGCGTTCCCGATCCGGTGTTGCGGTTCACCATGATCGCGTCCGGGTCGCGGACCAGGGCCGAGACCGCCTCGGCCGCGTCCCGCCCCGCGAACCGCCCGTCGCCGGGGCGGAACACCACGCCCTGCATCCGCCCCCAGCCCTTGGCGAGGCGCAATGCCGGCGTGAGGAAGGGCGCATTGTAGCGGCCGGTCTTCGGATCGAGGAGATGCATCGAGGCGATGTCGCATTCGCCCCGCTTCAGGGAGGCGAGGCCGCCGGAGGATCCGACCCAGATGGTGCGCGCCCGGACACCACGCTCGGCCAGCAATCCGACGATGGCGTCGAGCCCGATGCAATGGCTCCCGACGATGGTGAGATCGGGGGCGCGCGTGCGGGCGCCGATCCGGGTGAGGCTCACCCGCTCGCCCGCCTCGATCCCCGACCGCGCGGCGGGAATCGCGAAGAACCCGTCGGCCTGCGAGAAGGCGGTCACCGAGCCGGATCCCTTGGACAGGGGAACCGCGACCGGCGCCTCCCGTCCCCGGGAGAGGGAGGCCATCACGAATTCCATCCGTCCCAGCTCGGAGGCCATGCGCTGGGGCAGCACCGCATCGACGCTCTCCTCCTCCCGCGGCGGAAGCCCGGCCAGGGCCCGGATCAGCGGCACCACGAATTCGTGGAAGGTGAACATCGCCGAGGTCGGAAATCCCGGCAGCACGACGATGGCCTTGCCCTGCGCCTTGGCGAGACAGAGCGGCTTGCCAGGCTTCAGGGCGACGCCGTGGACGAGGATGCCGGGCTCGCCGAGGCGCGCGAGGATGCGGTGAGAGACGTCGCCGGCTCCTTTCGAGGTGCCGCCCGACAGAATGACGACGTTGCAGTCCGATAGCGCCCCGCGGATCGCCGCTTCGAGGGCGGGCTCGTCATCCGCGACGATGCCGAGGGGCACCGGGTCGCCGCCATTCTCGGTGACGGAGGCGGCGACGATGGCGCCGTTGGAATCGTAGATGCCGGCCGCCGGCAGAGGCTCGCCCGGAGCCACCAGCTCGTCGCCGGTGGAGAGGACCGCGACCCTGGGACGGCGGACCACCTCGATCGTGCCGAGGCCGCATGCGGCGAGCATGCCGATCTCCCGCGCGCTGATCACGGTGCCCCTGCGCAGAACGGTCTCGCCGCGCGCCATGTCGGAACCGGCATAGCCCACGAACTGGCCGGGGGAGGCGACCCGGTCGAGGTCGATCGCCAGCGGTCCGTCGCCGGACGCGAGTTCCGTGGCTTCCACCATCACCACCGCATCGGCGCCGCGCGGGATCACGCCTCCCGTAGCGATGGCCGTCGCCGTGCCGGGTGCCACCGCCAGTCGCGGGGCGACGCCGCAGGCGAGGATCTCGTGGTTGAGACCGAGGCGGCGCGGCTCGGCCTGGCTCGCGCCGAGCGTGTCCGACGAGCGGAGCGCGAAACCGTCGACCAGGGCCCGGTCGAAGGGCGGCACATCGATCGGCGAGGCGATGTCGGCCGAGAGCACGCGGCCGAGGGCGGCGGCGAGGGGCACGGTCTCCGCGAGCATCGCAGCATGCGGGATCGCGGCGCGAAACCGCGCGGCGGCCTCGTCCCGGCTCACCACATGGAGGAACTGCTCCTGCCGCGCGGCGCGCGACAGCCTCGCCAGGAAATCCTCCGTCGCCTCAGGTCCTTCGGTGCGGTTCACAGCGGTACGATCTCGATGTGCTCGCCCTCGGGATAGCCTTCCCTGTCCGGCGGCACCAGAACCGCGCCCTCCGCGAGGATCAGCCGCCGCAGCGGCAGATCGGCGCCGCCGATCGGCTCGACGCCCCCCCTCGCCACGCGCACGAAGACGATCTCGCTCATGCCGATGGTCGAGGAGATCTTTCGGGTGAGAGACGCGTCGAGCCCCGGCTGCACCATCGCACCGGTGAGGCGAGACAGGAGCGGGCGCCCAAGCGTGAGGAAGGCCGCGAGGGCGGCATCGGGACGGCCGGGCAGCAGCAGGACCGGAACCGTGCCGATCCAGCCGAAACCCGCGCTTTCGCCCGGACGCAGCGCGATCCCGTGCACGTCGAGGCGGCCCATGGCCGCGAGGGCGCCGGCGCTGTGATCCGTCCGGCCGAAGCCGGTCCCGCCGACGACGAAGACGGCGTCGGCCTCCTCGGCCGCTATCGCGCTGGCGATGGAATCCCGGTCCCGGGCGGACGGCGCCGATGCGACGCGCGCTCCGGCGGCCATGGTCCATCCGGCCACCGCCCGGGCCAGCGGAGACAAAGGTCCGTCCGCGATCCCGACGACCCGGATGCGCGGCCGGCGGATCGCGACCTCGCCGATCCCAGCAGCGTCGAGGGCCAGGGCAGCCAGAGGTGTCAGGTGCCGGCCGGCTCGCGCCAGCACGTCTCCCCGCCCAATCTCCTGGCCGATGCGCGAGGCACCGTCACCGGGGGCCGCATCCGCGACGATCTCGCCCGCGGCATCGCGCGCGTCCGGCGTCAGCACCGTGTCGGTGCCGGAGGGCATTTCGTCGCCATCCTCCACCCAGGCGGGAGGCATGGGCAGGATCACGGGCGCGTAGACGGAGGCGCCGGTCACGTCTCCGACGGTCACGGCCCAGCCGTCCCGGCGGGCGCTCGGCCGGCCGGGATGCTCTGAGACGGCGACGACGTCCTCCGCCAAGACCAGACCGATGGCCTCCCGCACCGCCACGACGGACGGCCCCACCGGCTCGGCGACGAGGAGACGCGCCAGGGCCTCGTCGAGGGGCATCAAGGCCGAGGTGGCGGACCGGATCGACATGAGCCCAGACGGATGCGGCATCGCAGGCGGGTGATCAAGCCCGGCCATCGCCGACCTGCCGGGCGAGGCGCGCGGGGGAGACAACCGGCGGCGGCCTCGCTAATCCTGGCCGTCGATGCAGCAGGACAGCGGCGGCGCGGTGCAGACACCCGGTTTCTCGGATCGACCAAACGTCCTTCGACCGACTTTCCGGCGTATCGCCCTTGTCTGCGCCGGTCTGATCGCCCTGACGATCGGCATTCCGGCCTCCGCCCAGTTGCGGGGCCATGGCGGCCCGGTCCGGGCCCTCGCCATCGCCCCAGATGGACGCATCGCGATCTCTGGAGGGTTCGATCAATCGGCGATCCTGTGGGGGATCGACCAGGGGAGTGCGCTCGCAATCCTGCGCTTCCACGACGGCGCGGTGAACGCCGTCGCCGCCCTGCCGGACGGCCGCTTCGCCACGGCGAGCGAGGACGGACGCATCGCCCTCTGGCAGACGGGACGTCCCGAGCCGGTGGAGATCTTCTCCGACCATACGGGCCCCATCGCGGCCCTGGCCGTCTCGCCGGACGGGATGCGCCTCGCCTCCGCGTCGTGGGACGGGACGGCGCGCATCCGGACCCTCGATGGCGGGCCGGCGCGGGTGCTGCAGGGGCACGCCGGGAACGTCAACGCCGTCGCCTTCCTCGCCGATGGCCGGGCGGTCACGGGCGGTTATGATGCGACCCTGCGGATCTGGCCGGTCTCCGACTCAGAAGGCCCGCCGCGCATCGTCCAGCTGCCCTCGCCGGTCAACGGCGTGATCGTGGCGGGAGACGGCGAGATCGCCGCCGCCGGGGCCGACAGCGTCGTCCGGTTCCTGTCCGAGGAGGGAACGCTGCGCGCATCGGTGGATCTGGGCACCAACCCCGTCATCGGCCTCGCATCGTCGCCGGATGGCCGGCGGGTGGCCGCCGCCACCGTGGCGGGCACCGTCGCGATGATCGACCGGGCGACCGCCACGGTGGCGTTCAGCCTCGTCGGGCCCGGGCTGCCGGTCTGGTCACTCGCCTTCCGGCCGGACGGACGCGAGTTGCTCACGGGGGGCGGCGACAGGCTGGTCCGCCGCTGGGACGCGAAGACCGGTGAGCCGATCGGGCCGCTGGCCATGGCGCGGCCGGCCGATTCGCTGGCCGCCTACAAGGGCGACCATGGTGCTGAGGTGTTCCGCGCCTGCGTCGCCTGCCACACCCTGACGCCGGAGGACGGCAACCGCGCCGGCCCGACCCTGAGCGGAATCTTCGGCCGGCGCATCGCCACCGCCGCCGGCTACAACTTCTCCGAACCGCTCAAGAAGCTCGACATCGTCTGGGATGCGCGGACCATCGCGAAGCTGTTCGAGGTCGGCCCCTCGCGCTACACGCCCGGCACCAAGATGCCCGAGCAGACCATCACCAACGCCGAGGATCGCGACGCCCTGGTTCGATTCCTGGAGAAGGCGACGCGGACGCAATGACGGCGGCGGGGTTCAGACCCCGCCATCGCCCCGCGATTCCCGAGCCCGGAAGTAATCCTCCGACGTGAGCGGCTTCGCGCGTTCGGGGATCGTGTGCGGGTCGAAGGCCTCGTTCACCGCCGTCTCCACGCGGCAGGTGTCGCACATCATCAGGCTGCGGATGCGGGCCTCGCCCGCGCTCCCCCTGAACATCCAGTGCCGGCCCTGGAGCTTCTCGATGACCCGCTCGATGGTGCTGCGGGTGCCGAAGGGCTTGCCGCAGGCGACGCAGTCGAACGGCTCCTCCTCCTTGACGATGCGGCGCGGCTGGCTCCAGGCGTCGAAATCCACCTGCGGTTTCAGGGTGATGACGTCCTCCGGGCAGGTGGCGGCGCAGAGGCCGCATTGCACGCAGAGGCTTTCCTCGAAGGCGAGGAGCGGCTTTTCCTGGCTGTCGCTGAGGGCATGGGTCGGGCAGGTGCCGACGCAGGCGAGGCACAGGGTGCAGGCCTCGGTCCGGAATTCGAGCCCGCCGAAGGGCGCTCCCGCCTCCAGCGGAACCAGGGCGACCGGTGCGGGGGCGGCCACATGCATCTCGCGGAAGGCGAATTGCAGCACGTTGCGCTTGGGGCCCGCCGGCATGAAGGCGGCCGGAACCGGGGAAGGGGTGCCGAGGCCGCCTGAGGAGAGGGCAAGGCCCAGGATGTCCGGATCGTCGGTCTCGATCAGCGAGACCACGGGCGTACCGTCGGCCGAACCGTAGCCGAGCGCACCGGCGAGCGTATCCGCCAGAAGCGCCATCCGGCGCAGGGCGGCAATGTCGTGATGAGGTCGCTCGCGGACGAGGAGGCGGATGCCCGCGGCGCCGTAGGCGAGGAGGGCGGCGGCCGCTTCCGGGCCGAGCTGCGTCACCTCGTTGACCGCCACCGGCAGCACGTTGGCAGGGAGTCCGTCGCCGTAGCGGGCCAGCGCCTCGATCAGCGGTTCGCCATGCTCGGCGTCGTGGAACAGCACCACGCCGTCGCGGCCGCCGGCCCGATGGTAGGCCAGCATCAGGGTCCGCAGGCGGCGCATCAGGGCATCGGCGGCTGGAAGGGCATAGGCGGCCGCTCCGGTCGGGCAGACCGAGGCGCAGGAGCCGCAACCGGCGCAGATATAGGGGTCGATCGCCACGTGGTCGCCGGCGGGCGAGATCGCGCCGGTGGGACAGACGTCGAGGCAGCGCGTGCAGCCGGTGATGCGCGAGCGGGAATGGGCGCAGAGATCGGCCTGGAAATCGACGAAGCGCGCCTTCTCGAATTCGCCGACGAGGTGGGAGATCGTGAAGATCGCCCGCTCCACCGCGGCCGGGTCGCGAGGGTCGGCGCGGACATAGCCGCTGCGCAGGTCGTGCGCGGAAAACAGCGGCGTTCCGCCTGTCAGGTCGAGGACGACGTCGCAGGTGGAGGTCGCGCCGTTCCGCGACGGCCCGAATGCGAGCGACCGGCGCGAGGACGGGCTCGGCAACGCATAATCGTCGATGCGCAGGGAGAAGGCGCCCAGATGCCCGCCGGCCGACACGACATCGCCCTGGAGCACCGGGAATTCGTGCCTGCGCGGCACCGGAACGTCGCGCGGACGGCTCAACAGCACCGTCACGTCGAGATGGTCGGCGAGCCGGCGCCCTGCTTCGATCGCGATCTCGTCCCCGCCGTAGATCAGGGCGACGCCCTGGCTGATCATCGCCACGCTGCCCGGTGCCGGCTGCACCTCCGCAGCGGCGGCGAGCAGGGCGGCGATCTTCGGCGCGGCTCCGGCGGCGTCCGTGGACCAGCCGGCAGTCTCGCGGATATTGGCATAGGCCACGCGCGCTTCGGCCCCGGATGCCGCAGCGATATCGGTGAAGAGCGGCGCCTGCAGGGTGCAGGAAACGGTGATCGGCACGTTCCCGGCCAGCGCCTCCTCGAACCGCCCGACCTCGCGCCCGCACAACTGCTCGGCGGTCTCGAGACGTCCGCCGCACGCCTTGCCGATCGCTGTTCCGTCGAGGGCGACGGTCCCCTCGCACGAGCACGCGATCACGATCCGATCGGACACAGCCACACCCCGAACTTTTGGTCACACCCCGGAGGACATCGGTCCCCTTCGCGCTCGATATGGTACCTTGTATACTATAATCGATCGAAACTAGGACCCGACATACGGGCGCAGGCAGAACCGACAGGCATGGTGCCGAGCCCCGACCACCTCACCCATTCCTCACTCGCATTGCCGCCGGCCTTTTCCCTCCGGGTCTCGGACGGCGCCGATAGCGCGTTCGACGAGGCCTGCCGGTCGGCCGCGGCCGATGACGCGACCGGCCTGCTGGTCTGGCGCCGCAACGCCGCCCTTCTCGATCTCGCCGTGGTCCTGTCGCCGGACGAGCCCCTTTCCACCGCGCGCCGCGCGTTCTTCGCCGGGATGGTCGCCTTCGCCGAGGCCCTGGGGGCGCATGCCCCTCCCGAAATTCCGGTGATGGTCGACTGGCCCGACACGATCCGCTTCGACGGCGCGCGCCTCGGCGGGGGGCGTCTCGGCTGGCCCGCGGCCTGCAGCGAGGACGACGTTCCGGAATGGCTCGTCTTCTCCGCTCTGGTCATCGCCTCGAAGGCCGAGGCCGGCGATCCCGGCCTGACGCCGGATTCGACATCCCTCGAGAACGAAGGCTTCGCGCTGGAAGAAGGCCATGGACGCGTCGTCGAGAGCTTCGCGCGGCACCTGACGAAGGCTTTCGCCCTCTGGGAGGAGGACGGGTTCGAGGCGATCGGGCGACGCTATCTGACCCGCCTCGCCGATGTAGGTCCGGACGCGAGGCTCGATCCGAGAGGCGATCTGATCGAGGAAGGCGGGGCGGGACACACCCTCGTTCCGGGTCTCGCCAAGATGGCCTGGCGCGACCCCCGCACGGGTGAGCCGCTCCTGTGATCGGCGCCATCGTCGAGACGGGTCGGATCGGACGAGGAATTTCCATCGGCGCCGCAACCCGCCGCTGGCCGGGTCTCATGAAGCGCGCCCGCGGGAGACGAGCGGTTTCGAACCCGTGCGCCCTCTCCGTCGTCGCGCTGGCATGGCTCCTATCGGCCTCGGCCGGTCTGCGCGCCGAGGACGCGCCGAGGGGCGAGGCCATCGCGGCGACCGGTATGCCGGGTCCCTATGGCGAGCGGCTGACCATCGACGACAAGGGCATCACTCTTCGCTTCCCCGACGATGCCGCGACGCTGCGCATCGGGGGGCGGCTACATCTCGATTTCGGCGCAGCCGGCATCCGCCAATCGGGTTTCGACGACCCGTTCTCGGACAATTTCGCCGTGCGCCGCTCTTGGATCGAGACGAGCTTGAGCCTCGGCAAAGATGTCGGCATCGGCTTCCAGTACGATTTCGCCGACCCGACTACGCCGATCAACGATGCGGTCATAGTCTATCGCGGCGTGCCGGACATGCTCTTCAGTGTCGGCAACCAGAGGGAGCCGTTCGGGCTCGACCAGCTCGCCTCCAACAACAGCATCCTGTTCACCGAACGGGCCCTGTCCGACGCTTTCGTGCCGGCGCGCAATGTCGGCTTCGCCGTCGGGCGGCACGGCAAGGACTGGAGCATCGTCACGGGAATCTTCGGCGGCAACGCCAATACCGGCATCGGCAGCGAGGGCATCGCCTCGACCAGCCGCGTCACCTATGCGCCCATCGACGATGACAAGCAGACCCTGCATCTCGGCCTCGCCGGCAGTTTCCGCAGCCTGCACCGGAACGAGAACCCGCTCTCGCTCTCCAGCCGTTCGGAGGCCTTCCTCTTCACCCGCAGCTTCGTCGATACCGACGATCTCCGCGACGCCGCCAGCATCGCCCGGATCGGCGCGGAACTCGCCTATCGCTCCGGGCCGTTGCTGGTGAGCGCCGAATTTACCCGGACCGATATCGGCCGATTCGGCGCCGGTCAGCCGTTGCACTTCCAGGGCGGGTACGTTCAGGCGAGCTGGGTACTGAACGGCGACAACCGGGCCTATCGCATGGCCCCCGACTTCAACGGCACGAGCTATGCGGTCTTCGGAGGCGTCAAGGTCGCGGAAGCCCAGCGCATCACGCGCGGAGGCATCGGGGTATTCGAACTCGGCCTGCGCTTCTCCGCCATCGATCTCGACGATGGCGAGGTGAGGGGCGGCATCGAGCAGGACGGGACGGTGGGTCTGTCGTGGTATCCCGACACCAACATCCGGATCATTGCCGATTACGTCCGGTCGCACACCTCACCCTCGGCGCTCCGGAACGGCCGCACCATCGATGCGGATACGTTCATCGGCCGGTTCCAGCTGTACTGGTGAATCCGTGTCGTCCTTTCCGCGAGCAATTCCCGCCGTCCGGCACCAGATACCTGCCTTGAACGCCATGGTCGTCGCCGTGGCCCGGGAAACGAAGTCGTGGACGGGCGACGGGATGCGTCTTTGGAAAGGTCTTGGGATGAGACTTGGGAAGGGTCGATGAGCAGTCTCAAGCTTCCACGCACGATCCGCCTCGATCCTTCGGACACCTTCGTGTTCGCGCAGGCCGCCGAGCCGGGCGAATGGGCGGTGACCGGATCCTTCCTCTTCTGGGACGCCGATGTCCCGTTGCTCGATGGCAAGGCGCGGACGGCGTTCCGATCGGGTTTCCTCGGCGTGACATCCCTTGGGTTCTCCACCCTCGTCGTCGTCAGCGAGGCGACGCCGGTCGAGCGGGACGCGGCGGTCGAGGACCTCGCGCGCCATCTCTGCGAGCGCCTGGGCGCGCCGAGCCTGGATGTGGCCCGTGTCGCGGCGGCGGAGGAGATCGAGTTCGCCGCCTCCCTGTGCCAGCCGGCCATCGGCAGCGTGATCGCCCTGCACAGGACCTTCGAGGACGGCGAGATCCGCGAGGCGTTCCGCACCCTGCACCAGCGCAGCCCCGGTATGGCGGGAGCCGACAAGCTCCACGCCCATGCGCGGGCCTTCAGCTTCGTCGAGACCGACGAGGAGCCCGAGGAGCGGGCGGATCTCATCGGCATGGCGACCGCTCCCTCATCGAAAGGCGAAGGACGATGACCGAGTTCTGGGTCTCGAGCGGCCACCACCTCGCCGGGCGCACCGAGGGCGGCGGCCTCGCCGTCACCGACGAACTGATCCTCGCCTATCTCGCCAGGCCCGAGCTGGTGCCGCCCGAGGAGGCCTGCATGGCCGAGCGCGCGCTCCACCGCAGCCTCGTGACGGCGCCGCGCCGGTCGGTCTCCCCCGGCGAGATCGCGGCGATGGCGGATGCCGATGCGCGCGAGAACTGGACGATGATGCTCGCTTTCCGAGACCGGCTCACCGCCGCGCATTCGGTGGAGGCGGCCTATCTCGACCTCGTTCGGACGGGCCTGAACGGCACCCCGCCGATCTTCCTCAACCAGCTGGCGCATCTCATCCTGCGCAACGCGCTGGAGGGATGCGACGACCCCTACACCCTGCGCGCGGGCGAGCTCTTCTTCCGGCCCCAGCGCGTCTCCTTCGTGGACGGCATGGCGCTCCTCGCCGATGCCGAGGTGATCGAGGCGCGCGAGACCGGCGCCGCGCAATCGCCCCTCGTCGCCATGCTCGGCAAGGAAGCGGCCAACGAACTCGACGTCCTCACCGACGAGACCGCCTGGACCTATTGGAGCCGCTCGGACGCCTTCACCATGGCGCTCAACCTCGGCGGCAACCCGAAGAGCCGCGACGGCCTCGCCCGTGCCACTGAGGCCTGGACGCGCCACCTCCTCCATGTCGAGGCGACGGTCGAGCCGATCCCAGCGATGGAGGATCCGGACTGGCGCTGGTTCGTCGGCCTCGACGCGCAGGCGACCCGGATCGGCAACGCGCTCTGGAACGGCGAGGAGCTGGACGAGGCCAACCGCAGTCGCATCCTCGCTTTGTTCCGCATGACCTTCGCCGACGACCGGCGGATCGACCCGCGCGTGGCCGGTCGTCCGGTCTATCTCCTGATGGCGATGGATTCCGACAAACGCCTTTCCCTGAAACCCCAGAACCTCGTGGCGGGACTGCCCATCGCCGCCGGAGCGGAGGCCGCATGACGGAGACCGAACGGACGGACGATGCGAAGCCGGTGCCGGACGATCGGTTTGAGGTCGGGATCATCGTCGCCAAACGGACCCTGAAGAGCCGTTGGGCGAGCCATGCCTGGCTGCCGATCTCGGCGCTGCCCGCGATCCCCACCACCGCGCCGTGGACAATTCTTTCGGCGACGCCGGAGGAAGAGACCTTCTATGCCGGTGCTTTCGAGGTCTCGCTGCATCCGGCCGAGACGTCGCATTATCGCGACAACCTGGTCTCGGGCCGGCCCTCGCTCTGGGTCGCCCTGCGTCAGGCGGCGGATGCCAGCTATGAGGTCGCGAAGGTGACGGCGGACCCTTACGAGGGTGAATCGATGGCGGAGGGGATCGGCGAGGTCGTCGAGGCCGTGCCGATGCCGGCCGAGATCCAGGCCAGGGTGCTGGCCTTCTTCGAAGCCTTCCACGTCGAACAGGTTTTCCACAAGCGCAAGCGCGACCGGGCCGATCCCGAAGCGCTCGCCCGGCAGGGACGAGCGGCGCGCAGACGGGAGGACGAGGGATGAGAGGCGGCGATTTCCTCTCGCGCTGGTCGAAGCGCAAGCGTGCCCTCGTGCGGGACACCGCGCCCGTCGCCGTTCCGGCCGAAGCGCCGCAGGTGGAAGATGCATCGCCCTCCGATGCGGTGGACGAGAGCGATCTCTTGTCCCCGGAAGAGCTCGCCAAGCTGCCGTCCGTGGACAGCCTGACCGCCGCGACCGACCTGACGCAGTTCCTGCGCGCGGGCGTGCCGCTGCTGATGCGCAAGGCGGCGTTGCGCCGGATGTGGTCGGTCGACACCGATATCCGCGACTATGTCAGCGAGGCGCGGGAATACGCCTATGACTGGAACGCGGTCGGCGGTGTGCCGGGAAACGGACCGCTCCTGCCCACGGACGACATCAAGGCGATGCTCCGCGATATCTTCGACGGTACACCGGCCCCGGAGGACACGTCGGAACCGGCGGTCGCCGAGCAGGAGTTGGGCGAAGCGGAAACCGTGACGTCGGCCGCGAACGAGGACGCCGAGGCCAATGGCGTGGACCCGGATCCCGAGTTCGCGGCGGCGCAGGAATCACTGCCGAACCCCGCGCTGGCGGAGCCGCGACGGTCGCCCGAGGAGGCCACAGTGACGAGACCGCGACGACATGGCGGTGCCGTCCCGCTTTGAGCGGTTAAAAACTAGATTGCGGACATCCCGTTCCGAGCTATGGTGGGGGAAGTGAATACACTTCGTCCGCGATCGGTCGCGGCGTGAGGGATGAGATGCGTTCGGTAGAGGTGTTGCGCGAGGTGGAGGCCGAGGCCGCTTCCGGCGCGCCCGGCGTGACGGCACGGGTCGCCGACGATGTCGATCTCCTGCGCGCCCATCTCTACGATCTCCTCGCGGCCCTGACCGGCCGGGCACCCTCCGACGACGTCCTCTCGATCCTGGCAGGGTCGAGTGGCGACGAGAGCCCCCTCGGCAGAGCGTGCTCCGCACTGGCGCGCGAAGCTGCCGGGGCCGATCCGGCCAAGGTCGGACGCGAGTATTTCGACCTCTTCGTCGGCGTCGGACGCGGCGAGATCGTGCCGCATGCCTCCTACTATCTCACCGGCTTCCTCAACGAGCGGCCCCTGGCCCGGATCCGCGAGGATCTGGCCCGGCTCGGTATCGAGGCGAGCGGCCGGATGAGCGAGCCTGAGGATCATGTGGCGATGCTGCTCGAGACCATGGCCGGCCTCGTCTCGGAACGGTTCGATACCGGGCCCGGCGCCGATCGCGCGTTCTTCGAACGGCATCTTCAGCCCTGGGTCGCGCGTTTGTTCGACGACGTGGCGGGCACTTCGCGTTCGTCTTTCTACCGTGCCGTGGGCGACCTCGGACGGGCTTTCATCGGAATCGAGACCCAGGCCTACGCGCTCGACGCGTGAGGCAAGGGTCAATGGGACATCTGTCGCAGTCAGGAGTGACGGACATGCGGGACGACCGGAAAGACGAAATGGGGCGGCGCCATTTCTTTCGCGCCCTCGGCGGCGGATCGGTGGCGGCCGCCGCCGCGATCACGGCCCAGCCGATGATCGCGACGCCCGCCCAGGCCTATGATCCGGGCACCGAGGAGACGAAGGCTCGTTACCGCGAGTCCGACCACGTCAAGGCATTCTACCGGACCAACGGCTACGAGACCCTGAAGAAGAATTGAGGGCGCCATGCTGATCAAGCGCAAGACCGGCGGCCCTGGCCGCAACAACCGCCAGACCATCACCATCGGCGAGACGCCGAGGGCGCTCGATCGCCGCGCGTTCCTGCGCAATTCGGGACTCGTCGCCGGAGGCCTCGCCGCGGCCGGCGCGATCCAGCTCGGCTCGGTGCGCAAGGCCGAGGCCGCGGGAGCTTCCGCGATCGGCTCCGAAGTGACGGTGAAGAAGAACATCTGCACCCATTGTTCGGTGGGCTGTACGGTGACGGCCGAGGTGGTCAACGGCGTGTGGGTCGGCCAGGAGCCGTCCTTCACCAGCCCGATCAACCGGGGCACGCATTGCGCCAAGGGCGCCGCGATCCGCGAGCTCGTGTCCAGCGACCGCCGCCTGAAATACCCGATGAAGATGGTCGACGGGCAATGGACCCGCATCTCGTGGGATCAGGCGATCGACGAGATCGGCGACAAGATCACCGGCCTGCGCGACAAGTACGGCCCGGATTCGGTCTACTGGCTCGGCTCGGCCAAATTCACCAACGAGGCGGCCTACATCTTCCGGAAGTTCGGCGCGTTCTGGGGCACCAACTCCGTCGATCACCAGGCCCGCATCTGCCACTCGACCACGGTGGCCGGCGTCGCCAATACCTGGGGCTACGGCGCCCAGACCAATTCCTACAACGACATCCGCAACGCCAAGACGATGATCATCCTCGGCGGCAACCCCGCCGAGGCGCATCCGGTCTCGCTCCAGCACGTGCTCTCCGGCAAGGAGATCAACCGCGCGAACATGATCGTCATCGATCCGCGCTTCACGCGGACGGCGGCGCATGCCACCGACTACGTCCGCATCCGCTCCGGCACCGACATCCCGGTGGTCTGGGGCATACTCTGGCACGTGTTCGAGAACGGCTGGGAGGACAAGGAATTTATCAGCCAGCGCGTCTACGCCATGGACGACGTCCGCAAGGAAGTCGCCAAGTGGAACCCCGAGGAGGTGGAACGCGTCTCCGGCGTGCCGGGTGAGCAGCTGCGGCGCGTGGCCGAGAAGTTCGCCAAGGAGAAGCCCGCGACCCTGATCTGGTGCATGGGCGCGACCCAGCACACCGTGGGCACCGCCAACGTCCGCGCGCTCTGCATCCTCTGTCTCGCCACCGGAAACGTCGGCAAGCCGGGCACCGGCGCCAACATCTTCCGCGGCCACACCAACGTCCAGGGGGCCACCGATATGGGCCTCGATGTGACGTCGCTGCCGCTCTATTACGGCCTCGTCGAAGGTGCCTGGAAGCATTGGGCCCGCGTCTGGGACGTGGAATACGATTGGCTGCAATCCCGTTTCGACGAGGTTCCGGCCAAGGCCGGCCGCAAGGCGCGCACCCGCAAGGAGAGCATGGAAGCGCCGGGCATCACCTCGACCCGGTGGTTCGACGGCGTGAACCTGCCCGAAGAGCAGGTCGACCAGCGCACCGGCATCAAGGCGATGATGGTGTTCGGCCATGGCGGCAACACCGTCACCCGCCTGCCCGAGGCGGTGAAGGGGCTAACCAAGCTCGACCTCCTCGTGGTGGCGGACCCGCATCCCACCACCTTCGCGGCCCTCGATGCGCGACGCGATAACACTTACCTGCTGCCGATCTGCACCTCGCTCGAGATGGACGGCAGCCGGACGGCGTCGAACCGCTCGATCCAGTGGGGCGAACAGATCGTCAAGCCGGCCTTCGAATCGAAGAACGATTACGAGGTGATCTACCGCCTGGCGAACAAGCTCGGCCTCGCCGACAAGATGTTCAAGAACATCAAGGTCGCCAACAACGTGCCGGAGGCCGAGGACATCCTGCGCGAGATCAACCGCGGCGGCTGGTCCACCGGCTATTGCGGCCAGAGCCCGGAGCGGCTGAAGGCGCATATGCGCAATCAGGCCAAGTTCGACCTCGTGACCCTGCGTGCGCCCAAGGACGATCCGGAAGTCGGCGGCGATTATTACGGCCTGCCCTGGCCGTGCTGGGGCAAGCCCGAGCTCAAGCATCCGGGCACCCACATCCTCTACAACACCAACCTCCACATCAAGGAAGGCGGCGGCACCTTCCGGGCGCGCTTCGGCACCGAGCGCAACGGCGTGACCCTGCTCGCCGAGGACTCTTACGCCAAGGGATCGGATCTCACCGACGGCTATCCCGAATTCACCATGGCGGTGTTCAAGAAGCTCGGCTGGGACAAGGATCTCACCGCCGAGGAGATGGCGAGCATCACCAAGACCGGCGGCACCAATATCGACGCCGTCAGCTGGGCCACCGACCTGTCGGGCGGCATCCAGCGCGTCTGCCTCGACCACGGCGTGACGCCCTACGGCAACGGCAAGGCACGGGCGAATGCCTGGAACCTGCCCGACCCCGTGCCGGTGCATCGCGAGCCGATCTACACCCCCCGTCCCGACCTCGTCGCCAAGTACCCGACGCGGCCGGACGAGCGGCAGCTGCGCATGCCGAATATCGGCTTCTCGGTACAGAAGGCGGCGGTCGACCGGGGCATCGCCAAGGACTTCCCGATCATCCTCACCTCCGGCCGTCTGGTCGAATACGAGGGTGGCGGCGAGGAGACGCGGTCGAACCCGTGGCTCGCCGAGCTGCAGCAGGACATGTTCGTCGAGATCAATACCGGCGACGCCACCGATCGCGGCATCAAGGACGGTCAGTTCGTCTGGGTCTCGGGCCCCGAGAACAACGCCAAGGCTAAGGTGAAGGCGCTGGTGACGGACCGGGTCGGCAAGGGCGTCGCCTTCATGCCGTTCCACTTCTCCGGCTGGTACCAGGGCGACGACATGCGGAAGTTCTATCCGCACGGCACCGACCCCGTGGTGCTGGGCGAGAGCTCCAACAACACCACGACCTACGGCTTCGATCCTGTGACGGGCATGCAGGAGACGAAGTGTACCCTGTGTCAGATCCGGGCCGTTTGAGGAACAATCGCCATGGCTCGCATGAAATTCCTCTGCGACGCGGACCGCTGCATCGAGTGCAACGCCTGCGTCACCGCCTGCAAGAACGAGCACGAGGTGCCGTGGGGCATCAACCGCCGGCGCGTCGTCACGCTCAATGACGGCAAGCCCGGCGAGCGCTCGGTCTCCATGGCCTGCATGCACTGCACCGACGCGCCCTGCGCGGCGGTGTGCCCGGTGAACTGCTTCTACACCACGGCCGACGCGGTGGTCCTCCATTCGAAGGACATCTGCATCGGCTGCGGCTACTGCTTCTACGCCTGCCCGTTCGGCGCGCCGCAATATCCGAAGGTCGGGAATTTCGGTTCGCGCGGCAAGATGGACAAGTGCACCTACTGCGCCGGCGGACCCGAGCCAGACCTCTCGACAATCGAGTACGAGAAGTACGGCTCGAACCGCCTCGCCGAAGGAAAACTGCCGCTCTGCGCCGAGATGTGCTCGACCAAGGCGCTGCTCGCCGGTGACGGCGAGATGATCGCCGAGATCTACAAGCAGCGCGTGATCAAGCGCGGCTACGGCTCGGGCGCCTGGGGTTGGAAGACCGCCTATCGCGAAACCGTCGCCATCTGAGCGACGGACAGCCAGTCAGCGGACGACTTTGGAAGGACAACGCCGATGCGGCGCGGACCAACGCTCTTCAGGACCCTCGTCGCGGCAGCCGCGCTCACCGTGAGCGTCGGCGCGCTGTCGCCTGCGCTTGCCCAGCAGACGAAGGACGGCCTGAACCCGACCGGGCAGAACCCCACGGCGGAGTCGGTGAACGAGGAATTCCTGTTCAAGCAGGACCCCAAGATCACCGGCCGCATCAGCATCCCCGATCACAAGGCGGCCAACCTGATCCAGCCGGCCGGCCGTGATTATCGGGCCTTTCGGGAGAGCTGGCTGCCCTGGATCGGCGCTTTGGCCGTGCTGGGGATCATCGCCCTGCTCGGTGCCTTCTACCTGTGGCGCGGGCGGATCAGGCTCGAGCCGAATGCGGATTCGGGCAAGACGATCCTGCGCTTCGGCGGGTTCGAGCGCTTCACCCACTGGATGACGTCGAGCTGCTTCATCATTCTGTCCCTGTCGGGACTGAACTACATCTTCGGCAAGCGCCTGCTCATGCCCCTGATCGGCGCCGACGCCTTCGGCGTCATCTCGCAATACGCCAAGTACAGCCATATCTATCTCGCGTGGCCGTTCATGATCGGCGTCGCGCTGATGTTGGTCCTGTGGATCAAGGACAACATCCCCAACCGGATCGACTGGCAGTGGATCAAGGCCGGCGGAGGCTTCCTCGGCAAGGGCCACCCGCATGCGGAGCGCTTCAATGCCGGTCAGAAGATGGTGTTCTGGATGGTGGTGGGCTTCGGCTCAGCCATGAGCATCACCGGGCTGATGATGATCTTCCCCTTCGCGCTCACCGACATCACCGGGATGCAGGTGATGCAGGTGGTCCACTCGCTGATCGGCGTCGCCTTCATCGCCGGCATCCTTGCGCACATCTATATCGGCACGCTGGGTATGGAGGGCGCCTACGACGCCATGGGCAGCGGGCAGGTGGATCTCGGCTGGGCGAAGGACCACCACGATCTCTGGGTGGCGAAGGAACAGGCGAAGACAAGGAACGATTCCCGGATCAGCCCCCATCAGGTTCCGGCCGAATAAGGTCGGACATCCTCCGGCATCGACGGCTTCCGCCGGCATTTCTCGAACGATCGGACGACGTCCATGAAAGCCTTCATCATCGCCCTGATCGTCGCCGTCGCCATCGGCACGCTGGCCGCCACGGTCCTCAACGAGCAGCAGCGCTTCGCCTATCAGGCCTTCGCGACCTCGGGCGCGCGGGTCTCGGACCCGGCCGGCCACAGCAACCTCGTCGGGCCGAAATGGAACGGCGTGACGCCCGAGCCGGAGAAGCCGTCGAAGTCCTGACGGATTTCCTCACGCCAACCGCCAAACGCAAAGCCCGCCGCTTTCCCGGACATCTGCAGCGTCAGCGGAAGGTGAGCCGGGATCCATGGCAGGACGTGCGGCGACAGCGGCTCGATAGCGTGGGTGACGAAGCGCAGGCGCTGCGCGGCTTCTTTTGCTAGGCCCTGGATCGGGTTCCGCTTCGCTTCACCCGTTCGGGGAGGCCGGTGCGCGAGATCACCGTCCTTGGCTCAGATGCCCGTGCCATTCAGCGGGTTCGCTTCGTCCCAGCCATAACCGAGTGTCTCGAAGCGCATCGAGCGTGCGTCGACCATGAGCAGACGCCCCACCAGCGGCTCGCCGAAATCCGCCACCGTGCGGATCACCTCCATCGCCATCAGCGATCCCATCACGCCGGCGAGCGCCCCGAGCACGCCGGCCTCGGCGCAGGCGGGCACGCTGCCGGGCGGCGGCGGGTTCGGGAACAGGCAGCGATAGGTCGGGTTCGGGCGGCCGTCCGGGCCGGTCTCATGGGCCCGGATCGTCGTCAGCGTGCCGTCGAACTGCCCGAGGGCCGCCGTCACCAGCGGACGCTTCGCGTGAAAGCAGGCGTCCGACACCGCGTAGCGGGTCGCGAAATTGTCCGAGCCATCGGCCACCACGTCGTACTCACCCGCCAAGGCGACCGCGTTCTCAGCCGTGATCCTCATACGATGCGCTTCGATGCGCACATGCGGGTTGAGCCGGGCCACGGCGTCGACGGCGCTGTCGACCTTCGGCCGGCCGATATCCGGTGTGCCATGGATGACCTGCCTCTGCAGGTTCGACAGCGACACCGTATCGTCATCGACGATGCCGATCGTGCCGATGCCGGCCGCCGCGAGATACTGGATCAGCGGTGCGCCGAGACCGCCCGCACCGATCACCAGCACGCGGGCCGCTTTCAGCCGCGCCTGTCCGGGCCCTCCGACCTCGCGCAGGACGAGGTGGCGGGCGTAGCGTTCGACTTCGTCGCTGGAGAAGGCCATGGCCCTGAGATAGCCCCTGCCGCAGGGCATCGGAAGGCCGAGGCACCTGTATTTGCGTCACCGGGCATCGCGGCCTATGCGCGACGCTGAAACGTCCCACCCCGCCGAGACGATGCCCGTGTCCTCTCCCGATATCGCCGACCGCTCGCCCCTCGCTCTGGCTCAGGCGCTCATCCGCTGCCCGTCGGTGACGCCGGAGGAGGGCGGCGCCCTGCAATGGCTCGGCGGCGTGCTGGAGGCGGCGGGCTTCGCCGTCGAGCGCCCGTGCTTCTCGGAGCCCGGCACGCCGGACATCGACAATCTCTATGCCCGGATCGGGTCAGGCGCGCCCTACCTGCTCTTTGCCGGCCATACCGACGTCGTCCCGCCGGGCGCCGCCGACGCTTGGCGCCATGGGCCATTCGAGGGAGCGGTGTCGGACGGGATGCTCTACGGCCGGGGCGCCGTCGACATGAAGGGCGGGATCGCCTGCATGCTGTCGGCCGCCCTTGCCTTCGTCGCCGAGCGGGGAGGGGACTTTTCCGGCTCCCTCGGATTCCTCATCACCGGCGACGAGGAGGGGCCGGCCGTCAATGGCACGGTGAAGCTCCTCGATTGGGCCGGGGCGCGCGGCGAACGCTTCGACCATTGCCTCCTCGGCGAGCCGACCAATCCGTCGGCTCTTGGCGAGATGATCAAGATCGGCCGGCGCGGCTCGCTCACCGGCAAGCTCGTCGTCCACGGACGACAGGGCCACGTCGCCTATCCGCACAAGGCGGAGAACCCCATCCCCGGCCTGCTGCGCCTCGCCTCCGCGCTCCTCGATCGGCCCCTCGACGGCGGGACCGCGCATTTCGACGCGTCGAATCTCGAATTCACCACCATCGATGTCGGCAATCCCGCCACCAACGTCATCCCGGCGGAGGCGCGCGCCACCTTCAACATCCGCTTCAACGAGGGCTGGACCGCCGAGAGTCTGGGGGGCGAGATCCGGCGGCGCCTGGAGATGGCGGCCGGCAATGCGGTTCGGTTCACCCTCGACCTCCAGCCCTCGAACTCGCCGGCCTTCCTCACCGCGCCCGACGCCTTCACCGATCTCGTCGTCGAGGCGATCGAGGCCGAGACCGGGCGTCGCCCGGTCCTCTCCACCACGGGCGGCACCTCGGACGCCCGCTTCATCAAGGATGCCTGTCCGGTCATCGAGTTCGGCCTCGTGGGCGAGACCATGCACCAGACCGACGAATGCGTGGCCGTGGCCGATCTCGACCGGCTCACCGCGATCTACGCGCGGGTGCTGGCCGCCTATTTCTCCGGGCGCTCGCCCTCGGGGAGGTAATCCACCCCCACGAAGGTGAGCCCCTGGGCCGGGGCCATCGGCCCGCAGCGGGCACGGTCGCGGCTCGCGAGGATGTCGGCCACGTCGGCGATGCTGAAACGGCCGCATCCGGCCATCATCAGCGTGCCGGCCATGGCGCGGACCTGATGGTGCAGGAACGAGCGCGCCGAGGTCGAGATCACGATCTCCTCGAACAGACCCATCGTAACGCGCGCCACGTCGAGCTGTTCGAGGGTGCGGACGGGGCTGTTGGCCTGGCACTCGGCGGCGCGAAAGGCGGTGAAGTCGTGCCGGCCGAGCAGGCCCTGGGCGGCCTCGTGCATCGCTTCGGCATCGAGGGGCCAGGGCACGTGCCAGACATGAGCGCGGGTCAGTGCCGGCGGGCTGCGCCGGTTGAAGATGCGGTAGCGGTAATGCCGGCGGATGGCGGAATGGCGCGCATCGAAGCCGGGACCGACCCGCTCCGCGCCGACGATGGCGACCGGAAGCGGGCGCAGATGGGCGTTGAGGGCGTCGCGCACCGTGTCCGTGCGCCATTCTTTCGTCAGGTCGAGATGGGCGACCTGATGGATGGCGTGGACGCCGGCATCGGTGCGGCCGGCACAGGTCAGGCGCGCATCCTCGCCCGAGAAGCGTTTCACCGCGTCCTCGATGGCGCCCTGGACGGTGGGGTCTTCGGCCTGCCTCTGCCATCCGCAGAACGGGGCACCGTCATACTCGATGACGAGCTTGTAGCGGGGCATCAGCCTCGCCTCCTTGCGGCATGGCTCACGGGAAACGCGTGCCGCGGGGAAGATGGGCGCCGCGGACGAAGTCGGCCCCGGTGGCGATGCCGCCCTTGCCGGCCCGGCGGAGTTCCGTGAGATGCACCGCGCCCTCGCCGCAGGCCACGGTCCCGTCCGCATCGAGCAAGGTGCCCGGCTCGCCCGCGCCGATCGACGGGAGGGCGCGCAGCACTTTCACCCGCTCCGCGCCCTTGCCGAGATCGGCCTCGAAGAAGGCGCCGGGAAAGGGCGAGAGTCCGTTGATGTGGTTGGCCACCTCGATCGCCGGCTTTCCCCAGTCGATGCGGGCCTCCTCGTTGGTGATCTTGTGCGCATAGACCACGCCGTCCTCGGCCTGCGGCACGAGGGTCAGCCCCTCATTCTCCAGCTCGGCCAAAGCCTCGCTCATCAGCGCGGCACCGATCGGCATCAGCGCGTCGTGGAGGTCGCCGCCGCTCATGCCGGGCGCGATCGCCAGCTTCGCCTCCAAGGCGACAGGGCCGGTATCGAGCCCGGCTTCCATGCGCATGATGCCGACGCCGCTGAAGGCATCGCCCGCCATCACCGCGCGCTGGATCGGCGCCGCGCCGCGCCAGCGGGGCAGCAGCGAGGCGTGGAGGTTCAGGCAGCCATGGCGCGGCACGTCGAGGATCGCCTGCGGCAGCAGCATCCCGTAGGCCACCACCAAGGCGACGTCGCAGGCATGCGACCGAAATTCGGCAAGGGCCTCCGGCGTCTTCAGGGTCGCGGGCGTGAGGACCGGCGCGCCGAGCCTGTCCGCCAGGGCGTGGACGGGCGACGGCCTCAGCGCCATGCCGCGCCCGGACCGTGCCGGCGCGCGGGTATAGACGGCGGCGATGTCGTGGCCGTCCTCCGCCAGGCGCGCCAGAGTGGCGACGGCGAAGTCGGGCGTCCCCATGAAGACGAGCCTCATCGCGCGTACTCTCCGTGTCTGGACGGGATCAGGCGTCCTCGCCGCGCTTGGCCGCCTTGACGAATTTCTTGATCACCCGGTCGCGCTTCAGCTTCGACAGGTGGTCGATGAACAGCACCCCGTCGAGATGGTCGATCTCGTGCTGGATGCAGGTGGCCAGCAATCCGTCCGCGTCGATCTCGCGGGTCTCGCCGGTGAGGTCGCGGAAGCGCACGCGGACCCGGTCCGGCCGCTCGACCTCGCCGTAAAATTCCGGGATCGACAGGCAGCCCTCGTCATAGACGCGCTTCTCCTCCGAGGCCCACACGATCTCCGGGTCGAGGAAGACCTGCGGCTGCCGGTCGTTCTCGTCCTTCGACGTGTCGATCGTGACCACGCGCCTCGGGACGCCAACCTGAATCGCGGCCAAGCCGACGCCGGGGGCGTCGTACATCGTTTCCAGCATGTCGGCGACGAGGGTGCGGATTTCGCTGTCGATGGCGCCGACGGGGGTCGACATCTGGCGCAGGCGTGCGTCCGGCAGGATGACGAGGGGGCGGATGGTCATGACGTGGCCAGGTCTGTCGGATGGAAGGTGCCCGGCCTCCCAGTTTGGGGAGCCGGCCGGGCCAACCCCGCAGATAAGGTTTGCCGAAAGGCCGGTCAAATCGGCGAAGGGCGTCGGGTGAGCGGGGCCTCAGAACGCCGTCCGGCTCCGGATCGCCGCCGAGAGCGTCCCCTCGTCGAGATAATCGAGTTCGCCGCCCACCGGCACGCCGTGGGCGAGGCGGGTGACCTTGAGGCCGTGGTGGCTCAGCGATTCCGTCACGTAATGCGCGGTGGTCTGTCCATCCACCGTGGCGTTGAGCGCGAGGATGATCTCGCGGACTTCCCCGTTGCCTGCCCGGTCCACCAGGCTAGCCAAGTTGAGATGTTCCGGGCGCACCCCGTCGAGGGCCGAGAGGACGCCGCCGAGGACATGGTAGCGCGCTGTCACTGCGCCCGATCTCTCCAGGGCCCAGAGGTCGGACACATCCTCCACCACCACCAGGATCGAGGGGTCGCGCGAAGCGTCCCGGCAAATGGTGCAGGGATCGCTGGTATCGACGTTGCCGCATTCCCGGCACACGACGATGCGCTCGGAGGCCACCTTCATGGCGTCCGCGAGCGGTCCGAGCAGCGTCTCCCGCTTTTTGATGAGGTGCAGGGCCGCGCGCCGCGCCGAGCGCGGGCCGAGACCCGGCATGCGGGCGAGGAGCTGGATCAGGCGCTCGATCTCGGGGCCTGCAACGGCTTGAGCCATGCGTGTTCCGTCGGGCGGCGATGGCCGCGTGTTGATAGGGGCGTGTGGCGACCTCTCTTAGCCGGATTTTTCCGTCGCGGCATGCGCCGCAACGCCACCCGGCTCTCCCTGGACGAGCGGAGTTGGCCCGGCTGACAAATCGCCCCGTTCGTCGGCGCATCCACCCTTGGTTCAATTGACGCGCTCCCTTCGCCGTCTATGCAAGACGGATCGATAGAGTGGTGAACCTGTGCGCGGCGGGCCTGACCGACTGCGCGGACACTTCGTCGAACCGGTCGGAGCATATCGGGAGACCGACCGAAACTTCGCGTAAGCGATCAGGTGTCTTGAGGAGTGACGGACGTGACAGATATCGGCGAGTTCAACGCCAGCCATGGCGCCGAGACGATCGGCCTGCGCAACCTCAAGGCCGTCCACTGGAATTTCGAGACGCCGCGTCTCTACGAAGAATCGCTGAAGCGCGGTGAATCGCAGCTCGCCCATGGCGGCGCGTTGGTGGCGACCACCGGCACCCATACCGGCCGGTCGCCCAAGGACAAGTTCGTTGTCCGCGACGCAAACACCGAGAACGAGATCTGGTGGGAGAACAACGGCGCGATCACGCCCGAGCAGTTCGAGACCCTGTACCAGGACTTCCTCGGCCATGCCGAGGGGCGCGAACTCTTCGCCCAGGACCTCTATGGCGGCGCCGATCCGGCTCACCGTGTCCAGGCCCGGGTCTTCACCGAATTCGCCTGGCATTCGCTCTTCATCCGCAACCTGCTGATCCGGCCCGATCGCGCGGCCCTGGCGGATTACGTTCCGGAACTGACGATCATCGACCTGCCGAGCTTCCAGGCCGAGCCGCATCGCCACGGCTGCCGCTCGAAGACCGTCATCGCCATCGACTTCACCCGTAAGATCGTCCTCATCGGCGGCAGCGCCTACGCCGGCGAGATGAAGAAGTCGGTCTTCACCTATCTCAACTTCGTTCTGCCCGGCGCCGGCGTGATGCCGATGCATTGCTCCGCCAACGCGGCGCTCGATGCCGAGGGCGATTCGGCCCTGTTCTTCGGCCTTTCCGGCACCGGCAAGACCACGCTCTCCAACGATTCCTCGCGCATGCTCCTCGGCGACGACGAGCACGGCTGGAGCAAGGACGGCATCTTCAACTTCGAGGGCGGTTGCTACGCCAAGACCATCCGCCTGTCGCGCAACGCCGAGCCGGAAATCTACGCCACCACCGAGCGCTTCGGCACGGTCATGGAGAACGTGGTGATTGATCCGATGTCGCGTCGTCCCGATTTCGACGACGCGTCCCTGACCGAGAACACCCGCTGCGCCTACCCGCTCGATTTCATCGCCAATGCCAGCGCGACGGGGCGCGCCGCGCACCCGAAGAACATCGTCATGCTGACCTGCGACGCATTCGGCGTGATGCCGCCGATCGCCAAGCTCACCGGCGCGGAGGCGATGTACCACTTCCTCTCCGGCTACACCGCCAAGGTCGCCGGCACCGAGCGCGGCCTGACCGCGCCGGAAGCGACGTTCTCGACCTGCTTCGGAGCGCCGTTCATGCCGCGCCACCCGAGCGTCTACGGCAACCTGCTGCGCGACCTCATCGCCCATCACGACGTCGATTGCTGGCTGGTGAATACCGGCTGGACCGGCGGCGGCGTCGGCACCGGACGGCGCATGCCGATCCGCGTCACGCGGCGCCTGCTCGGCGCGGCCCTCGACGGATCGCTGTCGAAGACCGAGTTCCGACGCGATCCCTATTTCGGCTTCGCGGTCCCGGTCTTCGTCCCCGGCGTGGAGCCGCATATCCTCCAGCCGGTGAAGACCTGGGGCAACAAAGCCGCCTTCGCCGAGACGGCGACGCGGCTCGTGTCGATGTTCCGCGAAAACTTCAAGCGTTTTGAGGCGCATGTGGACGCCGATGTCCGCGCCGCGGAGCCGGTTCAGGTGATCGCCGCCTAGATTGTCTTGGTCACGATCCGATCCCGGCTCGCTCCGGGATCGGACGCCCGATCGGCGATGAGGATCAAAACAGCTTCATGCCGGGTGGGATCGGCAGTCCCTTGGTGAGTTCGGCCATGTGCTCGGCCGCCACCTGTTCGGCCTTGCCGCGCGCGTCGTTGACGGCGGCGACGATGAGATCTTCGAGGATTTCCCGCTCGTCCGGGTTCATCAGGCTCGGATCGAGGGTAATGCCCTTGACGAGGCCCTTGGCCGTCATGGTGACGGCGACCGCACCACCGCCGGAGGCACCCTTCACCTCTACGGTTTCGAGTTCGGTCTGCAGGCTCGCCATCTTCTCCTGCATGGCCTGGGCCTGCTTCATGATTCCCATGAGGTCGCGCATGGCTGAGCTTTCCGAAAGGTTTGGAGGCAGGGGACTATCAGATCGCCATTTAGGGTCCGACCCGGCGAAGCGCTACGCCTCGTCGTCCGGTTCGCCGCTGCCTTCGGGATCGGATACCGCGAGATCCGCACCTGCCACCGGCTCCGTCAGGACGGCCTTGTCCCTCACGTCGATGATCTGAGCACCGGGAAAACGTGCGAGCACCTCCCTGACGAGGGGATGAGCGGCCGCGTTCTCGTGGCGCGATTCCAGGGCCGCCCGTGCCTTGTAGGCGAGGGTGGGCTCGCCCTCCTCCTTCGAAAGGGCGACGATCCAGCGCCGTCCCGTCCAGGCGTCGAGCGAGCGGGCGAGGTCGTTGGCGAGATTCTGCCGCCCACCCTCCGCCAAGCGGAACTCGATCCGTCCCTCCTCGAACCGGACGAGATGCGCCTCGCGCTCCAGCGCCATCTTGAGGCCGATGTCGCGGCGCTCGTCGGCCAGCGCGACGACGTCCTCGAAGCTGCTGAGGCGGGGGCCGGCCTCCTGCGGAGGCGCAGCCGAGACGGCGGCGGGAACGAGGCTCGTCCGCGCTCCGCCGCTCGCCGCGAGGGTGAGGGCCGGACGCGAGGGAGGAACATCCACCGTGACCGGGGAGGCGACCGCCTGCATCGGCGACGAGGCATTCGGGGCGGACAAAGGCGGCGATACGGGCGCCGCCCCGGAGGACTGCGCCGCGCCGGACTCTGCCTTCAACTGCCGCAGGGCCTCGTCAGGCGTCGGCAGGTCGGCGGCGTAGGCGAGGCGCACCAGCGCCATCTCGGCTGCGGCGAGGGGCCTTGCGGCGACCTGCACTTCGGGGATCGCCTTCAACAGAATCTGCCATGCCCGAGACAGGGCACGGATCGAGAGCTTGGCCGCGAACTCGCCGCCGCGGCCGCGCTCGTCGGCGCTGAGGGTCGGGTCTGCGGCCGCCGCTTCGGGCACCAGCTTCAGGCGGGTGACGAGATGGGTGAAGCTCGCGAGATCGGAGAGGATCACGGCCGGGTCGGCACCGGCCTCGTACTGGCCGCGCACTTCCGCGAAGCTCGTCGGGATGTCGCCGCGCATCACCGCCTCGAACAGGTCGACGATCCGCCCCCTGTCGGCGAGGCCGAGCATGTCGCGCACGCTCGCCCCGGTGACGAGGCCGGCGCCATGGGCGATAGCCTGATCGAGGAGCGAGAGGGCATCGCGCACCGAACCCTCGGCGGCGCGGGTGATCGCGGCGAGGGCCTCGGGTTCGGCCTCGACGCTCTCGGCGGCGCAGATCCTGGCGAGATGCGCGACCATGGTATCGGCCTCGACCCGGCGCAGATCGAAACGCTGGCAGCGCGACAGGATCGTCACCGGCACCTTGCGGATTTCGGTGGTGGCGAAGACGAACTTGGCGTGGGGCGGCGGCTCTTCGAGGGTCTTCAGGAAGGCGTTGAACGCCTTCTCCGAGAGCATGTGCACCTCGTCGACGATGTAGACCTTGTAGCGGGCCGAGACCGGCGAATAGCGGATGCCGTCGATGATGCCGCGCACGTCGTCGATGCCGGTATGCGAGGCGGCATCCATCTCCAGCACGTCCATGTGCCGTGATTCCATGATCGCCTGGCAGTGGCGACCGAGCTCCGGCATGGCGATGGTGGGGCCGGTATCGGGATGGCCGTCGCGGACATAGTTGAGCCCGCGGGCGAGGATGCGGGCCGTCGTCGTCTTGCCGACGCCGCGTACGCCGGTGAGCATCCAGGCCTGGGGAATACGGTTGGCCGCGAAGGCATTGGCCAGCGTGCGCACCATGGCGCCCTGGCCGATCAGGTCATCGAAATTCTGGGGACGGTACTTGCGGGCCAGCACCCGGTAGGGCGCAGCGGCCGGCACAGGCTCGGGAAAACCCGGAAGACCGGGAAGATCGCTCGGAGTGCCGGAGGTCGCGTCCATGCCGCCTTGCGTGGTTCGAGCGGCCCCGAGGTCGGGGGATGCCGCCACGCGGGCCTTGGAAGAGCAACGAAGGTGGGAGGCTGGACGAAGACCCGCTCGGTCTCGTTAGGGCTGCTTCCTTCCGGACCTGACCCGGTTGGCGAGTGAAACGTCCCTCGCCAACCTCCCGAGCGCTATATGGCCGGCGCCTTCGTGGAACGCAAGCGCCGCGATCCGCGAGCCGCCTACTCCGCTTCGCGGGTGGTGATGGCGTAGGTCTTCGGATCGAGCTCCAAGTCGAACTGCTTGCCGTTGGCGTCGATGGCGTCGTCCACGTCGATCTCGTGATCCTCGACCTCGATCTTCTTCCACTTCACGAAGCCTTCCTTCTTCAGGGTCGCCTCGATCTTGGTGAGTTCCTCGGGCGTCGGCGCCCGATCGGCGAGGGCGGTGCCGGTGAGGGCGAAACCGAGGGCGATGGCGGCGAGGCCGGCGGTCTTGATCGACATTGAAAACTCCTTCGTCGGGAATCCGACGGCGGGCGAACGGCGGAATGGCCCCGAGGTTCCATGACGATTCCGCAATGGCGCACGCGCTGGTTGTCACCGATCACGCCTCACCCTAACCTTGGCCATAGTTCGAGAGGTTCGGAACCATGGTCACCCGCGTCGCCACCGTCGCCTTCGAGGGAATCGAGGCGCGCGCCGTCGACGTCCAGGTGCAGATCGCTCCCGGCGCCGTGGTCTTCATGGTGGTGGGACTCGCGGACAAGGCCGTGGCCGAATCGCGCGAGCGCGTCCGTTCCGCTCTGATCGCCTCCGGGCTGGCGCTGCCGGCCAAGCGCATCACCGTCAATCTGGCGCCGGCGGACCTGCCCAAGGAGGGCTCGCATTACGACCTGCCGATCGCGCTGGCGGTGATGGCCGCCATCGGGGCGATTCCGGCCGATGCGCTCGCCGGTTATTGCGTCCTCGGGGAGCTCGCCCTCGACGGCACCATCACGGCGGTGAACGGCGTGCTGCCGGCGGCGATGGCGGCGAATTCTCGGGGTCTCGGTCTGATCTGCCCTGCCGCCACGGGGCCGGAAGCGGCCTGGGCCGGCGGCGACATGGACGTGCTGGCACCGCGCTCGCTGATCCAGCTCGCCAACCATTTCAAGGGAAGCCAGGTGATGGCCCGGCCCGAACCGGCCGTCGCCGCGCCCACCGGCCGCCTGCCCGACCTTCGCGACATCAAGGGCCAGGAAGGGGCCAAGCGCGCCCTGGAGATCGCCGCGGCCGGAGGCCACAACCTCTTGATGAACGGCCCCCCCGGGGCGGGGAAATCGATGCTCGCGGCCCGGCTGCCCTCGATCCTGCCGCCACTCGGCCCGCGCGAGCTCCTCGAAGTCTCGATGATCCAGTCGGTGGCCGGAGAGCTGAAGGGCGGCGCGCTCTCGAACCGGCGGCCGTTCCGGCAACCGCATCATTCGGCGTCGATGGCGGCGCTCGTGGGCGGAGGGATCAACGCCCGTCCCGGGGAGGCCTCGCTGGCGCATGGTGGCGTGCTCTTCCTCGACGAATTGCCGGAATTCACGCCCCAGGTGCTCGATTCCCTGCGCCAGCCCATGGAGACCGGCGAGGTGATGATCGCCCGCGCCAATCATCGGGTGACCTATCCGGCACGCTTCCAGCTCGTCGCCGCCATGAATCCATGCCGTTGCGGGCAAGCCCTGGAACCGGGCTATGCCTGCCGGCGCGGCCCCAACGAGCGTTGCGTCGCGCAATACGGGGCACGGATCTCGGGACCGCTCCTCGACCGGATCGACCTGCGGATCGAGGTGGGTGCGGTGACGGCGGCCGACCTGATCCTGCCGCCTCCGGCCGAGGGCTCGGCCGAGACCGCGGCACGTGTCGCGGCGGCCCGCGGGCTACAGATCGAGCGCTTCGCGGCGCACGGCCTGACCGGCGTCGTCACCAACGCGACCTGCCCGGCGACACTGATCGAGGAGATGGCCGCGCCGGACGCGGATGGCGCGGCGCTGATCCGCGATGCGGCGGAAACAATGCGCCTGTCGGCCAGGGGCTTCCACCGGGTACTGCGGGTGGCGCGGACCCTGGCGGATCTCGACGGGGAGGAGCGGGTGCGCCGCATCCACCTCGCCGAGGCCCTATCCTATCGCGGCAGGGTCGAGCGGCCGGTGGCCGCCTGACTCCGGGCGGCTCAACGCCCGTAGATGTCCTCGACGCGGATGATGTCGTCCTCGCCGGTATAGGATCCGACCTGGACCTCGATGAGTTCGAGGGGGATCTTGCCGGGGTTGGTGAGGCGATGCATCGAGCCGATGGGGAGGTAGACCGCCTCGTTCTCGTGAACCAGGACGACGCGCTCGTCCACGGTGACCTCGGCGGTGCCGCGCACCACGACCCAGTGCTCGGCCCGGTGGAAATGCTTCTGCAGCGAGAGCCGGCCGCCCGGCGTCACCATGATGCGCTTCACCTGGAAGCGCTCGCCGATGTCGATGCGCTGGTACCAGCCCCAGGGACGGAACATCCGCCGGTGGGCATCGGCTTCGGGATGAGCCTTCTCGCGCAGTTGCGTGACCAGCTCCTTGACGAGACCCGCCTTGGCTTTCGAGGTGACGAGGACCGCATCCGGGGTCGAGACCACGACGATGTCGTCGACGCCCACCACGGCGGTGAGGTGCTCGCCCTCGCTATGGACGAGGCTGCCGCGGGTCTCCACCAGTTCCACCCGCCCGCGCACGGCGTTGCCCAACGCGTCGCGAGGCAGCACGTCCCAGACCGCGTCCCAGGTGCCGACATCGGACCAGGCGAACGAGACCGGCAGCACCCCGGCCCGGTCGGTCCGCTCCATCACCGCGTAGTCGATGGAGGTCTTGGGCGCACGCGCGAAGGCGGCGGCGTCCAGGCGTAGGAAGTCGAGATCCGTGGTCGCGCCGTCGAGGGCCGCACGGGTCGCGGCCAGGATTTCGGGCGCATAGGTTTCGAGCTCGGCGAGCATCACGTCGGCGCGGAACAGGAAGTAGCCGCTGTTCCACAGGGCACCGTCGGCGATCAGGCTCTCGGCCCCGTGACGGTTGGGCTTCTCCACGAAGCGACCGACCTCGTAGGCGCCGTCGATGCCCTCGATCGGTGCACCCTTGCGGATGTAGCCGTAGGCGGTGGAGGGGGTGCCCGGCTCGATCCCCAGCGTCATGATGCGACCGGCACGGGCGCCCTCAGCGGCGGACCGGGCCGCCGCGACGAAGGCCTCGGTGTCGCCGATGACGTGGTCGGCGGCCAGGATCAGCACCACCGCCTCGGGATCACGACCGGCGGCATGCAGGGCGGCCACCGCCACGGCTGCGGCCGAATCGCGCCGCTCGGGCTCGAGCACGATATCGGCCTGGACGTCCGCCTGCAGCAACTGCTCGGCCACGATGAAGCGGGCCTCGCTGCTGGTGATCACGGTCGGCCGCGAGAACGCCGCCCCATCCGCCACACGCCGGGCCGTGTCCTGGAACGTCGAGCTGTCGGCGCTCACGAGCGGCGTGAACTGCTTCGGCATGCTCTCACGGGAGGCCGGCCACAATCGTGTCCCAGACCCTCCGCACAGGATGACCGGATGGATGAGCGGAGAGTATCCTGAGGTCATCGACGTCTACTCACAATCTGAAGGTCGACGCGGCGTCGTACGGTACGATTTTTGGTCGCCGCGCCCGACCATGTCCGAAACGGAAGATGAAATCGAAGCGATAGGGCAAGAGCCGACCGGGCGGCAATGGCTTCGGGACGATCCTTCCAACGCTGGGGATACGTCTCCGATCACTCGGCCGCCTGCCGAGCGCTGTAGCCGAGCCTGCCATTCAATTCCTCAATCAGCTTCACCGCGGCTTCAGCAATCACCGTGCCGGGCGGAAAAATCGCCGAGGCGCCCGCGGCATGGAGGGCGGGATAGTCGCCGGGAGGAATTACGCCGCCGATGACGATCATCACGTCTCCGCGACCCTGCTCGGTGAGGGCCGCCTTCAGTTCGGGCACCAGCGTCAGGTGTCCGGCGGCCAGGGACGACACGCCGACGATATGGACGTCGTTCTCCACCGCCTGACGCGCCGCCTCGGCGGGCGTGGCGAAAAGCGGCCCGATATCCACGTCGAAGCCGAGATCGGCGAAGGCCGAGGCGATCACCTTCTGGCCGCGGTCGTGGCCGTCCTGGCCCATCTTGGCGACCAGGATGCGCGGGCGGCGCCCATCGTTCTCCTCGAAGGTCTCGACGAGCTGACGAACGGTCTCGACCACAGGCGACATGCCACCCACCTCCCGCTTGTAGACGCCCGAAATCGAGCGGATCTCGGCCCGATGCCGGCCCCAGGCCTTCTCCAGCGCGTCGGAAATCTCGCCGACCGTGGCTTTGGCCCGCGCTGCCTCGACGCCGAGAGCCAACAGGTTGCCCGTGCCGTCCTGCGCCGCCTGGGTGAGGGCCGCGAGCGCCGCGTCCACATCGGCCTGGTTGCGCTCGGCGCGCAGGCGCTTGAGCTTGTCGATCTGCAGCATGCGGACATTGCCGTTGTCGACGCGCATCAGTTCGATGGCGCGGTCATCCTCGGGCTTGAACTTGTTGACGCCGACGATGGTCTGGCGCCCGGAATCGATCCGGGCCTGGGCGCGGGCAGCCGCCTCCTCGATGCGCAGCTTGGGGATGCCGGCCTCGATCGCCTTGGCCATCCCGCCGAGTTCCTCCACTTCGCGGAGGTGCTCCCAGGCGCGGGTGACGATGTCCTGGGTGAGTTTCTCGACGTAGTAGGACCCGCCCCACGGATCGACGATGCGCGTCGTGCCGCTCTCCTGCTGCAGGAAGAGCTGGGTATTGCGGGCGATACGCGCCGAAAAATCGGTGGGCAGCGCCAGCGCCTCGTCGAGGGCGTTGGTGTGGAGGGATTGCGTGCCCCCTTGCGTCGCCGCCATCGCCTCGATGCAGGTGCGGGTGACGTTGTTGAACACGTCCTGCGCGGTGAGCGACCAGCCGGAGGTCTGGCTATGGGTGCGCAGGGGCAGCGATTTGTCGGTTTTGGGCTCGAACTCCTTCACGAGCTTGGCCCAGATCAGGCGCGCGGCCCGCATCTTGGCGATCTCCATGAAGAAGTTCGTCGAGATCGCCCAGAAGAACGACAGGCGTGGGGCGAACTTGTCGATAGTCAGACCGGCGGCGAGGCCGGCCTTGATGTACTCGACGCCGTCGGCCAGCGTGTAGGCGAGTTCGAGGTCGTTCGTCGCTCCGGCTTCCTGCATGTGATAGCCGGAGATCGAGATCGAGTTGAACTTCGGCATGTGCTGGGAGGTGTAGGCAAAGATGTCGCCGATGATCCGCATCGAACCCGCCGGGGGATAGATGTAGGTGTTGCGGACCATGAACTCCTTCAGGATGTCGTTCTGGATCGTGCCGGCGAGTTTTTCCGGCGGGACGCCCTGCTCCTCGGCGGCCACGATGTAGAGGGCGAGGATCGGCAGCACGGCCCCGTTCATCGTCATCGAGACGGTCATCTCGTCGAGGGGGATGCCCGAGAACAGGGTGCGCATGTCGTAGATCGAGTCGATCGCGACGCCCGCCATGCCGACATCGCCCGAGACGCGCGGATGGTCGGAATCGTAGCCGCGGTGCGTGGCGAGATCGAAGGCCACCGACAGCCCTTTCTGCCCGGCGGCGAGGTTGCGCCGGTAGAAGGCGTTCGAATCCTCGGCCGTGGAGAAGCCGGCATATTGCCGGATGGTCCAGGGCTGGGTGACGTACATGGTCGGGTACGGACCGCGCAGATACGGAGCCACGCCCGGATAGGTGTTCAGGAACTCGATGCCCTCACGATCCTCGGGCCCGTAGACGCCCTTCACCGGAATGCCTTCCGGGGTCATCCAGGGTTCGCCGATCGGGGGAACCGGCGCCACGAAAGCGTCTGCCGCATAAGGGACGGTCGCGAAATCAGGGATACGGGACGTCATGTGATCGAACTCGTGCGGCGGCGTTTCGCAGCGCATTATAATGAAGCCCCGGCTTCGGGCTATCCCTCTCAAATCCATTTTGAGAAACAGAGTCGAACAAGCGTCGATCAGGGACGACGATATCTCGGCGCCGGTCCGGATCGGCCATCGAGCCATCGCACGCGCTCGTCGATCAGTTCGCGCAGCTTGTCGCGCCGCCCGGAACTGCTCCAGCACGTGTCTGGAAGGCTCGGCGCCTCTCCTTCCATGGCGCCCACGACGGCGAGGACGACGAGCAGGAGGGCGAGGAGAAGCCCGGCCACGATCGGCCAGGCGAAGCAGAGACCGACCAGCACGGCGAGACCACCCTTGAGGACGAGGGACCCGGCGAGCTTCAGCTTCACCAGCGCCGCGAAGCTCGCGCCGCCGCCGACGAGCCCCCTGGCACCCCGCATGAGCGTGACGCGCAGGCGGCGCCGTTCGAGGAGAGCCTGGAGGCGTGCCAGGTGACGCCGCACGCGGCGTGCCTCAGGGTCTGCGTCGTCGGAGAGAATCTGGATCGTCACGCCGTCGGTCCCTCGCAGGATCGATAGGGTGTAGCCTCGATCGGGGGTTCGCCTCCAGGCATGGCAGGGGCGAGGTCGCACAGACCACGGATTGCTCCGATCACCGGCATCCGGCGAAAGCGCCGCACTCATCGGCATCCCGACGCGCGTCCGGCTCCCTCGAGACCCGTCACCGTTCGAAACAGTGGAGGCCTTCGAAAAGCCGGGTCACCGCAACGATCCGGCCGCAGCGCTGTCGGAGGGTGGCAAGGGACCGGGACGTTTTTCGGATAATCCCGGCCGGTTTTCTTCAAACTTCGGCAAGGGCTCGTCTTTTAGGTGAGTCCGATCCTCGGAGAACCCCATCCATGAGCGATTCCATTGCCGGCCTCGCGCAGTCGATCGTGTCGAGCCAGAGCGCGGCCACGAGCGGGACGATACAGTCCATCTTCCTGAAGAAGCAGGCCGAGGGCGATCAGGCCATCGCCCAGCTGGTGCAGCAGAGCGCGGAATCGCAGAAAGCCGTGCTTCCTGAAGGGCAGGGCGTCGTGGTGGACCGTCTGGCCTGAGGCCTGTCCGCCCGAAGCGGCATGACGTGCCGACACGGCATGATCCCTCGGCTCTCGTCGGACGGAGCGGAGGATCCGGCATGTCGTCGTCGAGGCTGCGCGGCGCGGTCGATTCCGCGCCGGCGGCGAGGTCGTTTCGACCTTTGCCGAGACACACTCGGCGAATGCGGATGCGACAGACTTGAACCGAACTAATCCGGGTCGATCGGCCGATCAGTTCAGGTAGGTGCGGATCCAGTTCGGGGAGAGGATTTCGCCCTCCTCGGTGATGATCCAGGGCTGCTTGGCCGGGTCGGTCAGGGCACCGGCGGCGGCTTCGATCGCCTCGCGAAGGGTGTCGTAGCGCGCGGGCTGTGCCAGCGGTGCCGGGACGGGAGCCGTCCGCCAGATCGTCAGATCGGCAGGACGTTCGAGGGCTTCGGTTTCCATGTCTATGTTTTCCTTGAACCTGAGAGGGTCGTTCCCCGCGGGTCTGTCCGGTTGCCCGAACATTCGGGCCAACCAGCGCGGGACGTGTTTCCGTGAGAATGGAAGCATCTCTAGGGCAGCTTTGCGATCAATTTGGGCACAGTCACAAAGACGGTAACCATCTCGATTTTCCATCCCCCGCCCTAAGCATCACGTTTTCGACACAAAGCTTACGGCGGCCGCCCCGGGACGCCCTCTTTTTCGAATGAAGAGTGGTGAATTCCAGTGCTGATCTAGTCTGTAGCCTGTGGGTCGGGGCAAAGCGGTGTGCCTGCGCACCCGGACCGTCCCGCCCGTGAGACCAGTTGAACGGAGAGCGATGACCGACCAGTTAATGCGGCGGGCAATGCCCGGATTTTTCCCAAAGCCTTGAAGGGGATGTGACATGCCGGATCGCTTCGCGCGCATAGCGGTCACGGCGGCGCTCGTGCTCATGGCGCTCTATGTCGGGCAGCCCTACGTCACCGCCCTCCTGTTCTCGGCGGAAACACCGCGGGCGATCACGGCGAGGGGAGAGCTCGCCCCGGCCGAAAGCTCCACCGCCGCCCTGTTCGAGCGCGCCAGTCCCTCCGTCGTCCACGTCTTCGCGCAGGCCGCAACCCAGGGCCGTGCCCTGATGAGCCCGGATTCGGAGGAGGGTGAGGGCGGCAACGGATCGCAGACCGGTACCGGCTTCGTCTGGGACGGCGCCGGGCATGTGGTGACCAACAACCACGTGGTGGCCGCGGCGGCCCAGCGCGGCGGATCGGTCTCGGTCCGGCTCTCCTCCGGCGAGGTCAGGCCGGCGACGATCGTCGGCACCGCGCCGAGCTACGACCTCGCCGTCCTGCGTCTCGGCGGCACCGGAGCGGTTCCCCCGCCGCTCGCCATCGGCACATCGACGGATCTCAAGGTCGGGCAGGCGGCCTTCGCCATCGGCAACCCGTTCGGCCTCGACCATACCTTGACGACGGGCGTCATCAGCGCGCTGCGCCGGCGGCTTCCCACCGGGGAGGGGAGGGAGCTCTCCGGCGTCATTCAGACCGATGCGGCGATCAATCCCGGGAATTCGGGAGGACCGCTTCTCGATTCCGCCGGGCGGCTGATCGGCGTGAACACCGCCATCTACTCGCCCTCCGGCGCCAGTGCGGGTATCGGCTTCGCCATCCCCGCCGACGTGGTGAACCGGGTCGTGCCCGAACTCATCCGCAACGGCCGCACCCGCAATCCCGGTATCGGCATCATCGCGGGCCAGGAGGCGACCGCGGCGCGCCTGGGTATCGACGGCGTTGTGGTCCTGCGCGTCCTGCGCGGATCGCCGGCCGCCGAGGCCGGATTGCGCGGCGTCGATCTCCAGACCGGGACGATCGGCGACGTCATCGTCGGCGCAGGGGGCCAGCCGGTGCATCGCCTGGCCGATCTCACCGCCGCGATGGAAGCGGCGGGCATCGGCAAGGCCATCGACCTCGCCGTCGAGCGCGACGGCCGCATCCGCAAGGTCCGCGTCACCACGGCGGATGTGGCCGAGACGCGGCAATGAGGCTTTTGCCGCGTCTCGTGTCGCGTCGGCCCCTTCCGTTGGGGTAGGATCCCCCGCAGCGTGATAGTCCCGCACGATCAGAACCAAGCAAGAAACAACGATGACGGCGATGTCCCGCGTTCCCCAGTTCCTCGTCTGCGTCGGCCTGACGCTCGGCGCGCCGCCAGTCCAGGCGGGCGACGGAGCGCGGCGCCTGTGCCCGGACGATGCACCCGAAGGTGTGCGCCTGCCTCCGCGAGACGGGTGTCCGGGTGGGAGCCCGTCCCGTCGACGCTCCGACGGCGAGTTCCACGAGGTCGGCGGGTTCAAGGTCCGGGTCGGCGGCCGGGTGACGCTCGATCATGACATGCGCCGATGACGATCCTCGCCGCCATCGTCGCCCTCTTCGTCCTGTGGTGGTACGTCAAGGACGCCAAGCCGCGTCTCGCCCGGCGTCTCGGGCGGCTGATCACGCCGCGCGTGGTGAGGCGGGCCGGTGGCTACGCGCTTCTGGCTTTGGCAGGTGTGGCGGCCGTTCGCGGCAGGATCGAGCTGGCGATCCTGTTCGGCGGCGTCGCCTTCTGGTTTCTCGACGGCGTCGATGCCCTCGCCACCCGCCTGCGCGGGATGCTTCCACGCGCATCCGTGTCGCGACCGTCGATCGTGCTGTTCGAGGTCCTGCCCGACGGGCGGACGGCGGACGGGATCGTGCAGATCGGCCCTTATGCCGGGCATCGGTTGTCGGAACTGCCCGAGCCGGCCTTGATCCAGATCCTCGCGGTGTGCCGCAAGGTCGATCGCATCGCCGCGCGCCGGCTACAGACGTATCTCGACGGCAGATCGGCCGCCGGGCGTGTAGACGCTGAGCGAGATGCCGACCCGCGGCCGCGCCGTCCGGCGAATCCAGGGGCGATGACGCAGGAGGAGGCCCACCAGATCCTGGGGCTTCAGGGCGGGGCGACCCTGCAGCAGATCCGCACGGCTCATCGCACGCTGATGAAACGGTGGCATCCCGACCAGGGCGGAACGGTCGAGGGGGCGGCGCGCATCAACGCGGCCCGAGACAGGCTTTTGGACCGACATCGCTGATACTCCACGCGCGTTGCCAGAAAAATGATCGAGTCGAACCTGTCGGCAAACGGCCGCAGGGTTCGACGAGGGCACGAACGGCGCCATCGTCGATGTCGGCAGAATCGTCCCGTCCCTGGTGACGGAAGCGGAACCTCGGCTCAGCTCCGCGTCGCGAAGCAGTTGAAGCCGTTGCGCTTCAGGGTCGAGCAGGCGTCCTGCGCGGCTTCCTGCTCGGCGAAGCCCGAGAACCTGGCGCGGTAGAGGGTGGCGCCGCCATGCTCGACCTTGACGGTGTAGGGCGAGGCCTTGGAGAGCGCGCTGCCGGCACGGCTGCGCGCATCCGAGAGCATCGACTTCGCCTTGTCCTCGTCGTCCATCGCGCCGAGCTGGATCACCCAGGCGGTGGGCGTCACCTTGGTGCCGGGCGAAACCTTGGCGGCCGGTTCGGCACGGGGGCCGTCGACGGAGGCGAGCCGGGCGTCGGTCTTGCCGCTGGCGGAGACCTTCGCGCCCGGGAAGGTGACCGGCGCGGCGGTGGGGGCATAGGCCTGGGCCGAGGCCGGGAGGGCGCCGGTCCGCCACTTGGCGCCGGCGCTGCCCGGCGTCGTGGTCTGGCGCGGGCTGATGTCGAGGGGCTGGGTCGAGGCGGTGGTCTCGACCTCGGCATCGTCGTCATCGGCCGAGGCGACCTGGGTGCGGGTCCGCGAGGTGGCGTCGGCGACGACGGCCGGACGACCGCGCTCGGCGACCTCCGTCACCGCCGGGGTCTGGCGGTTGCCGGCAAAGGCGCGGGGCAGGCTGTTGCGCACCAGGTCGGCCATGATCCGGTCGCGGCTGGCGCCCGACTTGCCGCCGAGCACGATCGCCACGATCTGGCGGTCGTCGGACTTGGCGGCCGTCATCAGGTTGAAGCCCGAATCGCGCGTGTATCCGGTCTTGATTCCGTCGACGCCCTCGACATTGCCGAGCAGGCGGTTGTGGTTGCCGATGACCCGGCCGCGGAAGGCGAAGGAGCGGGTCTGGAAGTACTTGTAGTAGCGCGGGAAGCGGTCCTGGATCGCGCGGGCGAGGATCGTCAGGTCGCGCGCCGTGGTGATCTGGTCCGCGTCGGGCAGGCCGGAGGCGTTGGCGTAATGGGTCCGCGTCATGCCCAGGGCCTGCGCCTTGCGGGTCATCATCTCGGCGAATTTCGGCTCCGAACCGGCGATGTTCTCGCCGATGGCGCAGGCCACGTCGTTGGCGGATTTCGTCACGATCGCCTTGATCGCGTCCTCGACCTCGATCGTCGAGCCGGGCCGAAGGCCGAGCTTCGACGGGGATTGCGCGGCGGCGAAGCTCGAGATGGTCAGGGGTGAATCGAGGTTGAAGCGACCGCGCTCGAGCTGCTCGAACAGCATGTAGAGCGTCATCACCTTGGTGATCGAGGCGGGATGGCGCAGGGAATCCTCGTTGACCGCATGCAGGGTGCGGCCGGTCTTCACGTCGATCACCATGGCAGCGTAGGGCGGGTTGTAGCCTCCACCGCTGCGATGGTGATGTCCGCGCCGGGCATCCGCCGGTGACGCGATCGCCGAGAGGACAGCGGCCGCCGCGATGAGGGCCGGCAGGCCATGGGTCGTCCGGAGGCGACTCGGAACGCTACGCATCACGACTTACTGCCCTCGACGACCGATCGATGACCGGCTTGCACTGCACCATCACTGCGAGAGGCGGGCTCGCCGCCGTTACCTCGCAACATCTGTCAATCAGGCTAGGTCGACGCGGTTACGGCCCGGTTAATGCGTTCACAACTAATCGAGCGATTTTGTTGCAGTGCAACATAGATCTTGACGTCACATGCTGCATCGCACATAGAACGCGTGCTGGTCGATCCTGCGAGTCGGGGGAGCGGCCTTGTCGATGTCCGGCTCCAGAGGAATGCCCGAGAGGGCATCTTGCATCTCATGACGTTCCAGCCCTTCGACAAGATCCCCGCCTTCGACAAATCCGGCGTCGATTCCATGATGAAGAGCGTCTCGCTCGTCTCCAAGACGAACCAGACCGCCGGCCTGGAAATGGCCGATTTCGCCAAGCAGTCCTTCGAGCTCGGCACCGCGACCATGAAGAAGCTGGCCGAGGCGAAGAGCCCCCAGGTCGCCATGGAAATCCAGGCCGAATTCATGAAGGCTTCCTATGAGCGCATGGTCGCCCAGGCGAAGCTCGTCGGCGGCTTGTACAGCGAACTCGCCAAGGAGATCGGCAAGCCGCTCCAGGAGCTGACCAAGACCAATCTCCCCGTCGCCAGCTGAGCGACCCGGCGGGCGCGAACGGCCCGCTTTTCGAGAATGACGTTTCGGGGCGATCGGGCGAGGCTCGATCGCCCTTTCTCGTGCGGCACGGCACCCCGCGAGCGGCGGGACGGGAGAATGCATCCGACGGTGGGGGCGCTGGTCGTCTCTGCCGGCGGACAAGTGCGCGCAGGCGACTGGCGAAGTCCGGAAACGGCCTATAGATTAACGATCCAGCAGGTGCGTCGCGCAGGCGTGCCCTCGGGAAGCCGGTCGGTTCTTCTCACCCCGCATCCGGACTCCTCTGCCAAGAATGGGGTCGCAGCTATTCCGATGTTCGACGACCTGATGCGGTTATCCGCGTCTCACGTCATGGATCAGGGCCGGCTAGCCCCGCGCCGTGACGACGATGCGCCGCGCGCCGCCATGCCGGTTCCGCGATCCGCCGATCCGATCGGGCCCGGCGGCAACGACGACGGCCGTTCCGGCACCGCGATCATCACGCGGACCAAGCCGAAGACCAAGCGGCCGAGCCTGTACCGCGTGCTCCTTCTCAACGACGATTACACGCCGATGGAATTCGTCGTGCACGTCGTCGAAAAATTTTTCAACAAGTCGAAGGAAGACGCCTACCAGATCATGATGCACGTTCACCAGAACGGCGTCGGCGAGTGCGGGATCTTCACCTACGAGGTGGCGGAGACCAAGGTGACGCAGGTCATGGACTTCGCGCGCAAACATCAACATCCTCTCCAGTGCGTCATGGAAAAAAAATAGGCACCCCACACGAGGACCCGCTTTTGCCCAGCTTCTCTCGCAGCCTAGAACAAGCTCTCCACCGCGCCCTGGCGCTCGCCGGCGAGCGCCGGCACGAATATGCGACGCTGGAGCATCTGCTCCTCGCCCTGGTCGACGATCAGGATGCCGCGGCCGTCATGCGGGCCTGCAACGTCGAGGTCGATACGCTCAAGCGCAGCCTCGTCGAATACGTGGATACCGAACTCGCCAACCTGATCGGCGACGGACGCCAGGATGCCAAGCCGACGGCGGGCTTCCAGCGCGTGATCCAGCGCGCGGTCATCCACGTCCAATCGTCCGGCCGGGAAGAGGTGACCGGGGCCAACGTGCTGGTGGCGATCTTCGCCGAGCGCGAGAGCCACGCCGCCTATTTCCTGCAGGAGCAGGACATGACCCGCTACGACGCGGTCAATTACATCAGCCACGGCATCGCCAAGCGGCCCGGCGCGTCCGAGCCGAAGCCCGTCCGTGGTGCGGAGGAGGAATCCTCGTCCGAGCGCCCGAGCGGCGAGGAGGGTGAGAACCGCACCAAGAAGAAAGGTGACGCCCTCGAAGCCTATTGCGTCAACCTCAACAAGAAGGCCCGCGACGGGCGGATCGATCCGCTGATCGGCCGCGAGAGCGAGGTCCAGCGCACGATCCAGATCCTCTGCCGCCGCCAGAAGAACAATCCGCTTCTGGTGGGTGATCCCGGTGTCGGCAAGACCGCGATCGCGGAGGGGCTCGCCCGCAAGATTATCAACAAGGAGGTCCCCGAGGTCCTCATCGACGCGACCGTGTTCTCCCTCGACATGGGCACGCTGCTCGCCGGAACCCGCTATCGCGGTGATTTCGAGGAGCGCCTCAAGCAGGTGATGAAGGAGATCGAGGCCCACCCGAACGCGGTGCTCTTCATCGACGAGATCCATACCGTGATCGGTGCCGGCGCCACCTCCGGCGGGGCCATGGACGCGTCCAACCTGCTGAAGCCGGCCCTCGCCAACGGCTCGCTCCGCTGCATCGGCTCGACCACCTACAAGGAATACCGCCAGTATTTCGAGAAGGACCGTGCCCTGGTGCGGCGCTTCCAGAAGATCGACGTCAACGAGCCGTCGATCCCGGACGCCATCGAGATCGTGAAGGGCCTGAAGCCGTATTTCGAGGAGTTCCACAAGCTCAAATACACCACCGAGGCGGTCAAGGCCGCGGTGGAGCTGTCGGCCCGCTACATCAACGACCGCAAGCTGCCGGACAAGGCGATCGACGTGATCGACGAGACCGGCGCCTCGCAGATGCTGGTGCCGGAGGCCCGCCGCAAGCGGACGATCGGCGTGAAGGAGATCGAGGCGACCATCGCCACGATGGCCCGCATCCCGCCCAAGACCGTCTCCAAGGACGACGCGGTGGTTCTCAAGAACCTCACCGAGAACCTGAAGCGCGTTGTCTACGGCCAGTCGAGCGCCATCGAGGCGCTCACCTCGGCGATCAAGCTCGCCCGTGCGGGCCTGCGCGATCCCGACAAGCCGATCGGCTCCTATCTCTTCGCCGGCCCCACCGGCGTCGGCAAGACGGAGGCCGCCAAGCAGCTTGCCGCCTCGCTCGGTATCGAGATGCTGCGGTTCGACATGTCGGAATACATGGAGCGCCACACGGTCAGCCGACTCATCGGCGCGCCGCCCGGCTATGTCGGCTTCGACCAGGGCGGCCTGCTCACCGATGGGATCGACCAGCATCCGCATTGCGTGCTGCTGCTCGACGAGATCGAGAAGGCCCACCCGGATTTGTTCAACATCCTGTTGCAAGTCATGGATCACGGCAAGCTCACCGACCACAACGGCAAGCAGGTGGATTTCCGCAACGTCATCATCATCATGACGACGAATGCGGGCGCGTCCGATCTGGCGAAATCGGCCTACGGCTTCACCCAGACGAAGCGCACGGGAGACGACGTGGAGGCGATCAACAAGCTGTTCGCGCCGGAATTCCGCAACCGACTCGACTCGATCATCTCGTTCGGACACCTGCCGAAGGACGTGGTCGCCAAGGTGGTCGACAAGTTCGTCCTTCAGCTCGAAGCGCAGCTCGCCGACCGCAACGTCACCATCGAACTCTCGGACGAGGCACGCGAGTGGCTGACCGAGAATGGCTACGACGAGGCGATGGGCGCGCGGCCCATGGCTCGCCTGATCCAGACCACGATCAAGACGCCGCTGGCCGACGAGGTCCTGTTCGGGCGCCTCAAGGATGGCGGTGCCGTCCGCGTCGTGCTCAGGAAGGCCGAGAATGGGGAGACGATCGCGCAGAAGGATGCGCTCGCCTTCGAGTTCCCGGCCGGTCCGGTGACGCCGAAGCCGGAAAAGGACGTCACCAATGCCGGCGGCAAGCGCAAGCGCAGCCGGGCCAAGGCGGCTCCGCGCAAGAAGGACGAGGCCAAGAAGGACGACAAGGGCGGTTCGGGCGGCGTCCGCACCGTGCCTAAGGTGCCTCTCGTCCGCGCCTGAACCCGGTGTCGTTTCGTTGAACGGGGCATGGTTTCCTCACGACGGGGAGGCCGTGCCCCGCTTTCGTTCGGCGCCGAAAAGAACGGTGTGCCGGTCGACAGGCGGGAGATCGCTCGCTAGAGCATCGTCCCGGATATCGCGTCCGGAGCGGTGCTCAGGCTTACGTCTCGCATCGGTTTTCTCGGAAAAGCGGCATCCACTTTTCGGGCCGATGTCCTAGCTACCGCGTTCGGAAGGGTGCATCGGCGCCCGGTCGACGTCGAATCATGCGAGGGGGCTCGCGACGCGACACCACACATTCCGGCTTCCATGCCGGGTCACGCCGATGAGGCGGGACGTGTGTGGGACCGTCTGGCCGCTCGCGACAATGGGGGACTATCCATGAGCGACCTGCAAGAGGGCCCCCTGACGCCGCTCTCCGGCCAAGCGCCCCACGCACCTGCCCGGCCGCAGAAACTGACCCGGCGCGAGGAGCGCCGCCGCCGTCGGATCCGCCGCCGGCGAGGCGAAGAGATCCTCGGTTGGATCCTCGTTCCGATCATCTGCTACGGGATCTACTGGGGCGTCAGCGCAGGTTTCGAGGTCCTCGGCACGACACCCGGGACGGTCTGGGACCAGCTGATGCAGGTCAAGCAGATGCTGGAGAAGAAGGCCTGATCCTCACCGACGGGTGAGGGCATGGACCGAGAACAGGCGGTGCGGGTCGGTCCAGCTCCGCGCCACGTTCCAGCCGGCCTGATCGGCAAGGCCGCGGAATCCCTCGATCGTGTATTTATAGCTGTTCTCGGTGTGGATGGTTTCACCTGCCGAGAAACCGAAGCGACGACCGGCGAGAACCACCTCCTGGGCGCGCAGACTGACGAGATGCATCTCGATCCGCGAGGTCTCGGGAGCGAAGAAGGCGCGGTGGGCGAAGGACGCCGTGTCGAAATCGGCGCCGAGTTCGCGGTTGATACGATCGAGCAGGTTGAGGTTGAACCTCGCCGTCACACCGGCCGCATCATCGTAGGCCGCATCCAGCACGGCCTTGTCCTTCACGAGGTCGACGCCGACGATGAGGGTGGCATCGCGCCCGAGGACCCGTCCGAAATGGGCGAGCAGGTGGGCGGCCTGGGGAGGCTCGAAATTGCCGATCGTCGAGCCCGGAAAGAAGCCCGCCACCGGCCCATCGGACAGGCCCTCGGGAAGGGTGAAGGGCCGGGTGAAGTCGGCGGCCACCGGCAGGATCGACAGATTCGGAAAATCGCCCGACAGCGTCTCCGCCTCGCTCCGCAGGAAACTCTCCGAGACGTCCACCGGCACGTAGGCGGCAAGGTCTCTGAGATGGGAGAGGAGCCGCCGAACCTTCACCGTGGAACCGCTGCCGAATTCGACGAGATTCGCCTGGGCCGGCAGAACCGCCGCGATGTCCGGCCCCGACGCGTCGAGGATGCCGATCTCGGTCCGCGTCGGGTAGTATTCCGGCTGGCGGGTGATCGCCTCGAACAGATCCGAGCCGATCTCGTCGTAGAAATACTTCGCCGGAACGAACTTCTGTGCCGCTGCGAGGCCCACCAGCACATCGTCCAGGAACTGCTGCTCCGGAGCGACCGCGGAGAGGGGTGTGGCGTCCGTGAAGACGGGATTGATGGTCACGGGCAGGTCTCCGAAGGACGCATACGCATAAGGAAAGAAGACGGTACTCAGTCGCGGTAATTCGACAGGCGAAGCCCCGTGAACTGCCAACGCTGGTGGGGATAGAAGAAGTTCCGATAACCGATCCGGGCATGTCCTTCCGACGTCGCTACGGAAGAGCCGCGAAGCACGAACTGGTTCGACATGAACTTGCCGTTATACTCGCCGAGCGCACCGGAGACCGGGCGGTAGCCCGGATAGGACACGTAGGCCGAGCGGGTCCATTGCCAGACGAGGCCGAAGGCATCGTCGAGGAGCCCGTCATTGGCCGCCGCCTCCCATTCGAACTCCGTCGGCAGGTCGCGCCCGGCCCAGCGGGCATAGGCATCCGCCTCGAAGTAGCTGACATGGGTGACGGGCAGACTCAGATCGATGCCCATCCGTCCGGCCAGCGTCATGACGGACCACTGGCCGGCCTCGTTGCGCTGCCAGTATCCCGGTGCCTCCCAGCCCTCGGCCTGGACTGCGAGCCATCCATCCGAGAGCCAGAGTTCGGGCCGGGCGTAGCCGCCATCCTCGATGAAGGCGAGCCATTGGGCGTTGGTGACGAGGCCCTTGTCGATCGCGCAGGGCAGGATCAGCGTCTCGTGACGCGGCGATTCGTTGTCGAACGAGAAGCCGTTCCCGTCATGCCCGATGCGCGTCACTCCGCCTGCGAGCTCGGCGAGACCCGCCTTCGCCTGCGACCTGGGGAACCGCCAGGCCTCGTCATAGACCGGCGCCAGCGGGTTCTGCGCGAAGGCGTGGAGGATGTCGGTGATCAGCAATTCCTGATGCTGCTGCTCATGATAGAGGCCGATCTCGAGGATCGGCAGCAATGCGTCGAGGGTCTCGTCGGACGCCTCCGACAGAAGCCCCTCCACGGCGCGGTCCACATGCGCGCGGTAGCCGGCCACCTCCTCGGCGGTCGGCCGGGTGATGAGGCCGCGCATGATGCGCGGCTGACGAGGCCCGGCGGCGACGTAGTAGGAATTGAACAGGTAGTGCAGGCGCTCGTCGTAGAGGCGGAAGCCGGGCAGATGATCGCGCAGCAGGAACTGCTCGAAGAACCACGTGGTATGGGCCCGGTGCCACTTGGTCGGGCTGGCATCGGCCATGGACTGGATCTGCTGATCTTCGGGAGAGAGCGGTGCGGCACGGCGCTCGGTCTCGTCCCGCACCGTGCGAAAGGCGGCGATCCAGGCGGCCCGGTCGACCGGCCTCGCAGAGACGTCAGGCGGCGGGAAAGCCGCCCTGTCCGATCGATCCTGCAAGGTCCCGCGAATTGCCGCCGTCGCTGCCATTTCGATCACTCCGCTCATCTTTGACGAAGCGGAAATATGACTCGCGCGCGTTTCGACAACGGCTTGCGATCCGCGCCCATCGTCGCGGGGCGGGTCCACAGAAAGCCGGGCCTTTTTAACGCCGCAGTGACACGGCCTTAACCCTGACTGCCCGACACTCGTCCATCCACGCACAGTGTCCGGGCAAGACTCGTATGCGGATCGATCTGATGGCAGGAGCGACGACAGCGGCCCTGGCGGCCGAGATCCGGCGGGCGCCGACGATCCTCGTCTTCGATTCCGGGCTCGGCGGCCTCACGGTCCTCGATCAGGTGCGGCGGGCACGGCCGGACGCACGCTATGTCTATGCCGCGGACGACGCTGCCTTTCCCTATGGCCGGTTGTCGGAATCGACTCTGGTGGAGCGCGTGCTCGCGGTGATGGCGCGGCTTCTCGCCCGCCACGACCCCGATCTCGTCGTCATCGCCTGCAACACCGCCTCCACCCTGGTGCTACCGGCCCTCCGGGCACAGTTCTCGACGCCCTTCGTCGGCGTGGTACCGCCGATCAAGCCGGCGGCCGAGGCGACGCGCTCGCGCCTGATCACCTTGCTGGCGACGCCGGGGACTGTGGCGCGGCCTTATACCCACGATCTGATCGAGACCTATGCGAGCGCCTGCTCGGTCACCCTCGTCGGGTCGCCCAATCTCGCCGCCTATGCCGAGGCCGAACTCGCGGGCCGGCCCATGGACGATTCCTCGCTCGCCGCCGAGATCGCACCGTGCTTCGTGGAGAGCGAGGACGGGCGGCGCACGGACGTGGTCTGCCTCGCCTGCACCCATTACCCGCTGCTGCTCGCGCGTTTCCAGCGCCTCGCCCCCTGGCAGGTGACCTGGATCGATCCCGCCCCCGCCATCGCCCGCAGGGTGACGCAGCTTCTCGGCCCATCCCGGCGCGACCCGCGCGACGACGTCCCTCCCGGGCTCACGGCCTTCACCAGCGGCATCGGCATCACCGCGTCCCTACGTCGTTCCCTCGATGCCAGGGGCGTCGGCGACGTCGCCGTGGAATCGATGCCGCTGGCCCTGCAATAGATCCGTTGCCGTCTCGGCATTGACCTTCTGACGTCCGTCGCCTATTCACCGCGACAGTTACGGGGCTCCGAGAGGGGCCCCGCAGCTTTTTCAAGCGCACCCGTGAGCGGCAATGTCCGCTCTGTCGTTCCGCTTCGGCCCTGGGCCGTTATCGGAAAGAGGAGGGCGCGTTCCTCGACCAATCTCACTCGCTGAGAGGAACCGCGATGTCAAAACGTATTCAGGCGAAGCACAAGCTCGATCGCCGTATGGGCCAGAACATCTGGGGCCGCCCGAAGAGCCCCGTCAATCGCCGCGAGTACGGCCCCGGCCAGCACGGCCAGCGCCGCAAGGGCAAGATGTCCGACTTCGGCACGCAGCTGCGCGCCAAGCAGAAGCTCAAGGGCTACTACGCCAACATCACCGAGAAGCAGTTCCGCCGTTACTACGCCGAGGCGATCCGCCTGCGCGGCGACTCGAGCGAGAACCTGATCGGCCTGCTGGAGCGTCGCCTCGATGCGGTCGTGTACCGCGCCAAGTTCGTGCCGACCCCCTTCGCCGCCCGCCAGTTCGTGAACCACGGCCACGTGAAGGTGAACGGCCGCCGCGTGAACATCGCCAGCTTCCTCGTGAAGCCGGGTGACGTGATCGAGGTGAAGGATTCCTCGAAGCAGCTCGAGATCGTCGTCGTCGCCGCGCAGCTGCCCGAGCGTGACGTGCCCGACTACATCGAGGTCGATCATGCCAAGATGACCGCCCGCGTCACCCGCGTGCCGAGCCTCAGCGAGGTTCCCTACCCGGTCCAGATGGAACCGAACCTCGTCATCGAGTTCTATTCGCGCTGATCCTCGAACGGATCATCGCCGATACGAAAAGGCCGCCCGGGAGGGCGGCCTTTTTTGTTGCCGCTTCGAGAGGCGGCATCGATACCGCTGGAGGCCGTCGGGTCTTCTACTGAAGCCTACGCCGGCGTGTCGGCCGTCACTGCGCCCGACGTGCGAACCACAGCGTGCCCATACCCAGTGCCAGCGCACCGAGGGGAAACAGCAGCATGGTCAGGATGTGTAGTCCATCACCGTAGCTCCCGGAGAAAGCCTCTGGCCATCCAATGTAGGGCCGCGCTGGCACATCAGCAAAGCAGGGAGATCGACAGCGTAAGCCAGGATCGGCCGACATCGCCGGGTGAAGCGCCGCGCCGAGCGAACATCGGGGCCAAGCCTCCGACGGCGAACAGGGCGATCGCCAGCCCGTTCACATAGGTCGCCGTCAGCTTGGAGCGCTCGTTGGCGACGAGCTTGCTGCGGTCTTCGTCGGGCTCGCTCATCCGTTCTCACGTGAGGGCAGATCGTCATCGGATGACCCGAGTGCGAAACCGGGTGATACGGCGGCATTCGACCATGTGCTTCGGGTCGGCCTTCGAGCGGGAGTCCGCGACCACTGCCCCCCGCATGGACGGCTATACTCGCTCCTCGCCATGCGACGAGGAGCGAGTTTGGCGCTCAGCCGCGATTGCCGATCGGCACGTATTCGCGCTTGTCGGGGCCGATATAGAGCTGGCGCGGGCGGCCGATCTTCTGCGAGGGATCCTCGATCATCTCGGCCCATTGGGCGATCCAGCCGACCGTCCGCGCGAGGGCGAACAGCACCGTGAACATCGAAGTCGGGAAGCCCATCGCCTTGAGGGTGATGCCCGAGTAGAAATCGATGTTCGGGTAGAGCTTCTTCTCGATGAAGTACTCGTCCTTCAGGGCGATCTGCTCCAGCTGCACGGCGACTTCGAGCAGCGGATCGTCCTTGATGCCGAGCTGGGCCAGCACCTCGTGGGTGGTCTTCTGCATGATGCGGGCGCGCGGATCGTAGTTCTTGTAGACTCGGTGACCGAAGCCCATCAGGCGGAACGGGTCGTTCTTGTCCTTGGCCTTGGCGACGTATTTCGCCACGTTGTCGGGAGTGCCGATCTCTTCCAGCATCTTCAGCGCCGCTTCGTTGGCGCCGCCATGGGCGGGTCCCCACAGGCAGGCGATGCCGGCGGCGATACAGGCGAAGGGATTGGCGCCGGAAGAACCGGCCAGCCGAACGGTCGAGGTCGAGGCGTTCTGCTCGTGGTCGGCATGAAGGATGAAGATCCGGTCCAGCGCACGGGCGTAGATCGGGTTGACCACGAACTCCTCGCACGGCACCGCGAAACACATCCGCAGGAAGTTCGATGTATAGTCGAGGTCGTTCTTCGGATACACGAACGGCTGACCGATGGAATACTTGTAGGCCATCGCCGCCAGCGTCGGCATCTTGGCGATCATGCGCAGGCTGGCGATCATCCGCTGCTTGTCGTCCGAGATGTCGGTCGAGTCGTGATAGAAGGCCGAGAGCGCGCCGACGCAGGCGACCATGATCGCCATCGGGTGGGCGTCGCGGCGGAAGCCCTGGAAGAAGCGGTTCATCTGGTCGTGCACCATGGTGTGGCGCGTGACCCGGTAGTCGAAATCCGCCTTCTGGGCGGGGGTCGGCAATTCGCCGAACAGCATGAGGTAGCAGGTCTCGAGGAAGTCGCCCTGCTCGGCGATCTGCTCGATCGGGTAGCCGCGATACAGGAGGACGCCGGCATCGCCGTCGATATAGGTGATCTTCGATTCGCAGGAGGCGGTGGAGGTGAAGCCCGGATCGAAGGTGAACATGCCGGTCTTGGCGTGGAGCTTGCCGATGTCGATGACGTCAGGTCCGATCGTGCCGGTCTTGATCGGCAGATCGACTTGGTTGTCGCCCACGGAGATCGTGCTGGAGGCGCTCATGGAGACGTGGACCCTTTCTTGGCAGAAGGCAGACCTTGGCGGAGGGTAGCGCCGGCCCGCGTGGCGACATCCGCCACCCGACCCCGGAGCGCACCGGCAGAGTTATGCTGCAGGTGCTCACACGCCTATCGGGTTAGCGGATCGGCCGACCGCCTTCAACCGATCCCCCTCGCCACCCGGCCGCTCAAGCGAAAACCGGGCCGATCTGTCACTCGGCCGAGGCTTGGTCGCCGAGGCGGCCGAGGCATTCCTCGCGCCCGAGCACGGCCATCACGTCGAAGACCGGCGGAGAGGTCGCCCGCCCGGTCAGGGCGGCGCGCAGGGGCTGGGCGATCAGGCCGAGCTTGAGCGCGTTCTTCTCGGCGAAGCCGCGAACCGCGCCTTCCGTGGAGGCCGCATTCCATTCCGGCAGGTCGGCGAGGACGGGCAGGATCGCGGCGAGACGCCGGCGGGCCTCGTCGCCGAGAAGAGCCTTCGCCTTGTCGTCGAGGGCGAGGGGGCGCGATGCGGTGAGGTAGTAGGCGCTATCGAGGAGTTCGACGAGGGTCTTGGCGCGCTCCTTCAGGCCGGGCATCGCAGCCCCGAGTTTCGCGCGCAGATCCGGCGACAAAGTGCCGGGCAAGCCGCGCTCGGGGGCGAGCACCGGCAGGATCGTCTCGATCGCATCGACCAGAGCGGCATCGTCGGCGCCGCGGATGTAGACGCCGTTGAGGTTTTCGAGCTTGGCGAAATCGAAACGGGCGGCCGAGCGGCCGATCGAACCGAGATCGAAGGCCGCGATCATCTCATCGGTCGAGAAGACCTCCTGGTCGCCATGGCTCCAGCCGAGACGGACGAGGTAGTTGCGCAGGGCGGAGGGCAGGTATCCGAGGTCGCGATAGGCATCGACGCCCAGCGCCCCGTGACGCTTCGACAGCTTGGCGCCATCCGCCCCATGGATCAGCGGGATATGCGCCATGATCGGCGCGGACCAGCCCAGCGCGTCGTAGATCTGGCCCTGGCGGGCGGCGTTGGTGAGATGGTCGTCGCCGCGGATCACATGGGTGACACCCATGTCGTGGTCGTCGACGACGACGGCGAGCATGTAGGTCGGGTTGCCGTCCGAACGCAGCAGGACGAGATCGTCCAGATCCTTGTTGGCCCAGGTGACGCGGCCCTGGACCTGATCCTCCACCACGGTCTCGCCCTCGGCGGGCGCGCGCAGACGGATCACCGGCTTCACGCCGGCCGGTGCCTCGGAGGGATCACGATCGCGCCAGCGGCCGTCGTAGCGCATAGGGCGGCCCTCGGCGCGGGCGGCCTCGCGCATGGCGGTGAGTTCGTCCGGCGTGGCGTAGCAATGATAGGCGTTGCCCGAGGCCAGCAGGCTCTCGGCGACCTCCCGGTGCCGCGCCGCGCGGGCGAACTGATAGACCACGTCCCCGTCCCAATCGAGGCCGAGCCAGCGCAGGCCGTCGAGGATCGCGTCTATGGCCCCTTGCGTGGAGCGCTCCCGATCGGTGTCCTCGATGCGCAGCAGCATGCGGCCGCCGAAATGGCGGGCGTAGAGCCAGTTGAAGAGCGCCGTTCGGGCTCCCCCGATATGCAGGTAGCCCGTGGGGGAGGGGGCAAAACGCGTAACGACGGGTGACGACATCGGGCGGCTAAACTTGTGCGTGAAGGTGGGAGGGCGGATCGACCGGCCCGGAGCCGCGCATGTAGCATGCGTTTGCGGTGGCGTTAAGAAAACCGTCGCACCGATGCTCGGCGGCGGACCCTCGCTCGCACGGCATTCCTCACGCTTCGAGCATGACCGCGATCGAGCGTGAACCCGCGGAGGGGCGCAACCGGGCATGGCGCAGGGCAGCGCACGGGCGATGGGTGCGAACGCCGCCGCGTGGAGCCGCCGGCGCTCGCTCTCCGTGCTCGGCGATGCCGCGAAGGAGTGGTGGCGTCGGGGCCTCGTCCGCGAAGTCGAGCAGAGGCGGCTGTTCCCGTGGCTGGCCGTGGCCTTCGGTGCCGGCATCCTCGTCTGCTTCACGGCGACGGATGGCCAACCGTCCCTCGTCGCGCCCCTCCTCGTCGCGACCCTGCTCTCCGCCGGCGTCCCGTTCCTCGGCGCGAGGCCCGTCGCCCTCGCCGTCGTTCTCGGCCTCGCCGCATCCTTCCTCGGCTTTTCCGCCGCGATCCTGCGCCTGGACCGCGTGGCGGCGCCCGTCCTCGCCCGCACGACGATCGCACCGCTCACCGGCCTCGTGGAAGCCCTGGACGAGCGCGAGGTCGGTGCGCGCCTGATCGTCCGCGTCGAGAGCTTCGGTACCCTCGCACCGGAGCGGCGTCCGACCCGGGTCCGCGTCTCCTATAAGCGGGCCCTCGCGCTGAAGCCTGGCGATTTCATCTCGGCGACCGCCCGGCTCCTGCCGCCACCCGAGGCGGCACGCCCCGGCGGATACGATTTCGCCCGCGACGCCTACTTTCGCGGGATCGGCGCCGTCGGCTCCCTCGTCGGCAAGATCGAGGTCAAACCCCCGCCCAGACCGATGCCCTGGACCGTCTCGGTGGCGGCCGCGGTGGACGATGCGCGCAACGCCCTGACGCGGCGCATCACCGATGCCAATGGCGGGCAGGCCGGCGCCGTGGCGGCCGCCCTGGTCACCGGCAAGCGCGGCCTCATCAACGCCGAGACCAACGACATCCTGCGGGCGGCCGGGATCTACCACGTGGTCTCGATCTCGGGGCTGCACATGGTGCTCGCCGCAGGCGTGGTGTTCTGGCTCGTGCGCGCGCTCCTCGCCCTGGTGCCGGGCCTCGCCCTGACCTGGCCGATCAAGAAGATCGCCGCCGGTTTCGCCATGGTGGGCGTCACCGCCTATTGCGTCTTCTCGGGCTGGGACATCGCCGCAGAGCGCTCGCTGATCATGACCCTGGTGATGCTCGGCGCGATCCTCGTGGATCGACCGGCCCTGAGCATGCGCAATCTCGCGCTGGCCGCCCTGATCGCGCTCGCACGCGAGCCGGAAGGCCTGCTCGGCCCGAGCTTCCAGATGTCCTTCGGGGCCGTCGCCGGCCTCATCGCCTGCGCCACCGCGCTCAACCGCTGGATGCCTCAGCGGGAGGGCCACGGTCTTCTCGCCCGCGCTTTCCGCTTCGTGATCGTCGCGGTCGTCGGCACCCTGGCGACGACCCTGGTGGCGCAGATCGCGACAGCCCCCTTCGCCACCTACCATTTCCAGACCGTCCAGCCCTTCGGCATCGTCGGCAACGCCCTCACGCTGCCGCTCGTCTCCCTCGCGGTGATGCCGGCGGCGGTCCTCGGGATCCTCGCCTATCCTTTCGCCCTCGATCAGCCGGTCTGGTGGGCGATGGGGCTCGCGGTGCGCGGAATGCTCACGATCTCCGGATGGATCAGCGGGTTCGGCCACGCCACCCTCGTCGTCCCGGCCTATGGCAGCACGGCGCTCGGCCTGCTCGCCATCGCCCTCCTGCTGCTGACCGTGCCGGTCTCGCATCTGCGCTGGATCGGGCTCGCCCCCGCCGGAATCGGCATGGTGCTGGCGGCGACGCCGCAGCGCTACGATCTCTATGTGGACCGCGAGGGAACGGGCGCCGCACTGCGCGATCGGGACGGGCGACTGGCCATCCTCGGCAAGCCGCCGGATTTCGTCCTCGAACAATGGCTCAAGGCGGACGGCGATTCGCGGAAAGCCGGCGCGGTATCGGCGTCGGATCGAAGCCGCTGCGACCCGATCGGCTGCACGATCGAGACGGAGCCGGGTCGAGCCATCGCCCTCGTCAAGGACAAGCGGGCCTTCGCCGAGGATTGCGCGCGAGCGACGATCGTCATTGCCCGCCGGGATGCGCCGCCGGGATGCCGGGCCAGCCTCGTCATCGATCGGGCCTATCTCGCCGCCCGAGGGGCGACGGCGATACGCTTCACGCCGGACGGTCCGGTCGCGACATCGGCGAGAGAGCCCGGATCTCGACCGCCATGGCGCCGAGCATGGCCCGAACCGGCGCCGAAGCCTTCGACACAGACGGCACCATCGAAGACGCCGGATGCCGAAGCCGAGGACGGCGAGCCGTCAGCGGACGTCTCTCCGGACCAGGATCAGTAGCGGCGCACCAGGCTGACGAGGCGTCCCTGGATCTGGACCCGATCGGGGCCGAGTACCCTGGTCTCGTAGGCGGGATTCGCGGCTTCGAGGGCGATGGACGACCCGCGCCGGCGCAGGCGCTTCAGCGTCGCCTCCTCGTCGTCGATGAGGGCGACGATGATGTCGCCCGTATTGGCGGTGTCCTGCTTCTTGATGACCACCAGATCGCCGTCGAGGATGCCCGCCTCGATCATCGAATCGCCGCGCACTTCGAGCGCGTAATGCTCGCCGCCGGCTAGGAAGTCGGGTGACAGCGTCACCGAATGGCTCTGGTTCTGGATCGCCGAGATCGGCGTACCGGCCGCGATGCGACCCATGACCGGGATGGTGATGGCCCGTCCGCTCTCGTCCTGAGCCTGGGCGGTGGGTTGACGGACCGACGGCATTGCCTTCGATCGCCCGCCTTCGACGACGCTCGGCGTGAAGCGGCGAACCTCGCCTGCGGGAGCGGAAACGGGACGAGGCGCGGGAGCGCCGGCGAGGCTTTCCGGCATCCGGATCACCTCGATCGCCCTGGCACGGTTCGGAAGGCGCCGCAGGAAACCACGCTCCTCGAGCGCCGTGATCAGGCGATGGATGCCCGATTTCGACTTCAGGTCGAGGGCGTCCTTCATCTCGTCGAACGACGGAGGCACGCCGCTCTCCTGCATCCGTTGCTGGATGAATTGGAGAAGATCCAGCTGTTTACGCGTCAACATACAGATCACTCTTCCACTGAAGCCAAGCTGCGGCGAATGCCTGACGAAACAAAACACGAACACGGTAGACGTTCCGCAAGTGTTCTGCAAGGGTTCCGTTAACCCGATGGTAGAGTTTGTTCCTTGGGCGCGATGTTCCGCTCGCGGGCGGGCAGCCGTCGAGACGGCTGCCGGATTCGCGGACGCGGCATAGGTGCGAAAACACTCGCTCGAACCGGGCCATATCCGCCATTTAAGACGATCTCGACCGAATCGCCGAAGCAGTCCGTCAGCCGCGTGGGTAGACGATGATCGAGAGGTAGGTCATCGGCGTCTGCAACAGCCTGGCCGGACCGTGCAAGCCGTTGGAATCGAACAGCAACGAGTCGCCCGGCAGGAGATGATAGTCTTCTCCCGCATGGTGATACATCATCTCGCCGGTGAGCATGTAGATGAACTCGGTGCCGACGTGACGAAAGCTGGTATAGGCCTCCGCCTCGGTCTCGAGGGTGATCAGGTAGGGTTCGAGGGCGACCTCGCCGCCGATCCCGGCCCCGAGCAACTCGTAGATATGGCCGACCTTGGTGCCCCGGCGCTCGATGACGACGCCCTGGCCCCGCTTGACGTGGGAGCAGTCCCGCCGCTCTTCGAAAGCCGAGAACAGGGCCGTGATCGGCACATTCAGCGCCGTTGCGATGGCGTTGATGGAGGAGAGCGAGGGCGAGATCGCGCCGTTCTCGATCTTCGACACCATCCCCAGGGAGATGCCGGCGGCATTCCCGAGATCGGCCACCGAGAGATCCCGCTCCCGGCGCAGCAGCCTGATCTGGTGGCCGAGCGCCTTCTCCAGAGGCTTCTCCTCGACGGAAGGAGCATTCGACGCAGTGGTGAGCATGACCCGATCCGCACCTTCCCGGCCCGACGCCGCGACCGGCCGCGGGCCGTCACCCATTATGGCGGCGGGCCCCGCCCTTCGCCAGTGCGGGCAGCCGCGGAATCTTCCAAACTCTACAATGTCGTAGGGGCGCCTTCACTCCGTCCGGAGACGAGACCGGCGAGCCGGATTCCGGCCCTCGACCTCGTGGCGGACAAATGCGCATCGACCTTCAGTCGAGGTAATCGCCGTATTTCTCCACATGGCTGGCGAGGCCCAGACCATGTTCCCGCACCAGGCGTTCGGCCAATTCCGCGTCGCGGGCTTCCAGCGCCTTGATGATCGCCACGTGTTCCTTGATCGAGTTGGCGGCGCGGTCGCCCTGGCGGAGGGCGGTGTTGCGGATGCCGCGGACATGCATCAGCAGGTTGCTGGTGATGTCCTTGATCACGTCGCACTGGCCGAGCGAGATGATCTTCTGGTGGAAGCGGATATTGGCTTCCGAGTATTCGTCGAGGTGGTCGGACGGGCGTCCCTCGTAGAATTCGGGGAAATGCTCGCGCAGGCCATGCAGCTGCTCGTCGGTGGCGCGCTCGCAGGCGAGGCGGGCGGCCATGCTCTCCAGGGCCGACCAGGCCTGGATCATGCTGACGATCTCCTTCTTCGACTTCTTGATGACGAAGACGCCGCGCCGGGCCTCGAACCGAACGAAGCCCTCCTGCTCCAGCACCGTCAGCGCTTCGCGGACCGGCGTACGGCTGACCCCGAGGTTCAGGGACAGTTTTCGCTCGTCCAGCCGCACTTCCTCGCGCTGGTTATAGATGTTCATGTTGGTGATCGCTTCTTTGAGCGCATCATAAGCAAGTGCACGCAAGCTCGAGGTCGCAACGATGGGCTTTACTTGAAACGTGTCGTTTTTGACCATTTTGGGCACCTGGAACGATTTCAACTCGCACGCATGGTCGAGCACACATGGTCGAGCACACATGGTGTGAAGCATGCCAAACCCGAGTTTGGAATACAAGGAACGCTTTGAGCGCAAGAAGTGTCTCAACACAAGAATAGCGTCACGGTCTGCGTCACTATCGCAGAAGCAACCTGCGAGATTCGCTTTATCGCGGGACAGCGAGCGATGCCCCTTCGCTAACCGCCCGCCTTCCAGCATTCCCCTCGATCGGCAAGATCGTGCAAATCCGTTTGACACTTGGTATTTGGTATGCCACCAATAATCGGGGAGAGAATGGAACTTCAAGCACGGATCGAGGCGCCGGATCACTGGCGGACCGTCCCCGCGAGAGGGCAGGGACGATTCGGGTTCATACAGGCGGAACGGTGAATCTGCAATATAGTTCAGATGCCAACCGATTCTGGGAGGAAGGCTTTCGTTCGGGCATTCCAAGTCGTGAAGCGACCTTTGCTTGAAGAGATCATAAATTTTTGGATCCGCCACAAGAAAAATGCGGACCGATCGGGAGGAAACGTCAATGAACAGCGCCTGCAGGCAAGTCCCTGGCCCTCGACAAGTCCCCGGCCCCCGAATGGGTTCGCTCGCGGCACTCTAGCTCCGCCGACGGTTTCGGACCGGAGCGACCCGCCGGTCCACGATATCGCTCCTGCGCGGCGGGGCTCCGTCGCCGCCCCGCGCGGGAGTCGCGTCATCGGTCCGCCTGCCGCGCGGGTCGTCAACCAGAACAAAACATCAAAGAACCAGGGAGAGAACACGATGTCCGCTTTGGCCCAGAGAATCGACGTCGACGTTGCGGCGGAGCCGGAACTCACCGATGGCTTCCATCTCGTCATCGACGCGCTGAAGCTCAACGACATCACGACGATCTACGGCGTGCCCGGCATTCCGATCACCGATCTCGGCCGCCTCGCCCAGGCGGCGGGCATGCGCGTGATCTCCTTCCGCCATGAGCAGCATGCCGGCAACGCCGCCGCCATCGCGGGCTTCCTGACCAAGAAGCCCGGCATCTGCCTCACCGTCTCGGCGCCCGGCTTCCTCAACGGCCTGACGGCGCTCGCCAACGCCACCACCAACTGCTTCCCGATGATCCTGATCTCCGGCTCGTCCGAGCGCGAGATCGTCGATCTGCAGCAGGGCGATTACGAGGAGATGGACCAGCTCGCCATCGCCAAGCCCCTGTGCAAGGCGGCCTTCCGCGTCCTGCACGCCGCCGATATCGGCATCGCCGTCGCCCGCGCCATCCGCGCCGCGGTGTCCGGCCGCCCGGGCGGCGTCTATCTCGACCTGCCCGCCAAGCTCTTCTCCCAGGTGATGGAGGCCGAGGCCGGCGCGAAATCGCTGGTGAAGGTCATCGACGCGGCTCCGGCCCAGCTGCCGGCTCCCTCCGCCATCAAGCGCGCCCTGGACGTCCTGAAGAGCGCCAAGCGCCCGCTCATCGTCCTCGGCAAGGGTGCCGCCTACGCCCAGGCCGACGACGAGGTCCGCGCCCTCGTGGAGACCAGCGGCATTCCCTACGTGCCGATGAGCATGGCCAAGGGCCTGCTGCCCGACACCCATCCGCAATCGGCGGGTGCGGCCCGCTCCCTCGTCCTCAAGGAGGCCGACGTCGTCCTGCTGGTCGGCGCACGCCTGAACTGGCTGCTCTCGCACGGCAAGGGCAAGACCTGGGGCGCTCCCGGCTCGAAGAAGTTCATCCAGATCGACATCGAGCCGAAGGAGATGGATTCCAACGTCGAGATCGTCGCGCCGATCGTCGGCGACATCGGCTCCTGCGTGACCGCGCTCCTCGACGGCATGAAGGGCGACTGGCAGGCCCCGCCGAAATCCTGGACCGATGCCATCTCCGCCAAGAAGGAGGAGAACCTCTCCAAGATGGCGTCGAAGCTGCGCAAGAACTCGACGCCGATGGACTTCCACGGCGCTCTGGGCGCGCTGAAGACCATCATCGCCGAGCGGCCGGACGCCATCCTCGTCAACGAGGGCGCCAACACCCTCGATCTCGCCCGCGGCATCATCGACATGTACCAGCCGCGCAAGCGCCTCGACGTCGGCACCTGGGGCATCATGGGCATCGGCATGGGCTTCGCCATCGCCGCCGCGGTCGAGACCGGAAAGCCGGTCCTCGCGGTGGAAGGCGACAGCGCCTTCGGGTTCTCCGGCATGGAGGTGGAGACCATCTGCCGCTACAACCTGCCGGTCTGCATCGTCGTGTTCAACAACAACGGCATCTATCGCGGCACCGATACGGACCCGACCGGCCGCGATCCCGGCACCACGGTGTTCGTGAGGGACTCGCGCTACGACCGGATGATGGAGGCCTTCGGCGGAGTCGGCGTCAACGCGACGACGCCGGACGAACTGTCCCAGGCCGTCAACGCCGCGATGGATTCGGGCCGCCCGACGCTCATCAACGCGGTGATCGACCCTCAGGCCGGGACCGAGAGCGGCAATATCGGCAGCCTCAACCCGACCAGCACGGTGAAGAAGAAGCCCGCCTGACACACGTCCCTTGTAGGCGGCGCTCCCCGGTACGGGCGTGGCGCGCTCCCTCTCCTTCCAGGGGAAGGGACCCGCGATGCCCGCGAATTGTGAGACGACGGTCGCGACACCGGGGAGGAGCACGCCCTCACATCGAACCCGACGGCCGTGAATCCGGCCGTCGCCCCCTCATCGCCCCAGAACCGGGTGAGCCCCATGAATGCCCTCGAAGGCGTGAAGATCCTCGACTTCACCCATGTCCAGTCCGGGCCGACCTGCACGCAGTTGCTGGCCTGGTTCGGCGCCGATGTGATCAAGGTCGAGCGTCCGGGAGTCGGCGACGCCACGCGTCAGCAGCTTCAGGACATCCCGGATGTGGACAGCCTCTATTTCACGATGCTGAACCACAACAAGCGCTCGATCACCCTCGACACCAAGAACCCCAAGGGGATCGAGGTGATGTGGCGCCTGGTGAAGGAATGCGACGTCCTCGTGGAGAACTTCGCTCCCGGCGCCCTCGACCGGATGGGCCTGACCTGGGAGGCGATCCACGCCGCGAATCCGCGGATGATCCTCGCCTCGGTGAAGGGCTTCGGGCCGGGCGCCTACGAGAATTGCAAGGTCTACGAGAACGTCGCCCAATGCGTCGGCGGAGCGGCCTCCACCACGGGCTTCCGCACCGACATCCCGATGGTGTCCGGGGCGCAGATCGGCGATTCCGGCACGGGCCTCCACCTCGCCCTCGGCATCGTCACCGCGCTCTATCAGAGGACCCATTCCGGCCTCGGGCAGAGGGTCGATTGCGCCATGCAGGACGGCGTCCTCAACCTGTGCCGGGTCAAGCTGCGCGACCAGCAGCGGCTCGAGCGGGGGCCGCTCAAGGAATACAGCCAGTATGGCGAGGGGATCGGCTTCGGCGATTCGGTGCCCCGTGCCGGCAACGATTCGGGCGGCGGCCAGCCGGGGCGCATCCTGAAATGCAGGGGCTGGGAGACCGATCCCAATGCCTACATCTACTTCATCGCCCAGGGTGCGGTCTGGGAACCGATCTGCGACGTCATCGGCGAGCCGACCTGGAAGACGGACCCGGACTACGCGACCCCGAAGGGCCGCCTGCCGCATCTCAACGAGATCTTCACGCGCGTCGAGGCCTGGACCATGTCCAAGACCAAGTTCGAGGCGATGGAAATCCTCAACGCGCTCCACGTCCCCTGCGGACCGATCCTCTCGATGAAGGAGATCGCCGAGGACGAGTCGCTGCGGAAATCCGGCACGGTGGTCGAGATCGACCATCCCGAGCGCGGCAAATACTTGACCGTTGGCAACCCGATCAGGCTCTCGGCGAGTCAGGTCGAGGTCAAGCGCTCGCCTCTGCTGGGCGAGCATACGGAAGAAATCCTGCGCGACGTCCTCGGATATTCCGAGAGCGACAGGCTCAGGATCTCGGAATCGGGGGCTATCGGCGCGGTCCGGAGGATCGCCGCCGAGTGACCGGCCCTCGAACGAAGCGGAAGCCGGCTGTCTCGACCTCCCGGCTTTTGCGCACGACGTGAAACTCCTCCTGACTCAGCGCGGTATCGGCCAACGGCACGGTACCGCGCTCTTTCCGTCAGGGGAGAACGCGCGATGCGGAAGAGAGTCGATTGCCCCGGACGCCGGACCGTTCAGGCGATGCCGGTGAAGCGGCCGGCCGAGCCCGTCACGTAATCGCGGCTCTCGGCGCGGCTCTTGTCGGCGCGCACCGACAGGAAGTCCGCGACCTTCACGACGAGAAGCACCTGAAGGACGATCATGCAGAGGACGGCGGCGACGATGGTGGCGAGCATGGTGGGCTCCTGAGGGCGTGTTACCCATCCTATATGTCATGGTGCAGCGCAAACTGATATACCACATTCCTTCGACCAGACATGCGGCCAATGCATGTCGGAGGATGAACGAGCTTTCGGCGAGCGTCCGACGCATCCACGGGTGGGTACGAATCTGCGGTTCGGGTCATCGACTTAGCGGGTGCAGCAGAGCCCGACCGTGTTCTGGCGCCGTCGAGGGCAGCTATTCCACCATCAAAGAGGGACCTTCCATCACCTGTTTCCGTGCGGACCGAGTTGAAGGTTCAGAACGACCTCAGTGGGACGCTGCATTACCCCATCTGCCCAGGGTCGGGGCCTCGCCCGGCCGCAGCCATTCGTCAGGCTGAGGGACGGCCGAGAGCGGGCCGGACCGGTCCACCGGGACGCCCATCGCCACCAGGGCGGCCTGCAGATCCGGATCTTCCGCCGAGCGCGGGACGATGTCCGTGGCGAGGTTGCTGAGACGGCCCCGGTCCAGGCGGGCATAGACGCGTCCCGTCGCATGATCGGCGAAACGGATCGTCGTCATCCGGCGGACGCAGTCGCGGAGAAAGCCCATATTCTGCCGCGGCTCCATCGAGCCCGCATCGGCATAGACCTCGTCGGCCGATCGCGCGTTGATGTCGATCTTGCGATAGCGTTCGATGTCGAAGATGAACCTCAGGTCGAGGATGTTCATGGTGCCGTTGACGCCGAAGGCGATGGTCCTCGGTCGTTCGCCATCGGGAACGCTGTTGTCCAGAAACTCGAAATGGACTTCCTTGTCGGAGCGCAGGACCCAGGTGAAGAACAGTCGCGGCATGCCGGTATAGGCCTCGACATTGTGCGCCAGCAGGTCTTCCACCGCCTTGTAGCGACCGAACTGCTCGCCGCGCTTCCACGCCCGCTCCACGGTAGCCTCCGGCGGCGTGATCATGAACTGCATGTAGACCCGGTGACCGAAGCGGGTGAGGAGCTGGCTCCCGGTCTCGGCGCCCGGATCGACGGCGAAGCTGTCGAAGCGGAAGCGGTCGATGAGCAGGTGCGAGATGCGTCCCTCCGCGGCCTTCACCGCCATGTGACGGTCGAGCTTGCGGTCGATGATCTCCACCTCGTGGCCGGTCAGCGTCCCGGCATAGCGCCGCGCCGGCCCGAGGCTGGCGTAATCGAGCAGGTATTTCCGCCAGACGTCCGGCGTGACCACGGCGAAATCCGACCATTCGAGGCCGAGCTGCCCGACGAGGGCGCGCTGGTAGGGACGGATCGTGCTCTTGCCCGAAGCCGACGCACCCTTGACGTTCATCACCACCGGCTGAGCCTGGATCTTCAGCCGGTGATAGCCCTCGCGCGCCACGATCTCGCGGAACCACGGCTCGATCAACTGCCCGATCCTGCTGCTTCCGTACTGGTTCGAAACGAGCGTGCAGGCGAGATGTGAGAGAAGAGCCCTGTCGCGGATGAGGAAACCGCGACGACCGATGATGCTCGTCACCACATGGCGGAGGGCGGCACAGGCCGCGGCCTCGAGGGAATCGGCCGAGGCGACACAGCGCTGCTGCCATCCATCGAGATGCAGCAGGGCCCGGTTCTCCGGCGTCTCGGCATCCTCACGTCGCCTCGCGGTCTCGTGCGTCCCGAACATGGCCCGCCAAAGGGACGGTCGCTCCCGGGCGGGTTCGACGCCACGCCCATCGAGCATGTCGGAGAGCTCCCGGTGGAGGACGAGCACCGTATGCGCCCGAACCCGCTCGAGCAGGCTCGCGATCTCATCGGCATGGGACGCGATCCCATCACGCAGGATGGTGCCGACGATCGCCCGGAAATTGACGCCGAGATCGCCATAGGTCCGGCCGACCGGCACCGACAGGTCGGCCATGACGCGCACGAGCACCTCGTGGACGACGAGGCGTTGGGCCCGGAACCTCACCAGCTGCGTCAGGGGAAGTCCGCTGACGTCGCTCATCTCGCCGGCATCGGCGAGCCGGGTCTCGACGTTCTCGGGCCTGAACACGGTGGCGAGCGGCAGGAAGGAGCGGGGAAGGCTCGATTCCAGCCCCGGATTCCACGGGCCGAATTCTTGGAACGCAAGGGAGGAAGCAAGGGAGGCCGAAACGGGGCCGTCGAGGCGCGCGGCCTCGCTCTTCAGACTCGACATGCCCGGCCGCTCCGACATTCAGAGCCTCCGAGGGAGGCCGGGCTCGACGATTGCAGGCGTCTATCGGACCGAGGTCAGGCGACCGCCGCCTCGTCGATGACTTCGAGCCGCAACTGGTAGCGGTCGCCCCAGAGAGCCTCGGCCTTCTCGTACCAGTCGGTGTTGAAGAACAGCTTGGCGCAGAACTCGCTCTGCCAGATGCAGACGGCGATGATCCGGGAATCGATCACCTTCACATGCCGGCTGATCAGGCCGCGGGTGATGCCTGCCGACGGACACATGTCCATGCTGGTCATCCCATAGGCGGATTCACCGCTGAAGATGACAGGGCATTCGAGAATGGCCAAGTAACGCATCGCTGCTAACCTTGTTGTCCACGAGCCGCCCATGTCGATCGCTCACCGACCATCGCGGACCCGCAGCGTCTTCCAGCTTCGATGACCGGCTTGGATCCCGCCTCGTTTCGAAGCGCGGGACGATGCGGCACCTGGGATAAATTTTGAATGCAAACCGGTCTCGGGTCAATGACGAGACGCGGAATATCTTATCCTGCAGCTGCGATACCGATTTTTTGCATCGCAATACTCGAAAATACAAATCGATTGTGCGTCATCTACTTCGCGACACGACGGTCCACAACCTTGAGATACATCGACCTTGAATGAACGGTCCGCCCGATGGGGTGTCAACCATGAGCGGTCTTTCCGCCTCCCGCAACCTCGTCGACGCAACTCCAGATGCTCTGAACCGACGTGAGGACGAAGCCGTCGGTCACCGCGAGATGATCGGTCTTGTGCGCGCAGAACTGCTTCAGTCGATCGGTCCCCGACATGCCGACATCGACCGAAACGAAGTCTTCCTTCGCCAGCATCCATACCAGGTTGTCGAGCGCTTCGAGACCGCGCGCCGCCATCGCGCGGAAGATGTCGCGCTCGGTGATGATCCCAATGATCGCCCCGTCGGTGGGGCGGTCGCCGTCGATGACGACCAGGGCATCGACATCCGGGCTTCGCAGCTGGCGCAGGGCTTCACGTACGGAGCGATCCATACGGATATATTGCAGGCCTGCGCCGCCCTGTCCGGTCGGCTGGCTGGCTGCCATGGCGTCTCCCTCCCTCGGGAATGCTTCTTGGGATCGGACACTGGTATGCAAAATACCGGTTGTCAACGGAGGAAAGAGAACTATGGTGCAGCGGGCCGGCGCCATGAGGCCGGTCCGCGCTCGCGCCAGGCGGGAATCGTCCGCTTGTCTAAATGCCGGGACTGCATCGGCATAGTCACGCCGGTACAAGGAAAGCGGGTGCTCTGGGCCCAGCCTGATCCGGATCGATACTTGTAGACCGAGATGCGGGTCGGTAGCACCGAGATGCTGGGGCGAACGATCCCAGTATGACTGCAGGAGCAGAGCGAAAGCCTATTTATCGAGAGCTTCACATCTTTCTCTCGACGCTCTTGGAATGCTGATACAAAACGCGAAAACTTGAAATAATCCTGTCTTTGCTGCGTTGCGGAATCGATTTTTCTTCAGCGCGCCCTTGACGAGCCAGCACGTACGAGAGAGGCTGGTATTCCAAATACCAGCGTGGTGATCGTCAGAAACGGTCCGCCGTCGCTGAGAGTGGAAGCCGGTCAACCGGCCCCGACGCCGCGATTCACACACAAGAGAATAACCGGGAGGACAGCTATGACGAGGGCGGAACCGACGACCGAGCGCGT
>NZ_BPQT01000007.1 GCF_022179405.1 Methylobacterium marchantiae
CGGCGTCCCGCGTCCCCCTCTTGGGGCTTCGCTTGGGTCGAGAGTCTTGGGTCGGGTTTCTCGGGTCGGGTTTCTTGGGCCATGCCCCCGGCGCTTTTCTGCGCGCGGGGGTGAAGGTATGTGGAGAGCCGGTGGTGCGCGTGTCCTTCTCGCCTCTGCGGGAGACGATGGCCGCCCGCCAGCCAAGTCGGATGAGGGGAGCGCCATCTCCGGAAGCATCGCCCCCTCTCGCGGTCGCTCCGCGACCACCCTCCCCCGCAGAGGGGGGATGGTCGGTGCGGCCTCAGCCTTCGAGCTTGGCCATCAGCGCGTCGGACAGCGCGAAGTTGACGTAGACGTTCTGGACGTCGTCCTGGTCCTCGATGACCTCCACGAGGCGGACAAGCTTCTCGCCGGTCTCGTCGTCGACATCGATCGTGTCGTGGGCCTTCCACACCAGGGCGGTGCGGCGCGGCTCGCCGAACCGGGCCTCCAGGGCCTTCGAGACCTCGGCGTAGGAATCGAGGGCACAGGTGACCTCGTGGCCGTCCTCGGAGGAGCGCACGTCGTCGGCGCCGGCCTCGATGGCGGCTTCCAGCATCGTGTCGGCATCGGCCACGGAGACGTCGAAGGCGACGATCCCGACATGGTCGAACAGGAAGGCGACGGCGCCGGTCTCGGCGAGGTTGCCGCCGGATTTGGTGAAGGCCGAGCGCACGTCGGAGGCGGTGCGGTTGCGGTTGTCGGTCTGCGCCTCGACGATGAGGGCGACGCCGCCGGGGCCGTAGCCCTCGTAGCGGACCTCCTCGTAGTTCTCGGCATCGGCGCCGGAGGCCTTCTTGATGGCGCGCTCGATATTGTCCTTGGGCACGTTCTCGGCCCGGGCCGCGATGATGGCGGCGCGCAGGCGGGCATTCATCGCCGGATCGGGCATGCCGAGCTTGGCCGCCACCGTGATCTCGCGGGCGAGCTTGCCGAAGAGCTTGGAGCGGACCGCGTCGACGCGGCCCTTGCGGTGCATGATGTTCTTGAACTGGGAATGGCCGGCCATGGCGTGACCTTGGGTCGTGTCGGAGGTGGAGCGGAAGTGCGCGCATGCGTCGCCGCAGCGGGATCGGGCCGGGTTATAGGCCGGGTCCGCGCATCGAGGCAACGCGAACTCCTCCGAGGCAACGCGAACTCCGCCCCGGCGTTGGTGCGGCGGGGCCTTTCGCGGCCCCGACGAGGTCCAGCACGATGGCAGGCACACCGGACGGCGAGGCTCGACGGCCGTGGTGGCGGCTCGCTCTCACCGCCTGCCTCGGCCTCGTTGCCGGGGCGACGCTGTTCCCGCGCCCGGCGAAGGGCGTCAGCCCTCGCCCCGATCGTGCCAATCCGCCAAAGCCGCGAGGGTGACGATCCCGCCGGGCCAGGAGACCCCCGCGAGGTGCCGGTGGGGCGCCTCCGGCTCGCCGAGGTCGGACACCGCCGAGAACGCGCCCTCCAGGCTGTGGCCGCCGGTATAGCGGCTGCGGGTGGCGACCACGGGCAGGCCCGCATCCAGCGCCGAGCGGATGCCGGCGGCGGAATCCTCGAAGGCGATCGCCTCGCTGGGCCGCACGCCCAGCCGCGTCAGCGCCAGTACGAACACGTCGGGATGGGGCTTCTTGCGCTCGGCCTCGTCCCCGCAGGCGATGACATCGAACGGGCTGCCCTCGGGGAAGTTGACGGCCACCAGGGTATCGACGTTGGGGCGGCTCGTGGTGCTGGCCACCGCGAGCCGCAGGCCGGCACGCTTCGCTTCCCCGACGAGGCGGGCGATGCCGGGGCGCAGCTCCAGCGCCCCCCGCGTGACGAGGTGGCCGTAGAGCGCGGTCTTGCGGTCGTGGATCTCGCCCATCTGCGCGAGCCGTCCGGCATCCGGCTCGCCATGCTCGGTCCGCACGTAATGCGCGAGCCGCTCCTTGCCGCCCATGACGGTGAGGAGGTCGGCATAGAGCTCGGGCGACCAGTGCCAGTCGAGCCCCATCTCGGAGAAAGCCCGGTTGAAGGCCTGCCGGTGCAGGTCCTCGGTCTCGGCCAGGGTCCCGTCGACGTCGAAGATCAGCGCCTTCAACATGCGACGGTGCCGCCCGCGCCCGCCCGGATCGCAGCGATGCGCTCGGCATATCCGGCCGGCCCGCCCTTGAACACGGCGTTGCCGGCCACGAACGCGTTGGCTCCGGCGGCGGCGGCGAGGCCGACATTCTCCGGCGTGATGCCGCCATCCACCTCGATGTCGATGTCGCGGCCCGCACTCATCGCCTTGATCCGGGCGATCGTCTCCAGCGTCGAGGGAATGAAGCTCTGGCCGCCGAAGCCCGGATTGACCGTCATCACCAGGACGAGATCGACCATGTCGATCAGCGGCTCGATGGCGCTGGCCGGCGTGCCGGGGTTCAGGGCGATGCCGGCGCGCTTGCCGAGGTTGAGGATGGTCTGGAGCGAGCGATGGATATGCGGGCCGGCCTCCACATGGACCGAGATCGCATCCGCCCCCGCCTCGGCGAAGGCCGCGAGATAGGGGTCGGCGGGCGCGATCATCAGGTGGACGTCGAACACCTTGGCGCTGTGCGGCCTGAGAGCCTTCACCACGCCGGGGCCGAAGGTGATGTTGGGCACGAAATGCCCGTCCATGACGTCGAGATGGATCCAGTCCGCCCCCGCCTCGGACACCGCGCGGACTTCCTCGCCGAGATTGGCGAAATCGGCGGAGAGGATCGAGGGAGAGATGATGGGGCCGGTCATGCGTGTCGTCTTCCAGGCTGTCTCGTCACCGAGATGTCTCTTACATAGTCGCCGATCCGGGCGCGGCACCGGCACCCGGACATGGGTCCACCTCTCAGGCGAGCCGGCGCTTGCGCTCCACCAATTGCATGATGATCGGCGTGAGGATGAGCTGCATCGCGAGGTCGAGCTTGCCCCCCGGGATCACGATGGAATTGGCCCGGCTCATGAAGGAGCCCTGGATCATCGAGATCAGGTAGGAGAAATCGATGCCCTTCGGGTCCTTGAAGCGGATCACCACCATCGATTCGTCGGCGGTGGGGATCCAGCGCGCGATGAAGGGGTTGGAGGTGTCCACCGTCGGCACGCGCTGGAAGTTGATGTCCGTCCAGGTGAATTGCGGGCAGATCGTCTGCACGTAATCCGGCATGCGCCGCAGGATCACGTCGGTGACGGCCTCGGTGGAATAGCCGCGGAACGAGCGGTCCCGGTGCAGCTTCTGGATCCATTCGAGGTTGATCACCGGCACCACGCCGATCTTGAGATCGGCGTAGCGGGCCATGTCGACATTGTCGTCGACGACGCAGCCGTGAAGGCCCTCGTAGAACAGCAGGTCCGAGCCCGGCGGGAAGTCCTCCCAGGGGGTGAAGGTGCCGGGCTTGGCGCCGTAGGTCTGCGCATCGGCCGCGTCGTGGACGTAGTGCCGCGTCCGCCCCGTGCCGGACTCGCCGTAGGAGCGGAACACCTCCTCCAGTTCGGGCAGGAGATTGGCGCGGGGCGCGAAATGGCTGAGCGTCGGCTCCTCCGCCATCGCCTTGCGCATGGCGTTGCGATCGAGGGCGTGGAACGCGTCGCCCTCGATGTAGACGGCGCTCACATCCTCGCGGCGGAAGATCTGCTCGAACGTATTGCGCACGGAGGTCGTGCCGGCGCCGGACGAGCCGGTGACCGAGATGATGGGGTGACGCGCCGACATGAACGATGCCCGACCGGTTCCAGCCCGTATCCGATCAGCCGCGCATCAGGCCGCGCTGGCCGAAGAGCGGCGAGCGGCCGGCGGCGGGATTGCGGCCGCCGTAATACTTGGCGACGACGGCCACGTCCTCGGTCGAACCGAAGACCAGCGGAACGCGCTCGTGGATGCCGGTCGCGCCGATGTCGAGGATACGGTTGGCGCCGTCGGTGGCGGCGGCACCGGCCTGCTCCATCAGCATGGCGATGGGGGCGGCCTCGTAGAGAAGGCGCAGGCGCCCCTGGGCGTAGCCCTTCCGGTTGTCGCCCGGATACAGGAACACGCCGCCGCGGATGAGGACCCGCTGCGCGTCGGCCACGAGGGAGCCGAGCCAGCGCATGTTGAAGTCCTTGTCGAGGGGGCCGTCGGAACCGGCCAGGCAATCCTCGATGTAGGCCTTCACCGGCGTGTCCCAGTGACGGGCATTGGAGGCGTTGATGGCGTATTCCTTGGCGGCCGGCACCACCTCGATCGCGGGGCTGGTGAGGCGGAACACGCGCTCGGCCCGGTCGAGGGTGTAGATCTGCGTGCCGAAGCCCAGGGTGACGACGAGGGAGGTCGCGGGGCCGTAGGTGACGAAGCCGGCGGCGAGCTGCGCCGTTCCCGGACTCGTGAACGAGCCGATCGGGTTCTCCGGCGTCGATCCCACGGGGCGGATGCCGAAGATCGACCCCACTGCCATGTTCACGCCGATATTGGACGAGCCGTCCAGGGGATCGATGGCGACGGCCAGGGGGGCGCCCGCATTGAGGAGCATGACGCCCTCGGCCTCCTCGGAGGCGACCTCCGCCACCGGCGCGCCGCGCAAAGCCTCGGTGAAGCGCTCGTGGGCCAGCACGTCGAGGGCCTTCTGGACGTCGCCGTCGCTGTTCTGCTCGCCCTGGGCGGCCAGGTCGCCGCCTCCGAGGGCGCCGCGACCGATGACCTCGCTCACATCGACGGCCGCCTCGGCGCAGGCCGCGATGACGGCGGCCACATCGGCCAAAGCCGGATCGGCGGCCACGGCAAGGGCGAGGCATGCATCGAGCCGAGACCCGATCTCCAGAGACCCCATCGACATCCGCTCACGTCCTCTTCATCGACCCACCGGCAAATCCGGCTTCTCATCGTCCATCCGGCCGGGCGTCCGGCCCCGGATGCCGCCATTTGCACGATAGCGCCGCCATCAACCAGAGCACCAGACGGGCAATCCCCCTGCAAAGAAGGAATTCTGAAAAAACTTGCGGGCGGTTCCAAAAAAACTAAAAACGCCGAATGCGCAACCTTTCGCTCAAGCAACTCCAGGCCGTCGCAGCGGTCGCCCGTCTCGGGACGATGACCCGCGCGGCGCAGGAACTCAACGTCACCTCGGCGGCGCTCTACGCCCGCATCCGCCAGCTGGAGGAGGAGGCGGGGCTGCTGCTGTTCGACCGAACGCCGACGGGCCTCAAGCCGACCGATGCCGGCCGGGAGATGCTGTGGGCGATCGACAGCATCAACACGGTGCTCGAAACCTGCGCCGACCGGCTCCAGACGCTCAAGGGCGGAAGCGGCGGCCGGGTCGCCATGGGCGTGGTGTCCACAGCCAAGTACTTCACGCCTCAGATCATCGCCGGCTTCGTCGCCCGCTATCCCGCCGTGGAGATCAACCTCGTGGTCGGCAATCGCGGCGCCATGGTCGAGGCGCTCCGCAATTACGAGATCGACTTCGCGATCATGGGCCGCCCGCCGCGCGACTTCGCCATCGAGGCCGAGATGTTCGGCGCGCATCCGCTGGTGATCATCGCCGCTCCCGGCCATCGCCTCAGCGGGCGCACCAATCTCACGCGAGCGGATCTGGCGGAGGAATCCTTCCTCGTGCGCGAGGAAGGATCGGGCACCCGCACGGTGTTCGAGGAGTTCATGTCCGGCATCATGATCCAGCGCGCCAAGCTCGGCATCGATTCCGGCTCCAACGAGACGATCAAGCAGGCGGTCATGGCCGGGCTCGGCATCGCCCTCATCTCCGGCCACACGGTGGCGGCCGAGGTCGAGAGCGGGCGCATGGTCCTGCTCGACGTGCAGGGCTTGCCGATCCGCCGCGACTGGTACGTGGTCCGCCGCGCCGACAAGGTGCTGGGGCCGGCGGCGGCGGCGTTCTGGGACTACACGGTGAAGGAGGGCGGGCGGCGGCTGCCGCGCCTGGCCTTGAAACCGGCCGTCAGCTCGATCACCGCGGAGTTCGAGGCGTGAGCGAGACCGGGATCGTCATCGTCGGCGCCGGTCAGGCCGGGTTCCAGGCGGCGGCCTCCCTGCGAGAGGCGGGCCATGCCGGCCCGGTGACGATGATCGGCGACGAGCCGAGCCTGCCCTATCAGCGTCCGCCCCTGTCGAAAGCCTATCTCGCCGGCAAGGTGGATGCGACCGGCCTGTTCCTGCGCGCTCCGGGCTTCTTCGCGGATCACCGCATCGCCTGCGAGACCTCCGTCCAGGCCGCATCGATCGACCGGGCCGCCCAGCATGTCCGGCTCAGCGATGGACGCGACCTGGCCTACGATCATCTCATCCTGGCGACGGGATCGAGGAACCGGCCCCTGCCGGTGCCCGGAACCGACCTCGCCGGCGTCCACCAGCTGCGTTCGATCGCGGATGCCGACCGGATCCAGGCGGCTTTGGCCGAAGCGCGCAACGTCGCCATCATCGGCGCGGGCTTCATCGGGCTCGAATTCGCCAGCATCTGCGCCGCGCGCGGCCTCACCGTCACCGTCGTCGAGGCCGCGGATCGGCCCATGGCCCGAGCCGTCTCCGAGCCGATCGCCGCGTTCTTCCGGGAGACGCACGAGAGCGCCGGAATCCGCTTCCTGTTCGGCAACGGCGTCCAGGCCATCGAAGGCCGGGACGGTCGGGCCGAGGCGCTCCAATTGTCGGACGGCACCGCCTGCCCGGCCGATCTCGTCCTGATCGGCATCGGAGTGATCCCCAATCAGGACATCGCTGCGGAAGCAGGCCTCCGGGTCGAGGACGGCATCGTCGTCGATTCGGTCCTCGCCACCGACGATCCCTGCGTCTCGGCCGTCGGCGATTGCGCCCGGTTTCCGACGCGATTCGCCGCTCATGGCACAGCGCGGGTGGAATCCGTGCAGAACGCCATCGATCAGGGGCGCTGCGTCGCCGCCCGCATTGCAGGGCGCGCCACGCCCTACGATGCCGTCCCGTGGTTCTGGAGCGACCAGGGCGGGCACAAGCTGCAGATGGTGGGGCTGCCGATCCCGAGCGACGTCTCGGTGCGGCGCCGGACCGCCAACGGCTTCGCGGTGTTCCGCTATCGCGGCACCAGCGTCACCGGGATCGAGACCGTGGATTCGGCGGCCGAGCACATGGCCGCCCGCCGGATCATCGCGCGCGGCCTGTCGCCGACACCGGAGGAGGTCGCCGATCCGGCCTTCGACCTCAAGGCGCTGGCCATGGGACGCGGCGGCCCCTGACATACGCCTCCCGAACGGGCGGCCCGACCGTGTCGGGCCTAAGCAGGTTCGCGTTGGCAAGCCAACGCTTCACCCTGCTTAGCTTATTGATGTGTCGCAGGTTTTTGTCGCAGAACCGGCGACCACTTCTGCGAAACCTGCTTGGCCTTCAGTGATCGTTCTCGGTGGTCAGCGATCCGAGCCGGGTGCCTTCGTCGCCGCCCGTCTGGCGCAGGCCGACCCCGTTCTCGTTGCCCTCGCGGAAGACGATGCCGGCGGCCATGAGGGAACTTCGCAAAGCTTCGATCTGGCCCGATGGCGGGTCGCCGGCGCCGCTCTCAAAGGCTCTCACATCCTGCTCGGCCAAGCCGACCTTGGCCGCGAGGTCGGCCTCCGACCAGCCCAGCATGCCGCGCGCGGCGCGCGACTGGGCCGGGCTCATGATATTCAGGCCCGCCACGCCCCGTCCGCTCTCGTCCAGTCCCGACAAAGCAAGCTCCACTCGTTCTGCGGTGCTCGAAACGCACCGACGCCTAAGCTGCTTTAACGAGGCTGATCTCGGGATAGTTCACGTCTAACCCGGGTGGATCGCCGTTTCGGACGGGATGACAACGAAAACTGACGCCGGACAGTCTTGACCATATTTGTGCTGGAATCTTATCGGAAGGGCGGTTCCTCGTCGTCGATGCGAAGCCTCGTCCGGCGAGGACTTGCGCGCCGCACGGTCGGCGACCGTGTCCCGGAGCCGGGGCGCGACGATGCGAGTCCGATTGGTGATGGCGAAGGAGGGCCTGACGATGAGAGCGATGCTGTTCGCCGCGATGGCTTGTGCCGTGACGGCAGGGATGCCGGCGACGGACGCAATGGCGCAGGGAAACAACGTCACGGGTTTCGGCAAGGACAACCGCGAGAAGCCCGAGAAGAAGCAGTACGTTCCGGCCTCCAAGGCTCAGGAAAAGATGTTTCCCCTCGACGCGACCTGGACCGCCGTGAGCCTGAACGGGAAGCCCTTCAACGGCGCCGACCGCCCGAGCTTCATTATCGACAAGCAGTACCGCGCCCGCGGCTATGGCGGCTGCAACACCTTCGCGGCCACGGCCTTCCCGCTGCGTGAGCAGCATCTCGCGGTCGGCCCCCTCGCTCTCACGAAGAAGCCCTGCGACAAGGGCACCGGCGCCACCGAGCAGGATTTCTTCATCGCCCTGCGCACGGCCGCCCAATGGGACCTCGTCGGCTCGCAACTGGTGATCAAGAGCCAGAAGGGTGAGCTGAAGTTCGACCGCGCGCTCTGAGCGTGCCTCACATGGGATTCGTCGGCCTCGCTTTAACACCGCGTTGACGACGATCCGAGGTCTCGGCTGCGGCTTTACCCCTCGTTCAACGCCCCCGTCGCCTTCTGCCGATCACGGCTGAGGCGAGGGAAGCGAATGGTCAAGAGACTGGAATGGGCGACCGGTAGCGTCCTCAGGCGCGGCGCCGGCGAGGATTCGCTCTACATCTGCCCGCCGAGCCTGCATCCGGCAGCGTTCCGGATCGCGCTGACCACGCCGCTCTGCGCGACCCTGCTCGTGCTCTCGGCAATGGTCCTGTTCTCCTGAAGGACATTCGATCTCGTCATCGCCGCAGGCGCCGAAGCTTCGGCATCAGCCGACCTAAAGCGAGTGATGAGAACAACATTCCCCTTATGTGGGCTCAAGCAGAGCAATGTTTCTACTGGCAGTTTTGTCCGTTGAAGACGGAGAAGATTTGTCTTTATGCTGCGTCCATTGCCGATTGCCTCCGATAGATTGACGCGATATCCCGGCGCACACCGAGCGCAGGGCCCGTCGCGGCCTGCGCACCGCGCAAGAGCCGATCAGGAGATCTCGCCATGGCCGACACCAGCCCCTCGCAGTCCCGCAAACCCGGTCACGGCCACATCTACGGCTCGATCACCGAGACGATCGGCAACACGCCCCTGGTCCGGCTCAACCGGATCACCAAGGAGCGCGGCGTCGATGCCGAGATCCTGCTGAAGCTCGAATTCTTCAACCCGATCGCCAGCGTGAAGGACCGGATCGGCGTCAACATGATCGACGCCCTCGAAGCCTCCGGCCAGTTGAAGCCGGGCGGCACCCTGGTCGAGCCCACCTCCGGCAATACCGGCATCGCCCTGGCCTTCGTGGCGGCGGCGCGCGGCTACCGCCTGATCCTCGTCATGCCTGAGACCATGTCGCTGGAGCGCCGCAAGATGCTGGCCTTCCTCGGTGCGGAACTCGCCCTCACCCCCGGCCCGCAGGGCATGAAGGGCGCGATCAGCAAGGCCGAGGAGCTTCTCAACGAGATTCCCGGCTCGATCATGCCGCAGCAATTCTCGAACCCGGCCAATCCCGAGATCCACCGCAAGACCACCGCCGAAGAGATCTGGAACGACACCCAGGGCCAGCTCGACGCGTTCGTGGCCGGCGTCGGCACCGGCGGCACCATCACGGGCGTCGGCAGCGTGCTGAAGCCCCGCTTGCCGAACCTCAAGGTCGTCGCCGTCGAGCCGACCGATTCGCCCGTCATCTCCGGCGGCCAGCCCGGCCCCCACAAGATCCAGGGCATCGGCGCCGGCTTCATCCCGGGCAACCTCGACCGCGAGGTGATCGACGAGGTGATCACCGTCTCGAACCAGGAAGCCTTCGACACGGCCCGCCTCCTCGCCAAGCTGGAAGGCATTCCCGGCGGCATCTCCACCGGCGGCAACGTCGCCGCCGCCCTGAAACTGGCCGCCCGGCCGGAATTCCAGGGCAAGCGCATCGTCACCGTGGCCTGCTCCTTCGCCGAGCGCTACATTTCGTCGGCGCTCTTCGAGGGGATCTGATCCCCGACGGTCGGCCCCATCGCGGGGCCGACCTTGTCCACGACGACGGCGCTTCCTCCCCGTGGCTTCCGAGCCTCCGCCTGAAGGCCGCCCTTGTCCTCGACCGCCCTCTACCGGATTCGCCGCGCCACCCGCCGCCCCTGGCTGCGGGTGGCCGCCTTCTGCGGAGCCGGTGTGGCCGCGGCCCTGGCCTCGGCCTTCGGCGCGCCGCTGATCCCCATCGAGATCGCCCGATCGATCGGGTCCGACGCCGTCGACCAGATCCTGTCCGTGCTCGCGACGAGCATGTTGCCGGTGGCGACCTTCTCGCTCTCGATCATGGTGCAGGCCTATGGCGGCGCCACCAGCAACGTGACGCCCCGCGCCGTGACCCTGCTGATGGAGGATACCCGCGCGCAGAATGCGGTGGCGAGCTTCATCGGCGCCTTCGTCTACAGCGTGGTCGGGCTGATCGCGCTCAAGACCCATTTCTACGGCGACCAGGGCCGGGTCATCCTGTTCGGCCTCACCCTCGTCGTCCTCGCCCTGGTGGTCGTCACCCTGGTGCGCTGGATCGACACCCTGGCCCATCTCGGCCGGGTCGGCGAGACCGTGGACGCCATTGAGGAGGCGACCTGCGCGGCGATCAGGCGGCGGGCCGAGGCCCCCTATCTCGGCGGCCTGCCCTGGTGCCCCGCGCCGGAGGGCGCGATCGCCGTGCAGGCGCGGAGCACGGGCTACATCCAGCACGTGGATGCCGGGGCGCTGGAGACGCTCGCCGAGGCGTCGGACTTGGTCCTGCATCTGGCGGTCCTGCCGGGAGGCTTCGTGCACCGGGGCCGTCTCCTGGTGGAGATCGACGGCGATCCGGACGAGGCGACCCTGGCCGGCATCGCCAAGGCCTTCGTGATCGGCGACAGGCGCAGCTTCGACGACGATCCCCGCTTCGGCATCATCGTCCTCACCGAGGTCGCCTCGCGCGGGCTGTCCGCGGCGATCAACGATCCCGGCACGCCGATCGACGTCATCGGCACGCAGGTGCGGGTGCTGACGCTCTGGGCCGAATGCCGCGCCGCGCCGGCACGGGCCGAGACCCGCCCTCATCTGCGCGTGCCCGGCATCGAGGCGGCGGACCTGTTCGCCGACGCGTTCCGTCCCATCGGCCGCGACGGTGCCGCCTGCGTCGAGGTCGGGATACGCCTTCAGAAGGCGCTCGCCGCCCTCCACGCCATCGGCGGACCGGACTTCCAGGCGGCCGCGCGCCGAGAGGCGGACAATGCGCTCGCGCGGGCGGAGACGCTCCTCGACCTGCCCGACGATCTCGAAGCCCTGCGGGCCGCCCACGCCCTCGTCGGGCGTCGGGGCTGACGCAACTTCGCAGCCCGTGGCGTGGTTGAACCTCCAACATCGGAGGACATCATGACGGATAAGCCGCGCCAGCGACCCTCGCTGAAGGATTTCGACGCCTATACGGACCGCAACGGCCAGAATCCGGGCCAGAACCTCGACCAGGACGGGGCCCGCGATGTCGGCATCCCGTCCCGCGCGCAGGCAAGCCTCAAGGGCGATCCCTCGGGAGAGGCCAAGACCGCCCGCATCGCCTCCGGGACGCCGAGCGAGGACGCCACCGACCAGACGGAGGCGGAAGTGCCGGCCGAGAATATCCGCGCCATCGGCGATGCCTCGCAGAAGGCCGTTCCTCAGAGCGAGGCGACGAAGGATTCGATCGATCGCGCCACCGCGAGCGTCGGCAAGGACGAGGAGAGCTAGATGTCGGATTTCGACAAGCAGCCCACCGATGCGGCGACGCGCAAGCACGACGAGGTCGGGTCCCCGGGCAAGCCTGCGGTAGGAGGCGGACACCAGACCGCGCAGCAGGCGGACATCACCGGGATCGATGCGGGAGGCCGCACCGATGCCGACCGGAAGGCGAACTGGAAGGAGGGCAGTGGCCAGGAGGGGCGCAACCCGGCGCCCGTGGGCGGCTCCTCGGACGGTCAATCCGATCGCAAACGGTGAGCGATCTCGGCGGATGCCGCGCAAAGGTTTTTAGACGCCAAGACGTTGAAACGACAAGACTTCGAAAAGGGGAGAGAAACAGCCATGGCGGACGATGCGGACAAGGAGTGTGAACCGCCCAAGGAAAAGCCGACCAACGGAAAGCCGGCCAACGCGGCGCCCGATGCGGTGATGGACCCGAACGAGAAGACCGACGGCAAGCCGGGAGAAGGGCCGAAGGGCGGCAAGACGCCGGACGGTGAGACCGATCCTGGCGGCGGCTGACGCCTCGTGTCATGACGGAAGAGGGCGCGTCCTCGGAATGGGGCGCGCCCTTTTCGATGCGGGCAGGCAAGGGCATTGAGCGGATCGGCGGGGCGAGTACTGTCTTCCAAAGGGAGACAGACGCCATGAATGCCCCTGATCCGGCAGCCAGAGCCGAGACGATCTACGACCGTGATCTCGACAAGAACCCCGCCAATCATCAGCCGCTGACGCCGCTGAGTTATCTCGACCGGGCGGCGCGGGTGTTTCCCGACCACGTGGCGGTGATCCACGGTGACCTGCGCCGGACTTACGCCGAGCTCTACGAGCGCAGCCGGCGTCTTGCGGCGTCCCTCGTCGCGCGGGGCATCGGCCGAGGCGATACGGTGGCGGTGATGCTCGCCAACACGCCCGAGATGATCGAGTGCCATTACGGGGTGCCGATGACCGGCGCGGTGCTCAACACCCTGAACACGCGCCTCGACGCCGCCGGCCTCGCCTTCTGCCTCGATCACGGGGAGGCCCGGGTGCTCATCACCGACCGGGAGTTCTCCAGGGTCGTCGGCCCGGCCCTGGAACAGGCGCGGCACAAGCCCCTCGTCGTCGATGTCGACGATCCGGTCTTCACCGGCGAGGGCACAGCGATCGGCAGCCTCGGCTACGAGGCGCTGCTCGACGAAGGGGATCCGACGCGCGATTGGGCGATGCCGGCGGACGAGTGGGACGCGATCTCGCTGAACTACACCTCGGGCACCACCGGCGACCCTAAGGGCGTCGTCTATCACCATCGCGGCGCGGCGTTGCTGTCGCTGGGCAACGTGATCACCGGCAATCTCGGCCAGCACCCGGTCTATCTCTGGACTCTGCCGATGTTCCACTGCAACGGCTGGTGCTTCCCCTGGACCCTGTCGGTGGTGGCCGGCACCCATGTCTGCCTGCGGCAGGTACGGGCCGGGGCGCTCTACGCCGCCATCGCCGAGCACGGCGTCACCCATCTATGCGGCGCGCCGATCGTGATGCAGCTGCTGCTCAACGCATCGGGAAAGGAGCGCCGCCCCCTCCCCCACCGGGTGGCCTTCCTGACGGCGGCCGCACCTCCGCCCCAGGCGGTGCTCGGCGCCATGGGCGCCGCGGGCTTCGACGTCACCCACCTCTACGGCCTCACCGAAACCTACGGCCCGGCGGTGGTGAATGCCTGGCACCGGGATTGGGACGCCCTGGACGCGGATGCGCGTGCGGAAAAAATGGCGCGCCAGGGCGTGCGCTACCCCGTGCTCGAAGGCTTCGACATCCGCGACCCGGAAACCTGTGAATCGGTCCCCGCCGATGGAGAGACCATGGGCGAGGCGATGTTCCGCGGCAACGTGGTGATGCGCGGCTACCTGAAGAACCCGAAGGCCACCGAGGCCGCCTTCAAGGGCGGCTGGTTCCGCTCCGGCGACCTCGGGGTGAAGCACCCGGACGGCTATATCCAGCTCAAGGACCGCTCGAAGGACATCATCATCTCGGGCGGCGAGAACATCTCCTCGATCGAGGTCGAGGACGCCCTGTTCCGCCACCCCGCCGTCTCGGCCGCAGCCGTGGTGGCGCGGCCCGACGCGGAATGGGGCGAGACCCCGATGGCCTTCGTGGAGTTGAAGCCCGGCGCCACCGTGGAGGCCGACGCCCTGATCGCCTGGTGCCGCGAGCGTCTCGCCCCCTACAAGCTGCCCCGCCACATCGTGTTCGGGGAGCTGCCGAAGACCTCGACGGGCAAGGTGCAGAAGTATCTGCTGCGCGAACGGGCGAAGGAGGGGTGAGCGGTCGAGGGCGCATTCCGTCGCGCGACGCTAATGGGCCTCGAACCTGCGATGGACCAGAGCCGTTTCGGCCGCGGTCAGGTTGTAGACCGCCTCGATCGACCGATCGAGGCCGGACCGGACTTCCTTAAAGCGCTGGATCGCTTCTGCGCGGATCTTCACGCTCGGATCGGCATGGATCCGCGCGCCGAGCTGCATCAGCCGCCCGACCTGCGCGACGATCGCGGCGTGCGTCCGCGCCTCGCCGTCGTCGCCGAGGTCGAGGAGCCTGATCGGCAGGGCGGCGAGCTCGTTCGTCCCGACGTTGTTGTTGGAACTGGTGAGCTGGAAACGCCACTGCAGCAGCCGGCTGTTCAGGCAGGCGAGGATGTATTCCGGCGAAAGGTGGCAGGTCGGCGCGACGACGACCGAGTTGGTCGAATCGGCGAAGTACCAACCCGGCTCCGAGAGCGTCGCGGCGATCCGGTGCCTTTCGTCAACGCCGGTGATCCTCTGTGTCGCGATGCGGCGGAGGCCGACCGCGCCCGGCGTGCGGTGGGCTTGCTCGTACCGCGCGCGGTCGAACCATTCGACCCGCCCCTGGCTCAGGGTGCTGTGGATCGCGTAGGCCGAGACCTCGACGCCCTTCAGGAGCTTGCTGTGCCGGGGGTCGTCCGTGATGAAGGCGCGGCGGGTCGTCTGGTTGATCTCGCCGCGGGTGATCCGGATGCCCTGGATGCCGTCGAGGCGTGCGACCGAGTTCGATTGGTGCAGCTTCTTGGCCAGCTCCCATGAGACCTGGTCGGTGATCGGGATAGGCAGGCCGAAGGGATCGATGGCCGCCAGTTCGGAGCGTCGCATCGTGACCTCCTTCGACGGATCGTCGAAAGACGCCCGGGGATAGACGTGGAGACCGATGCGCGGGTTGTGCCTGCGCCTGGAGGACGGACGCTTGCGGCCCCCGACGATCACCGTCGACAGCTTGGCGTCGTAGAAGACGCGGTGCTGGCGGATGTCCTTCTGCGGGAAAGCGCGTGCGTTCAGTTCGTCGAGCTGATCGAGGACGGACAGGCGCGTCGTCTTGCAGCTCAAATCCGCCAGGAGCGCCAGGGGGACGATCATGCCCAGGTAGCCGTTGTGCCTGACGAGTTGCAGGCTCTGGATCAAGAAGAACCGGAACAGGTTCAGCTTCCCGCCCTTGGCCGCATCCAGACGGTCCGTCTTCGCGAGATAGGCGCGGAAGACGTCGTGGGGCCAGGACGCCGCTCCGCGCTCCTTCTCGATGACGTCGTAGGGCGGGTTGCCGATGACCGCATCGAACCAGCCGCGGGCGTGCACCTCCGGAAACGCGGCTTCCCAGGAGAAAGGCCGCGCCTCGACGATCCGCAGCTCGGTCGGCAGAAGCGCATAGGCATCCGTTCCGAGGAGGCTGTTTCCGACGTGGATGTTGCCGGACAGGTCGGGCAGGAACGTCTCGTTCGGGAACAGGACCCTCTGGCGGCCCAGCGTGGACTGCGTCTCGCCCTCGAGGATCTTGAGATAGATCGACATCTCCGAGACTTCGACCGCCTGCCGGTCGATGTCGACGCCGAAGATGCACTCCTTCGCGATGCGTTTCTTGAGTTCGCTCGTGAGCTTCAGGTCGCCGTGCTGATCGGTATAGACAGACTTCCCGTCGCGCTTGTCCGGGTTGAGATGGTAATAGTGGATATGCGCTTGGAACAGCTTCTCCAGCGCCCGGATCAGGAAGGTTCCCGACCCGCAGGCCGGGTCGAGGATCCGGATCCGGCGCATCTGTTCCGGCGTCCGGCCTTCGAGGAGGGGCGCCAGGGCATTGTCGACGATATGGGCGACGATGTGCTCGGGCGTGTAGAAGACGCCGCCCTGTCTGCGAATCTCGGGCTTCGGGGTGACGTTTCCTCTGTGATCGATGATCGAGCCGAGGAAGCGCTCGTACACCGATCCGAGGATTTCGATCGGCAGGGTGCTGAAGAGGTACGGGGATTCGTCCCCGGCGAGATGATCGATGAAATCGGCGAGCCACCGGTCGTCGACCACGCAGGTCTCGACGAAATGCGACGGTGAGCCGGCCCGTCCGTAGAGCCCCCCGTTGAAGGCCGCACGCATGTTCGCCTGATTGCCGACGATCATCGTCCATAGCTCGCCCTTCCGGCGGCCGTTCCGCTCCCAGAGCGCCAGCGCCTGCCGGAGCGGCTGGAAGGTGTCGATGTCGCGGTCCTCGCAGACCCGCTGGAAGATGAGGCGATCGAGGATGACCTGGACGGCCTCGTTGATGGACTCCACGTCCCAGTGAAGGGCGGCATTGTTCTTGATCAGGGATTTGGCGAGCCGGGCGCGCTCGCCTTCGAGGTAGTGCAGGAAATCGGTGTCGACCGCCCTGTTCCGATCCGGCTTGATCAGCCAGAGTTGCCGTTCGGTCCGGGACGTGACCTTGGGAAGGTCTTGGATGAACGCTTCCAGGGAGCCGGCCGCCACCGCCTGGCGCGAGAGCAGGCCCCAGATCCTGGGAGCCGCGGCCAGATAATCCTGGTAGCAGAGGCGCCAGCCCGGGACGACGCTGAACGGCTTCTCGCGGCTCGGCTTTCCGCCGACGACGAACAGGTTCAGTTCGTCGAAATTCGTCGTCAGGCCGATCCAGAGACGCAGATTGTAGACGTAGTTCTGGACCTGGAAGCGGTGGTTCTCCAGCTTCTCGGGAAACTTCTTCGCTTCGCAGACGAACCGGTCGAACCCGCCGATGCGGAAGACGTAATCGGCCTTCCCGTTAATGATGCCGTCATAGGCCCTGTACTCGACCCGCACGTCCCGCATGAAGGGCGGGTCGTCCTTGGTGTTCCTGACGTCCCAGCCCAGAGCCTCGAAGAACGGATCGAGATATTCGTTCCGCAACGAATACTCGTCCAGGCCCCTGCGGTATTCCGGGCGATATTTCTCGAAGCGCTGACATAGACGGCGCAGGACGTCGAGGAAGTGGTCGAAGTCGCGCCCTCGCTGCTGGTCCATCCGCTCCGCTCCCCTGAACGCCCTGTCTTGATCTCGGCAGCCCTATCGACGCCCCTCGGGCGATCGTCCCGAAGGACCAGGCGGTGCGGGAAATCCGCGGCCGCATCGTCGGGCCGGCGCCGGCCGGATTCCGGGACGTTCTGGATGGGTCGGGGTCGTGACGTCGGTCATCCCGCGAACCGGGAGATGGTCGATGGGCGGCGGGGTCGCTTGCCCGAGGACGGGAGGGCCAAGCCCTCGGCGACGGCACGGTTCGGCCAGCGTATTATCAGGCCGTGGCGACCTGCTGGTCCGGAGCCATCGATCGAGAATTCACTCTGCATGATCCAACCTAACGTTGGATCAATCTAAATCCTAGGTGTCATTCTACCCATGCCTGCGGCTACCGGGCCTGTTCCGCCAAGGCAGTCCATTGCGTGCCGCCCAAACGAAAAAGGCCGGGCACTGGGGCCCGGCCTTTCGAAGCGGTGCGTAGAAGGCGGTTCGCTTACGCGACGCCGCCCGAGCGCTCGAAGCGCTTGCGCTCGTTGGGGTCGAGATAGGTCTTGCGCAGGCGGATCGACTTCGGCGTGACCTCCATCAGCTCGTCGTCCTGGATCCAGGCGAGCGAGCGCTCCAGGGTCATGCGGATCGGCGGGGTAAGGCGCACGGCCTCGTCCTTCGAGGTGGTGCGGATGTTGGTGAGCTTCTTGCCCTTAAGCACGTTCACCTCGAGGTCGTTCTCGCGGTTGTGCTCGCCGATGATCATGCCCTGGTAAACCTTGGCGCCGGGCTCGATCATCATCGGGCCGCGATCTTCCAGGTTCCACATGGCGTAGGCCACGGCCTCGCCCTTGTCGTTCGAGATCAGCACGCCGTTGCGGCGGCCGGGCATCTCGCCCTTGTAGGGCTCGTAGGCCTTGAACAGCCGGTTCATGATCGCGGTGCCGCGCGTGTCGGTCATGAGCTCGCCCTGGTAGCCGATGAGGCCGCGGGTGGGCGCATGGAAGACGAGGCGCAGGCGCGAGCCGCCGGACGGCCGCATCTCGATCATCTCGGCCTTGCGCTCGGACATCTTCTGCACGACGACGCCCGAATATTCCTCGTCCACGTCGACCACGACCTCCTCGACCGGCTCGAGGACGTTGTCGTCCTCGTCCTTCGAGAGCACCACGCGGGGACGCGACACGGCGATCTCGAAGCCTTCGCGGCGCATGGTCTCGATGAGGATGGCGAGCTGCAGCTCGCCGCGGCCCGAGACGTAGAACGAATCCTTGTCCTCGGCCTCCTCGATCTTGAGCGTGACGTTGCCCTCGGCCTCCTTGAACAGGCGGTCGCGGATCATACGGCTCGTGACCTTGTCGCCCTCGGTGCCGGCGAGCGGCGAATCGTTGACGATGAAGGACATGGTGACGGTGGGCGGATCGATCGGCTGGGCCTGGATCGGGGTCTCGACCTGCGGGTCGCAGAACGTGTCGGCCACGGTGCCCTTCACGAGACCGGCGATGGAGACGATGTCGCCGGCCTCACCGATCTCGATGGGTGCGCGCTCCAGGCCGCGGAAGGCCAGGATCTTCGAGACGCGGCCGGTCTCCACGAGCTTGCCGGTGCGGTCCATGACCTTGATGGCCTGGTTCGGCTTCACGGTGCCCGACGCGATGCGGCCGGTGATGATGCGGCCGAGGAACGGGTTGGCCTCGAGCAGGGTGCCGAGCATCCGGAACGGACCCTCCTCGACCTTGGCCTGCGGCACGTGCGCGAGCACGAGGTCGAACAGAGGCGCGAGGCCGTCTTCCTGCGAGCCGTCCGGCGAGGTCGCCATCCAGCCGGCGCGGCCCGAACCGTAGAGGATCGGGAAGTCGAGCTGGTCGTCGGTGGCGTCGAGGGCCGCGAAGAGGTCGAACACCTCGTTGACGACTTCGGTGATGCGCGCGTCGGGGCGATCGACCTTGTTGATCGCGACGATCGGCTTCAGGCCGATCTTGAGGGCCTTGCCGACCACGAACTTGGTCTGGGGCATTGGGCCCTCGGCGGCGTCGACGAGCACGATCACGCCGTCCACCATCGAGAGGATGCGCTCCACCTCGCCGCCGAAATCGGCGTGGCCGGGGGTGTCGACGACGTTGACGCGGGTATCCTTCCAGACGACCGAGGTCGCCTTGGCCAGGATGGTGATGCCGCGCTCTTTCTCGAGGTCGTTCGAATCCATCGCCCGCTCTTCGACGCGCTGATTCTCGCGGAACGAGCCGGATTGCGACAGCAGCTTGTCGACGAGCGTCGTCTTGCCGTGGTCGACGTGGGCGATGATGGCGATGTTGCGAAGCTTCATAAGGTATCCGGAAGCGAGTAGAGCCCGTCACGCGACGGGCCGCAGGAATGCGGCCGGCAGCGCCGGGTCACGGGATCGAGCTATCGCGTCGCAATAGAATGTGTGGCGCCGCGGAGCAAGAGGCGTGGACTGCGTGTCTGCCTCCCGCGTGACGACGGCACCTCACATCACGACCCGTCTCGGGCGAAGTCGCGCCGGCAGTCGGCCGGATGGGCGCTTCCGCGGCGGCGTCCGCCCCGGCCCGACGGGCGGCTCGCAGCCGACCTCACCGCGGGCGGTACAAGAGCCTATTTGATCTTTTTTCCAAGGCTTTACATCATCCTAAGGCAGTCTGATGGGATGATGACGTTGGCAGACGATCTGGTCTGGCATGAGCATTCGCATGAAGATCCGATCAAACCTGCTCAACCGTTTGCCTGCTCTCGCCTCCATGCCAGGGGCGACATCGCCTTGTAGCGCTTGAACGCCGCCGCGAACTGGCTCGGATCGCCGTAGCCCACGCAAATCGCGATGGAGGCGACCGGGAGAGTGGAGTGGGTGAGCAGGTCGGCGGCCCGGTCCAGGCGGCGGCGGGTGATGAAGGCGTAGGGCGGCAGACCCACCGAAGCCTGGAAGCAGCGGCTGAAGTAATGCTGGCTCAAACCCGCGACGCGGGCGAGATCGGCGACGCACAGGTCCCCACCCAGGCCCGCATCGATGAAGGCGACCACCGCGGACATCTGCCGCGTCGTCAATCCGTGGACGGAAGCCGGTTCGGGCCGGGCCGCGGCATGTCCCAGCCGATGCACCACGATGGCTAAGGCATGGTCGAAGAACGCCGTGGCGAAACCGTGCAGCCCGGCTTCCTCCCACATGGCGGTGAGCGTGGCCGTCAACAGGACATCGTCATGGTAGGTCGAGGCCAACGCCTCGATGTCCAGTCTGCCTCCCGGCAATTCGGCGGCCAGCCGCTTCAGGCGCCGCTCGGATATCCCCAGGGCCAACAGGCTCATGCGCGGCCCGAAGCCTTCGCCGCCGTCATAGGGAGCCCCGAGGCCGACGCGTCCCGGCATGAACAGGCCGTCGAGTTTCTGGGTCCGGCTGTTGCGAAGCAGGCGACCGCCTCCGCTCATGCAGAGATGGATCCAGAGGGTGTCCGTGCTCTCGTAGGCGCCCTCGAAATCCTCGTAATCCGAACGGGTCATGATCGTATCGAGGCTGAGATCGGCCCGGACGATCTCATGTGTGGCCTCGATGATCCGTGGAGATGGGTCGGTGGTCATACGTTCGCTGCGGCTGGCAGATTGCTCAATAACGTCACAACCTAAAGTGGATCGCTCGATGACGAAGGACAATCTCCGTCCAATAGATGAGTTTGTAATTATTCAAATTGAACTGTGTATTACCGCAACAGAAGCGGCGTATTTCAGCTTTCTGCTCTTGAATGGCAGACTAGGCGCATTTTTCGCAGGAATTCAATACCGCGTCCCGGCCCGGGGTGACTAATCAGGTCGCTGCGGCGGCAGACCTCCATTGCCGGCGGGAATGCGAGAGACGGCGATGCGGGACAATTTCGAAAAGCTCTTCTGTTCGGTCGTGAAGGGTGCCGTTCTTGGGACGCTCATCACGGGAAGTTTCGCGCGGTCGGCCACGGCCCAGGACAACCCGCAGGCCGTCACCCTCGATCAGTTGAGCGTCGATGCCGCGGCTTCGCGCAACCCCAACACCATCATCGGCACGCCGCCGCCCCCTTATGCCGGCGGTCAGGTGGCCAGCGGGACGCGGCTCGGATTCCTCGGCAACAGCAACGTCTTCGATACGCCGTTCAACATCACCGGATATACCGACACCCTGGTCCGGGATCAGCAGGCCCAGAGCCTCATCGAGGTCGCCACGAACGATCCGTCCGTTCGGGCCGTCACGTCCAGCACGGGTGCCGCCGGCAACCAGTTCTACATCCGCGGCTTTCCGGTCTATGCCAGCGACATCGCGTTCGACGGACTCTACGGCGTGGTCGATAGCCGCCGGCCGGCCATCTATAACGTGGAGCGGGTCGAGATCCTCAAGGGGCCGAGCGCCCTCGTCAACGGGATCGCCCCGATCGGAGGCATCGGCGGCAGCATCAACCTGATCCCCAAGCGCGCCTATGACGAGCCGCTGACCCGGATCACGCCGTTCTTCATCTCGCAAGGCCAGTTCGGCACGGCCGTGGATATCGGCCGGCGCTTCGGAGATGCGAAGGAATGGGGCGTGCGCGTCAACGGCGTCTACCGCAACGGCGAATCCGCCATCGACCGCGAACGGCTCGAAGTGGGCTTCGGCTCGATCGGCGTCGATTATCGCGGCGAGCGCGTCCGGCTCTCCGCCGATTTCGGGTATCAGGTCGACGATTACCGGCGGAACCGGTCGTTCCTCACGGTGGCGCCCGGCATCCAGATCCCGAGGGCGCCGAATCTCAGCCTCAACCATAACCAGCCCTACGAATTCCAGCGGACGCAGACCAAGTTCGGCACCTTCCGGGCCGAGTACGACCTCACCGCCGACACCACGCTCTATGCCGGCTTCGGTGGACACTCGACCCAGGAAAGCGCGCTCGCCAGCTTCCAGACCCTGGTGACGTCGATGGGGGGTGTCGCCGGCCCGTTCGCCCGGCAGCAATACGTCACCGAATCCTACTCGGCCGAGGCCGGCCTGCGCACCCGGTTCCAGACGGGCCCCATCGCGCACCGGGCCACCCTCTCCACCGTCGGCTTCTGGAGCACGACGAACTACCCGAAGGCGGTCCAGTTCCTGCCCGGCGGCTTCTCGAACCTCTACAGCCCGGTCCCGATCGCGGCTCCGGCCTATACCGACATCGATATCGGGAATGCCCGCGGGTCGATGCAGATCAACCGCAGCGTCGCCTTCGCCGACACCCTGTCGTCCCTGGACGAGCGGGTCCTGCTCACCGTGGGCGGGCGCTTCCAGCAGATCGGGGTCAAGGGCTACGACTTCTCGCCCGGAAGCCCGAGCTTCGGTGACGCCACGTCGAGCTACGACAAGGTCGCCTGGACGCCGGCAATCGGCCTCGTCGTCAAGCCGCTGGAACACCTCTCGCTCTACGGCAACTACATCGAGGGCCTGCTCTCGAGCGGCGCCTCGCCGGTGACGGCGAGCAACCCGAACCAGGCGCTTCCGCCGACCATCGCCGACCAGAAGGAAATCGGCGTGAAATACGATTTCGGCGGCGTCGGCGTCAGTGCCGCCCTGTTCGAGATCAACCAGCCCAACGCCTTCCAGGACCCGGCGACGCGGAACTACGCGCTCAACGGCCTGCAGCGGAACCGGGGAATCGAGTTCAGCCTGTTCGGCGAACTCGCGCCGGGCGCGCGCCTGATCGGTGGCGTCGCCTTCACGGATGGTCGCCTGGTCCGTACCGAGGGCGGGGCCTTCGATGGCAGGAGCGCGCCCGGCGTCCCCGGCACCACGGTCAGCCTCTACGGCGAATACGACCTGCCGCCATGGTTCGCGCGCGGCGTGACGCTGACCGGACGCATCATCCACACCGCGTCCCAATACTACGATCAGGACAACCTGCAGCGCATCCCGGACTGGACCCGGTTCGATGCGGGCCTCCGCTACACGTTCCTCGGCTCGTGGGGCAAACCGGTGACGTTGCGGGCCACCGTCGAGAACGTTTCGGGCGAGAATTACTGGGCGTCCACCGGAAACGGCTTCCTCACGCTGGGAGCGCCCCGGACCTACCTCGTCTCGGCCCAGCTGGACTTCTGACGATGGCGACGGGACCCGACGCGCCCCGCCTGCGGGCCTTCCGTCTCTGGTCGTTCGTCCATACCTGGACGAGCCTGATCAGCATGGTCTTCATGCTGATGCTGTGCCTCACCGGCCTGCCGCTGATCTTCCATCATGAGCTCAACGGCTTCCTCGGCTACGAGCCCGAGGTGCCGACGATGCCGGCGGGAACGGCGCACGTGTCCCTGGACCGGATCGTCGCCTCGGCCCAGGCATCGAAACCCGGGCTCGTAGTCCAGTACCTCGTCTTCGACCACGACGAGCCGGACGTCGCTTTCGTCAATCTCGCCCGGGACGTCCGCTCGCCGCCGTCGGACATGACGATCCTGTCCATGGATCTGCGCAACGCCGCGCTACTGCGGGAACCCAAGCCGAACGAAGGTCCCGTCGGCTTCCTGCTGCAACTGCATGTCGACATGTTCCTCGGCCTCGGCGGCAAGCTCTTCCTCGGTGCGATGGGCTTCCTGTTCGTGATGGCCATCGTCTCCGGCATCGTCCTCTACGGCCCGTTCATGCGGAAGCTCGACTTCGGCACCGTCCGCCGCAACCGGACGCGGCGGATCCATTGGCTCGACTGGCACAACCTCGTCGGCGTCGCGACGCTGTGCTGGGCGCTGATCGTCGGGGGGACGGGCGTGGTGAACACCTGGGCCGACCTCATGCTGAAGGTCTGGCAGTTCGGCCAGCTCGCCGAGATGACGGCCCCCTATCGCGACGCTCCGCGCCCCGCCCGCCTCGCCTCCATCGCCGAGGCGGTGGCGACGGCGAAGGCGGCGGCCCCGAACATGACCCCGCGCTTCGTCGCCTATCCCGGAACCGTCGTGAGCAGCAACAACCACTACGCCGTATTCATGGCCGGCGACACGCCGCTGACCTCGCGGCTGCTCAAGCCCGCCCTCATCGATGCCGAGACCGGCCACCTCACGGACATGCGGGCGATGCCCTGGTACATCCAGGCCCTTCTGGTCTCGCAACCTCTGCATTTCGGGGATTACGGCGGTCTTCCCCTCAAGGTGGTCTGGGCGCTCCTCGACCTCGCCACCATCGTCGTCCTCGGCAGCGGCCTCTATCTCTGGATCGCCCGCAGACGGTCGAGAGCGACCGACGCGAAGACGATCGGGGATCGCGGTCGAACCGGCGCCTCTCGCCTCGGAGCCGCCGAATGAGACCACGTCCGCCCATCCGATCCCGGATCTGGACGATCCCCTCGATCCTCGCGGTCCTGATGCTGATCGGCCTGCTGCTCGCGCTGGTCGCCGACGGCGTGTGGGATGGTCTCGCCAGCGCCGCATTGGCCGGCGTGCTGCTCTACACCGCCTGTGAGGGTCTTCGCTCGAGCGGGACATGACCGCGATCCGGGCGTCGTGCGCGACATGCGAACCCGCATGCCCGCCCGAGGAGCGGTCTCCGTCAATCCCGCGCCAGCGGTTCGGTCCCGCACCATTCGGCCACGAACAGCGCCATCGCGGTGGTGATCCGCTTCACCGAGGCGAGGCTGACGCGCTCGTCGAAGCCGTGGATGTTCTCGCTGATCGGTCCGTAGCAGAGAGCCGGGACCCGGTCGTAGAGGGCATGGACGCGGGTATCGAGATAGCTCGGCGACATGAAGCTTTGCAGGTCCGTGCCCGTCGCGGCCCGGTGCGAGGCCGCCAGCACCCGCTCGGCCTCCGACCCCTCCTCGAGCTCGTAGCCTTCCGAGAAGAAGCCGTCGAAGGCGACGATGGGCGGCGTCTTTTCGAGGAACGGATCGGTCCGCGCGAAGTCCGCCACCGCGGCCTCGATCTCGCGTGCCGCATCCGCCGCTTCGACGCCGGGATAGAACGCAATACGGCACGCAATCCGGCACCAAGCGGGCACGGATGACGCCCAATCGCCCCCCTCGATCCGGCCAATATTGAGGTTGATCGGATGCGCCTCGCCCTCGAAATGGCGCCGTCCCGCCTTGCGCTCGTTCCACGCTTCCTCGAGTTCGCGCAGGGCGCCGATGACCCGATAGGTCGCGTCGATGGCATTGGCGCCGGCGCCCATTTCGCGGACATGGACCGGCCTTCCCCGCACCTCGATGGTGAACCACAGCACGCCGGTATTAGCGCGAACGAGCTTCTCGTCCTCGGGCTCGGGGATCAGCACGGCATCGGCCCGGTAGCCGTGCAGATGTGCCATGAGCGCGCCGTTTCCGGTGGATTCCTCCTCGACCACGGACTGAATCGTCACCGTCGCCGCCGGCTGGAGGCCGATTCGCGCCAGCGCATCGAGGGCGAAGAGGTTGGCGGCGTGGCCGGCCTTCATGTCGGCCGCGCCGCGTCCGTACATCCAGTCGCCCCGGATCACAGGCTCGAAGGGCGGATCGGTCCACAGGTCGAGGGGACCCGTCGGCACCACGTCCACATGCGCCTGCAGGATGAGCGAGCGGCCCGTCTCCCGCCGCGGCCGGTGGGTGCCGACGACGAGGGGTGCATCGGAATGGTCCGGTGCGATCCGCCCTCCGCCGGGATGCGCGGCGATGGCCCCATGGTCCATGCGGACACGTTCCATTGCGTAGCCGCGATCCCGCAAGGAATGGAAGACGTAATCCTGAACCGCAAGCTCCATACCTCGCACCGATCCGAAGCGCACGAGGGCCTGAGTATGAGCGACCTGATCGGCGAAACCGTCCTCGACGGAGGCGGCGATGCGATCCGAGAGCGCGGGGGCGAGAGCCATGGATCGTCCTCGTGAGAGCCTGTCGAACAGGCCTCCACATAGGAGAACCAGAGCGCTCGGGAACCCGGCGCGGCCTCAGACGAAGAAAGCGGTGGCCATGGCGAGGGGCAGGGCGGCAATCGCTGCCGGACGGATCCAGGCCGGGCGATAGGACATCAGCGCCACGACCACGAGCGCGGCGCCCGTGAGCGAACCGAGCCATTGCACCGGTCCGAAATTCCAGTCTGCCGTGACGATCGCCGCCGAGAATGCCAGAGCGATGGCGAGCCAGCCGGCCACTCGGAAAGCCATGTCTCGTTGCCGGGAAGGGCGCCCCTGGAACAGCGTCCGGCCATGCCGGTCCATACTCAGGCACAGGCAGGCGAGGCCGGAGAAGCTCAGGAGACAGGTGAGGGACACGGCAAGCGGCGTCATGCTCGGGCAAGGTCTCCAGTGGCGCGGGCCGCTTCTCGCCGCGGCCCCTCATAGCGGCCGACTTTGCGTGCACCGAGAACGAAGACCAGTGCGAGCGCCGCCATGGCGGCATCGAAGCCGAGGAAGTCGGTGCGCCATCCCGTCGTGGCCCAACCGACCAGGGGAACGGCGAGGAAGAGGAGCGCGGCGGCATAGGCCATCTCGCGCCACGCTTGGCGATGCGGGCGGGCGAGTGGGATCAGGGCGGCGGCGAGCCAGCTTCCGAAGAAGATCGCGCCCTCCCACGAGTCCCGGGCGGCCAAATCCACGGGTATCAGGCGGTTCGCCAGGAAGAACGACGCCATGCCGACGGGCAGGCCCAGGATCGTGCCGATGTTCAGCGCATGGACGAGGCGCCAGCCGAAGGCCGGTCGGACCATGCCTTTCGGTGCCCGCGCCACGGTCCAGAGAACGAGGCCGCTGGCGATCGCAATGCAGCCCATCAGGCCCGAGAGAAAGAACAGGATCCGCAGGGCCGGCCCTGCGAAATGCGCCTCGTGCAAACCGACGAAGCTCGTATAGGCATGAGCGGCGGGTTTGAGCGGCCCGGTCCGTTCGACGATCTCCCCGGTCACTGCGTTGAACGCTATCTGCGGATGGCGATGAGCGAGCCCGTGCGGCTCCTCGAACACGGCCACCACGGTGGCGTTGGCATCGCCCGGATTGTTGATGGAGACCATCTCGAGGGGCTCGCTCACCTCGGCCTGGGCGCGGCGGATGAGGGGCCCGAGTGGCGCCGGCTCGGCCGGCTTGCCTTCGGCCGCGCGCCAGGTCGTCATCTGACCGGACTCGGCGTAGAAGCGCAGTTCGTCGCCCTTGTAGACGCTCACCATGCCCCACGGCATGTACATGAGCGAGAGCGACACGATGCCCGTATAGGTAATCATCAGGTGGAATGGCAGCGCGAGCACGCCGGTGACGTTGTGCGCGTCGAGCCAGCCGCGCTGGGCCGACTTCGAACGCCGGAAGGTGAAGAAGTCGGCGAAGATCCGGCGATGGGTGACGATGCCGCTGATGAGAGCGATCAGCAGGGTCATCGCGCAGAGGCCGACGATCCAGCGACCCACGGCCGGCGGCATCTGCAATTCGTAGTGAAAGCGATAGAAGAAATCGCCGCCCTTGGTCGCCCGGGCGACTGTCGGCGCACCCGTGGCCGGATCCAGGAGCGCCTTGCCGATCTCCCCATCCGGCGTGTCCATCCAATAGGCCCCGATGAGGGGGTTGTCGGCCTGAGGCATTCCGATGAACCAGGCCATCGCCTTGGGCGCATGGACCTTTAGATGCGCGACACCGAGTTCGGCCGCGCGGACCACGTCGTATTCCGCTTCGGCCCGCAACTCCGGTCTCATCCAGAGCGAGATGTCGGTCTTGTAGTAGGTGGCGGTGCCGGTGACGAAGACGGCGAACATCACCCAGCCGGTGACGAGTCCCGCCCAGGTGTGGAGCCACGCCATCGACTGGCGGAAACCCTGCTTCATGCGGGCTGCCCCGCACTGCCGAGGGCGAGCCAGAGACCAGCACCGAGGCAGAGGGCCGGAAGCGCCAGCCCAATCGCCGCGCGGCCGAGGCTACGGGCGGAGAAGACCCAGATCACAGCTCCTGCCATGATCGCGAAGCTCGCCAGGGTCGCCGAGGCGACGGCCTCGGAGCGATCGAGGGGCAGGGTCAGAGACAAGAAAGCGGTGGCGATGGCCGCGAGGCCGTACCCTCCGAAGATCGCCAGAAGGGTACGGGCCGCCACCATCACGCGGTAGCGCCCCCGCGATGGTCCTGCGCTCGGCTTGATCGTATCCGTCATCGGCGGGCAGCACCGGAATGCGAGAAGCGGGCACTCCCTTTCGAGGAGCGAACGACAAGAAAGCTCAGCGACGGAAGGCCGGCCGAATGGATGACCTCTCAGCCGCGATGATCGGGATCTTCCACAGAACGCCCAACACGGACGCTATACAGACCCTCATCTTGCCCGGGCAATCTCTATGTTATGGAATGATTCCAGGATGACGAGCCGATGCCAATGCCTGGCTCCTCAGCTCCGCGAGGCGATGCTTGCGAGCAGGCTCGGCACGAATGTAGAACCCTCGTGACTGACGGGGATCCGGGCGCGATGGCCGATACGCTCGAGGCTTCGGGGAGGGTCCGCGTTCGATGCGGGATCGCGTGCACCATCATCGACCATGCCAATGTCGCATCCTGGCAGAACGGAATTCCGCTCATCCAAGACGTCACCCTGACCAATGCCGGCGACGACGATATCGTCGATCTTGCCCTCCACATCTCCGCCGTACCGTTGCTGTTCCGACCCCTCACCCTGCCGATCCAGCGGATCGCGGCGGGAAGCATCCAGCGCATCGACCCACCAGATCTGCGGATCGACGGCGCCATCCTCGCCGGGCTGCAGGAGAGCCGACTCTGCACGGTGACGCTGTCGGTAACGGGCCCGTCGGACGAGGCCGACCGGGCAATCGAGCTGGGCGAGGAGAGATTCGACGTGCGGCTCGTGCCGCCCACGCATTGGGGCGGTGCCGATTCCGCGCCTGAACTGCTCGCAGCCTTCGTCCGGCCGAACGATCCGGCGGTGGACGGCATCCTGCGCGCCGCCGCCTCGATCCTCGGCGGGGCGAGGCGGAGTACGGCTTTCGACGGCTATCGCAGCGGCAGGCGGGCCAGGGCCTGGGAGATGGCCGAGGCGATCCATGCGGCCATAGCGGCCTTGCGCATAACCTACGTCCTGCCACCGGCGAGCTTCGAGCGGTCGGGACAGAAAGTCCGCTGCCCGAGTGCGATCGTGGAGCGGCGCCTCGCGACTTGCCTCGACCTGACCCTTCTCTGGGCCGCCTGCTGCGAACAGGCCGGGCTCAATCCTCTCCTGATCCTCACCCGCAGCCACGCTCTTGCCGGGCTGTGGCTCGTGGACGAAACCTTGCCGGAGCGGGTGGGCGACGACGCCCAGGCCTTGAGGAAGCGCCGCGACCTCCAGGAACTGATCCTGGTCGAAACGACGCTTCTCACCGCCGACCCGCCAGGGCTCTTCGCGGATGCGGTGTTGGCCGGCGCACGCCTGATCGCTACGGATGCGGAGGCTCCCCTGGAGATCGTCCTCGATCTGCGGCGAGCGCGCCTTTCCGGCATCAGGCCGCTCGATGGGGATGAACCCGGCGGGCGATTGGGGAGTCCCTTGGTGGCGTCTCCCCTACCCCACGCCCTTCGTCCCACACCGGCCTTCGTCGACGACCTGCCCGCTCCAAGCCTCGACCTGCCTCGGCGCGAGCCCCGCGACAGGCTGGAAGCCTGGAAGCTTCGGCTTCTCGACCTCACGCTGCGCAACAAGCTCCTCAACTTCAAGCCGGGCAAGGGATCCCTCGCCCTCGATTGCCCGGACCCGGCCGCGTTCGAGGACGCCCTCGCCGCAGGCCGCGCCTTCCGGATCGTGGCTCGTTCGCTCACCGAGACAGGATCCGGCGCCGCGGACCTGGAACGGGACGAGATCGCCGTCGAATTGGGGGCGGACGAGTTGGAGGCGCGCCTCACCGACCTGTTCCGGCTCGCGCGCGGCAGTTTCGAGGAAGGGGGCGCCAACGTCCTGTTCCTCGCCTTCGGCTTCCTGACCTGGACACGCGGCGGCGGCACGGCGGCCGTGCGTGCGCCCCTTCTGCTGGTGCCGGCAGCCCTCACACGGCCCAGCGTCCGCGCCGGGTTCCGGCTGATTCGGCACGACGAGGAAGCGCGCCTCAATCCGACGCTGCTGGAGATGCTGCGCCAGGATTTCGATCTCGACATGCCGGATTTCGCCGACGGTTTGCCGAACGACGAGAACGGGATCGACGTCGACGCCATATGGCGGACCGTCCGCACCCATATCCGCGACCTCAAGAGTTTCGAGGTCACGACCGAAGTCGTGCTCTCGGCCTTTTCCTTCACCAAGTTCCTGATGTGGAAGGATCTGAGCGAGCGGACCGACCTGCTCAAACGTAGCCCGGTGGTACGGCACCTCCTCGAAACGCCGAAGCAGACCTATGGCGACGGCACCGGCTTCCCGGCGCCGGAACGCCTCGACGCGGAGCATCCGCCATCCGGCATCTTCACGCCGCTGCTCGCCGACTCCTCCCAGGTCTCAGCGATCCTGGCGGCAGCGGCCGGCAAGGATTTCGTCCTGTTCGGACCGCCCGGCACCGGCAAGAGCCAGACCATCGCCAACATGATCGCCCAATGCTTGGCCCTGGGGCGAACAGTGCTGTTCGTCTCGCAGAAGAGCGCCGCTCTGGACGTGGTGCGCCGCCGGCTCGACGCGGTGGGGCTGGGCGCCTGCTGCCTCGAGGTCCATGCGGCCAAGGCACAGAAATCCCACGTCATCGCCCAGTTGCGCGAGGCCTGGACCGCCAGGGACGCTGCATCCGTCCCTTGGGACGAAGCGGCCGCCGACCTTCAACACCGTCGACAAGGCTTGAACGGCGTCGTGGAGAGCCTGCACACCAAGCAGGCGAACGGGCTCAGCGCCCATGCGGCAATGGCGCGGGTCATCGCAGACCGGCAGGCCGGCTCCGAGGAGATCAGTCTCGCCTGGCCGAGGGACGCGGCCTCCACACCTGGGCATCGGGAGAGCCTGCGCGACCGCTGCAACGAGCTGCGCGCCCTTCGCCCCATCGTCGGCGACATCGCGAACCATCCGCTCCGCGGCATCGGCGCGATTGCATGGTCGCCCCTATGGCGAGCCGAGATGGAGCAGACCATCTCCGATCTCGCTCGCACGCTGCCGGGCTACGCCGAATCCGGGCGTCGTTTCGCCGAGGCGGCTGGGCTTGCGCCGCTCGCCAGGACCTATGACGGGCTGCACGGCCTTTCCTCCCTCGCCACCGGCCTGTTCCGCCCGGAGGCGCGGATGGGACTGCGCTTCCTGGGGCCGAACGGTGCGATCCTTCGCCAGGCCGCCGAAGCCCGCCAGGCGCATCGGCGTGAGCTCGACCGCCTCATGGCGCGGCTCTCCGTCCCCTACGCAGCCTCGGTGTTCGGAAGCGACCTCGACCGACTGCTCGCCGAATGGCGTGTGGCGAAAGCGTCGAACATCCTTCTGCGGGGTCGGCGCCTCAGGCGAGTGCGCGGTCAGCTCGACTTCTTTGCGCAGGGCGGCGCGCCCGAGGATGTCGGGCCGGACCTCGTCATTCTTGCCGAGATTAAGGCTCTGCGCGCCACGACGCCGGTGCTGGCGGACCATCTCGCGGGTGTCGCCGCGCCACTCCACCCTCCCTGGTCGGACGAGGCGGCCTCTGTCGGCCTGCTCACGGCAGCGACGGCTTGGGCCACGCGGCTAGCACCGGTGATCGCCGCAATGGCTCCCCTCGTGGGCGGACCGGACATCGTTCGGGCGACGCTCGCAGAGTTGCTCGATGCCGAGGATGGCCGCCTCGAAGCCGGCGGCACCCTTGCGCTGGCGAAGGAAGAGTTCGTCGCCCACAGGATCCCGGCCACGAAAGCGATCGAGGCGCTCGGGCGCCTGACCGGCAGGCCTAGGCCCGACCGCCCCGTGGAGACGGGGACGGATTGGGTGGCCGGGACGCTCGCAGTTGCGGAACGCTGGCGCAAGGCCCTCCCCAAAGCCCAGGCCTGGGCGGGCTGGCAGGCGGCGGTGAGCGCGGCAACGAAGGCGGGGCTCGCCCCCCTCGTGGCGGCGATCGAGGCCGGGACGCTCGCGGACGAGTCGATCGTTCCGGCCTTCGAGGGCGCCTATGCCCGCTGGTGGATCGACCATACCGTGACCGAGGATAGCCGCCTGCGCGACTTCATGGGGCCGCGCCACGAGGAGGCGATACGGGATTTCGGTGCGGCCGATGCCCGGCTCTGCGCCATCGCGGGCGCGGCGGTGCGTGTCCGCATCGGTGGAGGCGTGCCCCTCGCAACCGCCTTCGGCGCCGATCCCGAATGGGGAACGCTGGCGCGCGAGATCACCAAGCGCGCCCGGCACATGCCCCTGCGCCAGCTCTTCGCGCGGATGCCGAACGCGCTGACCCGGCTGACGCCCTGCCTGATGATGAGCCCGCTCTCCATCGCCCAGTACTGGCCGGCCGAGGCGAAGCCCTTCGACATCGTGATCTTCGACGAAGCCTCCCAGATCGCCCCCTGGGACGCTATCGGCGCCATCGCGCGGGGGCGGCAGGTGGTCGTCGTCGGCGATCCGGAGCAGTTGCCGCCGACCAATGTGGGGGATCGCGGAGTCGACGAGATTTCGGATGGTCTCGACGTCGCCGACCAGGAGAGCATCCTGGATGAGTGCCTCGCCGCAAACCTGCCGCAGCGGTGCCTCGCCTGGCACTACCGAAGCCGCCACGAAAGCCTCATCGCCTTCTCGAACCGCCACTATTATCGCGGCGCTCTCGTCACCTTCCCCTCCCCCGTCACCGAGGATCGGGCGGTGCGGCTGCACTACGTGGCCGATGGCCTCTACGAACGCGGCGGGGCGCGGGTGAATCGCCCCGAGGCACGCGCTCTGGTGGCGGACGTGGTAGCCCGCGTCTCGACGCCTTCCTTCGCGGCGGAGGAACGCTCCCTCGGCATCGTCACCTTCAACGGCGAGCAGCAACGGCTGATCGAGAACCTCCTCGACGCAGAGCGGCGGTCGAGGCCGGAGCTCGAACGCTTCTTCGACGGGCGGACATGGAAGGAGCCGGTCTTCGTCAAGAACCTCGAGACCGTACAGGGCGACGAGCGCGACATCATCCTGTTCTCAGTTGCGGTCGGCCCCGACGCGGCGGGCCGGATCACCGGGCAGATCAGCTCGCTCAACCGAGAGGGCGGCCACCGGCGACTCAACGTGGCGATCACTCGCGCCCGGCGGGAACTCGTGGTTTTCGCGTCGATGCGGGCCGACCAGGTGGATCTCGGCCGCGGCAGTGCGCGCGGCGTGCGCGACTTCAAGCACTTCCTCGATTTCGCCGAACACGGAGCCCGCGCCCTCGAAACGGCGGCGGCGCCGACGGGGGGAGACATCGAATCGCCCTTCGAGGGCGCGGTGATGGCGGCTTTGGCCGCACGTGGCTGGAGAATCGTGCCACAGGTCGGCGTTTCCGTCTTTCGGATCGACCTCGGCATCGTCCATCCCGACGCTCCGGGACGGTATCTCGCGGGAGTCGAATGTGATGGGGCGACCTACCATCGGGCAGCGACGGCGCGAGACAGGGACCGCCTGCGCGAATGGGTGCTCACCGACCTTGGTTGGCGCATCCACCGGGTCTGGAGTACGGATTGGTGGAACGATGCCGAGGGGGCCCTCGACCGGCTCGACAGGGCGCTACGGGCGGACCTTGACGCCGACAGGGCGAAACCTGCCCCGGTCGTGATCGGGCCTGCCTCTCCTGACATCCCTCAGACGGAGCCCCCCGGGCTCTATGAGCCCGCCGACTTGTCCCGCTTCGATCCCGATCCCACCCGGTTCCATGACCCCACTTACAAGGCCACGCTGGCGGCCATGGCGACCGAAGTTGTCACGCGGGAAGGCCCTGTTTTTGCCGACATCCAGGCCGCACGCATCCTACGCGCACACGGTTTTTCTCGCATGACCAACCGCTTACGCCAGCGTGCCCTGGGGGCCGTCGATCCCCGCTGCCCCCATACCAGCGAGGGCGACCGCATCGTCCTCTGGCCAGAGACCGCCCCTGTCGGGCCGGTGAGGTTCCGGCCAGCGGGAGGGGAGAATCGGGCGCCCGCTGACATCCCGCTCCAGGAACTCGCCGGCCTCGCCCGCGACCTCGATCCGGCACCCGGCATCGAGGCGCGGATGGCCGCGCATCTGGGTCTCGGCCGGATGAGCGACACCGTCCGCGCCCGCTTCACTCAGGCCGCCTCGCTCGCTCGGGAATGCGAAGCGTCGGCCCGTAAGCCCGTCGAATGAGACGGGCAAATCAAGCGCCGCGCGAGGCCATTTTGACCGTCCCACGCCAAGGATTATGGCAGTACGAGACGCGAAAAAGCCCCGCCATGGATGGCGGGGCTGATGAAGATGCCTTTGGAGCCATACAGCTTGAGATTCAGGCCGCGAGCTTCAGGAGTGCGGGAGCGTTGTCGTTTACGAGGACGAGCTCGCCCGCCATGACGGTGGAGGTGCTGGTCGTGGGGGTCAGGCGATCGGCCACGAAGGCCACCAGAGAGATGTTGGCGGCAGCAGCGACGGCGATGGCGGCGAGAATGAAAGCGGTCATATCGATGGTCCTCGAAGCGATGCGTTTGCGTTGCAGCATGTATGACAACCTCCAAGTCCGATTGGTATACCAAATGCCAAATATCAACTATGCATGTAGTGCATGAGATGCACATTGTTTTGCCAAGACCTGCGTCAAACGCATTATGATGCATAACACGGCAACTGGCGCGGGCTCACCGCGACCGGGGGCGGACGCGCCCCAGCATCCAGATACGGTTCAGCGCGACCGGGACCGGGCCGACGACCCGGCTCGCCGCAACGCCGAACGGGGCGGTCGATCGAAGCGGCTCTTCGACCACTGAGCCGGGATCGACGGTAGGGCTACGCCCTCGCCTGTCATCCACTCCTAGCGGGGCTACTGTATTCAGACATTTCTGGAGGGGCTAACGACGATCAGGACCAGTTTTCATGAAGGTCATCGACGGGTAAGCGTGAGGCGCACCGGAACTCTTTCTCCTTCCAAGCTACGGAATTCACCCATCTGCTCGATGGCTGTTCCTTCTATCAAACAGGGTTCGGCACGATGCCCGACGCGCTCCCTCTCTTGGAAGGCAGGTCGATTGCCGACGCCGATTTGCTCGTCGACACCCCAATCGTAGCCCCCCGTCATCCCAGCGCAGCACAGTGGAACCGAGAATCCAGAAACATAGATGTTGCAGGACTGTGCACCGCCAACGGATCTGGATTACACGCCTGTGGCGCGGCCCTCCGGGTCCGGGCTCGCCTTCGGCGACCTGGAATGACGGTTTGGTGCCATCTGCAATCGCCCTGCCTGGACGGAGAGGAGACCCGCGCATCCCGCGAGATGCACGACGGTGACCCGTCATCGTCACGATTGGGGTGCTCGTTCCAGACGGAGCGATGATGCTCCGGAAGTGGTCTCACTCGTCCGTCGAAAACATCTCGTCGAAGGAATAGCCCGAGCCGCGCACGGTACGGATCGGGTCGCTCTGGCGGGGGCGGTTGATCGCCTTGCGAAGGCGACCCACGTGCACGTCCACCGTGCGCTCGTCGATATAGACGTCGTGGCCCCAGACACCGTCGAGGAGCTGCTCGCGCGAGAAGACGCGCCCAGGGCTCTGCATCAGAAATTCGAGCAGCTTGAACTCAGTCGGCCCGAGATGGATTTCTCTGCCCTGTCTGCGAATTCGGTGGCTCACGCGGTCGAGTTCGATATTGCCGGCGATGAGCAGGTTCGCCACGTGGGCGGGCTTGGCTCGGCGTAGGAGTGCACGCACTCTGGCGAGCAGTTCGGGCACTGAGAACGGCTTGACGATGTAGTCGTCGGCACCGGTGCCGAGACCGCGAATACGGTCGCCCTCCTCACCGCGGGCCGTCAGCATGATCACTGGCAGGCGCTCGGTCTCGCGCCGGGCGCGAATGCGGCGGCACAGCTCAATGCCGGAGAGCCCGGGCATCATCCAATCGAGGAGAACGAGGTCTGGGACCTGCTCCTGCAGGCGCAGATCGGCCTCGTCGCCGCGCGATGCGGAATCGACGACGAAGCCTTCCGCCTCAAGGTTGTAGCGAAGGAGGAGGGTGAGGGCCTCCTCATCCTCGACGATCAGGATGCGCGTACTCATGCGGATGTTTTCAGGGTGAGGGCAGCCGTCTCTGTCTGGCGACGCACGGCTGCACGAAGGTCCTGCCGCAACCTGCCGGACCGGGATGCAGTCAGGCGCTGGCAGGGATCGTCACGGTGGCGTAGTTCGAGGCATCGTTCTTCGGGCGATCCCCCTCAGCGAGTTCGTTCGTGCCAGTGACGAGGTAATGGATCGTCTCGGCGATGTTGGTGGTGTGATCGCCGATCCGCTCGATGTTCTTGGCGCAGAACAAGAGATGCGTGCAGAACGATATGTTGCGCGGATCTTCCATCATGTAGGTCAGCAACTCGCGGAAAAGCGAATTGTAGAGGGCGTCGATGGCGTCGTCGCGCTCCCAGACGTCGAGGGCCGCCTTGATGTCCTGGCTCGCATAGGCGTCGAGGACGTCCTTCAGCTGCTCCTGCACCAGATCGCCCATGTGCTGGACGGCGATGACGATTTTCTGCGGCTGGATCTGCTCGGCGATGGCGACCACGCGCTTGGCGACGTTCTTGGAGAGATCGCCGATCCGCTCGAGGTCGTTCGAGACGCGGATCGCCGAAATCGTCTCGCGCAGGTCGATGGCGAGCGGCTGGCGCTTGGCGATGAGCAGGATGGCCCGCTCCTCGACCTCATGCTGGATCGCATCGAGACGCTTGTCGGCGCCGATGACCGACTGGGCCAGCGTGACGTCCCGGCGTACCAGGGCATTGCCGGAATCGGTCATCATCTTCTCGGCGATGCCGCCCATCTCGGAGATCGAGCGGCGCAGGTTTTCCAGTTCCGTGTCGTAGGAACTGACGATGTGGGTGGACATGCTCGCACTCCTCGATCAGGGCCGCCGGACACGGCCTGTCTCGCGTTTCGATCGGGACCGACGCCTGAGGCGGCGCCGACGGGCTCAGCCGAAGCGGCCGGTGATGTAGTCCTGGGTCTGACGCTTCTCGGGGTTCATGAAGATCCGCGTCGTCGGGCCGAACTCCACCAACTCGCCGAGATACATGAAGGCCGTGAACTGCGAGATGCGCGCGGCCTGCTGCATGTTGTGGGTCACGATGACGATCGTGAACTCGGAGCGCAACTGCTCGATCAGCTCCTCGATGCGTCCGGTGGAGATCGGGTCGAGGGCCGAGGTCGGCTCATCGAACAGGATCACTTCCGGGCGCTGGGCCACGGTGCGGGCGATGCAGAGGCGCTGCTGCTGACCGCCGGAGAGGCCCATGCCGGATTGCTTGAGTTTATCCTTCACCTCGTCCCAGAGCGCGGCCTTGCGCAGAGATTCCTCCACCCGCACGTCGAGATCGGCTTTGGGCAGCTTCTCGTACAGGCGCAGACCGAAGGCGACGTTGTCGTAGATCGACATCGGGAAGGGTGTCGGCTTCTGGAACACCATGCCGATCCGCGAGCGCAGCTCGTTCAGGTCGACCTTCGAATCGAGGACGTTCTGCCCGTCGAGGAGGATCTCGCCTTCCGCGCGCTGCTCAGGATACAGGCTGTAGATCCGGTTGAAGGTCCGCAGCAAGGTCGACTTCCCGCACCCCGACGGTCCGATCAGGGCGGTGACTTGCCGGTCGTGGAAGTTGAGATTGATCGACTTCAGGCCGTGGAACGACCCGTAATAGAAGTTCAGATCCTTCACGGCGATGCGGATCGGAGCCTGCTCGTCGGCCTTGTGGCGACCGGTCAGCTGGGCTTGCGTGATCGCGGGGGCGGCGTTCATCGGATGCGTGTCCTTGTCGAAAGCGGGATGGGACGGGGGCGCGGGATCAGCGCGCCCGCTCGCTCTTGATGACGAAGCGGGCCACGATCGAGAGGGCGAGGATCGTGGCGGTGATGAGAAGGGCGCCTGCCCAGGCGAGCTGCTGCCAGTTCGAGTAGGGCGAGAGCGCGAACTGATAGATCATGACCGGGAGGTTCGGGATGCCTCCCATGAGATTGGGCGAAAACCAGTTGTTGTTGTTGAGCGCGGTGAAGAGCAGCGGCGCGGTCTCGCCGGCGATGCGGGCCAGGGCCAGGATGATGCCAGTGACGATGCCCGCGCTGGCCCCGCGCCAGGTGATGCTCTTGATGACGACGGAGGGCGGGGCGCCGAGCGCCGCGCCTGCCTCGCGCAGGGTCGAGGGCACGAGGCGGAGCATGTCCTCGGTGGTGCGCACGATCACCGGGGTGGCGATGATGGCGAGCGCGACCCCGCCGGCCCAGCCCGAATAGGTCCCCATAGGCCGCACCATCAGGGTGTAGACGAACAAGCCGATCAGGATCGAAGGGGCGGAGAGCAGGATATCGTTGAGGAAGCGGATGAGGTCGGCGAGCTTCGAATTGCGGCCGTATTCGGCGAGATAGGTGCCCGCCATGACGCCCACCGGCGTCGCGATGACGATGCCGATGAGGGTCAGGACCAGGCTGCCCAAGATGGCGTTGGCGATGCCGCCGCCTTCCGAGCCGGGGCCCGGCGTCGGCTCGGTGAAGAGTAGCGGCGAGAAGCCCTTCACGCCCTCGACGATGAGCATGAGCAGGATCGAGCCGAGCACGACGATGCCGATCAGCGTGGCGATCGTGCTGCCGACGATGAGGAGCTTGTCGGCGACCCGGCGGCTCGACCGGATGCGGCTGGTGCGCACCGGAACGTCGGTGGCGGGGAGTGTTTTCACGGCGTCCATGATGCGGGCTCCCGGGTTTAGGCGACCTTCACGCGCCGGACGAGCAGGCGCGCGATGATCAGGACGACGAAGGTGATGACGAAGAGGATGCAGCCCAGTGCCATCAGCGAGCTCAGCTGAAGGCCGTCGGCCTCGTTGAACTCGTTGGCGATGCGCGATGCGATGGTGGAACCCGGATCGAACACGGAGGCCGAGAGCCGGTTGGCGTTGCCGATGACGAAGGTCACCGCCATGGTCTCGCCCAGCGCCCGGCCGAGGCCGAGCATTACTGCTCCGATGATCGAGACCGAAGCCTGCGGCACCAGCACGTGGCGGACCACCTCCCAGGTGGTGCAGCCGATGCCGTAGGCGCTCTCGCGCAGGACGGTCGGGATCTGGTCGAGCATGTCGCGGGTGATCGAGGCGACGAAGGGCACGATCATGATCGCGAGGATGATGCCGGCCGTCAGGATGCCGACGCCGGAGGGAACCCGCGCATAGAACAGCGTGCCGACGATGGGCAGGCCCTCGACGAGGCTCGACACCGGCATCTGCACGTAATGGGCGAAGAGCGGGGCGAAGATGAAGAGGCCCCACATGCCGTAGATGATGCTCGGCACCGAGGCGAGGAGCTCGATCGTCATCGAGACGGGCTTGCGCGCCCAGCCGGGGCAGAGCTGCGTCAGGTAGACCGCGATGCCGATGGAGATCGGTACGCCGATGACGAGGGCGAGGACGGCCGAGACCAGGGTGCCGACGATGGCAACGAGAGCACCATACTGCTCCTGGCCGATGTTCCAGGCGCTCGAGGTGATGAAGCCGGGGCCGAATTCGGCGAAGGCCGGCCATCCGCCGTAGGCGATCGAGGCGAGAATGCCGGCGAGGAAGAGGAGTACCAGCAGCGCCGACGCGTAGGACGCGGCGCGGAAGAGCTGATCGCCGATCCCGCCCGGCTTCTTGCGAGCGGGGGAACCCGTGCGTGCCAGCGCGATCTGTTCAGTCAAGGCGGCCATCCGACGTCTGCTTCTTCACCTTGAGGGGTCGTATAGTGCGAGGTAGCGAGTGGCGAGGTGGAACACCGGGTCATTTTGTGGAGCAGGCCCGGCGTATTCGCCGAGCCTGTCGGGTCATGAGGCTGAGTCTGGCAGTGTCTTAGAAGACGGGCTTGCCGTCCTTGCCTTTGATCTCCTTCCACTCAGTGTGGACCAGGGAGACGACGTTCTCGGGTAGGGGCACGTAGTCGAGATCGCTGGCGAGCTTGTCGCCGTTCTTGTAGGCCCAGTCGAAGAACTTGAGCACCTCGGCTGACTTCGCCGGATCGGCCGGGTCCTTGTAGACGAGGATGAAGGTCGCGGCCGTGATCGGCCAGGCATCGTCGCCGGCCTGGTTGACCAGCGAGATGCCGAAGCCCGGAGCGGCTTTCCAATCGGCGGCAGCAGCGGCGGCCTGGAAGGCCTTGTCGTCGGGAAGCGGGAACTTGCCGGCCTTGTTCTGGATCAGGGCGTAGCTCAGCTTGTTCTGCTTGGCGTAGGCCGATTCCACATAGCCGATGGAGTTCGGAACCTGCTTGACGGTGGCAGTGACGCCCTCGTTGCCCTTGCCGCCCTGGCCGGCGGGCCAGCTGACGGTGGTGGCCGCACCGAATTCCTTCTTCCAGGTCTCGGAGGCCGAGCTCAGGTAGCTGGTGAAGATGTTGGTCGTGCCCGACGCGTCCGAACGATAGACTGGGGTGATCGGTGCATCGGGAAGCTTGACGCCCTCGTTGATGGCGGCGATCTTCGCGTCGCTCCACTTAGTGATCTTGTTGGCGTAGATATCGGCGACGAGTTCGCCGGTCAGCTTCAGTTTGCCCGGCTCGACGCCGGCGATGTTCACCACGGTGACGACGCCGCCCATGACGGTGGGAAACTGAACGAGACCGTCCTTCTCCAGGGCAGCTCCCTTCAGCGGCGCGTCAGTGGCGCCGAAATCGACGGTCTTGGCTTGGATCTGCTTGATGCCGCCGCCGGACCCGATCGACTGGTAATTGAGGCCGGTGCCGGTCTCCTTACGGTAAGCTTCCGCCCATTTGGAATAGACTGGGAACGGGAAGGTCGCTCCGGCGCCAGTGATGTCGGCGGCCTGGGCGAAGGCGCCGAACTGAGCGGTCGCGAGCCCGAGGGCAAGGACGAGATGCAAGGGTTTCACGGTGGCTCTCCGTAATCTGTCGAGGCGCTGTACGTGCCGCGCTGCGAGGGCGTTCCCTGCTGCAGCGCACCGTTACCTGCCCGATGATGCCGGCTCTATGACGGAGCCATGACAGATGGATGACAGCGATGGCGCTCAAGCCGCATCGGCTGTGAGGGAGCGCGGAAAATCGACGCTTAAAGCGACCCGCTAACGTGGCGGCACGGTTTCGCGGCCTCGTGCGTTGTAGCTTAAGACGAGGGCGATGATGGGGCGTCCCGTCTTGAGCAGCCGTCTTGGAAGGTCACGGACGTGGAGAACGAATCGAACGTGACACGCACTGGCGGTGACGGCGATGCCGCCTTTCTTGCCTTGCATGCGCGCAGGGAGGACTTGGAGCGCGACCTCTCCTTCGCCCAGCAACGTCAACAGTTCGGCACCGATCCGAGCGAGGTGGCGAAAGCTGGTGAAGAAGAGCGTGCCTTGCTGGCGGACCTCGACGCAGTGATGACTCAGATCCGCGCCGCCGAATACCAGCGCATGCCGGGAGCACGCCGTTGGTAGCGGTCGAGGCTTGTCGAGTGGTCAGAGACTAAATATGCGGAATCGAACCGCGAAGGAACGGTCCGAGTCTCTCGAGAATTGATGAAGATAGCTGCAAGAACGATCAGCCCACTCGGCGGCGGTCGCGTTCCTTGTGGCGCAGGCGCAGGAGCAGATCGATCTGTCCATCGGGAATCGGCTGCGTGTCGAACGTGTCTTCGTAGATCGCGCGGAGGGCGCCACCGAGATGGTGGCGGGTGGGGCTTGTCAGAATCGGCAGCCCGTCCGCTTCGTCCACAGGCCGGGGATCGGTCTCGCCGCCTCCCAGATCCATCACGCATTCCTTCCAGATGTGCCGACGCGGTTTCGACGAACTCCATGCGTCACTGTCAAACCATCGATGAAGATGGTTAACCAACGGTTAACGCGGTGCCTTATGCATCCGCGGATTGGAGTAGCCGGGCAGCAGCCGCACGCGCCTCGTCGGTGACCGTAGCGCCGGCAAGCATCCGTGCGATCTCTTCCCGGCGCTCCGGTGCTTCCAAGGCGGAGACGCGCGTCGCGACACGGTCCCGGCCTCTCACGGGGTCCTTGGCGATGAGGAAATGTGTCTCGGCGCGCGCGGCGACCTGCGGAGCATGGGTCACCGCCACGACCTGAACCCCCGCAGCGAGGCGGGCAAGGCGCGCCCCGATGGCATCGGCCACGGCACCGCCGACGCCGGTATCGATCTCGTCGAAGATCAGGGTAGGGGCGGACCCCTTGTCGGCGAGTACGACCTTGAGGGCGAGCATGAATCGCGAGAGTTCGCCACCCGAAGCCACCTTCATCATCGGACCGGGCCGCGTTCCGGGATTTGTCTGGGCCCAGAATTCCACCCGATCGGCGCCCGCCGAATCCCGTGATTCGGGGTCCGTGACGATTTCCGTGATGAAACGTGCGCGTTCCAGCTTCAACGGTGGAAGTTCTGCCTTCACGGCAACGTCGAGCGACTTGGCGGCCTTGCGGCGTCCCTCACTGAGCTTCGTCGCGGCCTTGGCATAGGCTGCCTCGGCCTGGGCGAGGGTCGCTTCGAGCCCACCGAGGGCTTCTTCGCCTGCATCGATGGCGGCAACCTCAGACTCGTAGCGCTGGCGCAGGGCGGCGAGATCGTCCACCGGTACCTGATATTTGCGGGAGGCGGCCCGCAGGGCGAACAACCGCTCCTCCACCTGCTCCAGTTCGCGTGGATCGAACTCCGATTCGCGCAGAGCCGAATCGAGGACGGAATGAGCCTCGTCGAGAGCAGCGAGGGCGGCGTCCAGGGCCGCGATGCAAGGCTCGACGAGGGCCGGGATCTGGCTCACCCGCCGCTCCAGCTTGCGCATGGCCGAGGACAGGTGGGACACGGCAGAATTGGGGCCGCCCGCCGCGTCGATCGCCTCGGTGAGTTCGCGCGCCACCTTCTCGCTCTGCTGCATGATCATGCGGCGCTCTGCCAGCGACGTCTCCTCACCGGACTGGGGATCGAGTGTCTCGAGCTCAGAAGCCGCATGGCGCAGGAAATCGACCTCCTTGCGCGCGCCCTCGACCTTGGCGCGGTGCTCGGACAGAGCGGCACGAGCTCCGCGCACGTGCTTGGCCGCCTCGCCAACCGCCGCGAGAGGCGCCTGCAAGCCACCAAAGGCATCGAGAATGGCGCGATGAGTACCGGGATCGGCCAGGGCGCGGTCGTCGTGCTGCCCGTGGATCTCGACGAGGGCAGCCCCGATGGCTCGCAGCACCTGCACGCCCACGGGCTGATCGTTGACGAAAGCACGGGTACGGCCATCGGCCATCTGCACGCGCCGCAGGATCAAGTCGCCTTCGGTATCGATGTCGGCCTCAGCCGCGAGCCGGCGGGCGAGATGATCGAGGGGCACGTCGAACACGGCGGTGACACCGCCTTGCCCTTCGCCATGGCGGACCAGACCGCCATCGCCGCGTCCACCCAGCGCCAGTGCGAAGGCGTCGAGCAAGATCGACTTACCCGCGCCCGTCTCCCCGGTCAGGACACTGAGGCCTTCGCGGAAATTCAGGGCGAGCTTGTCGATGAGAACGATGTCGCGGATCGCGAGCTGGCTCAGCATGCCGCGGGTTTGGCCTCGTTGGATACGGTGGCCACGTCTTACGGCGAAGCGGCGACCGCTTCACTCTAAAAATGATCCACGGCCGAACGCTTCTCGTCGCGGGCCTGACCTGTGGGCTAGCGTGCGTCGGCAGTGCGACCGACGACGCCGCGATAGACCTTGCTCAGCCAGGACGACTTCTCTTCGCGGGGCTCGAGACCACCGTTCTGGAGGAGTGCGAACGCGTCCTTGTACCAGGGGCTGTCGGGGAAGTTGTGACCGAGCACGGCAGCTGCGGTCTGAGCCTCGGCGGTAATGCCAAGAGCCATATAGGCTTCCACCAGACGTTCCAGCGCCTCCTCGGCGTGGCGGGTCGTCTGGTACTTGCTCACCACGTCGCGGAAGCGATTGATCGCGGCGGGGAAGTTGCGACGCTCCAGGTAGAATCGGCCGACTTCCATCTCCTTGCCGGCGAGCTGATCGCGGGTGATCTGGATCTTGGCCTTGGCGTCAGCTGCGTATTCGGAGGTCGGGTATTTCTGAACAAGCTCCTGAAGCCCAGCCAGCGCCTTCTCGGAGCGGTCCTGATCACGGGTCACGTCAGGAATTTGCTTATAGTGCGACATCGCCATCAGATACTGGGCGTAGGCCGCGTCCTTGCTCGCCGGATGACGCTGAAGGTAACGCTTCGAAGCGTTGATAGCGTCGTCGTACTTCGCGCCCTCGTAGTTCGAGTAGGCCGTCATCAGTAGCGCTTTGCGCGACCAATCGGAATACGCATAGGCCTTGTCGAGTTCGCCGAATTTCTTCGAGGCGGCCTCGTAGTCCTTGTCTTCCATCTTCGCCAAGCCCTCGCTGTAGAGCTTGTCGGCCGGAACGTCGGGAATGACTTCGGGCTTGTACTTCTCGGCGAAGGGATTGATCGAGTCGAGGGCATCGCAGCCACCGAGGCCGAAGCCGCACAGCGTCAGGAGCACGGCTGCCGTCGCCCCGCGGTTACGATCGTTGAGACGCATTCCGGTTCCCCCAACAGATACGCCCGGCGACCGGGCCGCATCGTCAAGCCATCACAATTGTCGGTCGAGCGGCTGACGGCACGATGCCTCGGCCCATGTACCTCGATGGGGCACATGCGACCTCGCCTCTTGTCACGGACGATTTACCAGTGGCGTCCGATTTGGGCGTGAAAGCGGCGGCCGCGCGGCTTACGCAATCGAAGCGAGGATGTGGCTTGGAAGTTACATATCGCCCGCGAAGGCGGCGATGCCGAGACCTACGCCGAACTCGGACCTGGAGGTCTCGCGGCGGGTGCCCTGTGCTTCGACGATCGTGTAATTGGCACGATCGGAGAAGAGGGCGTCGAGGACGCCGACATTCATCCGGTGGCCGCCGCAATAGGACCGGTAGGCACCCTGGATCGGCAGGCCGGCGAGAGCCAGGTCTCCGACAGCGTCGAGATACTTGTGTCTCACGAACTCATCGGCGTAGCGCAGGCCCTCAGGGTTGACGACGGCGCTCTCGCCGACGGCGACGGTGTTTTCGAGGGACGCGCCGAGCGCGAAGCCCGCTTTCCAGTAGCGCTCCACATCCTTCATCATACCGAAGGTGCGGGCGTTGGCGATCTCGCGGCGGTAGGCGGCGGGGTTCAGGTCCATCGCCTTGCGGCTGCGGCCGATCACCGGATTGTCGAAGTCGATCTCCACGTCGAGGCGGAAGCCGCGGTCGATGGGGCGGAGTTCGGCGAAAGCGCGCCCGACTTCGATGCGGACGGTACGGAGAACCTTGATCCAGCGACGGGGTGCCCCGCAGGTGGTGACGCCGACGGCGTCTATGGCCTCGACGTAGAGACGGGCGCTGCCGTCGAGGATCGGCATTTCCGGCCCGTCGATCTCGACGAGGACGTTGTCGATGCCGAGCCCGTAGAGGGCGGACATCAGATGTTCGATGGTGGCGACCGCGCCGCTCTCTACGTCACCGATGACAGTGCACAATTCGGTGGCGGAGACGCAGGCGTGGTGGGCCTTGATGAGACGATCGTGGCCGGTGGGCATTCCAGTCCGGAGGAAGCAGATTCCGTGATTGGCCGCCGCGGGATGGAGAGTGATCTCCACTGGCTTTCCGGAGTGGACACCGATGCCGCGAAGAGCGGCTGGGCCCTTGAGAGTGATCTGTTGGTTCGTCCGCATTCCCTAGCCCTCGGCCGTGATCAGGCTCGCTCTCCCTGAATTACGGGATTGCGCCGCCTCTGTGACCCGTCCGCTGCTTGAAGCCCCTGCGAGCGCTGACGGCGAAACCGCCGCGCCTTTTTCGTTCCAAAAATCGTATACGCGGGGGCCTCGGCGTTAGCCAAATCACGCTTTCTTACGCTCTGTTACAGACACGCTTTTGAGCGACGTTCTGGATAAGCGTGTTGGGACAATGATTTAACAGCAGGTTAAGCCCGGGGTCCTGAGACCCCGGGCTTGTTGCATAAAAATCGCAACGACTGGTCTGCGCGACGTCTCAGTTCGCCTGACGACGCAGGAAAGCCGGGATTTCGAGCTGGTCGTCATCCATCAGACGGGGCTGGGGCGCCACGCGTCCCTGCGCATCCAGGTTGCCATGAGCCGGGCGATAGGCCGGAGGCGCCGCCACGGGAGCCCGCTTGGCGTATTCCGGCTGGGGAGCCGGCTGCGGCGCGGCAGGCGCACGCATCTGCGGCAGCGGAGCGGCCTCGGCCTCCTCGCGACGCCCACCGAAACCGACGGTGGCGAGGCGGCGCAGGAGCGTCATCCTCTTGGAATCCGAAGCCTGCTCGATCGGCTCCTCACCACGCTGAGCGCGGATCTGGGCCTGGGCCGGCATCGGCAGGTCCTGGATCTGCGGCATGCGCGGAGCGCGGGCGACCGCCACTGCCGGACGCGGCGGGACGAACGGACCGGCAGCCTGCTGTACCGGGGCCGAAGCCTGGACCGGTGCGGGAGCGGGCTCGTAGGCCATCGCAGCGCGCGGCTGCGTCTGGGTCAGAACGACCTCGTCGCGCGCCATCGGAGCGGCGGGAGCCTCCATCCGCAGGGGCTCGGGAGCCATGGCAACCGACTCGGAAGCGACGGGCCGCGGGGCCTGCGGCTGGATCTGCAACTGGGAAGCGGGAGCCGGAGACGTCAGCGGCTGCTCTTGTCCGCCGGCACGAAAGGTGGGGGCGGGCTGTGCCGCCCGGGCCCTCGCTTCCGCACGCAGGCGCTCGGCCACTTCCGCGATCCGCTGCTCGGTCTGCACGATCTCGGCATTGTTCTGCGAGTTCGCAGTGATGAGCGCCGGCTCGATGCCGGTAGCGACCACCGAAACGCGGATGATGCCGTCGAGGCTTTCGTCGAAGGTGGCGCCGAGGATGATGTTGGCGTCCGAATCGACCTCCTCGCGGATGCGGGTGGCGGCTTCGTCGAGTTCGTAGAGGGTCAGGTCGTTCCCGCCGGTGATCGAGATCAGCAGACCGCGCGCACCTTTCATCGACACGTCGTCGAGGAGCGGGTTCGCGATGGCCGCTTCGGCGGCGCGGTTGGCGCGCTTCTCGCCGGAAGCCTCGCCGGTGCCCATCATCGCCTTGCCCATGCCGCGCATGATTGCGCGGACGTCGGCGAAGTCGAGGTTGATGAGGCCTTCCTTGACCATCAGGTCGGTGATGCAGGCAACGCCCGAATAGAGCACCTGATCGGCCATGGCGAAGGCATCGGCGAAGGTGGTCTTCTCGTTGGCGACCCGGAACAGGTTCTGGTTCGGTATCACGATGAGAGTATCGACGGCGGCCTGGAGTTCCTGGATGCCGGCTTCCGCCGTGCGCATGCGGCGCACGCCCTCGAACTGGAACGGCTTCGTGACGACGCCGACGGTGAGGATGCCCATGTCACGCGCCGCGCGGGCGATGACCGGAGCCGCACCAGTGCCGGTGCCGCCGCCCATTCCAGCGGTGATGAAGCACATATGGGCGCCGGAGAGCTGATCGCGAATCTCGTCGATGACCTCGTCGGCGGCGGCGGAGCCGACTTCGGGGTGGGAGCCAGCACCCAGGCCCTGCGTCACGCCGAGACCCATCTGGATCACGCGCTCGGCCTTGGAGGAGGTGAGTGCCTGGGCATCGGTATTGGCCACGACGAACTCGCAGCCGAGGAGGCCCGACTCGATCATGTTGTTGACGGCATTGCCGCCGGCTCCGCCGACACCGAAGACGGTGATGCGGGGCTTCAGTTCCCGGATATCCGGCGCCTGCAGACTGATGGCCATGGTGTCGAGCCTCTCGTGCCTTTCACGTTTCATTTGACGACCTCTCGGTGAGACCGCCGATGTGCTGTGCCGGATCCGGCGCCGCCCCCCTTCAGGGGCGTCGGGCAACCAGTCCCGTCGTTCTTAGAAACTGTCCCGCAGCCAGCGGCCGACCCGCTGGATGTAGTTGTCGGTTCCGGTGCCCGCGAAGGCGCTGTGCCCGCGCGGTTCGAAATGTTCCGCATGCGCCACCTGCGGGTAAACCAGCAGGCCGACTGCCGCGGAGAAGGCCGGGCCTTTCGCGGCTTCCGGAAGGCCCCGGATGCCGAGGGGCCGACCGATCCGGACCTGACCCTGCATCACTCTGCGGGCGACTTCCGGCAGGCCGACGAGCTGGCTCGCGCCGCCCGTCAACACGACCCGGCGGCCTGCCTGTGCGGCGAAGCCGGCATTGCGGAGGCGGTCGCGAACGAGTTCGACGACTTCCTCCACCCGCGGTTTGATGATCCGTACGAGCTGCGAGCGCGGCACATGGGTCGGCGCATCGCCCTCGTCCTCGCCGACGCCATGGACCGCGATCATGTCGCGCTCGTCGGAGGCGGTGGAGATCGCCGACCCGTAAAGGGTCTTGAGACGCTCAGCCGCCACCACACGGGTGGAGAGACCGCGGGCAATGTCCATGGTGACGTGGTGCCCCCCCACCGCGATGGCATCCACGTGAACGAGATGCCCGCCCTCGAACACGCCGACGCTGGTGGTTCCGCCGCCCATGTCGACGACGCACACGCCCATCTCTGCCTCGTCGTCGACGAGGGCGGAGAGGCCGGCGGCATAGGGTGTCGCGATCACCGCCTCGACGCCGAGATGGCAATGCTCCACCGCCAGCATGAGGTTGCGGGCGGCGGCGGCCTCGGCGGTGACCACGTGGAGGTCGACGCCGAGAGACTCGCCGATCATGCCGGACGGATCGATCACCGCGCCCTGGCCGTCGATGGCGTAGCCGGTGGGAAGCGCGTGGAGCACGGTGCGGCCGGGACTGACGCCGTGGGCGCTCGCCGTCTCCAGGGCGCGCTCGACATCGGACCCCATGACGGTGCCGGTGCGGACCCCGACCTGCGCCTCGAAATGCTGCGAGCCGAGGCGGCCACCGGACATATTGACGATGACCGACTGGACCTCGACCTTCGCCATCCGCTCGGCGGCGTGGACCGCCTGGCGGATCGCGCCCTCCGCGGCTTCGAGATCGACGATCGCACCGCCCTTGAGGCCGTGCGAGCGCTGGTGCCCGATGCCGATGATGCGCGCGAAATGGGTCCGTCCGCGCAGGGTCGTCAGCGCCTCGGCCGGCTGGAGCTCGGCGATGAGGCAGACCACCTTGCTCGTGCCGATGTCGAGCACCGAGAGGGTGGTGCTCCGGCGCGCGGAGAGTGGTTTCAGACGCGGCGTCAGGCCGTGTTGCGCGTGCATCGGTTTACCGGGCGAAGGATGCGGGAAGGGCGGGCTGGCGGGAGGCGGGATGCGCCGGACGAATCGTGCGGCTCATGTCTCGGTCCCCTTGCCCTTCGGCTTCTTCTTCTGGGATTCGGCACGCGCCGCGGCCGATTCCTCCGTGAGCCGCACCACCACCCTGTCGGGCAATCGCAGGTCAACCGCGATGATGTCCTTCTCGAGGATGCGGCTTTCGCGCTCGAGCTTGACCAGACGAGCCAGGGCCTCGGCGGCGCCGGTCTCGGGCAGGCGGATGTCGACACCGTCGAGCTTCAGCGTCCAGCGCCGGCCTGACACGTAGGTGCCGGCCTTGACCCGCTCGCCGAGCTCGCCCGCCGCATCGATGAGGGCGAGGTAGTCCTTGAGGCGCTCGTTGGCCTCCTCGCCCACCACGAGGGGGAGTGCGGCGTAGCGGTCGTCGCGCATCTCGTCGATGACGGTGCCGTCAGCGGCGATGACGGAAATCTCGCCGTTGCGCTGCCACAGGGCGGCAGGCTCGCGCTCGACCTGATTGATGACGATCTCGTTCGGATAGACCTTGCGCACCGAGACGCTGGCGATCAGCGGCACGTCGAGGAGGCGCTTGCGGGCCTCGGCGACGTCGAGGAACACGACGGAGGAGTGGCCGTCGATGCCGGCCGCCTGGAGCACTTCCCGCTCATAAAGGCGGGCGATGCCGGAAATGGTGACGCGCTCGACGCCGAAACCGGCCAACCGCGCCAGGACGTCGGAGGGACGGCCGTTTTCGAGCACGAAGCGGTCGTAGCGGCCGCTGGCGACGAAGCCGGTGATCGACAGGGCGGCGAAGGCCACCGAGAGGGTCAGCGTGCCCGCATGGCGCGGGATGCGCCGCTCTATCGGTTGCCCGAGCCGCGAACGGCGCGAGCGCATGAAGGGGCGCGCCAGTCGCGGCAGGCGCGCCACCATTCCGGCGACGAGCGAACCCGATCCGGGCGCGGGGGCTCCGTCGACGCCAGCCTGACCGGCTGCGTTCAACGACCCAGAGTAGCGTCCTCCACCATCCATCGGACGAGCTCACCGAAACTCAAGCCAGCGTGGGCTGCGATCTCCGGCACAAGGCTCGTCTTGGTCATCCCGGGCTGCGTGTTGACCTCCAGGACGACGAGGGCACCGGTTCCACCCGGTGTGTCGTCGTAACGAAGGTCCGCACGGCTGATGCCCCGGCATCCAAGTGCTTGATGCGCCGTTAACGACAACTCTTGGACACGCTGGTAAATTTTTGGTTTAATTTCTGCCGGGAGGACGTGGATCGACCCCCCCTCGGCGTACTTCGCATCGAAGTCGTACCACTCCCCCGAGGCGGGCTTGATCTCGATCACTCCGAGGGCCCTGTCCCCCATCACCGCGCAGGTGAGCTCGCGGCCCGCAACGTAAGTCTCTGCAAGGACTTGCTCGCCATAGACCCATTCGTTCGAGGCGAGAATCTGGGGCGGATGAGAGCGCCCGTCACGGACGATGATGACGCCCATCGAGGAGCCCTCGGCGATCGGTTTGACCACGTAAGGAGGAGTTAACGGGTGTGCTTTTGCGGCATCATGACGGTTAACGACCAAACCCTCCGGAACGCTCACCCCGGCGGCCTTCATGATCGTTTTGGCACGTTCCTTGTGCATCGCCAGGGCCGAGGCCAGGACGCCGGAATGGGTGTACGGGATGCGCAGGATCTCCAGCAGCCCCTGGATCGTGCCGTCCTCGCCCGCCGGACCATGCAGGGCGTTGAGGGCTACGTCGGGCCGCAATTCGGTGAGGACCGTGGCGATGTCGGGTCCGACATCGACCCGGGTGACGCGGAACCCCTCCCCTTCGAGGGCCTCGGCACAGGCGCTGCCGGAATTCAGCGAGACCTGACGCTCGGAGGACCATCCTCCCATGAGGACGGCGACGTGCTTCGACATTTCCGGTTCCTTCCGATGGCGCGCCGACGGCCTTGGCCTGGACGCGCTCGCCCTGGATGCTGCCCGGTAGACGATTGCCGTCGTCCCGAGAATCGTCGTCTGAGTTGCGCCGCCCCTAGCCGCCCGTCGAGGCCGGGACACCGATTCGCCTGATCTCCCAATGCAGCTCGACGCCGGACGTCTCGCGGACGCGTCGGCGGACCTCTTCGCCGAGCGCCTCGATGTCGGAGGCGCTGGCATCGGCGCGATTGATCAGGAAGTTGCAGTGCATCTCGGAGACCTGGGCCCCTCCCAGGGTGAGACCCCGGCAGCCGGCGGCGTCGACGAGCTGCCAAGCCTTGCCGCCCGGCGGGTTCTTGAAGGTCGAGCCGCCGGTGCGCTCGCGGATCGGCTGCGCCGCCTCGCGCGCGGCGGTGACGCGGTCCATCTCGGCCTCGATCTCGCGGCGGTCGCCGGGGCGGCCACGGAACAGAGCGCTCGTAAAGATCACGTCCTCGGGCGCCTCGCTGTGGCGGTAGGTGAACCCCATCTTCGCATGGGTGAAGACGCGAAGCGTCCCCGACCGGTCAATGCCGCGCGCCTCCACCAGCACGTCGGTGGTCTCTCCGCCATGGGCGCCGGCATTCATGCGCAGCGCGCCGCCGATGGAGCCGGGTATGCCGCGGAGGAACGCGAGCCCATCGAGGGACGCTTCAGCGGCGGTCTTGGCAAGGCGCATGTCCGGCACCGCGGTCCCCGCCCGCAGGGTCTCGCCATCGATTTCCACGGAGCCGAAGGCCTTGCCGCCGAGCCGGATGGTGACGCCGGGAATGCCGCCGTCGCGGACGATCAAATTCGATCCTAGGCCGATCACGGTGACCGGAAGGTCCGGGTCAAGCACGTCGAGGAGATGCGCCAGATCTTCCTCGTCGGCCGGCGTGAACAGCACCTGCGCCGGACCGCCGACGCGGAACCAGGTGAGATCTGAGAGCAGCTGATTGGCGATGAGCCGACCGCGCAATGCGGGAGCGGCGGCACGGATGGCGGGAATGATGTCGGGAAAGGCGGTCATGAAGATTCTCCTCCTCTCCACGCACGCGGGGAGAGGGCTGTGCCAACCTCGTTGTCGGCGCAGCGAAGCGGCAGCCGAGGGTGAGGGGGCGATTCCTGGGAAGCCGCCTCCAGAATTGCCCCCTCACCCCCGCCCTTCGGGCTCACGCCGGCCCCGACGAGGGGGCCGACGTCCTCTCCCCGCGTGCGGGGAGAGGGGGGAAGCGCGGCGATGGTGGTGTCCAGGACACCAACGATGTTGTCGTTGATGTCGGAATTCCAAAAGCGCAGGACGCGGTAGCCGAGGCTCGTGAGATACGTATCCCTGACCGCATCATACGCGCTCTCGGCATGATGGCTTCCGTCGAGTTCGACGATCACTTTGACGTCGCGGCGACAGAAATCGGCGACATAGGGGCCGACCCCCTCCTGGCGGACGAACTTGAAGCCAGCGAGGCGCCCGTTGCGCAGACGGGTCCACAATCTCCCCTCGACGTCGGTTTGATTGTGTCGGAGCGGCCGCCTGAAGCCGGTGCGCTCCTCGTCTGCCGAACGCATCCCGCCCTCACCCCTGCAAGGCCGCCAATTCGCCCGGCAGGGCGTAGGCCCATTGCGTAATGTTGCCGGCGCCCAGACACACGACATAGTCGCCCGGCTTTGCCCGCGTCGCCACGAGGCCGGCGAGGTCTTCGGTACGCTCCAGGGCGAGAGCGTCGCGGTGGCCGCGGGATTTCAGACCCGAGACGAGACCGTCGCGATCCATGCCCTCGATGGGCGCCTCGCCCGCCGCGTAGACGGGGGCGACGATAACCGTGTCGGCATCGTTGAAGCAGGTGCAGAAATCGTCGAACAGCGAGGCGAGCCGGGTGTAGCGGTGAGGCTGGACGATAGCGACGACGTTCCCTTCGGTGGAGGCGCGGGCGGCCTTAAGCACAGCCTTGATCTCCACCGGATGGTGTCCGTAATCGTCGAAGATCAGCGCGCCGTTCCATTCGCCGGTCTTGGTGAAGCGGCGCTTGACGCCGCCGAACCCGGCCAACGCCTTGCGGATCGCCTCGGGCTCGACGCCGAGCTCGTGGGCGACGGCCAGGGCGGCGGTGGCGTTCAGCGCATTGTGCTTGCCGGGCATCGGCAGGACGAGGTCTTCCATCTCCATGCGGAAACCGGGACGCCGGTCGCGGATCATCACGCGGAAGCGGCTCTGGCCGCCGCGCAGGTCCACGTCGATGAGCCGGACATCGGCCTGGGGGTTCTCGCCGTAGGTGATGATGCGGCGATCCTCGATATGGCCGACGAGATCCTGCACCACCGGATGGTCGATGCACATGACGGCGAAACCGTAGAACGGGATGTTGTCGATGAAGCGCCGGAACGCGTCCTTCACCGCCTCGAACGAGCCGAAATGGTCGAGGTGTTCGGGGTCGATATTGGTGACGATGGCGACATCGGCGGGAAGCTTCAGGAAGGTGCCGTCGGATTCGTCGGCCTCCACCACCATCCACTCGCCCTCGCCCATGCGGGCATTGGTGCCGTAGGCGTTGATGATGCCGCCGTTGATCACGGTGGGGTCGAGGTTGCCGGCGTCGAGCAGCGTCGCCACGAGGGAGGTGGTGGTTGTCTTGCCGTGGGTGCCGGCGATGGCGACGCAGGACTTGAAGCGCATCAACTCGGCCAGCATCTCGGCGCGTCGCACCACCGGGAGGCGGCGCTCGCGCGCGGCGACGAGTTCGGGATTGTCGCGCCGGATCGCGGTGGAGACCACCACGAGGGCGGCCTCCTCCACGTTCTGCGCGGCATGGCCGATGAAGGTCTTCATGCCCTTCTCGGCCAGCCGCCGAACGTTGGCGTTGTCGTTCGCGTCCGACCCCTGGACCGTGTAGCCGAGGTTCGACATCACCTCGGCGATGCCGGACATGCCGATGCCGCCTATGCCGATGAAGTGGATGGGACCGAGCTTGTCGGGCAGCTTCATGATGTGACCCAGTCTCGTCGTGTCGGGGATCGCGCCAGGGCGGTCCCGATCGGAATCAGGTGCGCGATGCCGTCGCCAGGACGACATCGGCCAGCCGCTCGGCGGCGTCGTGAATGCCCGCGCTTTTGGCGGCTACGGCCGCCGCGGTCAATTTTGACGGATTGGTGAATAGGTCGAGGAGTTCGGCAGTCAGGCGATCCGGCGTAAAGACGCTCTGCTGAATGGCGAGCGCCGCCCCGATGCCGGCAAGCGTCGCGGCATTTGCTGCTTGATCCTGGTCGAGGGCGCCCGGAAGCGGCACCAGGATCGACGGCCGGCCCATGGCGGCGAGTTCCGACACGGTGGAAGCGCCCGAGCGGCCGATGACGAGATGGCTGCGCGCCATACGGGCGGGCAGGTCCTTGAAGAACGGTGCCGTCTCGAGCCCGGCAAGACCCAGCGAGAGATAGAGGTTCTGGACGGCGGTGAGATCTTCGGCCCGCACCTGCTGCACCAGCGTCAGGCGCGCGCGCAGGTCGGCGGGCAATTGGGCGATGGCCTTGGGCACCACCTGCCCCATTACCGCCGCGCCTTGGCTGCCGCCGAAGACGAGGAGGTGAAGGCCGTCCACCTCGCCTAACCCCGGATAGGGAATCCGCGCCGCGGCGAGCACGGCTGGGCGCAGAGGGTTGCCGGTATGGGTGCGCTGCGCCGTCGCCTTCGCGGGGATGCCGCGCACTTCCTCAAAGCCGGTGGCGATGGCGCGGGCGCCGCGTGCGAGGAAGGCATTCGCGCGACCCATCACCGCATTCTGCTCGTGCAGGATCGTCGGCACGCGCAGAATCTGACCGGCGAGCACCGGCGGCACCGTGGGATAGCCGCCGAAGCCGACGATGGCGGCAGGGTTGATCCGCTTGATCTCCTTCGCCGCCACACCGAAGCCGCGGCCTAGCGTAAGGAGCGCGCCCGCACGCTTTACGATGGAGCGGCCGGATGGGGTCGCGGACGCGATGGTGACGATCTCGGAGGCCGGAAACTCGGCCGCGATCGAATCGACCCGCGCATCGGTGGCGAGCACCACGCGGACGCCTCGCTCCCGCAGAGCGTGAGCGAGGCTCTCGGCGGGGAAGAGGTGCCCGCCGGTGCCGCCGGCGCAGAGCAGGATCGTCGCCGTGGCCACCGTCACCGCATCACTCCCGCGACGGTAGCGGGTGCGGTGCCGGGCGGCTTCTGGCTGAGCGTCGTCATGCGGGGCCGCTTGCGGGTGAGCGCCACGAGGAAGCCCATGCCGAGCGCCAGCGAGATCAGCGACGAGCCGCCATAGGAGACGAAGGGCAGGGTCATGCCCTTCGCCGGCATCAGCCGCACGTTCACGGCCATGTTGATGCAGGCCTGCAGACCGAACAGGGTGGTGAGGCCGGTGATGGCGAGGCGGGAGAAGGTGTCATCGGTGCGCCGTGCGAGCTTGAGGCCGCGCATGACAATGTAGGCGAAGAGGCAGACGAGGCAGAGGCAGACGACGACGCCGAACTCCTCGCCGGTCACCGAAAAGATGAAGTCGGTGTGCGCATCGGGCAGGTGACGCTTGGCGACGCCCTCCCCCGGGCCGGTGCCGAACCAACCGCCCGAATTGAACGATTCACGTGCCCAGTATTCCTGGAAGCTGTCGCCGGAATCCTTGTCGAGGAAGCGGGTGATGCGCTCGCGCACGTGATGCAGGAACTGGTAGGCGAAGGCGACGCCGACGAGGCCGGCGGCGCCGAGGCCCGCGACCCAGAACCAGTGCAGGCCGGCCACGAAGAACAGCGAGCACCAGACGATGGTGATCAGCATGGTCTGGCCGAAATCCGGCTGGAGGATCAGCGGCACGATGGTGACGGGCAGGAGCAGGATCGCCAGCAGGCCGCCGGGCATGTCGCGGCGTTGCGCCCCCTCAGAGAAGGCCCAGGCGGCCACGACCACGAAGGCGGGCTTGACGAATTCCGACGGCTGCAGGCCGAAGGGGCCGAACTGGATCCAGCGATGCGCGCCCTTGATCTCGGGGCCGAACTTGCCGGCGAGGATGCAGAGGGTAACGCCCACGATCCAGGTGGCGAGGGCCACGCGGCGGATGTGGCGCAGGGACAGGAACGACACCGCGACGATGATGAGGATCGTCGGGGCGAGATACATCGCCTGACGGTTGAGGAAGTGGAAGGTCGGCAAGCCGATCTTCTCGGCCACCGGCGGCCCGCCGCCCATCAGGAAGACGAGGCCGGCCACCATCAGCGCGGTCAACCCGGCGAGGAGGCCGCGATCGACGGTCCACCACCAGTCGGTCAGGGGCGTGCGTTCCGCGCGGGACATCATGGGGCTTCGCTCTCCGTGAGCCTTACGGCGCCCGGAAAGAGCAGCCGACAGCCGCCGGCAGCATCGGACCGGCTCGGATTCGATCCTGTGCGGGAATGGTAAACCAATCCTTGCATTCGCTCCGTTCGGCCGGGGGCAGTGCCGGCACGTTGTTCGCAAGATCACCCGCATTGAGGACCGGACCATCCATCGGCGACCATCGCTGTTGGGACAATTCGGCAGGTCAGGAGGGCCGAATGCCTCGGCGCGTCCAAGAGATCGTCGATGGCGCGACGGCGGCACATTTTAATCCAGCTCCGTGACACTTTTATACGGCTATCCATCTCTTTGCGAAGATCAAATTCAACACTAAAAAAGTAATTAAATACGCTAAATTGTAAAAAATCGGATAAGTATAGAAAATTCAGGTCATAATTGCACTTATTAATCCAACATTAAATTCCATCACGCCAACTTGGCGGCATCTAATCATACATTTCCATTTAGATTATCGCTTCGATGAAGTCGTTCAACAACCTCGGTCTTTTGGTCAAGATCATCATCCCACTAGTCTTGACGGCAGCAATTTCTGCGGGACTCGTGGGCTATGCACGCTATTCCATGACCCGGATCGCCGATCAGACGCGGGCGATCGCGAAGGTCCAGGCCGCACGACAGAACCATGTCCTCACTCTGCAGATCAGCGTCACCGAAGCGACGGTTCAGAATCGGAATATCCTGCTGGAACAGGATGCCAAGAAAATAGAGACCTACATCGTCAGGCAGGATGCGGCCATCAGAGCGGCGCAAGGCGCGCAGGCCAGCCTCGCGAATTTGGCGGATACGCCAGAACGGGCAGCGCGGAACGCGGCCCTTCAAGCGGCCGTGGACGGCTACTTCGCCGTCCTGACCCGCTCGACGGCCGCCGGACTGAAGAACGACCTCCGGGACCGGAACGGACATCGCACAGAAGGAGGCCGCGCCCCTGCGTGCGAAGCTGCGCGAGCAGATCTCAGAGCGGATCGCAGTGATCGACAGGGAACTGAACGAGAGCGCCGATCAGGCGGACCGGATCGCCGAGTCCACTTCGGTCTTGATGATTGTGTCCGCCGTGATCGGTCTCGGGTCGGCAATGGCGATCGCCGCCGCCATCGTCGTCTTGGGGATTTCCCGCCCGGTGAACGGCATGACGGCATCCATGGGCCGCCTCGCCGCGGGTGATCTCGACGTGACAGTCGAGGGCACCGACCGTAAGGACGAGATCGGCCTACTCGCGCGCGCCCTTGAGGTGTTCAAGCGCAACGCCATCGACGCGCGTCAGATGGCGATGGAGCAGGAAGCGGAGAACCAGGCCAAGATGCGGAGGGCCGACGCCCTCAGCGACCTGACCGCTCGGTTCGAGACCAATGTCTCGACTCTGACCCAGGGGCTGGCGGGCGCCGCCACAGAGATGGAGGCCACCGCCCAGTCCCTATCGGCGACCGCCGACCAGTCGATCCAGCAGGCCTCCACGGTGGCGAGCGCGGCGGAAGAAACCTCCGCTAACGTCCAAACCGTCGCCGCCGCCAGCGAGGAGATGTCCACGTCGATCCAGGAGATCGTGACCCAGGTGACCCAATCCTCGGACATGGCCCAACAGGCCGTGGCGGATACCCGCCGGACTGAGGCCACCGTGAAGCGGTTGGCGGAGGTCGCCGACAGTATCACCGATGTCGTCGCCATGATCTCGACCATCGCCGGCCAGACCAACCTCCTCGCCCTGAACGCAACCATCGAGGCGGCACGCGCCGGCGAGGCGGGACGCGGCTTCGCGGTGGTGGCCACGGAGGTCAAGGAACTCGCCGGGCAAACGGCCCGGGCCACCGAGGACATCCGGATCAAGATCAGCGAGATCCAGGGCGCGACCGGCGAGGTCGTGTCCGACATCACCCGCATCGGCAGGTCCATCACCGACATGTCGACTTATTCCAACGGCATCGCCGCCGCCATGGAGCAGCAGGGTGCGGCCACCCGCGAGATCGCCCGCAACGTGCAGGAGGCCGCGCAGGGCACCCAGGAGGTGACGAGCAACATCACGAACGTGCGGATGGGCGCAAGTTCGACCGGTGCGGCCGCAGCCCAGGTGCTCGGCGCGGCAAAGGAGTTGTCGCGGTACTCTGAAAACCTCGGCCACGAAGTGTCGACGTTCCTGGCCGGGGTGAAGGCCGCCTGACCTCATTCCGCCTCCGGCCCTGCTTAGGGCTAGAAACACTGCAGGGTTGAGGACGTGAAACCGGCTCAGCGGCGCATCGACTTGAACCCGCAGGTGGGGCCGTTGTCCCGGTAGCCGGCGGGGCAGCGGCGGACGCAGGCGCCGGCCGCGAATTTCAACGGCGGGTGGCAAGCATTGCGGACGCTCCGCGGCCGGAACTCGTAATCCTGAGCCGGGCCGGCCATCGCCTCTCCACCGAAGGTCAGACAGGCAGCAAGGAGCAGGGCGAGACGCGAGATCATGGCGGTTTCCAGTCGAGGGGACATCCCCGCATCCCGCCGCGACCTCGTCGATTCGGTCAAGGCCGCCTAAGGAATAGGGCGGCCGCGTCTCAGCGGTTCATGTTCTTGAAACGGCAGTAACCCCGACCCGTGTCGCGATACCCCGCCGGGCAGCGCCGAACGCAGGCCCCGGCGGCGAATTTGAGAGGCGGCTTGCACATGCCGCCGAACCGCTTCTCGCGATCCATCGCGTATTTCGCCTCCCCCGGCGTGGAGAGCGCGACGCTTCCCAAGGGAACGGCGACCATCAGCGCGAGGAAGGTGGCGAAGCGCAGAGTCATCGGAACATTCGGAAAGAGGGGGACTGGCGGACAATGCGCGCGCGCCCGATCAGTTCGATTCCGGACGCATCCAGCCCTCCCGCCCGGCCTCGTCAGGCCGCCTTGCAATCATAAAACCCTTCGCGGATCGCCTCCGGATCGAGCTTGCGGCCGATGAAGACAACGCGGGAGACGCGGCTCTCGTCCTCCTTCCACGGCCCCTGGAGATCGCCGTCGAGGATCTGGTGGACGCCCTGGAAGACGAAGCGCTGGGGCTCATCGGGGAAGGCGACGATGCCCTTGCAGCGCAGGATGTCCGGTCCCTGGACCTGAGTCAGGGTCGAGATCCAGGGCATGAACTTCTCCGGATCCACCGGGCCGTCGATCCGGGCCGAGACCGACTGCATCTCGTCGTCGTGGTGATGGTGATGGCCCTCTTCAAGAAAGTCGGGCTCGATATCGAGGATGCGCGAGAGATCGAACGCGTTGCGGTCGAGCACCTGATCGAGGGGGACGTCGCAGCGGCTAGTGCGGTGGACCTTGGCATAGGGGTTGATCGAGCGGATCAGGCCCTCGACGCGGTCGAGATCCGCGGGCTCCACGAGGTCCGCCTTGTTGAGCAGGATCACGTCGGCAAAGGCGATCTGATTCTTGGCCTCGGGCGCGTCCTTCAGGCGGTCGGCCAGCCATTTCGCGTCGGCCACCGTCACCACCGCGTCGAGGCGGGCGGCGCTGCCCACATCCTCGTCGATGAAGAAGGTCTGGGCCACTGGCGCCGGGTCGGCGAGGCCGGTGGTCTCGACGATGATCGCGTCGAACTTGCCGCGCCGCTTCACGAGGCCGTCCATGATGCGGATGAGGTCACCGCGCACGGTGCAGCAGACGCAGCCGTTGTTCATCTCGAACACTTCCTCGTCGGCGCCAATGACGAGGTCGTTGTCGATGCCGATCTCGCCGAACTCGTTGACGATGACGGCGTAGCGCTTGCCGTGGTTCTCGGTGAGGATGCGGTTGAGGAGCGTGGTCTTTCCGGCTCCGAGATAGCCGGTGAGCACGGTCACGGGGATCTTCGAGGAGGCGGGGGACGGGCTGTCGGACATGCAAGGCTCTTCGGGTTCGCAGGGGTTCCCCCGCGTCGGATGTGTGATGGCTGTTATATTGTATCATCCCTCCCCGATGAAAGGGCGTTCCGTGATCCCGTCCGAGGGGGTTTGAGGCTATCGCAGAGGGTCGCGAGGGTGGAGCGGAAGCCGGCCGATCCGGCGAGGAGCCGCTCCAGCAGGAGCGCGCCCTCCAAGGTCGCCACCACCATCCGGGCCGTAGCAGCGGGGTCGAGACCGGGGCGCAGGCTCCCGTCGGCACATCCGTCGGCGAGGACACGCTCCAGCCACGCGATGTGCTTGTCGAAAAACTGCGCGATGTCTGCGCGCAGGACGTCCGGCAGGGTGTCCATCTCGATGGCGAGCACCGCGCAGAGGCAACCGAGCCCGTCCTCGACACCTGCAAGGTAATACCGACCATAGGCCTCGACCCGCGCGACCGCGTCGGATTGCAGGGAGAGGATAGAGCCAAGAGCCTCGTCGTAGCGGGCATCGTAGGCCCGCACCAATGCGACGGCGAGGTCGGTCTTCGTCCGGAAATGGTGGTGGATGCTCGCCTTGCGGATGTTCACCGCCTCGGCGAGGTCGCCGTAGCTGAAACCGGAATAGCCCCGACCACGCACCAGGACCTCGGCCTGGGCCAGCAGTTCTGCTCTGGTATCTCTCATCGTCCGTCGACTTTTCGCCTCACCGAATGGGTTGCGGCCACGAAGGCGTGATGCATCCGCGACGGTCCACGTCTTGTGTACCGTTGACGCCAGCGAAAATCTACCTGCTAGATGGTAGCCATAAAAATGGGAGGATATTGCATGTCGGCTCTCGCCGTCGGCCAGCCGTTGCAGGATATGCCATGACGGCGTATTCGATGCGGAGCCTGACCACGCGCCGGTCCGCGCTCTTCGGCGGCCTTTGTCTTTGCTGCCTGCCCACACTCGGCCGCGCGGCCGGGCTGTTCACCATGGACGAGGTCGGAACGGGCATCTTCATGCGGCGCGGGCTCGACGCCGAGGCGACGCCCGAGAACGATGACGCCATCGCCAATATCGGCTTCGTCGTCGGCGACACGTCGGTGCTCGTAACGGAGACCGGTGGAAGCCTCTCCGACGGGCTATGGCTCCGCTCGGAGATCAGGAAGCGCACGGACAAGCCGATCAGCCACGTGGTGCTCACCCACGTCCATCCCGACCATTGCTTCGGCGCGGAAGCGTTCGTGCAGGACAAGCCGGTTTTCATCGGCCACCACGCCCTGCGCTCGGCCCTCGATTCGCGTGGAGATTTCTACCGGACACGCCTTGTCGATATCCTCGGCGCCGACAGGGCCGGCTCTGTGGTCTATCCGACGATGGACGTGGCCGAGACTGCGGAGGTCGATCTCGGCGGGCGCGCCCTGCGCTTCACCGCGCACGGGACTGCCCATACCAATTGCGACCTCTCCATGATCGACGCGCGGACGGGAATCCTGTTTCCGGCCGATCTCCTCTTCGTCACCCGAATCCCGTCCCTCGACGGCAGCCTTCTCGGCTGGCTGAAAGAGGTGGAGACGCTGAAGGGAACGGGAGCGTCGAAGGCCGTACCGGGCCACGGGCCGACCCTCGTCGACGCTGCGCCCGCCTTCGCCGACCTGACGCGCTACCTCACGACGTTGCGCGACGAGACCCGCAAGGCGATCGCCGCCGATCAGCCCATCGACAGGGCGATCGACAGCATCGGTCAGGCCGAGCGAGAGAAATGGGTCCTGTTCGACACCTATAACGGCCGCAACGTCACTCAGGCCTACAAGGAGCTTGAGTGGGAATGAGCGCGCGCCACATCATCACGAAGAGGAGAAACGCCATGACGACCTTCACACCGATCGGAATGTCCGCGACCAAGCGATCCTTCACCGCTGCGCTGTGCCTGTCCGCCGCCGTGCTGGCGGGGTGGCCCGCCTTCGCCGCCGGTGCGAGCGACACCGATGCCGAGCGGCTCGAACGCTGGCAGGAGATTTCCAAGTCGATCTTCGGTGACCGCAAACTCGAGCCGACGGACGCGCTGATCAAGGTCGACGCTCCGCCGCGCGCTCTCGACGCCGCTCTCGTTCCGATCACGCTGACGATGCCGGAGAAGGACAGGATCGCCGCCATCCATCTCATCATCGACGACAACCCGTCGCCTTACGCGGCCCACATCACCTTCGGCCCCGCTGCCGACCCGAGCGAGGTCAAGCTCCGCGTGCGGATCAACAACTACACCAACGTCCACGCCGTGGCCGAGACCAAGGATGGAAAGCTCTACGAGGCGGTGAAGTTCGTGAAGGCATCGGGCGGCTGCTCGGCGCCCATGGGCATGAGCGACGAAGAAGCACTGAAGGGCGCCGGGGACATGAAGATGAAGTTTGCGGAAGGGGGCGCCGGCAAGCCGATGGAAGCGACGCTGATGATCCGCCACCCGAACTTCAGCGGGATGCAGATGAACCAAGTCACGCGCGACTATACCCCGGCCCGCTACATCAACAAGCTCGACGTCTCCGCCAATGGGAAGCTCGTCTTCTCGATGAACGGCGACATCTCCATCGCCTCGAACCCGGTGATCAACTTCGGCCTCGCCCCTGATTCTAAGGGCCCGATCAAGGTCGTCGCCATGGACAACCAACAGGGTCATTGGGAACATAGCTTCAACACGCCGAGCCCGAGCAACTGAGAAGGGATTTCCCCCATGATCCGCATTGTCTCAGCCGCGGCCCTCACTCTCTTCGCCCTGTCCGGCTCAGTTCCTCCCGTCCACGCGGCGGGCCCTGCCGATTCGCCGGTCAACGTGCCGGAGCCAGAGGGGTTCTGGACCGGGGCACCGAAGGGCTACACGCCCAAGACCCTCAAGGGCGCGACCGTTGTCGACATCGACGCCCTCGACTCGCTCGCCGCCGAGAAACCGGTGATGATCGACGTGGCTCTGGCCGACCAGAAGCCGGCGGGCTTCCCCACCGACAGACCCTGGCTGCCGGCCCATCGTTCGATCCCGGGCAGCGTCTGGATGCCCGGGGCGGGGGCGGCACCAATGGACCCGGCGCGGGAGGCACAGTTTCTCTCCCGCGTCGCGTATCTCACCGGCGGCGACAAATCGAAGCCGGTGGTGACCTTCTGCCACCCCGAATGCTGGGGTAGCTGGAACGCCGCCAAGCGGCTCGTGCAGAATGGCTATTCCCGTGTCCATTGGTTTGCCGACGGTGTCGAGGGCTGGCAGGACAGGCACGACACCACGATTCTCAAGGTGGATGCTGCCTGGGCCGCCAAGCCTGCCGGCGAGGCCCAGCGATAGCGACGGGAGAGGCGAGCCGGCCTGCAGGATCGCAGCCGGCTCCGACCCGCACTCCCCACCGAACGAGACACCGCAATGATCAGCCGTCGTGCACTCTTTCTCCTGATGGGCTTCTTCGCCTCCAGCATCCCCAGCACCGCGTCGGCCGCGGAGCCGTTCGATGAAGCAGGCTTCGCTGCCGCCCAAGCCGCCGGCCGGCCGATCATCGTGGAGGTGACGGCCCCTTGGTGCCCGATCTGCAAGACCCAGCGACCCATCCTGAAGGCGCTGTCCGAACAGACGCGTTTCAAGAATCTCGCTATCTACGAGATCGATTTCGATACTCAGAAGGCCCTGATGCGCCGGTTCGGCGCGCGCATGCAGAGCACGCTCATCGTCTTCAAGGGGGGCGAGGAGGTGGGCCGCTCCGTCGGCGAGACGCAGGGAGAGTGGATCGAGTCGCTGGTCGAGAAGGCGCTGTAGCGCAGATTTTGAGATCAAGCGGCCTTCGATACCATGATCATCACGCTCGGCCTCGCCTTCCTCGCCGGCCTGCTCACCATCCTCTCCCCTTGCGTATTGCCACTCCTTCCGATCGTGCTCGGCGCCGCGGCGTCCGAACACCGATACGGACCGGCCGCTCTGGCGGCGGGGCTCGCCTTTTCCTTCGTCACGCTCGGCCTGTTCGTGGCGACGATCGGATTTGGGCTCGGTCTCGATGGGGAGGTCTTTCGACCGGTCGCGGCGATCATGCTCGTCGCCGTCGGAATCGTCCTGATCCTTCCTGACCTCCAACTCCGCCTCGCCGCTGCCGGAGGACCGGTAAGCGACTGGACGGAGCGGCGCTTCGGCGGACTTGCCACGACAGGCCTTGCCGGCCAGTTCGCGGTCGGCCTCCTGCTCGGCGCGGTCTGGAGTCCCTGCGTCGGACCGACGCTCGGTGCCGCCTCGCTGCTTGCCGCGCAGGGCAAGGATCTCGCTCAGGTCTCCCTGACCATGCTGGTCTTCGGCCTTGGAGCCGCCTTGCCCTTGCTGATCCTCGGGATGCTGTCGCGCCAAGTGCTGATGGCGTGGCGAACCCGGATGATGCAGGCGGGCAAAGGGCTCAAGGCCGCGTTGGGAATCCTCCTCGTCGTCACCGGCCTCGTGATTCTGACGGGGTCCGACAAGCGTCTCGAAACGGCTCTCGTAGCGGCGTCGCCCGACTGGCTCAACGCCTTGACCACACGTTTCTAAGGTATGCCAGGCAACTGATAGTCGGCGCCGGAAGGAAGCCTACAAAATAAGCAGCATCAGGAGCTTGCGAACCGAAGCAGCCCGTTGACACGGCCGTGGTTGTGGCAGAATAAAGGCACCGGAGACGGCCCGACGTCTAGGGAGGAAACGCCCGACAAGGGCAGCGACTACGGGCGACGCCATCGTCCAGATCGCGAGCATTACACAAGTCAGCCTCTCCATCTCTTCCCATACAGGTGGCGGGGACCGTCACTCGGACGCGTGATTTACCTCGTCCATGCGTATAGAAATCCCCGGCAAGCCACCGGCCATTGAGCTGGCTGCCAAACCGGGTTGAGATCGATGTCGCAAGTCGTGCAGTCACGCCGCATCCGCGCTGTGGACCTCGCCAAGCGTAGGGCCGAAGGTCGCAAGATCATTGCGCTGACGGCGTACCACGCTCACACCGCCGGCATCCTCGATCCGCATTGTGATTTCATCCTGGTTGGCGATTCCCTCGGCATGGTCATGCACGGGATGGAGACCACCCTGCCGGTGACCCTTGAGATGATGATCGTCCAGGCGCAGGCGGTGATCCGCGGCACATCGAAGGCTCTCATCGTCGTCGACATGCCCTTCGGCTCCTACGAGGCGAGCCCGCAACAGGCCTTCATGAGTGCAGCCCGCGTCCTCAAGGAGACCGGCGCCGGTGCGATCAAGATGGAGGGCGGCGCGCGCTTCGCCGAAACCGTCGCCTTCCTCGTGGAGCGTGGCATTCCGGTGATGGGCCATATCGGTCTCACGCCCCAATCCGTGAACACGATGGGTGGTTTTCGCGTGCAGGGTCGGAGCGAGGATGGTGAACGCAAGCTGATGCAGGACGCCCAGGCGATCAGCGATGCGGGAGCGTTCGCCATCGTCATGGAGGGAATCGTCGAGCCCGTGGCACGCGCCATTGCCACAGCTCCCTCGATCACCACGGTCACGATCGGCATCGGCGCGTCGACCGCCTGCGATGGTCAGATCCTGGTACTCGAGGACATGCTCGGCCTGAGCGATCGGGTGCCGAAATTCGTGAAGCGCTTCGGCTCCCTGCGCGGCCAGATCGAAGGAGCCGTCGAGGCCTATGCGGAAGAGGTTCGAGCCGGCCGCTTCCCGGCGGACGAACACACCTACAAGCCGCTCTGAGCGCTGGCCGGTCGCCTTTCGATCGACGGAAACGGGCGCAGGCTCATCTGAGAGCGCCTCCGAACGCCCCGGGGATGTCATAGACGCCGCTCGACAGGACGGTGAAAGAGAAGATGAGGCCGAGGGCGCCGATATAGAGGACCGTGAACAGGTCCTTGTCCTCGCTGCCGGCGAGAAAGAGGCCGGCGAAGGGAACGGTCTGAAGAGCCAGGGCGGCGGCAACGTTCATGACTGACCTCGGTCCGTGCGGAACATCGTCGGCCTTCCTTGGCAAACTCCGAGCATAGGTCCGAACGGCGAATGCCGGTTCCTGAAAAGTGCCGACGCAAACCGAATGCCTGGAGCCTCACCGCCAGCGCCGATACAGAGTGCGGAACGCCTCCCGTATCGGCTCGTACGATTCAGACCATGGTCCTTACCAGGCGCGCCGGTTCGGACGCGCCGGCGGGAACCGGGCCCTGAGCGAGGTAGCGTGCCCGCATCGGCCTGAGCACGAACATCGCCAGCGCCGCCGCCGCCACGTTCAGTCCGATGATGATCGAGAACACCGCCGACCAGCCGTAGGCCGCCGAGATGACGCTCGCCACCGGCACGAGGAACGAGGCTGTCCCCTTGGCGGTGTAGAGCAGACCGGCATTGGTGGTGGCGAAGGTGGAGCCGAACGTATCGCCGCAGGTGGCAGGAAACAGCGAGTAGATCTCGCCGAAAACCCCGAAATAGATTGCCGTGGAGAAGACGAAGACCAGCGGGTCGGTGCCGTAGCTGAGGAGCAGGACGATCGCCGCAGCGGCGGTGGAGAAGGCGATGAACATGGTATTCTCGCGCCCGATCGTGTCGGAGACGAAGCCGAAGAATGGGCGCCCGAACCCGTCGAAGATGCGGTCGAGAGAGATGGCGAAGGTCAGTGCCGCCATCTGCAGCCCGAACAGGCTGACCGGCACGTCGGCGACCTTGAAGTCATGGGCGATGGGCGCGATCTGCGCGGCCGCCATCAGGCCGCCCGAGGCCACCATGACGAAGATCACGTACATCACCCAGAATACCGGCGTGCGCACGACCTCGCGCGGTGTGCGGTCCACCTTCGTCTGCGGCAGGCGCAGGCTCTTGCGCTGCATCGGCACGGCGACGGAGGGCTTGCGCAGCAGGAACGACAGCAGGACCACGATGGCGCCCTGGCCGAGGCCGAAATACAGGAAGGCGTCCTGGTAGCCGCTGCTGGCGATCATCTTGGCGATCGGCACCACCGTTACCGCAGCGCCCGCACCGAACCCGGCCGCCGTGGCGCCGGCGGCGAGGCCGCGCCGATGCGGGAACCATTTGAGAGCGTTGCCGACGCAGGTGCCGTAGACCGACCCCGCCCCGATGCCGCCGACCGCCGCCGCGCCGTAGAGCATCCACAGCGACGAGGCCTGGGAATTGATGAGCCAGGCCAGCGCGATCATCACGCCGCCGAAGCAGACGACGATCCGCGGACCGTAGCGGTCCACGAACCAGGCCTCTACCGGTACCAGCCAGGTCTCGGTAGCGACGAAGATGGTGAACGCGAACTGGATGGCCGCCCGGCCCCAGTGGAACTTAGCGTCGATCGGGTCCACGAACAGCGTCCACCCATATTGCAGGTTGGCGATCATCGCCATGCAGAGGACGCCGAAAGCGAGCTGCCGCCATTTGGCGGCCGGTGGGTCCTGTCGTTCCATCCCTAAATCCATTCTTGCTCGGTGATCTGTGGAATCGGTCCAACCATCATGCATCAAAATTCAAGGCATACAATATACCACGGATTAAAATTCTATATGGTTCGTGTAGCAGCCCTGACGGGCACCGCCGCCCAATACGTGATGAGTGTTGCTGGATCGCCGCGTCGGTAACGCGACCGGCCGCTGAAGGGGCGAAGAGATAAATCCACAGGGCCGATCACTGATTGCGGCCTTCGATCCTACAAGTGGTGGCGATTGAACCTAACGTCGCGTGCCACGCCGTGGCCTCAAGTGGACTGGCAGATCGCGATCCCAAGATGACGGACCTACTGCGACCGAATATAAGAAATTAGTATTTAGACATAAAACAATTCTAAAAGATAATTGTTGCATATAATCTAGCTTATTTGCCAGATGATTTCCGAACACGATTTGGAGAGCAGCTTCTTTTAATGCCTCCAATCTAAGAAAATCTAGAAATTGGGTCTCCTCGTGCATCAGCTTTCGCTAAATCATCGCGATCAGGCAACGCTATCTGCCAAGCGCAGCCGCGCTATACTCGTCATGCTCTCAAGCGTGGCCATGTTTGCCATTCTGTCGAAACCAGTCTTGGCGCAGGGGGCTGACCACGCCGTCACGCTCGATACCTTGTCGGTCGACGGTGCCGGGGGTCGACCGAGCGCGTCGGGAACGGATGTCGGCGGCCCCGTCGGGCCGGTCAGAGGCTATACGGCGACCCGGAGCGTCGTCGGCGCCAAGACGGACACGCCTATTCTCGAGACCGCCCAGTCGATTTCTGTCGTCTCCCGCAAGCAGATCGAGGATCAGAACGCACTGACCGTGAATCAGGCCCTGCGTTACACGCCCAGCGTGACGACGGAGCAACGTGGTGGATCGGGCTCGACACGGCTGGAACAGTTCCTGATCCGAGGCTTCCAGGCCCCCCTCTTCCTCGACGGCATGCGCCTGCCGGGCAACCGTGACGCAGGCCCTTCCGTCGATCCGTTCCGGCTCGAGCGCGTCGACATCATCAAGGGTCCGGCCTCCGTCCTCTACGGGCAGGCGGGCCCCGGCGGCATCGTCAACCTCGTCAGCAAGGTCCCGTCCTTTGTCCGCCATGGCGAGATCTTCGTGCAGGGCGGCAGCTACAGTACCGTGCGCGGCGGCATCGATGTCGGCGGGCCGATCGAAGGCGGAGGCGTGCTCGCTGACCAGTTCGCCTACAGGATCATCGCCGCGGGATGGGATGCCGACGGTCCGGCCAAGACCACCTCCATCGAGCGAAGCTTCATCAATCCCAGCCTGACATGGCGTCCGTCATCGGATACCTCGCTGACGCTCATCGGCCTCTATCAGCGTGATCCGTATTCCGGCTATTACGGCGCCCTGCCCGCCAAGGGCACGCTGTTCCCGTCGAATTTCGGCATCGCCAACGGGCCGCTCAGGCGTCTTCCGCGCGACTTCTACGACGGCGACCCGAACATCGAGCGCTCCGATCGCACCCAGGCCTCGGCGACGTACATCTTCGATCACCGTTTCGACGAGGGCATCCGCGTCCACTCGGCCGGCCGCTTCCTGCGAACCCTCGGCGATTACCGCAGCCTTTACGACGCCACCTCGAACAACCTCGCCTGGGGCGGCCGCTTCCTCGGACGGGCAGCCGGCGGCACCAACGTGGCGATCGACGCCTTCACCAACGACAACAACATCGTGGCCGACTTCCAGACCGGCCCGGTCGCCCACACCATCCTCGTCGGGCTCGACCACCAGACGCTCTACACAAAGACGTTCAGCACGCCGTTCCCGGCCGTTCCGCAAAGCCTCGACCTCCTCAACCCGGTCTATGGGTTGCCCAACATCCCCTTCCCTGCCTTCTCGGGCTATTCCGACATCAGCTCTCACCAAACCGGCATCTACTTCCAAGATCAGCTCAAGGTCGATCGGCTGACGCTCACCCTCGGTGGGCGCTACGACTGGGTGAGACAGAGCGGGCCGACCCGGACGATCGCGGGCGCCCTCGTCAGCGATCAGGACGCGCCGAGCGAAGCCTTCACCGGGCGGGCGAGCCTGCTCTACCTCTTCGACAGCGGCATCGCCCCCTATGTCAGCTATTCGGAGGCCTTCGAGCCGCAGTTTTCCGGGCAGATCTTCAACGGCGACCCGACCTTCGGCCGCCTTCCCGACCCGATCACCAGCCGGCAGTTCGAGGCCGGCGTGAAGTATCAGCCCCCCGGCACTGATATCCTGCTCACGGCTGCCGCCTTCGACATCAAGCGCCAGAACTCGCTCTCGCCTGACCTTGTGAACGGCCGAAGCTTCTCGGTGCAGAACGGCGAGGTCAGCGTTCAGGGCGTCGAGTTCGAGGCGCGGGCGAACATCACCGAGGATCTCACCGTCATCGGCGGGTTCTCTCTCATCGACGCCGTCAACTCCGCGGGCACCGCCACGACGCTCAATGAGACGACCCGCCAGACCGTGCCGCTCCTCGGCCTGCGCCCGATCCAGGTGCCGGACACCACGATCTCTCTCTTCGGCAACTATCAGGTCCGCCAGGGGATGTTCGCCGGCCTCGGCTTCGGCGGCGGCTTCCGTTACCTCGGCGGCTCGCAGGGCGATGCCGCCAACAGCATCAAGGTGCCGGCCAATCTCGTGGTCGACGCCGTCGCGTCCTACGATTTCAGCTACCTGTCACCGACGCTGAAGGGCATGCAATTGCAGATCAACGCGCAGAACCTGCTCGACGAGACCTACGTGCAATCCTGTGCGTTCCAGGCCTGGTGCTGGTACGGCGCGCCTCGGACCGTGTTCGCCACGCTCAGGTATCGCTGGTAGCGCAGAACGTCTCGAGGGCATGACGCCATGAAGAACGGCTTTCGCCAATCCATGGCCTGGCTGCACGCCTGGTCAGGCCTCGTCGTGGGCTGGGTCCTGTTCGCGGTCTTCGTCACCGGGACGGCCAGTTACTACCGCACCGACATCACGGCCTGGATGCAGCCGGAACTCACCCGCGAGGCGGCGCTGGCCGGATCGCAGACCGCCCTCGACCTGCCCCGCGCGGCCGAGATCGGGATCGCTCATCTCCAGACCCATGCCGTGGGCGCACGGTCCTGGTTCATCGGCCTGCCGCAGCCTGACAAGCCGGTCATCGATCTGTTCTGGCGGATGAAGCCGGGCGCGCCACCCGGCATCGCCCGGCTCGATGCACGGACGGGCGAGCCGGCGGTCATGAGGGATACCAAGGGCGGGGACTTCCTTTATCGCTTCCATTTCGAGCTGCACCTTCCGCCGATCTGGGGCCGCTGGATCGTCGGAATCTGCGCGATGATCATGCTGGTGGCGCTCATCAGCGGCATCGTCACCCACCGGCGCATCTTCGCCGATTTCTTCACCCTGCGCCGGGACAAGTCCGCCCAGCGCGGCTGGCTCGATGCGCACAACGTCACCGGCGTGCTCGCCCTGCCGTATCACCTGATGATCACCTATACGGGCATCGTCACCCTGGCGATGATGTACATGCCCTGGGGCGTCACCGCCGCGTATAACGGCGATGCGACGCGCTTCTACGCCGAGACCGCCCAGATCACGACGCAGCGCCCGCCCGTGGGCCAGCCCGGAACCCTGGCCCCGATCGGGCCGATGGTCGCCCGCGCCGTGGCGACGATCCACGAACCGCTCGAACGCGTATCCATCGTCAATCCGGGCGATGCCAGGGCCACCGTGATCGCGATCTTCGAGGAGCCGCACGGGCTCGCCCATCAGCATCCGCAGATCGCCTTCGACGGCACCACCGGCGAGGTCGTGGAGATCCTGCAGGGCGGGCTGAAGCCGGCCGCCAAGACCTTCACCACCATGGTCGGCCTGCACGAGGCGCATTTCGCGGGGCCGGCCCTGCGCATCCTGTTCTTCCTCTGCGGCCTGATGGGATGCGCCATGGTGGCGACCGGCCTCGTCCTGTGGTCGGTGGCCCGGCTGCCGAAACCCGGCGAAACGTCGTTCCTCGGTCTGCGCGTGGTGCAGGCCCTGAACATCGGCACCGTCATCGGCCTGCCGGGGGGGATCGCGGTCTATTTCCTCGCCAACAGGCTGCTGCCGCTCGGGCTCGCCGGTCGCGCCGATTGGGAGATCCGCGCGTTCTTCGGCGCCTGGGCGGTGATGACCGTCGTTCCGCTCTTCCGGCCCCACCGGGCCGCCTGGCGCGAGATGGCGATCACCGCCGCTTTCCTGTTCCTGGCCGTCGCCCTGGCGGATCTGGTCACCGCCGCGGCACCGTCGCCGAGCGCCTTGCTGCGGCACGATCCGCGCTTTCTCTGGTTCGATGCCGCCATGGTCGCCCTCGCCGGATTGTTCGCGCTCTGCGCGCACAAGGTGGCGCAGTTCAAGACGCAGAGGCGGACGAAACCCGCGATCGTCGACAGGGGGGGATCGAGCGCGCCGAGGACGGCCTGAGCGCCAAAGCGAAAGCCGGAGCAAGAACCGGGATGCGATCTCCGGTCTTCGAGGCCAGGATGGTGACATGACACGGCGCCTCCTCTGCGCCATCGTCCTTCGGTCAGGAGATCGACGTCATGTCCGTCGCCAAACTCATGCCCGCCGCAGGCAGCGATCCCCGCGATCCCGAGACCGGCGATGCGGAGACCGGCGATGCGGAGAAATGGGCCGCCCTCGCGGCCCGCGACGCGGCCGCCGATGGCAGCTTCGTCTACGCGGTGCGCACCACCGGCGTGTATTGCCGTCCGAGCTGCCCCGCCCGCCCGGCATTGCGCGAGAACGTCAGCTTCCATGCCGGCTGCGCCGAAGCCGAGGCCGCCGGGTTCCGGGCCTGCAAGCGCTGCCGGCCCGACGAACCGACCCTCTCTGCGCGCCGGGCCGAGGCGGTCGCCCATGCCTGCCGCCTCATCGACGAAGCCGAGACGATGCCCGGCCTCGAAGTCCTGGCGAAGGCGGCCGGCCTCAGCCCGTTCCACTTCCATCGGGTATTCAAGGCGGCCACCGGCGTGACGCCGAAGGCCTATGCGGCGGCGCGGCGTGCGCAGGATCTCGCCTCGGGCCTTAGACGGGCGAAGTCGGTCACGCAGGCGATCTACGACGCGGGCTATGCGTCACCGAGCCGGTTCTACGCCGAAGCCGCGGGGCGCCTCGGCATGGCGCCGAACACCTATCGCCGAGGGGCCGAGGGCGTCACGATCCGCTTCGCCATCGGCCAATGCGCGCTCGGCGCCATCCTGGTGGCGGCCACCGCCAAGGGCGTCTGCGCCATCCTGCTCGGGGACGATCCCGACATCCTGGCCCGCGACCTCCAGGATCGCTTTCCCAAAGCCGAGCTGATCGGCGGCGAGCGCGCGTTCGAGGCCTGGATGGCCCAGGTGGTGGGATTCGTCGAGGCGCCCGCAAGCGGCCTCGACCTGCCGCTGGACATCGGCGGTACCGCCTTCCAGCAGCGGGTCTGGGAGGCCCTGCGCCGGATTCCCGTCGGCACCACCGCGACCTATGCGGACATCGCCCAAGCCATCGGCGCGCCGGCGGCGACCCGTGCCGTGGCACGGGCCTGCGGCGCCAATCACATCGCGGTGGCGATCCCCTGCCACCGCGTGGTCCGCTCGGATGGGTCGCTCTCTGGCTATCGCTGGGGCGTCGAGCGCAAACGCGAGTTGCTGGTGCGGGAAGGCGCCCGGAGCTGACGGAGACGACGATCCGAGGGGCATCTCTTTCCAAGGAAGGCCCCAGAATGCCTTTGACGCCATCGCGGCTCGACTGTTAGATACCGATGGTGCACGAACGGCACATGGCGGTACCGGGCGGATCTTATTGACCGCCAAGCCATTGCCATCGTTGGTGTTCGCGGGCGTAGTTCAGTGGTAGAACGTCAGCTTCCCAAGCTGAATGTCGTCGGTTCGATCCCGATCGCCCGCTCCACTCGATCCTTTGAAGTGTCGGCGTTGCCGATCCTATACGTCTGAAACCGGCGATCGACCGCGCAGGTCGGCGAGTGACCGGCGCTGGCGGCCTTCGTCGTCGAAATTCTCCGGTGCGAGCCAGGCCGTGAACGCCGCCCGCAGTCGCGGCCATTCCGCGTCCGTGACCGAGAACCACGCCGTGTCGCGCGAGCGGCCCTTGGTGACGATGGCGTTGCGGAAGATGCCTTCGAACGTGAAGCCGTAGCGCAGCGCCGCCGCACGGGAGGGCGCGTTGAGACTGTCGCATTTCCACTCGTAGCGGCGGTATCCGAGGGCGAAGGCGCGGCCCATCATCAGGGCCATCGCCTCGGTGCCGGCCGGATGGCGGGCGAGGCCGGGGCCGAACTGGATATGCCCGACCTCGATACAGCCATGGGTCGGTTCGATCCTGAGATAGGCGGCCAGGCCGATCGCCCGCCCGCTCACGGCGTCGAGGATGGCATGGTGCATCGGGTCGCGGCTCGCAGCGATGGCCGCGAGCCTTGCGCGATACTCGGCCTCGTCCGCCGGCGGTTCCGCGGGCAGATAGGTCCAGCGCGCCGGATCATGGGCCAGGGCGGCGAAGAGGTCGCCCGCATGACGCTCGGCGTCGAGGGGCTCGATCCGGCAGAAACGGCCCTGCATCGCGTCGCGCGGCGGCGGCAGGGGTGGGCTCCACTCCGCGAGGGCCCGACCGATCGGCTGGCCGTACGGGTTCACCCGGTCGCTCATGCCCGCCCTCCCATCCCGTCGACGAGCTCCGCCATCGCATCCGCTCCGCCCGCATCCCGGCGCAATCCGGCGGCGACACCGGCACGGTCCGCCTCCGATCGGTTCTGGCTGACCTTCCATTTGCCGGAGAGCTTCGCAATCGGAATCTCGATGCCGACGATTCCCCGGATCTGTGCCGCGGTGAAGGCCGGCGGTGCGTCCGACACCGCCCATGGCGCGTCCCGCCCCGCCTCCCGCATCCGCGTCAGGTCGTCGATCTGGCGCCGCAGCCAGGCTTCGTCCTCGATCACGCGCGGGCGGCCCCGCACCTGGACGGTGGCGTAGTTCCAGGTCGGCACCACCTTCCCCGTCTCCCGCTTCGTCGCGTACCACGACGGCGTGACGTAGCGATCCGGCCCCTGGAACACGACGAGGCATTCGGGAAGCCCGTCGAGATCGCGCCATTGCGGATTGGCGCGGGCGAGATGGGCCCGGAGCGTGCCCTGGCCGCCCTCCTCCGTGTCGAGGAGGAAGGGAATCGGGTTCGCCATCAACCCGTTAGCCCCGGCGCTGACCAGGAGTCCGAGCGGACAGGCGCGGATGAGCGCCGCCTGTGTCTCGATATCGTCGGTCCTGAAATGTGGCGGCTCGTACACGGAGGGTCCTTGACGGATCGACGTTGCGAGGTCCTCTCTCGACGGAAAGCGGATCATGCGAAAGGTCCGCTTCTTTCAAGATGACTGGACCAGTTCGACGACCAACCGACGCCCTCCCGCCCCCTCGCTCCGCCTCGACCTCGATCCGCTGCCGGCCGGCCCGCTCCGCCGCGAGGATGCGACCCTGCATGGCCGGGTGCGGGAGGCCCTGCGCCACGCGATCCTGTCGGGACGCCTGCCGCCGGGGCAGCGCCTGCCCTCGTCCCGCACCCTCGCCGAGGATCTCGGCTGCGCCCGCGGCACCGTCCTGCTCGCCATCGAGCAGCTCGTCGCCGAGGGCTACATCACCACGCGCCCCGGCTCCGGCACCCGTGTGGCCGAGACCCTGCCCGACGACCTCCTCGTCCCACGGGAAGCAGGACACCGCCCGCCCTCCTCCCTCGCGGAGCCGACGCTTTCGCGCAGGGGGGCGGCACTGGCCTCGTCGCGAGGCCAGGACGAAGAGGCGCCGATACCCGATGCCTTCGCCCTCGGCCGGCCCGCCCTCGACGCCTTCCCGTTCGAGACCTGGGCCCGACTGCTCCAGGCCGAGTGGCGCGCCGGCCCTCCCGCCCGGATCCATCCCCTCGGCGACCCGCGCCTGCGCCGGGCTCTCGCCGCCTACCTGTCGGCCGGCCGCGGGGTCGTGTGCGGCGAGGAATCGGTGATCGTCACCGGCAGCATCCGCCAGAGTCTGCGCCTGCTGGCGGAGCTCCTGCTGGAGCCCGGCGAGGCGGCCTATCTCGAGGAGCCGGGCTTTCCCGGCCTCGCCCATGCCCTGCACGCGGCGGGCCTGATCACCGTTCCGGTGCCATGCGACGCCGGGGGATTCTCGATCGCGCGGGCGCGAATTCTCCAACCGGGAGCGCGGCTTGCGGTGGTCACGCCGGCACAGGGCCATCCCCTCGGAACGACGATGAGCCTCGAGAACCGCCTCGCTCTCCTGGCCTGGGCGGAGGCCCATGCCGGCTGGATCGTCGAGGACGATTACGACGGCGAATACCGCTATGCCGGGCGGCCGCTCGCCCCTCTCCACGCCCTCGATCGCGCCGGCCGGGTGCTCTATGTCGGCAGCGTCTCGAAGGTGCTCCTGCCGGCCCTGCAGATGAGCTACCTCGTCCTGCCCGAAAGTCTGGTGGAACCGGTGCGCCGCGCCCTCACGGGGAGCGGCGGATTCGCCTCCATCATCGGGCAGGGCGCCCTGGCGCGCTTCATCGACGACGGCCATTTCGCCACGCATCTGCGCCGGACGCGCCGTCTCTACGGGCAGCGGCAGGCCGCCCTCGTCGCCGCGGCGCGGGACCATCTCGGCGGGGTGCTGGAGGTTTCCCCGCGCGACGGCGGGATGCATCTGGTGGGGCGGCCCGTCGCCGGCGCCGGGGCGGCATTCGACGAGGCCGGTGCCGTGGCGGCCTGCGCCCGAGCCGGGATCGCGACGACGGCGCTCTCCCCGCATTTCGCCAACGGATCACGGGCCGAGCGGGGGCTCCTCCTCGGCTACGCCGCGGTGCCGGAGCGGGCGATCGCCCCGGCGGTGCGGCGCATGGCGGAGGCGTTGCGGGCGGAGCGGTGACGGCGGCCGGCCTCCGGATTGCGGAGCCCTTCGATACCGGATCGCAGAGCCCTTCGGTGCCGGATCGCGGGGGCCTTCGGTACCGGATCGCGAAGCCCTTCGATACCGGATCGGGACGGCGTCGGTACCGGATTCCGGCCCGCCAAAGTGGTGATCGCCCCGATCAGGCGGCTTTCGCGAAGCGGCCGAACGAGGCCGGGTCCTGGTCGAGATCGGCCACGTGGTCGAACAGCGACAGGGCCTCGATGAAGCGCCGCCCAGCGAGGTGGTCGACCACCGCCTGCGCGTTGCGGCTGTGGCGCTCGATGCGCAGGGCCACGATCTCCGGCCCCCGCGGGGTCAGGTAAGGCGTCGAGGGGCAGGCGGACGCGGGCGAGCAGGATAGAGGCGACGGGGCCGAGGGGCCTCGGTCCAGGCGGCGCCGTGATCGCTCGCATCCGGATTGGTGAGGGCGGGCTGGCGCCGGGGGGCGCCTCCCAGTCGAACCGGCCGCCGAGATATTTGATGATGGAATGGACCACGACGGCCGCGCCATGGTCGAAGGGCCGCGCCAGGAGCGGGGCGGCGGTGTTGTCGGCGATGAGCGGGATGCCGGAGCCCCGGCCGATCTCGGCCATCGCCGCGACAGGGAAGGCCGCCATCCATCATCTTCGGCTCGCGCCAGATGACGGCACTATGGGCCTCCGTCCCGGTCGAAAATTCGATTCGACAGACATATCGTCAACAGATGAGCCAATCGAGGCGCAGGCACGATGACAAGACGATGCGCTGGACCGCAGCGTATTTCAATCGCCCCCCTCATCCGGGATGTTGAGCAAGATCCCGCACGCTTTGCAGTGCACGGCATCCGGCTCATGCCGCTGTAAGCCGCAGGCTTGGCAGGAATGGCGGACCTTGTAGGGTCGAAAGACCACCTGCGCGAGACGGAAGAACAGCGTCACACCGCAGATCATCACGAATACGGAGATCAGCCGCCCGGATGGACCAGGGAGAGTGATGTCGCCGTATCCGGTTGTCGTTAGCGACGTCACCGTAAAGTACAGGGCATCGATGGGGCTGCCAATCGCCGGATTGCTCCCGCTCTGTGTGACGTAGACGACCCCCGTCATCACGAACACGAACACCACCAGGTTGGTCGCCGCCAGAATGGCCTCCTCATTGCGCTGGAACATCTCGCTGTCCCGACGCAGCCGGTCGAGCAGTTGATAGGTGCGCAGGAGCCGGAGCGTGCGCAGGATGCGCAGGAAGCCGACTCCCTGAATGAACATCGGTGCAAGAAAGGATGCTACCGCCACCACGTCTGCCCACGTGCTCAGGCGTAGGAACTCGCGACCGGGAGACCGGCTGATGACGAGGCGGGCGGTGAAATCGGCCAGCACAGCCAAGCCAAGCACCACGTCGAGGACGACGATCCAGGGCGACAGGGGCAGGAACGAGGTCACGATGACAAAAGCGATCGTGGCGATGTCGAAGACGAGCAGGACGTAGTGGAAGCGGTGCGCTACGGCGGTATCGCCTTCGTACAAGAGGCGAAGTCTGGCTTTCAAAGCTGTCATTGGCTCGATCAGGGAGGCGGAGGTCGCTGGGTAACGCATTTAGAATGCGCACGCCCGTTGCGCGCGCCATCTATCGATGTGATACGAGCGTCAAGGTGTGCGGCCCTATTCGGGGGGCCTGCAGGTCTCTTCCGTTGGTCGGGCCGCCAGCGGCGGGTACCCGTGCCTATGCCGCATCCAAACAAGCTTCGCCGCCTGAGACTGCCGGGATCGCGCAACCGGCGTCCATCAGATGTCGTGCTGGCAGTGAGCTTCATAGCCCTTCCTGGCGGTTCATGCCTCTCGCTGCTGAGCGATATCGTCGGTGCAACCGATGGTTTTTTCGCAGCATCGAGCTTTACGGTGGCGTCGTGATGCGATCGCCGAGCGATTTCTCTGCAAGTGATCAGTCTTTGCGGCGATTTGCGGTGCGTCCATTCTATTCAAATCCAGCAATGGCAGGGTGACGGGATGGATGTTCAGTCACCCATTCGGGTCCGCCGCCTGTCAGCCTTGCGAACCATGCTGCACAGCGAAGCGAGCGGCGGATTGCTGCTCATGGCAAGCGCTGCGCTGGCGTTGGCGGTCGCCAATTCCCCTTGGGCGGATGGGTACTTCGCGACCCTGCGCATCTACCTCGGGCCGCTGAGCGTCCTACACTGGATCAACGACGGTCTTATGGCGGCATTCTTCCTGCTCGTAGGCCTGGAGATAAAGCGCGAACTGCTCGACGGTCGGCTGCGCACATGGCCCGACCGCATTCTACCCGGCGTCGCCGCGCTGGGCGGTATGGCCGGCCCTGCCGTCGTCTATGCCACCATCAACTGGCACTCGCCGGAAACCCTCCGCGGCTGGGCAATCCCAGCTGCCACCGACATCGCCTTCGCGCTGGGCGTGCTCGCCCTGCTCGGGTCACGCGTGCCCGTGTCGCTCAAGATCTTCCTGACCGCGCTCGCCATCATCGACGACCTCGGCGCGGTGCTGATCATCGCCGCGTTCTACACCACGGACCTGTCTCTGCCGATGCTCGGGGCTGCGGGGGCCGTCCTCGCCGTCCTGTTCGGGATGAACAAGGCAGGCGTGAGCCGCTTGACGCCCTATCTGGCCCTCGGCGCGGTGCTGTGGTTTCTGGTGCTCAAGTCCGGCATCCACGCGACTGTCGCAGGCGTCCTGCTCGCCCTGACGATTCCCCTGCGTCTCAGCATCGGAAAGCCGGACGATCCGACTTCGCCGCTGCACAAGCTGGAGCACGCCATCCATCCGTGGTCGGCCTACCTCGTGCTGCCCATCTTCGGGTTCGCCAATGCCGGCGTCTCGTTCGCCGGCATGACGCCTCACATGCTGCTCGATCCGGTGACCCTGGGGGTGGCCCTGGGCCTCTTCATGGGCAAGCAGATCGGGGTCTTCGGCTTTGTGGTGATGACAATCAGACTCGGTCTCGCACAACGGCCATCTCAGGCCACCTGGACTCAGATCTACGGCGTGTCTCTGCTGTGCGGCATCGGTTTCACCATGAGCTTGTTCATTGGCCTTCTGGCCTTCGCAGGCGCACCAGAGCTGGAGGCCGAGACCAAGATCGGGGTGCTGCTCGGCTCGTTGTCCTGCATGATCTTAGGGGCCGGCGTGCTCCTGTCGTCCGCCCGCTCCGATCGAACCGTATGAGGCCGCGACCCGTGTTCGCCCTCAAACGTGACGTGGTGCCGGCGAAGATGATGGAAGCATACCTTGCCGGCACATGCGGCGTACCGTCGAATACCAAGAGAAAGCGCGACCATTGGCGTAGCGTCGTTCTGACCCTCGGAGTCTTGATCTCGTTCTTGTCATGTAAAACAGTTTCAGCGCAGTCGAAGGACGTCGATCCTTTTGCGTATGCGCCCTACTCGGCGATAGCCAATCCCCGCATTGCTGCAAAGTGGGGCGCAGATGCACTACCGGCGATCAACCTCCTGCGAAAGGATGCCGCCTTGAAGATAGCCCGCCACGCGGACTGCAATCGGGTTTCAACGTCCGAACTATCGGAGAGCCGAAGCGCCAAGCCTGACAATTGGGTAATCGTTGTAGATTGCGACAACGGACGTCGTTTTTACGTCACCAAGTCGGAGATCGACAAGGATAAGAGCTCCTGAACGTCAGCAGTCCATGCGGTTCGGATCGTTGAGACTGCAAGATTTGGTTGGCTGAAGCCCCGACCTTTCAACGCGTGTCCTCATTGACGAGCCGATGGCTGCGCCCGGCCGCCGGAGGGTGATAGCGCTACGTTTCCATTGCTGTGCGAGCGCGAGGTCTGCTTCACTACCTTGGCCATAAGAACCACGGCGGCGACTTTCCACTCAAAAACGACCTTCGACATGATCGCCGACCGTCAGAGCTTTATTGCCAACCCCCGCCCCGGACAAACCATCCGCGACGAGTCTCCAAGCATCACCCACGTCCCGCGACAAAAATCAGTCGACGGCGATCATCACGTCCGAGGATTTGACGACGGCGTAGGCGTCGCTGCCGACGGTGAGGCCGAGGCTGTCGACGGCTTCGTTGGTGATCGAGGAGGTGATGACGGTGCCGTCGGCGATCTCGATCTTCACATGGGCGGTGGTGGCACCCTTCTCGACGGAGACGACCTTGCCCTTGAGGGTGTTGCGCGCGCTGATCTTCATGGCGTGTCCTATGGCTGTGCTGCGTTGGGGGGCAGGAGCGTGAACCCCTGGGCTTCGAAATAGGGCCTCGCCTCGGCGCTCTTGAGGAAGTCGAGGAAGGCCGCGGCCCCGTTGCCCCTGGCCTCGGCGGTGACGGCGAACGGGTACACCACCGGGGGATGGCTGTCCGCCGGAAACACGCCCACCACCTTCACGCCCGGATCGGATCTGGCATCGCTCTCGTAGACGACGCCGAGCGGCGCCTCGCCGCGCGAGACCAGCAGCAGGGCGGCGCGCACGTTGTCGGCCTGGGCGAGGCGCGGCTGCAGGCCCTTCCACAGGCCGAGCTTTTCGAAGGCGGCCTTGGCGTATTTGCCGATGGGCACGGAATGGACCTCGCCGGTGGCGAGGCGCCCGTCCGGTCCGAGGGCGGCGGCGAACCCTTCGGCGGTGAACGGCACCTCGTCGGTCCCGGCATCCCTGGGCGCCACCACGACGATGCGGTTGCCGAGCAGGTTCACCCGCGTCTCGGGGCGGATGAGGTTTTTCTTGGCGAGGTACTCCATCCATTCGAGATCGGCAGAGGCGAAGAGATCGGCCGGCGCGCCGGATTCGATCTGCCGGGCCAGGGCCGAGGAGGCGGCGTAGCTCGCCGTCACCGCGACGCCGCTCCTGGCGGTGAAGGCCTTGCCGGCATTGTCGAGGGCGTTCTTGAGGCTCGCCGCCGCGAAGACCGTGGCGGTCTCGGCGGCCCGGGCGGCGGGCGCCAGGACGACGAGGCCGGCGAGGAGGACGGCACGGAGGGAGGCGCGCATGCGGGTTCGGCTCTCGTGAACGGGAGGTCGGGGCGGAGTCGCCCTGTGAATTGCTTCGCCTTTTCGCTATATATCATCAGACATAACGATGGCCAGGGTGGGTGGCGTGCGGGAGGCGGGCAGATGGCGCGGTTGAGCATCCGGATCGACCTCGGGCCCGGCAACCGCCTCGGTCCCGGCAAGGTCCGGCTCCTCGAAATGGTCGCCGCGCACGGCTCGATCTCCGCGGCGGGCCGGGCCCTCGGCATGTCCTACCGGCGGGCCTGGACGCTCGTCGAGGCGCTGAACACCGGCTTCGGGCAGCCGGTGGTCGAGGCGCAGATCGGCGGCAGGAGCGGCGGCGGCGCGAGGCTCACGGAATTCGGCGCCGGTCTCGTCCGCCGGTACCGCGCCATCGAGCGGGCGGCGGAAGAGGCCGCGTCGCCCTTCCTCACCGATCTCGAGGGCGGCGCTCCCCGCGCGGAATAGCGGGGCCGCTTCGCCCTACAGGGATTTCGTCCTGCAGGATGTCACCCTACAGGACGAAGTCGCCGGTCTGGAGGGTGATGTGCCCGCTCAGGAGCACGGCGAAACCGGCCTCGGCATCGCCGTCCACATCGCCGCTGGAGCAGGGTATCGGCGCCCGAGAAGACCGCGCGGAGCTGGCCCGCCCTGCCGCCGAACGCGTCGTCGCCCAGGAACCTGAAGGCCTGATTCACGACGCCGCCGGCGACGGTATCGATCAGGTGGAGGTCGATCCGGTCCCCGTCGGTGAGGCTGAAATCCGCCAGCGTGTCGCGGCCGGTACGGATCACCGTGCTGTCGTCGAGCACGCCGTAGACGAAGGTGTCGGCCCCGCCCCCGCCGTAGAGCATGTCGGCGCCGTCCCCACCGATGATCAGGTTGATGCCGCCGTTCCCGACGATCTTGTTGGCGAGGTCGTTGCCGGCGAGATCGATGGCGGCCGTGCCCGCATCGATCGTGGTCCGCAGGGTCTCGATGGACTGGCCAGCGGCGAGGACGTAGCTCACCGCCGCCCGGACGGTGTCGGTGCCCTGGCCGGCAAGCTCGAAGACCGTGTCTCCCGCTTCGGAGACGACGACGGTGACGGAATTCGTCTCGACGAGACTGATGGCGATCAGGTCGTCCCACATCTCGAACGCTTCCCGAACCCGGTCGATCATCGAGGTGGTCATTGCGCGGAAGCCCGTCGACTCGCTGGCATTGCCGCTCGGCGGCGATGTCGAGAGGATCGCGTATGTCAGCTCCGTCCTGGTCCGGTTCCGCGCGTCGTTCTCGGCCGGGTCTCCGGGATTGACGGTCCAGGAGGTGGTGAGCTGGTCGATGACCGTGGCGAAGGTGCCGTTCGGCGGAGCGCTCGGCTCGGCAGCCGAGATCGTCGCCATCGATTTCGCGGACATCCAATGCCGCGAGACATGGGCCGTCCGATCGCTGCACAGGATGCACATCGCCCGGTCTCTCCCCGTGAACCGCGTGAGCGCCCGCCGATGGCTCCCGTTCGGCACCAACGGATCGGTCGGATCGACGACTTATGACGTCATCATAGAGAAGAAATGTATATTATAATCATGAGACTAAACACTTTACGAAATCGGATCAGATCACCGTCGAACTGAGTTTTTGTTTTCAATCTTGATATCTAACTTGACGGACGGAATCTCACGGGTGGCGGCATGGGCCGGACGCATGAGGATGAAGATTCCCCCGTCGGCGCGGCGTGGAGATGCCGTCCGTCGGGGACGGAACGATGCCCTACGACCTGAGACGCAGCCGGTAGGCGTAGGCGTCACCGCGAAAGAGGCCTTCGACGTACTCGATCATGCGCGCATCCGCCCCGTAGGAGCGGCGCTTGATCAGCAGGCACGGAAGCGGCTCGGCGAAGCCGAAGATCGCGCATTCCCGCGGGTCCGGCCACGCCGCCTCGATGGTCTGCTCGCAATCCACGAGGGGAGCGCCGGATTCGGCGAGGCGGGCATAGATCGACCCCGACAGGTCGCCATCCGCGAGGCTCGGCAGCACCCCGAGATCGTACCAGGCCTTCTCCACCGACAGGGGCATGTCGTCCCCCAGGCGGACGCGGACGAGCCGGAGAAACTGGGCCGTGGAGGTGAGGCCGAAGATCGAGGCGATGGAGCGGTCCTCGCCGACGACCCGTTCGAGGATGCGGGACGAGGGCACGCGCCCCAGTTCCTGCATCTCCTCGGTGAAGCCCTTGAGGCGCTCCATGCCGGGCTTGATCCGGCGAAACCCGTCCTCGACGATGTAGCCGTGGCGGCCATGCGCACTGATCAATCGCTGCCGCCGCAAGGCATCGTAGCATTGTTGGACAGTCTTCCGGCTGATGCCGAGGTGGAGCGCAAGCTTGCGCTCCGGCGGAAGTGCCGCTCCGGCTCCGAGCGCACCTTCGACGATCATGGCCCGCAACTGATGCTCCAGCTGCCGATACATCGGTTGGGCCGTATCGTTCTGAATTCGAAGGGACGTGAAAAGGCTTGGCGTTTCGGCCGGCATCGCGTCAACGTAGCATGAGCGTGCGAATGAACGGCACGATGGCAGACTCTTACATGATGTTACAGCAGTCTAGTCACGCGGCTCACAGTTTTGTTCTTGGAAGTTTCGTCGCGGCGGGCACGTTCCGGGTCGCCCGGCTGCCGCTGCCCGGCGAGTCGCTCCTGGCCTCGGCCTTCGCCTGGGAACCGGGCGGCAAGGGCTTCAACCTCGCCGCCGGCCTGAGCCGCCTCGGGATCGCGGTGGACGGGCTCATCCCGATCGGGACCGACCATCTGGCGGCCCTGGCCGAGCCGGCGCTCCTGCGCGCCGGCCTGTCTCCCAGCATGATCCGGCAGTTTCCGGGCTCGACGGGAATCGGCGTCGGCTTCGTCGGGGCCGACGGCGAGAACTGCCTGGCGGTCCATCCCGGCGCCAACCTGATGCTCTCCCCGGATGCCGTCCGGGCGGCGGAGGCGTCCATCGCCGCCTCGTCCCTCGTGCTCGCGCAGTGCGAGATCGGCGACAGCGCCATCGCCGAAGCCTTCGCGATCGCCCGGAAGGCCGGAATTCCGACGCTCCTCACCCTGTCGCCGTTCCGGATGCCGCCGCCGGACGTCCTGGCGGCCACCACGATCCTCGTCGCCAACGAAACGGAAGCCGCCTCGCTCCACGACGGTCTGTTCCCGGGGCGGGAGCCGCGGGGATCTCCCGCGGAGGTGGTGTCCCTGGCGGGCGCCCTCCGGACGCGCGGCGTCGAAATCCTGGTGGTGACATCGGGTGCCGCGGGAGCGCGCATCGTGGCGAACGGGTCGGAACTCGTCGCGCGGCCCGGCTATGCGGTGGAGGCCGTCGATACGATCGGCGCGGGCGATGCCTTCACGGCGGGCCTCGCGGCCGGTCTCCTCGCCGGCCAGCCGTGGGACGCGTGCTGCCGCATGGCCTGCGCCTGCGGCGCGATGATGGTGATGGGACGCGGCGTCCTCGACAACCTGCCCGATCCGGCGGAGGTGGCGGAGTTTCTCCGCACCAGACCCGACGATGCGGAGGGCATGACCGGTCCCCGCCCCGCGCCGTCCCCCGCCCGAACGAGGCCCGACCCATGGCCGTGACCATCCGCACCCTCGACGCCTCCCATGCGGCGCTGGGGATCGCCCCCCACGTTCTCGCCCGCCGGGCGCCCTTCTCCGGCTTCCGGTTCGGCGATCTCAGCCAGACCGTGGACGACCAGATCCGCCGCGGGCACGCCCTGTTCGCCTTCGGCGAGCGGCACATCGTCGGCTATCTCGGATGGCATCTCCACGATCGGGCCGATGCCCGGCTTTTCGCCGAGACCGGGCGCCCGCCGCCCCTCGACCTGCCCGACGGCGCCGACGTGGCCTGGGTGAGACGGCGGCCGCGACGGTCCCGCAGACCCTCAGCGCCCTGGTGGAGGCCGGCAAGGCACGCAATGTCGGCCGACGCGCGATGGGCGTGCGCTACAGGAAGACCGGCAAACGCGTCGTCTTCGACCAGCGGATCGCACCCCGCCGCACCGTTCCGGCGATTTGACCGGGTCGGTTCGAAACTGAACCGCGCCGGGTTCCCGGAGGCTCCAACTCTTGAGGGGATGGAGCCATGACGAAGCGAACCCCACCGTATTCCCCTGACCTGCCTCGGCCTCGCGCGGCTCTCGGGTCCTCAGGGAGAACCGGACCATGCCCATGGCGGCGTTGCGGTGCTGCGGGCGGCCTCGGAACCCGGCGCGTCCGGCCTATCGCTGCCTCACGCACATCGGCTGGAATGCGCTGCTTGAACTGGGCGAGGAAGGACTTGGACCACTTCATCGGACGGGAGAGCATACGGCGCACCGTCGTGGCACGGCCTACCTGTCGCAACCGCCTCATCTGGCTTAAGTTTCTGAGGGAAAGACGCTTCTCAGAAAATTGGTGCCCAGGAAAGGACTCGAACCTTCACCTCTTGCAAGACTGGTACCTGAAACCAGCGCGTCTACCAATTCCGCCACCTGGGCCGGCCGGCACCTCAGTGCCGACGCGGAGCTTCGTTTAGGCGGGTGGGCCGGCCGCGTCAATCGCGATTCCGGCCCATTTCGTGATTCCGGCCGAGCTCGGCCGTCAGGCCTCGCCGCGCCACTCGCGGATGTCGACGAAGCGGCCCGCCACGGCGGCGGCGGCGGCCATGGCCGGGGAGACGAGGTGGGTCCGGCCGCGATGGCCCTGGCGGCCCTCGAAGTTGCGGTTCGAGGTGGAGGCGCAGCGCTCGTTGGGGCTGAGGCGATCGGCATTCATGCCGAGGCACATGGAACAGCCCGGCTCGCGCCAGTCGAACCCGGCCTCCTTGAGGATGCGGTCGATGCCTTCCGCCTCCGCCTGCGCCTTCACCACGCCGGAGCCCGGCACCACCATGGCCGAGACCGACGGGTGGACCTTGCGGCCCTCCACCATCTTGGCCACCGCGCGCAGGTCCTCGATCCGCCCGTTGGTGCAGGAGCCGATGAAGACCCGGTCGAGGGTGATATCGGTGATCTTGGTGCCCGGGGTGAGGCCCATGTAATCCAGGGCCTTCTCCTTCGACTGGCGCTTGTTCTCGTCGGCGATGGCGGCCGGGTCCGGCACCGCGCCGGAGATCGAGACCACGTCCTCCGGGCTCGTGCCCCAGCTCACCAGAGGCGGCAGGCTGGCCGCGTCGAGGCGGACCTCGCGGTCGAAGAAGGCGCCCTCGTCGGTGGCGAGGCTGTCCCAATAGGCGCGGGCACGCTCGAAGGCCTCGCCCTTGGGAGCCTTGGGGCGGTCCTTGACGTAGGCGTAGGTGATGGCGTCCGGCGCCACCAGGCCGGCGCGGGCGCCGCCCTCGATCGACATGTTGCAGATCGTCATGCGCCCCTCCATCGAGAGAGCGCGGATCGCCTCGCCGGCATATTCGATGACGTAGCCGGTGCCGCCGGCGGTGCCGATCTCGCCGATGATGGCGAGGATGATGTCCTTGGCCGTCACGCCGGGCGGCAGGGTGCCGTCCACGGTGATGCGCATGTTCTTCGCCTTGCGCTGCAGCAGCGTCTGGGTGGCGAGGACGTGCTCCACCTCCGAGGTGCCGATGCCGTGGGCGAGCGCCCCGAAGGCGCCGTGCGTCGAGGTGTGGCTGTCGCCGCAGACGATGGTCTGGCCCGGCAGGGTGAAGCCCTGTTCGGGGCCGATCACGTGGACGATGCCCTGGCGCCGGTCCAGCGCGTCGTAGAACTCGATGCCGAAATCGCGGACGTTCTCGGCGAGCGCCTCCAGCTGGATGCGGCTCTCCGGGTCCTCGATGCCGAAGCGGCGGTCCGAGGTCTGGACGTTGTGGTCCACCACCGCCAGCGTCTTCTCCGGATGACGCACGCGACGGCCGGCCACGCGAAGCCCCTCGAAGGCCTGCGGGCTCGTCACCTCGTGGACGAGGTGACGGTCGATGTAGAGGAGGCTGGTGCCGTCGGGCTCGACATCGACCACGTGGTCGTCCCAGATCTTGTCGTAGAGGGTGCGCGGGGCAGTCATGGCGTGGCTGTTTCGGTTCTCGTCAGTGACGGGGCGATGGGCGGACGTGAGGGTCTCACCCTCTTTAGTAGTGTTCGAATGGCCCGGTTGGAAGTAGGCGGGCGCACGCGGCGCATCGGGGTCATGACCGGCACCCTCGCGCCGCATGCCGACTCGGGCCGCGCCCGAAGCTGGACCCTGCCCGGACCGCGGATTAAAGCCGTATCCCGTACCGCCAGTCCCGAGGACGGATACCGAGCGCGACATGCAGCCTGCCGATCTGTTGCTCCTGAAGCCGATGCAGCGAAGCGTGATGGACGCGCTCGCCGCCGCTTTCACCCTCCACCGCGCCGACACCGCCCCGGACCTCGACGCATTCTATCGCGAGATCGGCCCGCGCATCCGCGCCATGGCGACCGGGGCGCAGGCTCCCGTCGACCGGGCGCTGATCGAGCGCCTGCCCCATCTCGAGATCGTGGCGAGTTTCGGCGTCGGCTACGACACAATCGACGTGACGGCCGCGGCGGAGCGGGGCGTCGTCGTCACCAACACGCCGGACGTGCTCTCCGACGAGGTGGCCGACCTCGCCCTCGGGCTGCTGCTCGCGACGATCCGCGAGATCCCGCAGGCGGACCGCTACCTGCGCGCCGGGCACTGGCCGACGCGGACCTACCCGCTCACCGCGACCCTGCGCGGCCGCCATGTCGGCATTCTCGGCCTCGGCCGGATCGGGCGGGCCATCGCGCACCGCCTCGAAGGCTTCGGCGTCACCCTCTCCTATCACGGCCGCCGCCGGCAGGAGGACGTGGCCTACGGCTTCCACCCGACCTTGCTGGAGATGGCACAGGCCGTGGACGTCCTCATGATCGTGGCGCCCGGCGGCCCTGAGACCAACGGGATCGTGAATGCCGAGATCCTCCAAGCCCTCGGGCCGGAGGGCATCGTCGTCAACGTCGCCCGGGGCAGCCTGATCGACGAGCCGGCGCTGATCGAGGCCCTGCGCTCCGGCACGATCCACGGGGCGGGGCTCGATGTCTTCGCCACCGAACCGCGCGTGCCGGAGGCCTTCCTCGGCCTCGACCGCGTGGTGCTGCTGCCCCATGTCGGCTCCGGCTCGGTCCATACCCGCGAGGCCATGGGCCGGCTGGTGGTGGACAACCTGCTCTCCTGGTTCTCCGGCCAGGGGCCGCTGACCCCGGTGCCGGAAACGCCCGTCGGCGGACACAGCGCCGAGGCCGGCCGATGAGCCGCCGGGTCGGGCTCCGATCCCGCCTCCTCGCCGGGCTGATGCTGGTTCCGCTGATAGCTGGCCCGGTCCATGCGCAGGGAACGGCTCAAGGGACGGTGCAGGACGCGCCTTCTCCGGCGGCGCCGGCCGCGCCGGAAGCCCCGCCGGCTCCGGAGACGCCCCCCGTTCCCGGCATGTCGGAGACGCCCGCCGCGGTCAGCCCGCCGGCTCCCTTCGTCGAGAGCCTGCCCCAGACCATCGAAGGCGCTCCGGGCACCTGGGACCTGTCGCGGGACGGCAGCACCCGCCGCTGCGTCATGACCCTCGCGGCCCAGAGTTCCGACAGCGGACGGCGCCTGTCGTTTCCCGCCGGGTGCCGCCGGGCCCTGCCGATCCTCAACGAGATCGCCGCGTGGCTGTTCGTGGACGGCGCGGTCCGCCTCGTGGACAAGAACGTGCGGCCGATCCTGCTGTTCAAGGCCCGCGACGACAAGCGCAGCCTCATGGCGCAGACCGAGGGCGGCGATGTCTACAGCCTCGTGCCGCTCCAGATCGCGGCGATGTCGCCCCCGCCCCCGCCGGGACCGGACGGCCGGGATGCCGCTTACCAGCTCGGCCGGGACGATGCGGCCAGGGCCGGCACGCCCGGCGCCGAGACCGCCGGCACCGGCGAGCGGCCGACGGCCGGCATCTACGCCCTCGACCGCTATCGCGAGCAGGATGTCTGCCGCATCGAGTTGAAGCCGGCGGAGGGCGGGGCCGCCCCCGTGCGGATCCTCGACGGCTGCCGCGACAGCGGCCTGACGACCTTCGATCCGGTCTCGTGGCAGGGCGCTCCGGGCCGGCTCACCCTCGTCGCGAGGCGGGGGCATGTGGTGGGCCTGGTACCGGCGGGCGAGAACCACTGGCGGCGCGAGCCGGAGGTCGGCACCACCTTCGTCCTGCGTCGGACCGAGGCCGCGCCGGCGTCCGGTTCCCCCTGACCGCCACGCCTGATAGACCCTGCCGCCGATGCCCCACACCGTCGCCGCCCTCTACCGCTTCGTCTCCCTGCCCGACGCCGCCGAACTCCGCGACGCCCTGGAGCGCCGCTGCGCCGAACTCGACATCCTCGGCACGCTCCTGCTGGCGCGGGAAGGGATCAACGGCACCATCGCTGGCAGCGGGGCCGCCATCGCGGCGCTCCTGTCGGAGATGCGGGACGGCCCCCTCTTCGGCGGTCGCCTGACGGCCCTCGACGTCAAGCTGTCGACGGCGGACGAGGCGCCGTTCGGCCATCTCAAGGTGCGGCTGAAGCGCGAGATCGTCACCTTCGACGACGGGGCCACCGATGCGGGAGAAGCCGGCATTCCGGTGGCGCCGGAGGCGTGGAACGCCCTCCTCGACACGCCGGGCCTGCTCCTCCTCGACACCCGCAACGCGTTCGAGGTCACGCTCGGCACGTTCGAGGGCGCCACCGACCCGCGCCTGTCGCGGTTCTCGGATTTCCGGGCCTATGTCGATCGCCTCGATCCCGCGGAGCATCCGGCGGTGGCGATGTTCTGCACCGGCGGCATCCGCTGCGAGAAGGCCGGCGCCTACATGCGCGCGAAGGGGTTCGCCACCGTCCACCATCTCGAAGGCGGAATCCTGCGCTATCTCGAGACCATCCCCGAGGCCGAGAGCCGCTGGCGCGGCGACTGCTTCGTCTTCGACCACCGCATCGCCCTCGGTCCCGGTCTGGTCGAGCGGCCGGACCACGACCCGGAGACGCTGAGATGAGGGGCGCGTGAGATGACCGAACCGGTTCAGACGGAATCCGAAGTGCTTTCCACGCGCATCGACGCCCTGGAGATGCGCCTCACCGAGCAGGACATGGTCATCGACGACCTCAACGCGACGATCACCGCGCAATGGCGCCAGATCGATGCCCTCACCCGGCACCTTGCCAAGCTGGTGGAGCAGGTCGAGGAGGCCGGCGCGCGGACCGGCACGGGCGCGCCGGAACCTCCGCCGCCGCATTACTGAAGCGGCCCGAGAGGGCGACCGGACCGGCGAGGCGCAACCAAGATTTAACGGCGATCCGCTTAAGGTGAAGGGAAGGTAACGAAACGGGCTCGACCGATGACGATTGTAGCGGACGGGGCCCGGCACGCGAATGTCGGCCGGTCATCCGGAACCGCGGCTTTCCTCGCGCTGTTCGTCGCCACGATCTTCCTCTCCGCCCTGCTGCTCTTCGGCGTCCAGCCGATGTTCACCAAGATGGTGCTGCCGGTGCTGGGCGGCTCGCCCTCGGTCTGGTCGGTGGCGATGGTGTTCTTCCAGGCCCTGCTCCTGGCCGGTTACGCCTACGCCCATGCGCTCGCCCGCTACCTGCCGCTGCGCATCGCCGCCCCGCTCCACCTCGCGGTCATGGGCTGCGCCCTGGCGGCGCTGCCGATCCAGCTCGCCGCCGGCTGGGGCAAGCCGCCCGCCGATGGCGAGGCGGTCTGGCTGCTCGGGCTGTTCCTCGCCTCGGTGGGCCTGCCCTTCTTCGCGCTCTCGGCCAACGGCCCGCTCCTCCAGGCCTGGTTCTCGCGCTCGAACCACCCGCATGCCCGCGATCCGTATTTCCTCTACGGGGCGTCGAACATCGGCTCCTTCGCCGCCCTGATCGCCTACCCGCTCGCGATCGAGCCGCTGCTCACCCTGCACGACCAGAGCCGCGCCTGGATGCTGGGCTTCGCCTTCCTGGCCGGGATGATCGCGATCTGCGCCGCCGCAGCCGCGCGCAACGCCGCTCCCGCGACCCGGACCATCGCCGGCGCCACGGTGGCCCTCCCCTCGGCCCGGCAGGCCTGGCGCCAGCGTCTCGGCTGGATCGCCCTCTCCTTCGTGCCCTCGGGCCTGCTCGTCTCGGTGACGGCGCATATCTCCACCGACGTGGCGGCGGCTCCCCTCCTCTGGGTGGCGCCGCTCGCCCTGTTCCTGCTGACCTTCGTCCTCGCCTTCCGCGAGCGGATGGTTCCGTCCCAGACCGTGCTCGCCTGCCTCCAGGTGGTCGGCTCGGCGCTGGCGCTCCTCCCAATCTCGGCGGCATTGCCCCTCGCGATCGGACTGGCGCTCCATCTCGGGCTGTTCTTCGTCAACGTCATGATCTGCCACGGCATGCTCTACCGGCGCCGTCCGGACGCAGAGCGGCTGACGGAATTCTATCTCTGCCTGTCCCTCGGAGGCGTGCTCGGCGGCATCTTCTGCGGGCTCGTGGCACCCCACATCTTCTCCACGGTCCTCGAATACCCGATCCTGCTGATGGCGGCCCTGCTGTGCCGGCCGGATGTCTTCGCACCGGATTCCGCGTCCCGGCGCTCGCTTGCGGTGCTGGCGGGCCTGATCGTCCTCGGGCTCCTGCTCGGCCTGACGATCCTGCCGGGTTCGTGGCTGATCGCCCTCGCCCTCTGCATGATGGGCGCGATGATCGCGTTCTGGCGCAAGCCGCGGAACGTGGCGCTCCTGGCGCTGGGTCTCGCCCTGCTCACGGCCTTCGTCAGCGGGTCGCTGACCTCCGGCGGCTCGATCCGCTCGTTCTTCGGGGTGCACAAGCTCGGAATCTCGGCGGATGGCCGGTTCCGGACCCTCAGTCACGGCACGACCCTGCACGGGGCGATGCGGATCGCCAACGACGACGGCACGCCGTTCACGGGCCGGCCCGAACCGGTGACCTACTACACGAAGGAGGGCGGCATGGGCGTCGCGATCGAGGCGGTCCGCTCACGCCGGGGCGGGCATCTCGATTCGGTGGCGGTGGTCGGGCTCGGGGCCGGCAGCCTCGCCTGCCACGCCAAGGCGACCGAGGACTGGACCTTCCTCGAGATCGATCCGGAGGTCGTGCGCATCGCCCGGAACCCGGAACTGTTCCGCTTCCTCGGCGCCTGCGCGCCCGATGCCCGGATCGTGCTCGGCGACGCGCGCCTGACCCTGACCGACGAGCCCGGCGGGAAGAGCCTGATCGTGGTCGACGCGTTCTCGTCGGATTCGATTCCGAGCCATCTGATGACGCGGGAGGCGCTGGCGCTCTACGCCGCGAAGCTCGCACCGGATGGCGCCCTCGTCGTCCACATCTCGAACCGGCACCTGGAATTGCGGCACATCCTCGCCCGCGCCGCCGCCGAGCAGGGCCTCGTCACATTCGTCCGCGACGGACGACGCCTCGACGCGGTCGACGAGCAGCGGTTCCATCAGCCGTCCATCGTCGTCGCGATGGCCCGCAACGAGAAGGATCTCGGGGCACTCGCCGCAGGAAGCGACTGGACGCGGATCGCGCCGGACATGAGCCGGCGCCCGTGGAGCGACGATTTCAGCAACATCGTCGAGGCGATGATCGACAGGGCGAGGCGCTAGCTTTACTCCGCCGCCGGCCGATCCAGCCGAAGGAGGCGTGCGGAGCGCGTGCGCAAGGGCCGACGCTCGGGCTCGGCGCCGGTGTGGAGGGAGCGGCGGGCGTCGCCGATGGCCCCGTGCACGGCGTCGATGGCGAGGATCAGCGCGTTCATCGCGCGGGTGTCGACGTTGCGCTCGCGGGCATGGCGCACGACGTCGGTGACGAGGTCGTCGGTCTCGCGCACGAGCCCGTCGAGCTGTTCCCTGGTGGTCGCCGAGCGGATGTCCCTCAGGATGTCGAGCAACCGGTCGAGGACCACATCCACGCGCTCGCGGCGCTGACGGGCGAGGCGCTGGCCGAGCCAGGCGATGCCCGAACCGATCGTGCCGCCGAAGAAGGCGAGCAGGTAGACGTAATCCTCGTAGCGCTCGAACAGGGTCTGCTGCTCGCGCTCGAAATAGTCGACCGCGCCCGGATGGTTGGGCAGGCGGGCGCTGGTGGCCGCCACCGTCGTCTCGAAATCCGGCGCCTTCATCAGGTTGGCGATGGGCGCGCTCGGCGCGAGCTTGGAGCGCCATTCGAACAGGTGCTGCGTGACGGAGGCGACCGAGTACCGGCTCACGGCACCCCGCGCCATCAGCCGGTAGGAGGCCCCCACCGTCTTCACGTCCTCGTCCGGCCGCTTGGGCCGGCCGCCGAAGGTGCCGGCGGGAATCGTCGCCGATTGCAGTTCGGGCATGCGCTGGACGATCGCATCGCCGTCCGGCACCGAGACGATGGTGATCTTCTTCTCCGCCGACGCCATTTCCACCGCGCGGACGGTGGAGATCGCCGCCTTCGAGGTCGGCGCCGCGATGACGGCGACGGCGTCCACGGTCCCGGCCTGCAGGGCGGCGGTGACCTCGCCGGGCTTGAGGGAGACGAGGGCGACGTGGCTGGCGGCGGGGACCTGTCCCGCCTCGGGCGGCGGCGCGATGGTGAAATCGTAGAAGCTCAGGAGATTGGTGACGAAGGGCCGGTCGGCCGCGTGGCGCTCGACGATGCCGAGGCGCTTCTTGGCGAGATCGGGAAAGCTCTCGATCCCGCTCGCCTCGGGCGTCGCGATCAGCAGGGTCTCCTCGTGGAGGAGCGCCAGGGTCAGGCCGTTATCGGGCAGGAACACATCGGGCCGGACCACGGCGAGATCGGCGCGCCCGGCCTGGAGCGCCGCGGCGCTGTCGCGGACGTCGTCATAGGTCACGACGTTCAGCCGGACGTCCTCGCGCGCCCGGTGCAGGGCCTGGGCATAGGTTTCGAGCAGTTGCGCCTCGGCCCCGTCGCGGGGACCGACCGCCACGGTGAGCGCCGTCGGACGCGACAGGTAGACCACGGCGGCCGCGAGCACGGCGAAGCCGAGGCCGAGCACGACGAGGAGCCATTCGCGCTTCAGGAGGAATGCCGGCATGACATGCATGCGTCCTCTCGGGGTAAGACAGGCAACCGGTTCTCGGTCGAGACGAGGGGCCTCATGATCCTGAAACCTGTCCGAAGCGTGATGAACCGATGAGCGCTCGAAACGTTGCGGGGCGGCGTTCCGCATCCTCCTCCAGGGACGACCCCTCGGGAGCGAAGCCTTCCCAAGCAAAGCCCACGCCGCCGGTGACGGCGACCTATCTGGAGCGGGTCGCCCTGCACTATCTGGAGCGCTACAGCGCCTCGGTGGCGATGCTGCGCCAGGTTCTGGAGCGGCGCGTCGCCAAAAGGTGCCGGCTTCGGGACGAGGATCCGGCCGCCTTCGCCGAGACGATCGCGACCATCGTGGAGCGCGCCCGCTCGTCCGGCCTCGTGGACGATGCCCGCTTCACCGCCGCGCGGGCGGCAACCCTGCGCCGGCGCGGCACCTCCGCACGCGGCCTGTCCGCCAAGCTCGCCGCCAAGGGCGTCGACCGGACGCTGATCGCCGAGACCCTCGAGACCGAGCGCGACAAGGCCGAGGAGGAAGGCACGGATGCCGAAGAGGCGGCGGCGCGCGCCTATGCCAGGCGCCGCCGGCTCGGCCCGTTCCGGCGCCCCGGCACCCGCGCCGCCCACCGCGACAAGGACATCGCCGCCATGGCGCGGGCCGGATTCTCGTATGGCTTGGCGAAGACGACGATCGATGCGGATCCGGACGAGGAGGACGGTCTCGACCGGTGATGGAGGCAAGTCGTGCGACCCCCTCTCGTCGCGTGCGGGAGCGGAGACACCGCACGCTGCGACATTTCCGACCGGACCCGACAAAAACTTGAACGAAACACGAACGACGCGCATGTCCCTGTCATGGACGAGACCCTCGCCAAGAAGCTGCGCATCCTGGCCGATGCCGCGAAATACGATGCCTCCTGCTCGTCGTCGGGGGCGCCGAAACGCGTCGCGGGGAAGGGCGAACTCGGCTCGACCACCGGGGCCGGCATCTGCCACGCCTACACGCCGGACGGGCGCTGCATCTCGCTCCTGAAGATCCTGCTGACGAACTATTGCCTGTTCGACTGCGCCTATTGCGTGAACCGGCGCTCCTCCAACGTCCAGCGCGCCAAGTTCAGCGTCGAGGAGGTCGTGACCCTCACGGTGGAGTTCTACAAGCGCAACTACATCGAGGGGCTGTTCCTCTCGTCCGGCATCATCAAATCGCCCGACCACACGATGGAACTGCTGACGCGGGTGGCGAAGAGCCTGCGGCGCGACCACGGCTTTCGCGGCTACATCCACCTCAAGTCGATTCCGGAGGCGAGCCCGTGGCTCGTGGAGGAGGCCGGCCTCTACGCCGACCGGCTCTCGATCAATCTCGAACTCCCCACCGATGCCAGCCTGCACCGGCTGGCGCCCGAGAAGAACGGGCCGGTCATCCAGAACGCGATGAAGCAGATCGGCGCGCGGATCACCGAGGCCAAGGCCGAGAAGCGCCGCTTCTCGCCCGCCGGCCAGTCGACGCAGGTCATCGTCGGCGCGGATGCGACCACGGACGAGGCTCTGATCCGCAAGAGCGCCCATCTCTACGGTTCGTTCAACCTCAAGCGGGTCTATTACTCGGCCTTCAGCCCGATCCCCGACGGCTCCACCATCCTGCCGCTGAAATCGCCGCCGCTCCAGCGCGAGCACCGGCTCTATCAGGCCGATTGGCTGATCCGGTACTACGACTTCTCCGCCGACGACGTGGCGGATGCGGCCGAGGACGGCATGTTCTCCCTCGACATCGATCCGAAGCTCGCCTGGGCGCTCAAGAACCGGGGCCGCTTTCCCGTGGACGTGAACGCGGCCGACCGGGAGATGCTGCTGCGGGTGCCGGGCCTCGGTGCCCGTGCCGTCGACAAGATCGTGACGGCACGCCGGCATACGCGGCTGCGCCTCGACGACGTCGCCCGCCTCACCTCCGGCCTCAAGCGCGCCCGCCCCTTCCTCATCGCCGCCGATTACCACCCGGGGCCCGGCGGCACCGACCGGCTCGATCTGCGGACCAAGCTCGCGGAGCCGGCGCGGCAGCTGAGCCTGTTCTGATGGACCGCGATGGTGAGCACCACCCTTCCCCCTCTGCGGGGGAGGGTGCCTGCGGAGCAGGCGGGAGCGGGGACGACCTCTCCGGACAACGCGCTCCCCTCTCCCGACCCTCTCTCACGCGAGGGCCACCCTCCCCCGCAGAGGGGGAAAGGTCGGGTGGATCACTCCAGACGGTCTCCCTCCGCGAAGGCGCCGATCTCGACGGCTTTCGTGCCGCCGTGCGCCGGCTCGCAGCGGCATCGGTCCCGCCCGATAAAGTAGTCTGGTCCATCGGGCAGGCCCCCGGCCTGTTCGGACAGGTCTCCCAGCCGGAATCCGGCTCCGATGCGCCGCTAAGCCTGCCGCGGCCGGTGGCCGACCTGATCCGCATGGTGGTGCCGCACCGCGACCCCGAGCGCTACGCCCTCCTCTACCGACTGATCTGGCGCATCACCCACGGCGAGCGCGAATTGCTGGAGGTGGGGAGCGATCCGCTGGTCCATCGCCTCGACCGGATGCGCAAGGCCATTGCCCGCGACCTGCACAAGATGCACGCCTTCCTGCGCTTCCGCCGGACCGAGGTGGAGGGGGCCGAGCGCTTCGTCGCCTGGTTCGAGCCGGACCATCACATCCTGCAGGCGGCGAGCACGTTCTTCGTCTCGCGGTTCCGGTCGCTGAACTGGTCGATCCTGACGCCGGACGGGTCCGCCCATTGGGACGGCGCCGCCCTCACCTTCGGCCCGCCCGGACGTCGCGAGGACGCGCCCGAGGCCGACGGGTTCGAGGCCGGCTGGCGCGACTATTACGAGAGCACCTTCAACCCGGCCCGCACCAACCTCGCCGCCATGCGGGCGGAGATGCCGAAGAAGTACTGGCGCAACATGCCCGAGACCGCGGCGATCCCCGGTCTCGTCCGCGCCGCGGCGGCCCGCACCGAGGCCATGATCGAGAGGGAGCCGCAGATGCCGATCAAGCGAAACCCCGCCAAGGCCGTCGCGGCGATGACCGACCAGGATCCGGTCTCCCTCGACGAACTCAACGCCATCATCCGGCGCTCGGAGCCGCTGGTTCCGGGGGCAACGCAGGCCGTCCTCGGCGAGGGTCCCGCGGGTGCGACGATCGCCTTCGTCGGCGAGCAGCCCGGCGATCAGGAGGACCGGCAGGGCCGCCCCTTCGTGGGGCCGGCCGGGCAGCTCCTGTCGCGCGCCATGGCCGATGCGGGGATCGTGCGGAACGAGGCCTACCTCACGAATGCGGTCAAGCACTTCAAGTTCGAGGAGCGCGGCAAGCGCCGCATCCACCAGAAGCCCACCGCCGGCGAAGTGAGCCACTATCGCTGGTGGCTCGACCGCGAACTGGATTTCGTGGCGCCGAAGCTCGTCGTCGCCCTGGGCGCGACCGCCGTCCTGTCGCTCACCGGCAAGGCGATCCCGATCACGCGGGCGCGCGGCCCGGCCTCGTTCGGCAAGGCCTTCGAGGGCTTCATCACCGTGCATCCCTCGTATCTCCTGCGCCTGCCCGACGAGGCGAAGGAGGAGGCCTATCTGGCCTTCGTCGACGACCTGAAACGGGTCGGCGCGCTCGCACGGGAACTGGCGGCGTGACTCAGCTCTCCACCACGCCCGTCTTGTGCGGCCGCAATTCCGGCGCGCCATGGTCGATCTCGGCCTCCACCGGAGCGGAGCGGCTTTCCACGCGGGTGCTGTCGACGAAGATGCGCGCTTCGCCTTCCTTCAGCCCGAGGCTGCGCAGGGCGTAGAGCGTCATGCCGAAGGCAAGTTCGCGCTCGGCCATGAGGACGAGGCCGACGCCCTGCTCCTCGAAATAATGGCGCTCGCCGTCGTTATGGGTGCGCACCAGGGTGTCGATGCCGGGATTGGCCTCGCGGGCGAGTTCGACGAGGCGCCGCGCGGTATGCGCCTCGGGAGACGCGATGACGATGAGGCGCGCCTCGCCGATATCGGCGGCTTCGAGGATGCCCGGCGCGGTGGCGTCCCCGAACACCGCCTCGATCCCGTCCTTGCGCAGATCGAGGACGCGGCGGCGGTCGCGGTCGACCACCAGATAGGGAAGGTCCCAGGCGGCGAAGGCCTTGGCGATGGTGCTGCCGACCCGGCCGTAGCCGACCACGATGGCGTGTCCGCGATGGGGCTTGGGCGCCTCGGTGACGGCCGTCTCCGCCGCGCCGCGCCGCTCGAACCGTGCGGCGAGGTCCGGCCGCTCGGCGAAGTAGCGCGTCGCCCGGTCCGCCAGGACGAAGAAGAGCGGGTTGAGGGTGATGGAGAGGATGGCGCCGCCCAGGATCAGGTCGCGCCCCTCGGTGGGGAGCAGCTTCAGGGACAGGCCGAGGCTGACGAGGATGAAGGAGAATTCGCCGATCTGCGCGAGGCTCGCCGCGATGGTGAGGGCGGTGCCGAGCGGGTGCTTGAAGGCCAGGACGATCGCCACGGCGGCCACCGACTTGCCGAGCAGGATGATGCCGAGGACGGCGAGCACCGAGAGCGGCTCGCGCAGGACGATGCCGGGATCGAACAGCATGCCCACCGAGACGAAGAACAGCACCGCGAACGCGTCCTGCAGCGGCAGGGAATCGGCGGCCGCCTGATGGCTCAGGTCGGATTCGGCGAGCACCATGCCGGCGAAGAACGCGCCGAGCGCGAAGGACACGCCGAACAGCTCGGCCGAGCCGAAGGCGATGCCGAGCGCCAGGGCGAGCACCGCCAGGGTGAAGAGTTCGCGCGAGCCGGTCCGGGCCGCCTGATCGAGGAGCCAGGGCACGACGCGGCGTCCGCCCACCAGCATGACCAGGGTGAAGACGGCGACCTTGGCCAGGGTCAGCGCCAGGGTGAGCCAGATGTTGCCGTCGCCGACATGGTGCGCCGCGCCGTCGCCGGTTCCCCCGAGGGAGGGCGCGAGGGCCGGCAGCAGGACCAAAGCGAGGACCATCGCCAGATCCTCGACGATGAGCCAGCCCACCGCGATGCGGCCCTTGTCGCTGTCGAGGAGCTGGCGCTCCTCCAGCGCCCGCAGCAGCACCACGGTACTCGCCACCGAGAGGGCGAGGCCGAAGACGAGGCCCGCCCCGATGCCCCATCCCCACAGATGCGCCAGCAGGCCGCCCATGGCGGTGGCGGCGACGATCTGCACGATGGCGCCCGGCAGGGCGATGGTGCGCACCGCCATCAGGTCCTTGATCGAGAAATGCAGTCCCACCCCGAACATCAGCAGGATCACGCCGATCTCGGCGAGCTGGCTCGCCAGTTCGCTGTTGCCGACGAAGCCGGGCGTGTAGGGGCCGACGAGGACGCCGGCGAGGAGATAGCCGACGAGGGGCGGCAGCCGCAGGCGCTGGGCGAGCATCCCGCAGGCGAAGGCCAGAACGAGGCCCAGGGCGATGATGGCAATCAGCTCGGTCGCATGCGGCACGGGGCTGTCGTATCCTCGTTCGAGAGTGCTTCGCGGGAGTGTTTCGCGGGGAGTGTTTCGTAAAAACGGTGAGGGCAACGGCGGCCGAGGGCAAGCACCGAATGGCGCCTCCTAAGCAGGTTCGCGTTGGCACGCCAACGCTTCACGCTGCTTAGCTCCTTGGTGTGTCGCAGGTTACCGACGCAACGCCGGTGACCACTTTTGCGAACCCCGCATAGCCGCAGATCGGTTTAAAGTCCGTGCCTGAAGGCACGCCCCGCGCCGAAACCTCGCCCGGATCGCCGCCCGACGGGCGATTCCGATCGCGACAGGTCTATCTCGTGAGCCGGCAAAACCTTCGCGGCTCCAAAACCCTCGCGACTCCATGAAACTCTCGAAGGACCGGAAGGTTGTCGATGTGAAGTGTATTCACTTTTTAGCGACGCGGGCGGATCATCGATGGCCGAGCCACATCATCAGCCGGCAGCGGTGAAGTCTCCCGAGCAGGCGGGCTCGACGCTGTGGACGATCGGTCTCGTCACGGCGCTCATCGGCGTCCTCGTCCTCCCGAGAAAAGGCGCGGAAGGCTCCGCCCGCACCGAACCGTCGGTGCCGCGAACCAGCGAACCATCGCCGTCCCACGGAGGCGCGGATGCCAGGCACGTGGCGAGGACGGAGCCGGAACGTGGACGACAGGCCGCAAGCCCCTCCGAGATCCCCGCCTCGGGCTGGAAGGACATCGGCATGCGCGTCTTCCACGATATCGGCGAGAACAACATCGTCTCGGTCGCCGCGGGCGTGACCTTCTACGTCCTTCTGGCGATCTTCCCGGCCATCGCCGCCCTGGTCTCCTGCTACGGATTGGTGGCGGACGTGGCGACCATCAACGATCACCTCCAGACCCTGCAGGGTGTGATCCCGTCCGGGGCCCTCGACATCATCGGCGAGCAGGTGAAGCGGATTGCCGCCAAGGGCGACACGGCTCTGGGCTTCACCTTCTTCACCGGCCTCGCCCTCTCGATCTGGAGCGCCAATGGCGGGATGAAGGCGGTCTTCCAGGCGCTCAACATCGTCTACGAGGAGCGCGAGACCCGCAATTTCTTCTGGCTCAACCTGCGCTCGCTCGCCTTCACGGGCGGGGCGCTGCTCTTCATCGTGCTCGCGCTGGTGGGCATCGTCGTGGTGCCGGCGGTGATCAACGTCGTCGGGCTCAGCGCGGAGGCCTGGTACATCTCGCTCCTGCGCTGGCCAGTCCTGCTGCTCGCGGTGCTCGGCGGCCTCGCCCTGCTCTACCGCTACGGCCCGAGTCGCGATGCGCCGCGCTGGCGCTGGGTGACCTGGGGCAGCGCCAGCGCCGGCGTGCTCTGGCTCGTCGGCTCTCTCGGCTTCTCCTGGTACGTCTCGAATTTCGGCAAGTACAACGAGACCTACGGGTCCCTCGGCGCCGTCGTCGGCTTCATGACCTGGATCTGGATCTCCACCACGATCGTCCTCGTCGGCGCCGAGATCAACGCCGAGATGGAGCACCAGACCGAGATCGACACCAAGATCGGACGGGAACAGCCCCTCGGCACCCGCGACGCACGGATGGCCGACACGGTGGGCGCCGCGAGCTGAGCAACTGCGCTTAGCTTGATATCACATAAAGTTGTATTTTTCTAAAAGTTGTATTTTTACAACTGACACCGCCGACATTGAGGTAAATAAGTTTTGTGAAGCCTTTATTCGGATTTCAAAAATTATGCGCATATATAGATCTTCATTGGCTATTGCGTACTCAGTTTTCTTAGCAGCAGCTACAGCTGCTTGCTCAATTCATCCTGTTCCAGAAGACGTTACCGGCGTAACTACACTTGAAATAGCTAATAAGATACGATGCGAAGCGTTTTATGCAGTAAATGACATACTTATTGATTTTATTAAACGAAAAAATTTTCGCAATGCGGACAAAATACTAAAAATACTGAACGAAAACCCGGCATCGTTGAAGAATTTACCATACGATAAAATCGAACCTGAACTTTCAAAACTCTTAGACAAGTATGATGGAACAGCTATAGCTTTAGATTTTACGTTTGACATGACAGAAACAAATAAGATTTCTACAGAATTAGGGATCTTATCTATCATTGCAAATAACTCTGATGCATTGAGTCTTAAAGGCTCATCCGATAGGACAAGAAAGAATATCAGAAACTTCAGAATAGTAAAAACGATCAAAGAGCTATACTTAAAAGGAGAGGAATGCGCAAAGCCCACAAACCAAGTGAATTATGCGTATCCGATAACAGGCAATATCGGTATACGAGAAGTATTAGATACATTTTTTGGATTAAACGAAACACTCTTATTAAGCGAGAACGCAAAGGATAAAACCGTATTATTCGCCGATACTATAACATTTACAACAACATTCAATGGTTCAGCAAGTCCTGCCGTCCTTCTTAGCTCTCTAGCAAGAAGCACAACAATTGGAACGTTCAATTTGGTATTGGACGGCGGCAGAACTGATACTCATACACTGATCATAGCAATATCCCTGCCGCCGGATAAAAATTACTTCCCTGTTACGTCGGCAAAGGAACGAGCAAACGTTGAGGTCGATCTGCAAATACAGAAAAATCAGTTCATTCCTGTACTTCTTAATCGTTAGACAGCGGGTCAGCCCTTGTAGCTGATCCGATAGACGATGCCGTGCTGGTCGTCGCCGAGATAGAGGCTTCCGTCCTTGGCCACCGCCAGTCCGAAGGGCCGGGCGAAGCGCGACCAGCCGCTCGGGCCGCCCTCGGTGAGGAAGCCCGACACGAAGGGGATGATGGTCTTCGGCTGTCCGTTCTCGAAATGCACGCGCAGAACCTCGTAGCCACTCGGCGGCTTGCGATTCCACGAACCGTGCATGGTGACGAAGGCGTCGCCCTTGTACTCGGCCGGGAATTGCGCCCCGTCGTAGAAGGTGAACTGCATCGAGGAGGCATGGGCCGTCCAGGTGAGAACCGGGCGCTCGCTGTCCTTGTCCCACTGCTCCAGGGAGCTCTTCGGGACTTCGCGGTAGAGGTTCTTGATCCCGGCACCGAAGATGTAGGGCCAGCCGTATTTCTTGCCCTTCTCGATCCGGTTGAGTTCCTCCGGCGTCTCGTTGTCGCCGAGCCAGTCGACGCCGTCGTCCCAGCCGTAGAGGGCCTTGGTGCCGGGCTCCCAGGCGAATCCGATGGTGTTGCGCAGGCCCGAGGCGACGATCTCGCGGCCCGACCCGTCCGGCTTCATCCGGACCATGGTGGCGTTCTCGGGGTTGCGCTCCTCGCACTCGTTGCAGGTGGAGCCGAGGCTCGCATAGAGCCACCCGTCCGGCCCGAAGCCGATGGTGCGGTTGGGGTGCTGGCCGGCATCGGGCAGATCGGAGACCAGTTTCGTCTCCGATCCGAGGCTGCCGTCGGCCTTCATCGGCGCCGAGAAGATCTCCTTCACCGTCACGTAGAACAGGGTGCCGTCATGGATGGCGAGGCCGTGCACGTCCGGCTTGTTCAGGACGACCTGCCGCTTGGTCGGGTCGGCCGCATCGATACGCGTGACCGTGCCGGCCTCGCGGTCGCTGACATAGAGCGCCCCGTCCGGGGCCACGACGATGACGCGGGGCGCGCCGAGATCGCGGGCGAAGGCCTCGATCTTGAAGCCCGCGGGCAGTTTGAGCCCTGCGATCCGCTCCGGCGTCGCCTCCAGCGGCGCGGCCTTGACCACATGCGCCTCGATCGTCGCGGTGCCGGGGTTCTGCAGCGCCTGGGCGAGGACCGGCAGCGGGGCGGCGGAGAAAGCGAGGGTCAGGGCAAGGCAGGTCGAAGGGCGGACCGGGATCATGCGGCGGGAATCCGAAGCTGTGGGAGACGAAGCTGAAACGCCACCCGGAATCGCCAGTTCCGGCGCGCGACACTTGCACCCGTCCTCTCGAAACCATCCTCTCTCGCGGCCGCTCACGGCCACTTCAGCAGGCGATGGTCTTGCGCTAACGTCGCGATATGGATTCCCGGACGGCCATCGACATTCTTCGCGCCCATGAAGGCGAGTTGCAGCGGCGCGGCGTCCGTCACGCGGCCCTGTTCGGTTCGGTCGCGCGCGGGGATACCCATCCCGGTAGCGATGTCGACATCGTCATCGACCTCGACGAGGGTCTTGGGCTCGACGTCTACGGCTATGTCGGTCTCTGCAACTTCATCGGAGACCTGTTTCCGGTGGCGGTCGATGTGGCGAACCGCCAAACCTTGAAGGAGCGTGTCCGGGCACGGGTGGAGCGTGATGCCGTCCCTGTCTTCTGAGCGCGAGCGCGATGCTTGCGAGGACATCGTCGAGAACGCCGAGGCCGCCCTCGACTTCACTGCCGGGATGACCTTCGCGGCCTTCGAAGCCGATCAGCGCACCAACTATGCCGTCGTCCGCTGCCTGGAGATCATCTCCGAAGCGAGCAGGCGGCTCGGAGCGGAAACCAAGGCGCGGCATCCCCAAATACCCTGGCGCGACATCGCCGATGCCGGCAACTTCTATCGACATGCCTATCACCGGCTGGCGCTGGACAACGTCTGGAAGACCGTCCACGACCAGCTGACCGAGATCATCGAGGCCTGCCGCACCGAACTGAGCAGGCCGCCGGCCCCGTGAGAGCGGCCGCCCTGAATCACCCTTCGCGAGACATTGCCGCCCGATGACGACCAGCGCTTCCGCCCCCGTCGGCCCCGGCGATCAGATCATCCTGGTGGACGGGTCGTCCTTCATCTTCCGCGCCTATTTCCAGTCGATCAACCAGGACCAGAAGTACAACACCCGGCCCTCGGACGGACTGCCCACGGGGGCGATCCGGCTGTTCTGCACCAAGATCGCCCAGTTCGTTCAGGACGGCGCTGCGGGGATCAAGCCGACGCATCTGGCCATCGTGTTCGACAAGTCGGAGGGCTCGTTCCGCAAGGAGCTCTACCCCGATTACAAGGGCCACCGCCCCGACGCGCCGGACGACCTCAAGCGCCAGATGCCGCTGATGCGCGAGGCGGTGCGGGCCTTCGGCCTGCAGCCGATCGAGCTCGAACGCTACGAGGCCGACGATCTCATCGCCACCTATTCGCGCCAGGCCGAGGCGCGGGGCGCCGGCGTCATCATCGTCTCCTCCGACAAGGACCTCATGCAGCTCGTGGGGCCGCTGGTGCGATTCTACGATTTCGAATCCGGCGTGAAGGGCAAGCCCGGCCACCGGCCCGAGCGCAACCTCGACCTCGACGCCATCATCGCCAAGTGGGAGGGCCTGCAGCCGAACCAGATCGGCGATGCCCTGGCGCTCATCGGCGACACCTCCGACAACGTGCCGGGCGTGCCCGGTATCGGCCTCAAGACGGCGGCAGCGCTCATCAAGGAATACGGCAGCCTCGACGCGCTGCTGGAGCGGGCGGGCGAGATCAAGCAGCCCAAGCGCCGCGAGACGCTTCTGGCCAGCATCGACCAGGCGAAGCTCTCGCGCCGGCTGGTGGCCCTCGTCGAGGACGTGCCGCTCCCCGTCGCCCTCGACGATCTGCGCCTGCCGGCGCCCGACCCCGAGAAGCTCGTCGGCTTCCTCAAGGCGATGGAGTTCAACACCCTGACGCGCCGCATCGCCTCGATGCTGCATGTGGACCCGGAGACGGTGAAGCCCGACCCCGCCCTGCTGCCGGGTTCGGACGCGACCGACGCGCCCCCGTTCGAGGCGGCGACGGAGGGCGGCGAGGTCGATCCCTTCGCCGATCTCAACCTGCCGGAGGGCAGCCCGAAGCCGCGCGGCCCCGCCGAGGCGACCCCCGCCGGCCTCGTCGCCATCCGTGCGGCGGAGGCGACGAACCCGATCGACACGACGGGCTACGAGACGATCACCCATCTCGACCGGCTGGAGGCCTGGATCACGCAAGCGCGCGAGGCCGGCATCGTCGCGGTGGACACCGAGACCGATTCCCTCGACGCCAACAACGCCCGGCTCGTGGGCGTGTCGCTCGCGGTGGCGCCGGGGCGGGCGGCCTACATCCCGCTGACCCATGTGGAGCCGGTGGCGGCGTCGGAGGCGAGCGACCTGTTCGGCGATGCCAAGGCGGCCACGGGACAGTTCACGCCCATCGCGGGCCAGATCCCGATCGATGCCGCCCTGACAGCCCTGAAGCCGCTGCTGGAGGATCCGGGCGTCCTGAAGATCGGCCAGAACATCAAGTACGATTGGCTGGTGTTCCGGCGCCAGAATGTCGGGATCGAGATCGCGCCCTTCGACGACACAATGCTGATCTCCTACGTGCTCGATGCCGGCAAGGGCGGGCACGGCATGGACGAGCTCGCCCGCCGTCATCTCGGCCACCAGCCGATCAGCTTCTCGGACGTCGCCGGCACCGGCAAGGCCAAGATCACCTTCGACAAGGTGCCGCTGGACAAGGCCACCGCCTATGCCGCCGAGGATGCGGACGTGACTCTGCGCCTGTGGCGGATGATGAAACCGCGCCTCGTCGCCGAGAAGCGGGTGACCGTCTACGAGACCCTGGAGCGTCCCCTCGTTCCGGTCATCGCCCGGATGGAAGCGGCGGGCATCCGCGTCGACCGCAACATGCTGAGCCGGCTCTCCGGCGACTTCTCGCAGATCCTGGTGCGGCTCGAGGAAGAGATCCAGGAGGATGCCGGCGAGCGTTTCCAGGTCTCGTCGCCGAAGCAGATCGGCGACATCCTGTTCGGCAAGATGGGCCTGCCCGGCGCCAAGAAGACCCCATCGGGTCAATGGGCCACGCCCGCGACCCTGCTCGAAGAACTCGCCCAGGCCGGCCACGAACTGCCGAAGAAGATCCTGGAATGGCGCCAGCTCGCCAAGCTGAAATCCACCTATACGGATTCGCTGCAGCAGCATGCCGACCGCGAGACCGACCGGGTCCACACCTCGTTCTCGCTGGCCGCCACCACCACCGGCCGGCTCTCCTCCTCCGAGCCGAACCTGCAGAACATCCCGATCCGCACCGAGGAGGGCCGGCGCATCCGCCGCGCCTTCGTGGCGCCGGAGGGCAGGAAGCTCATCTCGGCCGATTACAGCCAGATCGAGCTGCGCATCCTCGCGCACATCGCCGACATTCCGCAGCTGCGCCAGGCTTTCGAGGACGGCGTCGACATCCACGCGGCCACGGCCAGCGCCATGTTCGGCGTCGCCTTGAAGGACATGACGTCGGACCTGCGCCGCCGCGCCAAGACCATCAATTTCGGCATCATCTACGGCATCTCGGCCTTCGGCCTCGCCGACCGCCTCGGCATCGGCCGCGAGGAGGCCAGCGCCTTCATCAAGCAGTATTTCGAGCGCTTCCCCGGCATCCGCGCCTATATCGACGACACCAAGAAGCTCTGCCGGGACATGGGCTACGTGACCACTCTGTTCGGCCGCGTCTGCCACTATCCGCAGATCCGCTCCAACAACCCGAACGAGCGCGCCTCGGTGGAGCGCCAAGCCATCAACGCCCCGATCCAGGGCTCGGCCGCCGACATCATCCGCCGGGCCATGACCCGGATGGAGGAGGCGCTGCGGGCCGAAAAACTCAACGTGACCATGCTGCTGCAGGTGCACGACGAACTGGTGTTCGAGGCCCCCGAGGACGAGGTCGAGAAGGCCCTGCCGGTCATCCGCCGGGTGATGGTCGAGGCGCCCGCGCCCGCGCTGACCTTACGCGTGCCGCTGGTGGTGGAGGCGCAGGCGGCGGGGAATTGGGAGGAGGCGCATTGACGTCGTGCTGCTCTCTCACCTTATCCTAAGGCGGAGCCCTCCAGTTCGCTCAGTGTGTTCTGGAGCCCTCCTTCGAGGCCCGCTACCGCGGGCACCTCAGGATGAGGTGGTTGGGTAGGAGTTCGGGATGGCCGCCTTCGTCTACATCCTGCTCTGTGCCGATGGCAGTTACTACGTCGGATCGGCTCGCGGTGAGACCCTCGACAGGCGGCTCGGCGAGCATCACGCCGGAACATTCCCAGGCTATACCAGCGAGCGGCGTCCCGTCGTTCTTGTCTACGCCGAGGAGTTCGATCGGATCACCGACGCCATTGCTTTCGAGCGTCGGGTGAAAGGCTGGGGGCGCGCCAAGAAGGAAGCTCTCATCGCCAGTGATTGGGACGCGTTGAAGCACTTGGCAAAACGTCCCGCGGCCCAGCACGCGTCCAACCCACCCACCTCATCCTGAGGTGCCGGAGCGCAGCGCAGGCCTCGAAGGAGCCCTCCAGCTTCCGCGGTGATTTCTGGAGTCCTCCTTCGAGGCCGCTTCCGCGGCACCTCAGGATGAGGTGATCGTGTGGGAAATCCGGTAATGGCAAAGCCGCTCAGTGATCAGAACTCGTCCCGCCAAACCACCTCATCCTGAGGTGCCGGAGCGTAGCAGAGGCCTCGAAGGGTGAGGTGGTCGGGTGGGAAGGCTGACGATAGCCGAGTCACGATCAGGTGAAGCATGCTGCGTCGCACCACAGCCATGCCCTCCACGCGGGAACCGCCCCGTTAACGAAGCGTTCATGCCGGACGAAACGTTCGTTCAACCAAACGCCGCAAAGGCGTGTGAGGACAACCTCCGCCATGATCAACACCAAGCTTCTCGCCGCCCTCGGCTTCACCGTCGCGGCGATCACGACCCCGGCCCTCGCCCAGGAGCCCCTCGGCATCCGCGTCGCTCCCCAGTTCGATGCCAACGCCCCCGAGGCCCGCGACACCTCTTCCTTCCGCGCTGCCGCCCTGCGTTCGGATGCCGTGAGCATCGAGTCGAGCCGCATCGCCCTCGAGCGGTCGCGCAACCCGAACGTCCGCGCCTATGCCAAGCACGTGCTGGTCGAGCGTGAGGCCACCACCAAGGCGCTGCTGCCCGAGGGCACCTCGCTGACCGCCGGCGGCACCGTCGTCTCCGACAGCCAGCCCTTCGAGACCCGCTTCGACAATCCCGTAGGCGTCGTGCTCGCCCCGGTGACGATCTCGGCCACCATCGCCTCGAAGATCGTCGGCGGCGTGCTCGGCGGCGTCGGCATCATCGACAACACCCCCGGCGAGCCCGGCCGCCGCGTCGCCATCGGCCCCGAGGGCCAGGCCCGCATCGACCGCCTCAAGAACGCCCCCACCGGCCGCGACTTCGACCGGACCTTCGCCCAGCAGCAGGCCCGTTCGGACGCCCGCACCCTCGGCCTCTACGAGTCGTATTCGCGGAACGGCGACAACGCCCAGGGCCGCGAGTTCGCCAACCAGGCGCTCCCCTACATCGCCAACCAGCACGGCCATTCGGCGGTCCTCGCCAACCGCATCGGCGGCTGATCGACCGATCTCGACGAGGAAAGGGCCGCCCCATGGGGCGGCCCTTTTCGTTCGTGACCGGCATCCACCCTCCCCCGCAGAGGGGGGAGGGAAAGCGTTCCATCACACCGTCTGCTGGTCGACCTCGTCCTCGGGCCGCTTGCCGCGGCGCTGGCGGGCGCCGCGATCGAGGAGCGAGCGGCCTATGGCGCGGAACGGTGCGGTGAGGCGGCGGGCGTCGTCGGCGCGCTCCATGAAGCGCTCGCCGTTGCGGATCTCCTTGTCGAGGCGTGCCATGGTCCGCGCCAGGGCCGGATCGTCGTCGTCGAGCCAGACCTCCACCGTGCGGGCGAAGGCGATGACCACGCCCTGCAGCTTGATCCGGCCGAGCGGCCCCTCGGTGTCGATGCCGGCGGCGGCCAGCATGAAGCGGTGCGAGTTCAGCGCTACGCCGTTCAGGGCGACGAGGGAGAGCGGGTCGCCGCGAAGCGCGTAGGAGATCCGGCGCAGGGCGTCCTTGTAGGGCGTCATGGCGTCGAGCCGGCGCATCAGCACGTCGAACAGGCGCTCGCGGGTGGGCTCCTCGGCGAGGTCGGAGGAATCGCCTTCCAGCACCTTGCGGTCGATGATCCGCGACAAGCCGCCGAGCACGGCCCCCTTCGAGGGGAACAGCTCGCGGAACTCGGCGAGCGAGAGCCCGGCCTCGCGGGCGATGTCGCCGATCTCGATGTCGTTCCAGGGCTGCACGGCGGCGAGACGCATCAGCGCCTCCACGGCCGCCTCGCGGGGGGATTGCTGCGGGGCGACGGCAACGGCGATGTCGGTCCCGCCGGCATCGCTCTGGCCCCTGGGCTTCGCACCTCTGGTGTTCGCCATGGTCGTTCGATCCTCGTGTCTGTTCCCTACCATGTAGGTTGCGCAGGCGGATCGGTTAGGGGGCGGCTCAGCCGGCGAGCTCGCCCGCGCGCCGCTTCGCGGCCGCGACCGCCTCGCGCATCAGGTCCGGCACGCCGCCCTCGCGCATGAGCACGGCGAGGGCCGCCGCCGTGGTGCCGCCCGGCGAGGTCACGTCGCGCCGCAATTGTCCCGCCTCGTGCGGGCTGGTGGAGAGGAGCGCACCGGCGCCCGAGACGGTGGCGCGGGCGAGCCGCGCGGCCATCTCGGCCGGCAGGCCGGCGGCGACGCCCGCCTCCGCCATAGCTTCGGCGAGGAGGAAGACATAGGCCGGGCCGGAACCGGAGACCGCGGTCAGCGCGTCGATCAGCGCCTCGTCGTCGAGCCATTCCACCGCGCCGACGCCCTTCAGCAGCGCATCGGCCTGATCACGCTGGCCGGGCGCCACCTCGGCGCTCGCCACCGCGCCGGTGACGCCGCGCCCGATGCTCGCCGGAAGGTTCGGCATCGCCCGGACGATGGCGCGGGCCGATGGCAGGCGGGTGCGCAGATCGGCGATGGTCTTGCCGGCGAGGATGGAGACGACCAGCGTCCGGGGCGAGATCAGCGTGTCGAGGAGGCCCGCCGCCCCCTCCAGGCCCTGCGGCTTGATCGCGAGGATCAGCGCGTCGTTCGCCGGCACGTCGCTCGGGTTGAGGGCGATGCCGTGGCTCTCGCAGAGCCGGATCGTCTCGGGCGAGGCCTGCGGATCGATCACCACGGTCCTGGCCGCGTCGAGCCCGCCCGCGAGCCAGCCGGCCAGCATCGCGCCGCCCATCTTGCCCGCCCCCACCAGGGTGAGGGAGGCGGGAAGCGCCGAGGCCGGGATGCTCACGCCTCGCCTTCGGTCTCGAACAGGACCGCATCGAGGGATTCGCGGGCGGACTTGCCCGCCCAGAGCACGAACTGGAACGCCTGATAGTAGCGCTCGCAGGCATCGACGGCGGATTTCAGCATCATCGCGCACTGGCTCTGCGTCGGCGCGGCGCCGTCGGTGAGCAGCAGCGAATGCCGGAACATCACCACGCAGTCGGTGGACCACAGGTCAAAATGGCCGACCCAGAGCTGTTCGTTGACGAGGGAGATGAGGGTGAGGATCTCGGTGCGGCGATGGGCCGGCACCTTCAGGTCGAAGGCGCTGGCCACGTGCAGGGCCTCCACGTCCTCGATCCAGGTGAAGGCGACATGGTAGTCGGACCAGCGGCCGGCCACGGCCACCGACATCTCGTCGGTCTCGGCCCGGTCGAAGATCCAATCGCGAAGGGAGGCGAGCCGCTCGACGATGTCGAGGGGGTGCTCGTTCCGGTCGAGGCCTTCGATGTGGAGTTGGGTCATGACGGTCCAGGTTGGCGTCCCGTCGGGGGCGCCGAGAATGGTGAACGACAATCAATCCCGCTCACGATTCACCGTTCTCAAAGCTGAAGCCACGCATAGGCAAGGCAGAGCTCGGTCGGCGAGAAGCTTAAGGGTCGAGGGTCGGGTCCGGGTGCGAAGCGAATCAGTGCCTCACTCACTATAGACCGTGGCGGACTCGCGTTTCAAAGCGCTCCCGAGGACCGGTTAACAGGAAAGCGGATTTCCACCGTTCCTTCCTGTGCACAAGCTTAGACCCGACTCGGTGCCGGCGAATCAGACGGATGTCGCTGGCGGAGGCGGCTCCTGAGTGCCGAGTCTGCCCTCCAGGGCGGAAACACGGGCGGCGAGAGCGTCGTTCTGGCTGCGCAGCGCCGAGACGAGGTCCCGCAGCACGTCCACCTCCTCGCGCGACGCGATGTCCATGTCGCGGATCAGGCGCTCGACCTGCGCCTTGAACACGGTCTCCGCCTCACGCTTCACGCCCTGCGCCGCGCCCGCGGCATCCGTCATCAACCGGGCGAAATCGTCGAACAACCGGTTGGAGCCGCGACCCGTACCGTCCTTCATGCCGTCCTTCGTGCCTTGCATCGCCGTCTCCCGAGATCGAGGCCCGCGTCGGACATCGCGCCGGCACCTGAAGAAGGGGAGATAAGAATCGGGGAGGCGCGAAGCAATCCGAAGGCCCGGCCCGGAAACGAGGAATTCGCGATCCGGAGCGTTTCGCGCGCACCGCAAAGCCGCCGCGATGTTCCCCGAAGAGGTCGCTTTCTCGGCAGGGAAGGACGCGCATGGCCACGCGACGCGAATTCACCACCGGCGCGGCCGCCGGCGCTGCGGCAGGCCTGATCGCCGGCGCGAACCGCGCTCTCGCCGCGGAATCGTCGCCCGAAGGCCTCGCCGCGCATTTCGCGCAGATCGAACAGGCGAGCGGCGGACGCCTCGGGATCGGGCTCCTCGATACGGCGACCGGCGTCACCACGGCGCATCGCGGCGGCGAGCGCTTTCCGATGTGCAGCACGTTCAAGGTCCTCGCGGCCGGCGCGGCGCTGGCGCGGATCGACCGGGGCGAAGACGGCCTCGACCGGCGACTGACCTACGAGCCGCGCGAGGTCGTGCCGTACTCGCCCATGACCGGGCCGAGGGCGGGCGGTGAGGTGACCTTGCCCCCTGGATTGTCCTCGTTCTGAAGCTAGGGTCCGTCGATCAGGAGACGGACGATGAAGAAGAGCCGGTTCAGTGAAGAGCAGATCATCGG
>NZ_BPQT01000008.1 GCF_022179405.1 Methylobacterium marchantiae
CGACCGGTCTCGGGCGCCTCAACATTCCTCGAAACCCCACGCGCCGATTCCTCTCGCCTCACCCCTCGTGGCCAACCTCATGGCCAGGGGGCACCGGATGAAACCCGCGGTGTTCCGACCATGCGCGGCTATTCTGTGTCAAGCGTGACCACTAGTTTACGATCGCGGACTATCGTTTCACGAAAAGACGCCCTAGTTCCCTGGAGAAAGCTCCAGACGCCAACGGATCGAGCCCATGCGATTTAGCGCCACCGCCGCATTCCTGATCCTTGCAGGGATCGTTCCCGCCTCGGCCCAGCCCCTGCCTGTGGACGAGACCACCTATGTCGAGCGCTCGCTCAACCGCGATGGTCCGCTCGTGATCGAGCACCGGCCGATCCGGCGCATGCCGGGTGGGCGCGTCAACACCAACTCCGCCGAGATCGCGGGCTTCTGCCGGGATGGCGGATATGTCCGCCGGCTGGACGAGTTCGGGAACCCGACGATCCTGCGCCAGCGCGAGGTCTGCGACAGCGTGGCTCCCAGGACCATGCGCCCGGGTGACGTCGACGCGCGCCCGACCTGGCCGGCGGAGCGGATGGCCCGCGACCGTGTCCTGCGGGTGCGCGGTTAGGCGCAAGCGTCCGACGTCTTCCTGTCCAATTCCTGCACCTTCGTCCCCGGTTCCGCAGCGGGATGGAGACAGGAGTCCTTCCGTGCTGCAGCCCGCTTCCGGGTACGATTCCCTCTAGCCGTAGCGATGGAGGCTCGCCCCGTTGCGCTTGAGCCAGCGTTCGGCATCCTCGACATGCGGGCACAGCGATCCCAACAGGGCCCAGAACTGGGAGGAATGGTTCATCTCCCGCAGATGCGCCATTTCGTGCGCCACGAGGTAGTCGAGCACCAGCGGTGGCGCCAGGATGAGCCGCCAGGAAAAGTTCAGTTCGCCGCGGGCCGTGCAGGATCCCCACCGTGAACGGGTATCGCGGATCGTCATCCGTTTCGGACCCTGTCCCAGCTTCTCGGTGTAGATCGTCACCGCATGTGCCAGGTCCCTGCGCGCCTCCCGTTCCAGGAAGTCTCTGACCCGGCGCGGCACGTGCGGCGCCTCGCACGCCACCGAGAGCACGGGCACACCTCCATCATCCGCCACCTGCGTCACGCCGCTGCGCTCGCTGCGGTGAACGATGCGATGATTGACGCCGCGCAGGGGCAGTTCGGCCCCCGATTCGAAGGCAACACGGCCAGGAACCTTGGCGAGCCGCATGGCGATCCAGCCGCCATGGCTCGCCGCGAACGTGCGGGCGACCGCGAGGGACGTGCACGCGGGCAACGTCATCACCACCTCGCCGGTGGCGCTCGACACACGCAGGGTCAGCCGTCGCGCGGTGGGGCGGCGTCGCAACGCGACGCGGAGCTTCGCCCCTTCGTGGAGGATGTCGATATGGTCGGGATCGGACCCGCGCAGCGCAGCGACTCTCATGGCGGGAGCTTAGCGGCAGCCTTCGCTCGCCGCCATTCTCCCGCCGCCTGGGTCCATAACTTTCACAGCCCTCGTCCAGCGCATCACGCGGCGGGGCGCACCTCGATCGCCGGGAGGGCCTGCATCTCCCGGATGAAGGCCGCGATCCTCGGCGCGATGACCGTGCGGTAGCGCGAACCGTTGAAGACGCCGTAATGGCCGACCCGTTCCTGCAGGTGATAGGCCTTGCGCTCGGAAGGAAGGTTCGGCGTCAGGTCGAGGGACGCCTTGGTCTGGCCGACACCGGAGATATCGTCGTTCTCGCCCTCGATGGCGAGGATCGCGCAGGTGCGGATGGCAGTGAGATCCACCCGCTCGCCGCGATGAAGCATCTCCCCCTTCGGCAAGGCATGATCGACGAAGACGGTCTTGACGGTCTGCAGGTAGAATTCCGCCGTCAGGTCCATGACCGCGAGGTACTCGTCGTAGAATTCACGGTGCTTCTCGGCGGAATCGCCATCCCCGGTGACGAGGTGGTCGAACATCTCGGTATGGGCGTTGACGTGGCGGTCGAGGTTCATCGCCATGAAACCGCCGAGCTGGAAGAAGCCGGGATAGACGCTGCGAAGGGCCCCCGGATACATCAGCGGAACGGTGGTGATGCAGTTGCGCTCGAACCATTCCGTGCCTCGCTCCTGCGCCAGGCAGTTCACGGCGGTCGGCGAACGACGAGTGTCGATGGGGCCGCCCATCAGGGTCATGCTGCGCGGTACGGACTCGGCGCCCTGCGCCTCCATCAGGGCGATCGCGGCCAGGACCGGCACGGCCGGTTGGCACACGGCCATGACGTGAAGGTCTGGACCGAGGGCGAGGAAGATTTCCTTGAGGTAGTCGATGTAGGTGTCGAGATCGAACCGCCCGGCAGTGATCGGCACAAGGCGCGCGTCGGCCCAGTCGGTGATGAAGACCTGATGATTCGGGAGCATCGCCTCGACGGTGCCGCGCAGGAGCGTGGCGTAATGCCCCGACATCGGCGCAACGATCAGCAGCTTGGGTTGCGGCTCAACGGGACCGCTCACCAGACCACGATCGAAGGTGACGACCCGGCAGAACGGCTTCTCCCAGACCACCCGCTCGCTCACGGGAACGCTCGCTCCATCGACCCAGGTACCGGTGAAGCCGAAGGTCGGCTTGGCGTAGCGGCGGGTGCCGCGCTCGAACATCTCGCAGGCTGCCGCCATGGATTTGGCATAGGGGGAATAAGCGAACGGGTTCGCCGGGTTCTGCAGGCTGTGCTTGATCGCATCCGCCGTGAGGCGCGCCGGCGCCGTCATCAGGCGCCCGAACTCGTACCAAGTATAGGCCAAGCTCATATCTGCCGCTCTCCCTGGCACTTTCATGTCAAAGCATGACGAGGAAACATCGACGCGGTTTTTCCAAGAAACGCCCCGCGAGTGCAACACTCTGGATCACTGAAAAATTTTCGCGGGCCCCGGCCGGTGGCCTGGAGAACGTCGGAACCGGCCGAACGTTCGCCTCGCGCGGCGCGGCGGACCGAACAATCGATGCGAGGGGCATGGATTCCGGGAGTGGGAGCGCTATCGTTCCAGCACAGATGATCGACATGAGCACCAACGGCTTCGTGCGTGACGCCAGACACCTGCGGCTGGACACTTTCGTTCGCCTGCGCTGGCTCGCGATCACCGGACAGAGCGCCGCGGTTGTGGGCGCGCAATTCGGGCTCGGTCTGCCGCTCCCGTTCGGCTGGTGCTTCCTCGTCATCGCCGCCTCGTCCTGGCTCAACCTCGCCCTGCGGATCCGGTTTCCGGCCAGCTATCGCCTGAGTGACGATTCGGCGGCGCTGTTGCTCGCCTTCGACATCATTCAGCTCGCCGCGCTCCTGTTCCTCACCGGCGGCCTGCAGAACCCGTTCGCCCTGCTCTTCCTCGCCCCCGTGCTGATCTCGGCCACCGCCCTCCCCCCGGAACGGACACTGGCTTTGGGCCTCCTCGCCATCGGGCTCGCGACCATGCTGGCGCTGATCCACAGACCGTTGCCGTGGTTCGCCGACGGACGGCTCGAACTGCCGTTCCTCTACGTCTCGGGGGTGTGGACGGCGATCCTTCTCGGCACCGCCTTCACCGGGGTCTATGCCTGGAAAGTGGCCGAGGAGACCCGCCAGCTCGCGCAGGCGCTCGCGGCGACGGAACTCGTTCTGGCGCGCGAACAGCACCTGTCGCAGCTCGACGGGCTGGCGGCGGCGGCGGCGCATGAACTCGGAACGCCGCTCGGCACGATCATGCTCGTCACCAAGGAGCTCACGCGCCAGCTCGCACCCACCGCCTCCCCGGCCGTGAAGGAGGACCTGAACCTCCTGCGCGATCAGGTCGACCGCTGTCGCGGCATCCTTTCGAAGCTGACCTCCCTCGACGGGGACGAGGCGGGCATCCTCCAGACGGTGACGTTGAGCCACCTCGTGGAAGAGCTGGTGGCGCCCCAGCGCGCCATGGGCATCGAGCTCGACGTCTCGAGCCGCGGCGACGGCATCGAGCCGGCCTGTCGGCGCAATCCCGGCGTGCTGTTCGGGCTCGCCAACATCGTCGACAACGCCGTCGACTTCGCCACGAGCCGCGTCGTCATCGAGGCACGCTGGACCGCCGAACGGGTCTCCCTCGAGATCAGCGACGACGGACCGGGGTTCTCCAGCGAAATTCTCCTGCGGGCGGGCGAGCCCTACGTCACCACCCGCAGCCCCGACAAGTCGCGCGGGGGAAACAGCGTCGGTGCCGGGCTCGGCCTCGGCCTTTTCATCGCAAAGACCCTGATCGAACGCTCCGGCGCCCTGCTCACGCTCTCCAACGTATCGGGCCACCAGACGACTGGAGCCGTCGTGCGCGTGTCCTGGGCGCGGCACATCTTCGAGCGGGACGCCCTGCTTCGGCGCGGCGCCGAATTCAGTACTCAGCAGCCCCTGACGGAACGCAGTCCGGCGCCTATATAAGTTGCTAACAATTCAATCTCGAAAACGGAGGAGCGTCAGATGCTGACGCAGAGTGGAAGTCCGGCCCCTGTCACCGATATCTTGCAGAGCTCGGAATCCGACCCGCTGGCGGCCTATGCCGATCGCTCGCTGCTGATCGTGGATGACGATCGGCCGTTCTCGACACGCCTCGCGCGGGCGATGGAGATGCGCGGCTACGAGGTTCAGGTGGCCGAGAGCGTGGCCGAAGGCGTCTCGATGGTCGATGCCCGCGCTCCTGCCTTCGCGGTGATCGACATGCGCCTCGGCGACGGCAATGGCCTCGACGTGATCGCACGGCTGAAGGAGAAGCGTCCCGAGGCGCGGGGCGTGATCCTCACGGGGTACGGCAACATCGCCACCGCCGTGACCGCGGTGAAACTCGGTGCGTTCGACTATCTCGCCAAGCCCGCCGATGCCGACGAGATCCACGGCACGCTGATGGCGCAGCCGGGCGAACGGGCCGACCCGCCGGAGAACCCGATGTCGGCGGACCGTGTGCGCTGGGAGCATATCCAGCGGGTATACGAATTGTGCAGCCGCAACGTGTCGGAGACGGCACGTCGCCTCAACATGCATCGGCGCACGTTGCAGCGTATCCTCGCAAAGCGCGCACCGCGCTGAGCCGCCTCCCGGCCACGGCCGGGGGTGATGTTGCGCGAGACGGAGCCGGCGCTGTAAAGCTCCGGCTTCCCGACGCTGCATCGGGATCGACGGAGACGCATGACCGTGAATACCCGCAACCTGATCACGATCCTCAGCATGATGGTGCTGGTCGGCGTCGAAGTCTTCGCCGCCGCCATCGCGGCCGGTTGGGCGCTCGCCGGCCTGTTCGAGCTCGGCGATACCGTCGGCCACGTCCTGATGGCTTTGTTCAGCCTGACCGCCGCCTGGATCATGCTCCAGCTCTGGCGCAGGGCCACCAGCATCGAGCCGATCCGCAACACCGCGCCGTCGGCCCGCCGCTAGGCGTGCGACCGCCTCATCGTCGGCCTGGATCGGTTGTGGCGATGCGCGGCGAAAAGCTCTGACATCGCGGGCTCGGGAGTGCGCTCGCGTTGCAAGGGCGGCATTTCCCGACTATCGCCTGACGGGCCGAGCCACAGCACCGAGTCCGAGCCCCATGAAAGCCCGCATCATCGTCACCCTGAAGACCGGCGTGCTCGACCCTCAGGGCAAGGCGATCGAAGCCGCGCTCTCTTCGTTCGGCATTTCCGGCGTGGAAGGCGTGCGCCAGGGCAAGGTCTTCGACGTCGAGATCGCCGACACGGATGCGGCGAGCGCCGAAACCACGCTGAAGAGCGCCTGCGAAAAGCTCCTCGCGAACACAGTCGTCGAGAATTACGAGATCGAGATCGTCTGATGCGTGCCGCGATCGTCGTCTTCCCCGGCTCCAACCGCGACGGCGATGTCGCCCGTGCCCTGCGCCTGGCCGGAGCGGAGGTCGTCAAGGTCTGGCATACCGAGACGTCGCTGCCAGACGGCACCGATCTCGCTGTCCTGCCCGGCGGCTTCTCCTACGGCGACTATCTGCGCTGCGGCGCCATCGCCGGACGGGCGGGCGCCATGGATGCGGTCCGTGCCCATGCCGCGCGCGGCGGCTTGGTGATCGGCATCTGCAACGGTTTCCAGATCCTGTGCGAATCGGGTCTGCTCCCCGGCGTGCTGATGCGCAACGTCGACCGGCGCTTCATCTGCCATCGGCAGATGCTGCGTGTCGAGCGCGCCGACACCCGCTTCACCTCGGCCTATGCCAAGGGGCAGGTCATCGACGTCTGCGTGGCGCATGGCGAGGGCAACTACTTCGCCGATGCCGACACGATCGCGCGCCTCGAAGGCGAAGGTCGCGTGGCCTTCCGCTATTCCGATGCCGACGGCAATCTCACCGTGGATGCCAACCGGAACGGATCGCTGAACTCCATCGCCGGCATCTATTCCGAGAAGCTCAACGTGCTCGGGATGATGCCCCACCCTGAGAACTTCGTCGAAGGCCTCGTCGGCGGAACGGATGGGCGCGGGCTGTTCGAAAGCTTGGCGGCGTAGTGCGCGACTACCCTCTCCCCTTTGCGGGAGAGGGTAGTCGCGGAGCGACCGGGAGAGGGGCGACTTCTCCGGATATGCCGCTCCCCTCATCCGACTTGGCTCGCGGGCCACCTTCTCCCGCAGAGAGGAGAAGGAAGCGACGCGCTCAATGCCCGTCGAATTCCATCAGCGTCCGCACGGGCACGTCGAGGTCGCGCAGCTTCTGTGCTCCGCCGATCTCCGGCAGGTCGATGACGAAGCAGGCCGCCACCACCTCGGCGCCGATCTGGCGCAGCAGGTTCACCGCAGCGCAGGCGGTGCCGCCCGTGGCGATGAGGTCGTCAACCAGCAGGACCTTGTCGCCCGGCTTGATGGCATCCACGTGGATTTCCATTTCGTCGGTGCCGTATTCGAGCGCATAGGCGATGGAGACGGTTGTGTGGGGCAGCTTGCCCTTCTTGCGGATCGGCACGAAGCCCGATGAGAGCTGATGCGCCACCGCGCCACCCAGGATGAAGCCGCGTGCTTCGATCCCCGCCACCTGGTCGATCCGCCCACCCGCGAAGGGATGGACCAGGGAATCCACCGCCCGGCGGAAGGCGCGCGGGTCGCTCAGCAACGTGGTGATGTCGCGGAAGATGATCCCGGGCTTCGGATAATCCGGGATCGAGCGGATCGAATCCTTCAGCGCGGAGTGGCGGCGGGCTTCCATTCGGGCGGCTCTCGTCAGGGTCGGCAAGGGATGGGCGGGTTAGAGCAGACGGTGCGCCGGCTGGAAAGCCGGCGCACCGGGCCCTCAGGCGTTGGCGCGGCGCAGGAGCTTCACCAGCTCGCCGTGCAGGTTTTCGTTGCCGCAGGCCACCGAGCGGGCGGCGAGGGGCTCCGCTCCGCCATCGGCGCTGGTGACGAAGCCGCCGGCCTCCCGCACCAGGATGATGCCGGCCGCGATGTCCCAGGTCTGCAGGTCGCGCTCCCAGTAGAGGTCCGAGCGGCCGCAGGCGACGTAGGCGAGGTCCAGGGCGGCCGAGCCGAAGCGGCGGGCACCTCCGGTCACCGCCATTACGGCGGCGACTTCGCGCAACAGCTTCGGATGGTCGCCGCGCCCGAGATAGGGCGAGCCATAGGCGACCAGCGCGTCGGCCATGTCGGTCCGGCCCGAGACGCGCAGGCGGCGATTGTTGAGATAGGCGCCCTTGCCGCGCTCGGCGACGAACAGTTCGTCCTTGGCCGGGTCGTAGATGACGCCGGCGACGATCTGACCGTCACGCTCGAGGCCCACGGAGATCGCGAAATGCGGAATTCCGTGCAGGAAGTTGGTGGTGCCGTCGAGGGGATCGACGTGCCAGGTATGGCTCTTGTCCTGCCCCTCGATGTTTCCGGATTCCTCCAGGATCAGGCCGTAGCCGGGGCGCGCCTTCATCAGCGCGTCGCGCAGGACTTCCTCGGCCTTGCGGTCGGCGGCGGAGACGAAGTTGCCGGGCCCTTTGCGCGAGACCTGAAGGTTCTCGATCTCGCCATAGTCGCGCTTGAGGCCTTTCGCGGCCTTGCGGACGGCGTCGACCATGACGGTCATGAGGGGTGAGCTGATCATCGATGCAAAGGTCCGGGTCGATTCAAAGAACGATATCGCGCGGCCATAGCACGTTTGCCGCCCGCCTCACCCCTCGCGGATGCGGGGCAGAGACGAAGGACGCGCACGCTCCGGCCAGCGCGAAGACGGGAATCGCGGCCTACTCGACCTTGGCGCGGTCCGCGGCCAGACGCTCGGCGCGTGCCCGCTCGTCGGCGGTGAGGCCGGACAGGGTCTGGTCGAGCTTCGGGTCCGAGCGTCCCTGGGCGGCGGCGGCGAGGTTCCAGGCCGCGGCTTCGACCGGGTTCTTCGGCATTCCCCGTCCCAGGGCGTAGAGGATGGCCACGCGGTTCTGCGCGATGGCGTTGCCGCGCGAGGCCGCGTGCAGGAAGTAGCGACCGGCGCGGGCCTCGTCCTTCTCGACGCCGATGCCGTTGAACAGCAGGATCGCGAACTCGACCTCGCCGGCGAGGTCGCCGTTATCGGCGGCCCGGCGGAACCATTCGGCCGCCTGTTTCGGATCTTTCTGCACGCCCCTCCCCTGGAGGTAGAGCACGCCGAGATCGTGCTGTGCCGGGCCGATCTCACCCTCGGCCGCCTTGCGGAACAGCTCAGCGGCCTTGACTTCGTCCTGGCTCGCGCCTGTGCCGATCAGGATCAGGGCGAGATTGTAGGCGGCAGTCGTATCGCCCTTGTCGGATGCCTGTTCGAGCCAGCGGCGGCCCGCTTTCGGATCCCTCGCGCCGCCGCGTCCGTCGATGGACATCAGGCCGAGCGAGGCCATCGCGTGGGTGTCGCCCTGGTTGGCGGCGAGGCGGTACCACTCGGCCGCCTTCACCGGGTCCTGCTTCACCCCGAGACCCTGGTTGTAGAGTTCGCCGAGCAGCGTCATCGCCGCGGCGTCCTTGCTGTCGGCGCCGATGCGTTTCGTCGCTTCGCGGAAAGCGGTGGTGTACTGGCCGCGCTGGTAGGCGCCGAAAGCGATGTCGGGCTCGGTCGTCGAGCGGGGCGGCACGGCACCGATCGCGCCGATGGAATAGGGCGTCGGCAATTCCTTGACCGGCCCCTTCAGGGTCTCCTTCGCACGCGGCGTGAAGGATTGAGGGGCCGCCGGATCGGTCGGCATCACCTTCGGCGCCTCGGCCAGGGCTGCGAACGCCCAGGCCTCCGCCAGAGCAAACCCGAGGACGATCCGGCGCACGAGGCTCACGTATCGGCCTCCGATGCGGCGATCATAGCCTGGACAACGGAGACATCTGCGCCCTCGCCCATCCAGAGCGCGCTCTCCAGCCCGAGAAACTCGGCGCCGGTGGCGATCAGGCCCGCCAACTGGGCCCGGTCATGTGCCACCGCGATGCAGGGGGTCTCGAAGATCTCGACCCACCATTGCGCCCGCTCCTGCACGGTCTCGGCATCGGGCGCCATCCCGTCGGCGTAGAGGCCGCCGAACATCACGTAATCGACACCGGCCTCGCCGGCTTCCATCGCGGCATGCTTCTGCTCGTGGCCACCGGCCCCGAGGATGCGTCCGTCGCCGAGGCGACCGCGCAATTCGCGCAGGGCGCCGTCGCGCGCCTTGTCGAGATGGACCCCGTCCGCGCCCCCCCGCGCCGAGATGCTGACGACGTCGCCGGCAAAGTCGGCGATCGAGACGACCATGGCGGCACCCGTCGCCTGGGCAGCCGGAGCCAAACGCTTGACCAGGTTCACGAGGCTGCGCTCGTCGGCCGGCGCGAGGCGCAGGATCACCGCCGCCACGTCCCCCGCCTCGCAGGCGGCGGTGATCGCCTCGGCGAGGGCGTCGGCCTGATGGGCCTCCACCCTGTGCGGGGACAACAGAGCGAGGCGGGTGCGGGGATCGGCCATGCGTTTCGTCCCGGCGCCTTACGCCGCGCCGATCTTAGGATCGAGCGAGCCATTCGCGTAGCGCTTGGCCATCTCGGAGACCGAAATCGGACGGATCTTCGAACCTTGACCGGCGGTGCCGAACTCCTCGAAACGCTGGCGACAGAGCTTCGTCATCGCGTCCATGGCGGGCTTCAGATACTTGCGAGGATCGAACTCGGCCGGATTTTCCGTGAGGATCTTCCGGATCTGTCCGGTCATCGCCATGCGGTTGTCGGTATCGATGTTGATCTTGCGCACGCCGTGCTTGATGCCGCGCTGAATCTCTTCCACCGGCACGCCCCAGGTCGGCTTCATCTGGCCGCCGTAGGAATTGATGATGTCCTGCAGGTCCTGCGGCACCGAGGAAGAGCCGTGCATGACGAGATGGGTCGTCGGCAGCCGGCGGTGGATCTCTTCGATCACATTCATGGCGAGCACGTCGCCGTCGGGCTGACGGGTGAACTTGTAGGCGCCGTGGCTGGTGCCCATGGCGACGGCGAGCGCGTCGACCTTGGTGGCGGAGACGAACTTCACCGCCTCCTCCGGGTCTGTGAGGAGCTGGTCGTGGCTGAGCACGCCCTCGGCACCGTGGCCGTCCTCGGCCTCACCCTGTCCGCTCTCCAGAGAGCCGAGCACGCCCAGTTCGCCCTCCACCGAGACGCCGGCCCAATGGGCCATCTTCGTCACGTTGCCGGTGATCTCGACATTGTAGGCGTAATCGGCCGGGGTCTTGCCGTCGGCCTTCAGCGAGCCGTCCATCATCACCGAGGTGAAGCCGTACTGGATCGCGGTGGCGCAGGTGGCTTCGTTGTTGCCGTGGTCGAGATGCATGCAGACGGGAATGTGGGGGTAGATCTCCACGAGACCGTCGATGAGCTTGGCCAGCACCACGTCGTTGGCATAGGCGCGGGCACCCTTGCTCGCCTGCAGGATGACGGGCGAATCGGTGGCATCGGCCGCCGCCATGATGGCGAGCCCCTGCTCCATGTTGTTCAAGTTGAAGGCCGGCACGCCGTACTCGTACTCGGCGGCATGATCCAGGAGCTGCCTCAGGGTGATGCGTGCCATTGGTGTCTCCTAAACGATGGGGCCGACCCCGACAGGTCGCCGTCCGCTGAAATTCTTCTGCCTTTTCGGACCTTACCCGGCCCGTCGCAACTCGAAACGGCAGGGCCCGCTCGTGGTCCCTTACCATTTCCCGTCTGCTACCTCATCCTGAGGTCCCGGCACGAAGCGAAGGCCTCCTTCGAGGCCAGCTGACGCGGGCGTCTCAGGATGAGGTGATGGGATGGACGATGGAACCGGTCACCCCTTGACGCGCAGAGCCTCGACGCCGGGGAGGACCTTGCCTTCCAGCCACTCGAGGAACGCGCCGCCCGCCGTGGAGACGTAGGAGAAATCGTCGGCGACGCCGGCATGGTTGAGGGCCGCTACGGTGTCGCCGCCGCCGGCCACGGAGACCAGCTTGCCCGCCTTGGTGCGTTCGGCCGCATGGCGCGCCGCCGCCACTGTCGCGGCGTCGAACGGGGTCAGTTCGAACGCACCGAGCGGGCCATTCCAGACCAGGGTGGCCGCAATGTCGATGGCGGCGGAGATTTCGGCGACGGTGGCGGGGCCGGCATCGAGGATCATGACACCCTCGGAGACGGAATCGACACCGACGGTCTCGTTGGCGGCATTCGCCTTGAATTCGGAGGCCACCACCGCATCGACCGGCAGGATGATCCGACAGTTCGCGGCCTTCGCAGCCTCGATGATGCGCAGGGCCGTGTCCGCCAGATCCTTCTCGCAGAGCGACTTGCCGACGCCCTTGCCTTGCGCATGCAGGAAGGTGTTGGCCATGCCGCCGCCGATGACGAGCATGTCGACCTTGGCGACGAGGTTCTGCAGGAGATCGATCTTCGAGGAGACCTTGGCGCCGCCGACGAGGGCGATCACCGGCCGGCTCGGCGCTTCCAGCCCCTTGGTGAGCGCGTCGAGCTCCGCCTGCATCAGGCGCCCGGCATAGGCCGGCAGGACGTGGGCGAGGCCCTCCGTCGAGGCATGGGCACGGTGGGCCGCCGAGAAGGCTTCGTTGACGAAGACATCGCCATTGGCCGCTAGCGCCTTGACGAAGTCGGACTCGTTCTTCTCCTCGCCCGCATGGAAGCGGGTGTTCTCCAGGAGGAGCACGTCGCCGTCCTTCAACGCCGAGATGGCGGCCGTGGCCGTCTCGCCGATGCAATCCTCGGCGAAGGCGACCGGGCGACCGAGATGCTCGGACAGGACGGGAATGACCTGCCTGAGCGAATCACGCTCCACCGGCTTGCCCTTGGGGCGGCCGAAATGCGCCAGCAGCACCACGCGGCCGCCGCCATCGGCGATCTCGCGGATCGTCGGAACGATCCTCTCGATGCGGGTCGCGTCGGTGACGCGTTCGCCCTCCATCGGCACGTTCAGGTCGACGCGGAGGAGCACGCGCTTGCCCTGGAGGGAGCCGGCATTGTCGAGGGTGCGGAAAGCGGTCATCCTGGCCTTCAATATCACAGGTGAGAGGTCAGCGCGGGGGCAGGAGCCCGTCGAGATGGAAGCGCTGTGCGGCTATGGTCAGCACGACGGTCAGCACGGCGGTGATGATGGCCGTCAGCACCAGCGCTCCGGAGCCCGGCAGGCGGCGCGTCCGGTCGGCGACGGCGCGGACCTCGCTGCGCAGGGCGGCGAGGTCGGATTGGCGCGCGGCCTCGCTCATGCGGGTCGTCGCACCCTCGATCTTCTCCTCCACGCGGGAGAGCAGGGCCTCGGAGCGGGCGTACTTGTCCTCGATCCGCGCGCACTTGTCCTCGATCCGGGCCAGCTGGTCGCCGCCGGGCAAGGATTGAGGCAGCGTCTCGGCCTTGCCGACGACGGGATGCGGCACCGCCTGCTGGTTGGCGATCGCCTGCGTCTCGGGCACGGGCGCAGGCGCTCCGGCGGTCGAGGATGCCCTCGTCTCTGGCGCCTTGCTCTCGGGCGCCTTCGCACCTGGAATGAAGCCCGTTCCGGTCGACGGAGTCGGCGAAGTCTCGGTCATGTCAGACGCACCATTGATGGTCGATCACGGGGTGTCGTGCAGCAGGTTTCACGGGCGGCCCGATGGCCGCCCGGAAGCGCGGTCGCTCAGAGCAGCTTGCCCATCGCCACGGCCGTGTCGGCCATGCGGTTCGAGAAGCCCCACTCGTTGTCGTACCAGGACAGGATTCGCACGAAGGTACCGTCCATGACCTTGGTCTGGTCGAGGTGGAAGGTCGACGAGTGGGGATCGTGGTTGAAGTCGATCGAGACGTTGGGCTGGTCGGTATAAGCGAGCACGTCCTTCAGGGGACCGTCCGCGGCGGCGCGGATCGCGTTGTTGATCTCCTCGACCGTGGTCTGGCGCTTGGCTGTGAACACGAGGTCGACGGCCGAGACGTTGGGGGTCGGCACGCGGATCGAGGTCCCGTCGAGCTTGCCCTTCAGCTCCGGCAGGACGAGGCCGACGGCCTTGGCGGCGCCCGTGGAGGTGGGGATCATCGACAGGGCGGCGGCACGGGCCCGGTAGAGGTCCTTGTGCATCTGGTCCAGCGAGGGCTGGTCGTTGGTGTAGGAGTGGATCGTGGTCATGAAGCCGCGCTCGATCCCGACGAGGTCGTTGAGCACCTTGGCCACCGGCACGAGACAGTTGGTGGTGCACGAGGCATTCGAGATCACGAGATGATCGGCGGTCAGCTGGTCGTGATTGACGCCGTAGACCACGGTCAGGTCGGCGCCGTCGGCGGGGGCCGAGACGATCACGCGCTTGGCGCCGGCATCGAGATGGGCCTTGGCCTTGTCCTTCGACGTGAAGATGCCGGTGCATTCCAGCGCGATGTCGACGCCGAGCTCGCGGTGCGGCAGCTCGGCCGGGTTGCGCACGGCGGTGACCTTGATCCGCTGCCCGTCGACCACGATGAACTCGCCGTCCACCTCGACCTTGGCATTGAACCGGCCGTGGATGGAGTCGAAGCGCAGCAGGTGGGCATTGGTCTCTACGGGGCCGAGATCGTTGATCGCGACGACTTCGATATCCTTGCGGCCGGCCTCGTGGATGGCGCGCAGGACGTTGCGGCCGATGCGTCCGAACCCGTTGATGGCAACCTTCACCGACACGGCGTCAATCCTTCTATGAACCGGGCGCCGACCTGGCGGGGCCCGTAAGCAGCGAGAGCGGGACAGCGGACCGGAGGGGCGGGGCCGCCATTCGGCGTCGCTGTGTCATGGGCATCGTTGAACGTCAGATGAACCACATCGCCCACGCACAGATCCGCACACGTCCTCGAACGGAACGATGCAGGATCGGTGGCTGAACGGGTCACGGGCTCGAATTCCCAATCTGGCGGTCGGTTCGAGGGGCGCGCGGTCTCTAACATGGGGGGAACCGCTGGCAAAGGTTTTGCCCGGTCGATTCGTTTCCTCCCCCGCATATGATGTCGAACCGCCGATTTCGCGCGCGAAACGATCGTTGTTTGGCTACAAACCTGCCTTCTCGAAACACGATGGGCCGGGCACCCCATGATCCTTCGGAGGGCAAGAGGATGAATCAGTCCCCCGAGCGGCACGATGTGGACCAGGCGCTCGCTCGGCTCGACACGGCGCTGACCCGCCTCGAGGCCTCGGTGGCGCATCGCCTGGAAGCCGAGCGCGAGCCCGGCGACCTGGAGACGGAACTCGCCATCATGGCCGAGGACCGCGCACGCCTCGCCGCGGAACTCGATGCCGCCAGCGCGCGGCTCGCCACGGTGGAGGCCACCACGACCGATGTCGGTCACCGCCTCGGGCGGGCGATCGAAGCGGTGGAGGGCGTGCTGGCCCATCCCCGGGCCTCGCGCTAATCTCCGTCTTTCACACCAACTCCTCCGGACATGCCCCAGATCAGCGTCACCATCGACGGCAAGAGCTACCGGATGGCCTGTGCCGAGGGCGAGGAGGCGCATCTCTCGGCCTTGGCCGCGGATCTCGACACCCGCGTCACCGGCATGCGCCAATCCTTCGGCGAGATCGGCGACATGCGCCTGCACGTCATGGCCGCGCTGATGCAGGCGGACGAACTGGTGGAACTGAAGCGGCGCCTGGCCGATCTGGAGGAGGAAGCGGCCGCGCTCCGCAAGCGGGTCGACACCGCCGATTCGCTCCGCACCGAGGAGGAGGCCCGCATCGCCGAGGGACTCGGCCGGGCGGCGGACCGGATCGAGCGACTGGCGCACGCGCTGGCTGCGGGATGAGGGCTTCGCGCACGATTGGCCATCCCACCCCCTGGCGCGGATCGTGAGCCGACGCTACATGGGTAGAGCGGTGCTGCCGGGTTCGTCAGGAGTATTTTTCCTCGGGGCCTTATCGACTCCCCAGGGAGCTGTCCCTGGCCTTGTCCCTGGACTTGGCCAACACGGCGCCCACCTACACTGTAGGTTTCCCGGGATCGCAACTCCAACGGCTCACGTGGCTCCGCACTCTGATTTCCCTGCTCTGAAAGCCAATCTCCGCAAGCAGGCCCTCGCCCGTCGCGACGGTCTCGACCACGAGACCCGCCGGGCCGGAGGCCTGCGCATCGCGCAGGGCGTGATGCAGATCGAGCAACTGGCTGAGGCCGCCATCGTCGGCGCCTTCTGGGCGATCCGTAGCGAAGTCGATCCCCTGCCCCTGATCGAGATGCTGTTCGCGCGCGGCCAGCGCGTGGCCTTGCCGAAGGTGACGCCGGACGGCCTCGTCTTCCGCGAATGGCGCGCCGGAGAGGCGCTGGTGCCGGGCTCCTTCGGCCTCAGCGAACCGCGCGACGACCTGCCCCCCCTCGATCCCAGGGCCCTCATCGTGCCGCTCGCCGCCTTCGACCGGCGCGGTCACCGGATCGGCTACGGACGCGGCTATTATGACCAGGCCATAGACCGGCTGTCCCGCAACGGCCCGGTCCTGACCATCGGAATCGCTTTTTCCGTGCAGGAGGTGGAGCGCGTACCTTCCGAGGCGCACGACCAGCCCCTCGACCACCTCATCACCGAAGCGGGCCAGGTCCCGCTCGTCCGGGACTGACATCGACGCATGCGACTTCTCTTCCTCGGCGACGTGGTGGGCCGCCCCGGTCGCAACGTGGTGATGGACCGGCTGCCGAAGCTGCGCGAGCGCTGGCGCCTCGATTGCGTGGTCGTCAACGGTGAGAACGCGGCCGGCGGCTTCGGCATCACCGAGGCGATCTGCGACGAGCTCCTCCAGGCGGGTGCCGATGCGGTGACGCTCGGCAACCACTCGTTCGACCAGCGCGAGGCCCTCGTCTTCATCCAGCGCCAGTCCCGCCTCGTTCGCCCGGCGAACTACCCGTCCGGCACGCCGGGGCGCGGCGCCACGATGGTGGAGACGCGGGACGGCGCGCGCGTCCTTGTCCTCAACGTCATGGGACGCATCTACATGGATGCCCTGGACGATCCGTTCGCCTCGGCCGAACGCGAGATCTCGGCCTGCCCTCTCGGCGAGGTCGCCGACGCGATCGTCGTCGACGTCCATGCCGAGGCGACGAGCGAGAAGCAGGCCTTCGGGTCCTTCCTCGACGGCCGCGCCAGCCTCGTCGTCGGCACGCATACCCACACGCCCACCGCCGACCATCGCATCCTTCCCGGCGGCACCGCCTACCTGTCGGATGCCGGCATGTGCGGCGATTACGACTCGATTCTCGGCATGCAGAAGGACGAGCCCCTTCGTCGCTTCCTGCAGAAGACCCCCGGTGCGCGCCTGGAATCGGCGCAAGGGAAAGGCACCCTGTGCGGAATCGCGGTCGAGACCGACAATGCCACGGGGCTCGCCACTATGGTGGCGGCGGTACGCCTCGGTCCGCATCTCGAGGAAACCTGGCCACTGGCCTGGGATTAGGCCCGAGTGGATGGCTGCTTTGCCATGCGGTCAGGCTGATTTCAATCTGAGATTGCCGATTTCAACTTGACCGCGATAGCGCCACTCAATACAACTTATAGGGGATTATTAGTATATAAATAGCTCTGAGGTTGTCTAGATGGCCGAACCCGACTTCGATCGCATCAACGCGGCGATCATGCGCGCAGGTGCGAAATGGGACTCGGGCCCGACCATTGTCAGCGAGTTCTACGATGCCGGCGCGTCAGCGACTGAACGGTTCGGTTTGTCGTTCGACCCAGAGCGCGCCAAGCGAGATGTCGTCGCAACGCGCAATGCCGAATCCGCCTTGTTCAAAGTCGTGGCGCCTCCGCCGCCACATCTCGATTGGCGAGGCGTCAATGGAGGCGACTACGTCACGTCCATCAAGGACCAGTCGAATTGCGGCTCCTGCGTTGCGTTCGCAACCTGTGCAGCCATCGAAAGCCGAATTCTCATCGGTACAGGCAATCCCGGTGGATCCATCGATCTTTCCGAGGCGCACCTGTTCTATTGCGGCGCGGTGAACGCCTGTGAGTCGGGCTGGTTTTACACGAAGGCGCTCGCCTACGCGAAGAAGCCCGGCATCGGTCTGGAAGCCGATTTCCCTTACGTTCCGGGCAATCAGCCGTGCAGGAACATCAAACCCGTCGTCACCGTGCCGCGTTACCAGACGGCAGCATCTCAGATCGCTCGCAAACAAGCGCTTCAAAAAGGGCCGGTCATCGGAGGCTTTCGTGTCTTCCAGGATTTCTACACCTACCGGAGCGGCATCTACACACACGTGACCGGCGATTTTCTTGGATGGCATGCCGTCTGCATCATCGGATATGACGACAACGACCAATGCTGGATCGCCAAGAACAGTTGGGGGACCGGTTGGGGCGAGACGGGGTTCTTCAGAATCGGTTTCGGCGAATGCGGTATCGATTCCGACGTCCTTTTCTACGATCCGGAAATCTCTCTCCTGAAGTCCAACGTCGCTGCCACGAAGCCGCTCCGCAGCCGCAAAAAGGCGACGGCCTGAGGTCGGGCGACGATTTCTCCAGCTTGAACGGGGGACTTGTCTGCGGATGAGCCGGTACGCGATAAGGAATCGCACTGGAGTGGACCTCAATGGAGCTCGAACGGCGCGGTCCCATCAAGGCGTATTCAGGCGAAACAATCGAGGTTTCCGCTCCTGGCGAGGGAATTGGCGGATTTCTCTGGCATGCCGAGGTCCCGCGTCAGGCGGCGACGATCGTGAGTGAGGCCTTGGGGCCACCGGTCGAAGGCGTAGGGTCTGCCCGCTCTAAGGTCTTTCGCGTTCGTTTGGAGCGTTCCGGCGACACAACCGTTCGCCTCATCCAGAAGCGCCCCTGGGATTCGGCTCCCCGCCGCATCATCGAAGTGCCGATCAGATGCGTTTAGCGGCGACGATCAGGTTGCACTCGACGCTTGTCGGCTCGACGCGTACGGCCAGGGGCGCTGCTACCCCGGCGCCCACTCAATTCCGTGTACAGCCGGCGTTCGACGGATTTCGAGGAGCACTGCCGCTTGATCGCAGGCAAGGATGCGGCGAATGTACGTGCATGTCAGCTTGAGCGCATGCACGGTGCTTTTCGTTTTTCGCAGTTAAGCGCCTGATCCAAAATCAGCGTCTTCAGAGTCCCCGACAGCCCATGGCGACCCGCTCCGCGACTGCCCCCTTGAGCCGCCCGGGCATCTACCTGATCCGGATGCTGGTCTTCCTGATCCTCGTCGGCTTCCTGGCCTTCGTCCTGTTCCGGCAGATCACGCCGGCCTTCCTCGCCAATGCCGGCCTGAACGGGCTGATCCTCGGCATCCTGCTGATCGCGATCCTTCTCGCCTTCGGTCAGGTGATCCGGCTCTTCCGGGAGGTGGCCTACGTCAATGCGGTCGCTGCCGGCGAGGGGTCGGCCAAGGCGCCGTCGCTGCTGGCGCCCCTCGCCCCGGCGATCCTGGCGCGCCGCGAGGGCGCGACCCAGGCCGGCATCCGCTCCTATCTCGATACGGTGGCCGCGCGCCTCGACGAAGGCCGCGAGATCCTGCGCTACGTCGCCGGCCTCCTCATCCTGCTCGGCCTGCTCGGCACGTTCTGGGGCCTCATCGATACGCTGAGCGCGGTGGGATCGGTGATCCAGAGCATGCGCGGCGGCGGCGAGGCGAGCGCGATGTTCGACGAATTGAAGAACGGCCTCGCCAAGCCGCTTTCCGGCATCGGCCTCGCCTTCTCCGCGTCGCTGTTCGGTTTGTCGAGCTCGCTCATCACCGGCTTCCTCGATCTCCAGGCCGGCCAGGCCCATGCCCGCTTCCACAACGAACTGGAGGATTGGCTGGTCTCGGGCGAGGAGCAGGCGGCGGTCGCGCGGCCGATCACGGCGCAGGAGCCGGCCTCGGCCCGCGAACTGACCGAGGCCGTGGACCGGCTCTCGGCCATCGTCTCGGAAGGCGCCAACGGCCGCGTCGCGACCCAGGCGATGACCAACCTCGCGGAAGGCATCCAGGGCCTCGTCCAGCACATGCGTGCCGAGCAGCAGATGATCCGCGACTGGGTCGAGGCGCAGGCGACGCGGGAACGCGAGTTGAAGCAGGTGCTCGACCGGCTCGGCCGCGAGAAGGCCTGATGGCCTCCCTGCGCACGCGTCGAGACCGCAGCCTCAACGTCTGGCCCGGTTACGTCGATGCCCTGGCGACGCTGCTTCTCGCGGTGGTCTTCCTGCTCACGATCTTCGTGGTGGGGCAGTTCTTCCTGTCGCAGGAGATCACCGGGCGCGATTCGGTCCTGAACCGGTTGAACCGCCAGATCGCCGACCTCACCGACCTCCTCGCCCTCGAACGTTCGAACCGCCGGGCGCAGGAGGAGAAGGCCTCGAACCTGCGCACGACGCTGCTCGGCACGGAAGCCGAGCGCGACAAGCTGAAGGAGCAGGCCGGAAGTGCGGCGGGCAGCGAGGGCCGCCAGAGCGAGCTCGACAAGCAGTTGGTGGCCGAGCGCGCCACCAATGCGCGCGCCGCTTCGCAGATCGACCTCCTCAACGAGCAGATCGGCGCCATGCGCCGCCAGCTCGCCGCCCTAGAAGACGCGCTGGCGGCGAGCGAGAGCCGCGACCGCGAGAGCCAGGCCCGCATCGCCGATCTCGGCAGTCGCCTCAACGTGGCGCTCGCCCAGAAGGTCCAGGAACTCGCGCGCTACCGCTCGGACTTCTTCGGGCGCCTACGCCAGATTCTCGGCAATCGTAGCGACATCCGCGTCGTCGGCGACCGTTTCGTCCTGCAATCGGAGGTGTTGTTTCCGGTGGGCTCTGCGAGCCTGAAACCCGAGGCAGCGCCCGAGCTCGACCGGATCGCCACCGCGATCCTCGATCTCGCCAAGCAGATCCCGGCGGATATTCCCTGGGTCCTGCGCGTCGACGGCCATACCGATGCCCGCCCCATCGCCAGCTCGCAATTTCCTTCGAACTGGTCCCTTTCGGCGGCGCGTGCCATCGCCGTCGTGCAATTCATGGCGGGCAAGGGCATTCCGCCCCAGCGCCTGCTCGCTGCCGCCTTCGGCGAGTTCCAGCCCCTCGAGGCCGGGACCACCGAGGATGTCTACGCCCGCAACCGCCGCATCGAACTGAAGCTCACGGAACGCTGATGCGCTTCCCTCAGCGCAGCGGCGCAAGCGCCACCGCCCAGACCACGAACGCTCCCGAAAGCAGGCCGAAGGCCATGAACTCCACCGCTCCGGTCAGGATCATCCGCTTGAACATCGCGATCGCCTCTCTTTGACGCGTCGATCTTTGTTCTTGTTTTGTTCTGTGTAAAGCGGGGATTGGAAGCAAGCGTGAGCATGGTGAAGAAGCAGTTATCGGCGGCCCGATGCAGTTAAGGTGGCGACATCACATCATTCGCCCTATCGCCGGCACGGCAAAATTTCGCCGGCTCGGTCGGCATCGGTAGAACTTGTCGACGAGGCAATGCTCACCGGTGAACCTGCGGAGACCAGCAGACTTTGAGATGCACCCTGGCAGGCCGCGGTTTGCCGGTGCCAGTGGGGTCGCATGGCGTCGCGGATGAATTCGTTGACACGACGCAGGGTCGCCCGATCAATCGCCCTCTGCCGACTCAGCCTGCTCTGATCCCTTCGTCCTCGATCGAACCCTACGCCAGTTGCTCGATCAACCCGTCGCGGATGGTCACCCTCCGGTCCATGCGTGCGGCGAGCTCCATGTTGTGGGTGGCGACGAGCGCCGCGAGGCCCGAGGCGCGGACCAGCGAGACCAGGATCCCGAACACATGCGCCGCCGTGTGCGGGTCGAGATTGCCGGTCGGCTCGTCGGCGAGCAGCAGGCGCGGCCCGTTCGCGACCGCACGGGCGATGGCGACGCGCTGCTGCTCGCCGCCCGACAGCTCGGCCGGGCGATGGACCAGGCGCTCCTTGAGGCCGAGAAAGCTGAGGAGCTCGGTGGCGCGCGCCTTTGCTTCCCTGGCTCCGAGGCCGCGGATGAGCTGGGGCATGACCACGTTCTCCAGGGCGGAGAACTCGGGCAGGAGATGGTGGAACTGGTAGACGAAGCCCATCTCCTCCCGGCGAAAGCGCGTGCGCTCGGCATCGGGCATCGCGGCGGTGGGTTGGCCGCCGATATAGACCTCTCCCCCATCGGGCCGCTCCAGCAGGCCCGCGAGGTGGAGAAGGGTGGATTTGCCCGCGCCCGACGGCGCCACCAGGGCTACGAGTTCGCCCGGCCAGATCGCGAGATCGGCACCGCGCAGGATGTCGAGGGCTCCGGTCCCTTGCGCGTAGCGGCGTTCCACCTTGGCGAAGAACAGGGCCGGGACCGGCTGCGCGCCGGCCGCCTCGGCTTGGGTTGTCATGATGTCCTGTCTCCCCTCAGCCGTAACGCAGGGCCTGCACCGGATCGAGCCGGGCCGCGCGCCAGGAGGGATAGAGCGTCGCCACGAGCGACAGGGCGATGGAGGTAAGGACCACCACCGTGATCTCGCCGGAATTCATCTCGGCGGGGATCTCGGCCAGGAACCGCACGGTGGGGTCCCAGGCGGAGGGAAACAGCACCCGCTGGATCGGCTTGATGTTGAGGGTGATGAGCGTTCCGAGCGCCAGCCCGCTCAGCGTCCCGACCACGCCGATGAGGGCTCCGTTGATGAGGAACACCCGCATCACCGTGCCCGGCGTCGCTCCCATCGTGCGCAGGATCGCGATGTCGCTGGACTTGTCGCGCACCAGCAGGATCAGGCCGGAAACGATGTTGAGGGTCGCCACCACCACGATGAGGCTGAGGATGAGAAACATCACGTTCCGCTCCACCTCCAGCGCCCCGAAGAAGGTCCGGTTGCGCTGGCGCCAGTCGGTGAGGAGGACGGGCCGCTCGGCCGCCATTTCGAGATCGGGCCGCAACTGCGCTACGGCGTCGGCATTGTCGAGATAGACCTCGATCAGGCTGACATCGGCGTCGCGGTTGAAGAAGGCCTGGGATTCGGCCAGCGGCATGAACACGAAGGTGGCGTCGAACTCGGTCATGCCGATCTCGAAGATCGCCTTGACCGTATAGGCCTTGGTGCGCGGCGCCGTGCCGAACGGGGTCGTGGCGCCTTTCGGCGTGGACAGGGTGATCTGGTCGCCGGCCTGGAGGCCGAGGGATTCGGCGAGCCGCCGCCCGATGGCGACGCCGGTCCCGTCGTCGAACCCGTCCAGCGTGCCGCCGCGGATGGTCTTGGCGATGGAGCCGATGGAATCGATGTCCTCGCCGCGGATGCCGCGCACCAGCACGCCGCTGCCGCCATAGGGCGAAGAGGCGAAGGCCTGGCCTTCCACAAGCGGGATCGCCGAGCGCACGCCGGCCACTTTCGAGAGACGGTCGGCAAGATCGACATAGTCGGTGAAGAGCTTGTCGATGGGGGTGACGAAGACGTGGCCGTTGATGCCGACGATCTTGGACAGGAGTTCGGTGCGGAATCCGTTCATCACCGACAGCACGATGATGAGGGTGGCGACCCCGAGCGAGATGCCGAGGACCGAGAAGAAGGCGACGACGGAGACGCCGCCGCCCCGCCGCCGGGCCCGAAGGTAGCGTCCGGCGATGATCCACTCGAAGGCCGCGAAGGGCGGCGTGCTGCCGCGCTTGAACAGGCCGGACAGTCCCGCCAGCCGTTCCTTCACCGTCTCTGCGAGAGCCATGCCGGCCTCAGCTCCGCTTCAGGCGCGAGATCAGGTCGATGGGAGCCACGCTCTCACGCTCGCCGCCGGCGCGACGCTTGATCTCGACCTTGCCCTCGGCCAGCCCACGAGGACCGACGACGACCTGCCAGGGCAGGCCGATGAGGTCGGCGGTGGCGAACTTCGCGCCCGGCCGCTCGTCGCGGTCGTCGTAGAGGACGGTGAGCCCATTGGCCTCGAGATTGGCCTGGATCTCGGTGCAGGCGGCATCGGTGGCGGCGTCGCCGGTCTTGAGGTTGATCAGCGCGACGTCGAACGGCGCCACGGAATCCGGCCAGATGATGCCGGCCTCGTCGTGCGATGCCTCGATGATCGCGGCCACCAGCCGGCTCGGGCCGATGCCGTAGGAGCCCATATGGACGGCGCGGTCGACGCCGTCCGGCCCGGTGACCTTGGCACCCATGGCCTCGGAATACTTCGTGCCGAAATAGAAGATGTGCCCGACCTCGATGCCGCGCGCGGCCATCTGCTTGTCCTCGCCGACTTCGGCGAAGGCGGCCGGCTCGTGCATCTCGGAGGTGGCGGCGTAGAGCGAGGTCCAGCGGTCGACCGTGCCTTGCAGGCCGGCGACGTCGTCGAAATCGGTGGTCACCGGCGGAACGTCGAAATCGAGATACTGCCTGTCGCAGAACACCTCGCTCTCACCGGTCTGGGCCAGGATGATGAATTCGTGGCTGAGGTCGCCGCCGATCGGGCCGGTATCGGCGCGCATCGGGATCGCCTTGAGGCCGAGGCCGGCGAAGGTCCGCAGATAGGCGACGAACATCTTATTGTAGGCGTGCCGGGCCGTCGCCTGGTCGATGTCGAACGAATAAGCGTCCTTCATCAGGAATTCACGCGAGCGCATGGTCCCGAAGCGCGGCCGCACCTCGTCGCGGAACTTCCAGGAGATCTGGTAGAGGTTCTTCGGCAGGTCCTTGTAGGAGCGCACGCTGCCGCGGAAGATCTCGGTGATCACTTCCTCGGCGGTGGGGCCGAACAGCATCTCGCGGTCGTGGCGGTCGGAAATGCGCAGCATCTCCTTGCCATAGGCCTCGTAGCGCCCGGATTCCTTCCACAGATCGGCCGACTGGATCGACGGCATCAAGAGCTCGATGGCGCCCGAACGGTCCTGCTCCTCGCGGATCACCGCGCAGACCTTGTTGAGCACGCGCAGGCCCAGCGGCAGCCAGGCATAGATTCCGGCCGCTTCCTGGCGGACCAGGCCCGCCCGCAGCATCAGGCGATGAGAGATGATCTCCGCTTCCTTGGGCGTCTCGCGCAAGGTCGGCAGGAAATAGCGGGAGAGACGCATCGCGGGCCTTGAATCCTTGGGACGCGGTCGGGCCGCGCATCGTTGCGGGGCACACAACACATTGCATCGAGAAAATACAAGCGCCGTGCGGAGTCAGGGAAAGCTCGGAATCGTCACGGAAGCGCGTCACAGGCTCGCTCAGGGACGGAATCCGTCGACTCTTGCAAAAAAACGTGAGGAATCATCTCCGGAGGCGTGACAATGCGCAGTCCAGTTCCTATAAGCGCCCCGTGATGGTCGCGACGCCCGGAGAGGCAGCGCGAGGTCCGAGTCTCGGGAGGAAATTCCAGCCGCCACGCCGTCAGAAATGCGTGAGACAAAATAGGCTGACACGTCATCTATGTTCTCAAAAGCAAGGCGCGAGCCTTGCTTTTTTTATTGTCGACGCGGTCGCTCGAATACGGACGCAGAACGATCCGCTTCGTCGCCGTTTCGCGGATCTACAGTCCCGACAGTTCGAAGATCGGGATCGCCGCCAGGAAGACGGCGCTGGCGAGGAGCGTCGTCCAGATCGCCTTCTCGCGCAGGCGCGGGGCGGCCGGAGCCCCCGGATCCTGGCCCGGCACGATCAGCGCCGGGTCGGTCTCGACCTGGTTGCGCAGGGGCAGGATGACGAAGAGCAGGGTCCACCAGACCACGAAATACAGGGCGAAGGCCCCGAACACCGTGAGCTTGAACAGGATCACGGCGAGAGCCGCCACGGCCGAGATGACCACGAGCATGGCGGCGAGCGTCCGCCAGGTCGTGGCCGAGACGGCCCGGATCAGGGCGTTCACGCCGCTCACACCTGCTCCAGCTCGACCAGGGTGCCGAGGAAGTCCTTGGGGTGGAGGAACAGGACCGGCTTTCCGTGCGCGCCGATCTTCGGCTCGCCGGTCCCGAGGACGCGGGCGCCCTGGGCCTTCAGCTTGTCGCGGGCGACGATGATGTCGTCGACCTCGTAGCAGACGTGATGAACGCCGCCATTGGGATTGCGCTCGACGAAGCTCTCGATCGGCGAGCCCTCGCCGAGGGGCGACATGAGCTCGACCTTGCTGTTGGGCAGGTTCACGAACACCACCGTCACGCCGTGCTCGGGCTGGGGCAGCGGCTCGGTGATCGTGGCACCGAGGGTGTCGCGATAGATGGCACAGGCCGCGTCGAGGTCACGCACGGCGATGGCCACGTGGTTCAGGCGTCCGATCATTGGTTTGCTCCCTCTTTTCGTTCTGTTGATCCTACTCATCCCCCTCATCCTGAGGTGCCGCGTCAGCGGCCTCGAAGGAGCCCTCCAGTGATCGTGACGCGCACTGGAGGGCTCCTTCGAGGCCTTCGCTGCGCTCTGGACGCCTCAGGATGAGATCGCGAGGTGGAACGGCGAGTTCATGCGCCGTTCCACCCTTACTGTCTCAAACCTCCACCACCTGCACGTGGCAGGCGGGCTTCTTGCCCCAGGCCTCGTTCACGGCGGAGCGGATCGCCCGATCGACGGCCTTCTCCACCGCCTCGGCATCCTTGCGCTTCTGCTTCGACAGGCCGCTCAGGGTCCGCGAGACCGCCTCGACGGCCACGTCCAGCATCGGCTGGCCGTTCTTGCCGCGATTGGGCAGGCCCATGATGTCGATGGCCGGCTCGCCCAGCACCTCGCCCTGGACGTCGATGGCGATGGCGACCGACACGACGCCGGCCTGCGAGAGCTTGCGGCGCTCGGGGATCGCCCGGTCCTTGGCGTCGATCAGGACGTTGCCGTCCTTGAACAGGCGCCCGGCCTTCACGTGATCGACGATCTCCGGAGTGCCGGGAGCGAGGCGCACGACGCTGCCGTTGCGAGCCTTGACGACGTTGCCGACACCCTGCGCCAGGGCGAAGCGGGCATGCTCGTCGAGATGGAGCGCCTCGCCATGGACGGGGATCGCCGTCTTCGGCCGGGTCCAGGCGTACATCTCGGCCATCTCGTCGCGGCGGGGGTGTCCGGAAACGTGGACGAGCTTCGTCCGGTCCGTCACCACCTCGATACCGGCATTGATCAGGTCGTTGATGATCGCGCCCACCGCCCGCTCGTTGCCGGGAATGGCACGCGAGGAGAAGATCACGCGGTCGCCCGAGGCGAGGGTGACGTCGGGATGGTCGTCACGGGAGACGCGGGCCAGGGCCGCGCGCTCTTCGCCCTGAGAGCCGGTGAGCAGGCAGACCACCTTGTCGCGGGGCAGGTAGCCGTAGCTGTCGGCCGAGCGGAAATCGGGCAGGCCGTCGAGGAAGCCGCATTCGCGGGCGACGCCGATGACCCGGTCCATGGCACGGCCCACCGCGATGACCTCGCGACCGCAATCGCGGGCGGCTTCGGCCACCGCCCGCATGCGGGCGACGTTGGAGGCGAAGGTGGTGACGGCGACGCGGTGCGGCGCCTCGGCGATCAGCTCGCGCAGGGTTGCGGCGACCTCGGCCTCGCTCGGGGAACGCCCCTCGCGTACGACGTTGGTCGAATCGCTGATCATGGCGAGGATGCCCTCGTCGCCGAGCTTGCGGAACGAGGCCTCGGAGGTGACGTCGCCGAGGATCGGCGTGGCGTCGAGCTTCCAGTCACCCGTATGCAGCACGAGGCCGTGCGCGGTGCGGATCGCGACAGCGTTCGATTCGGGGATCGAGTGCGAGACCGGGATGTACTCGATCTCGAACGGCCCGACCCGGACGGGCTTGTGGGCGGCGATCTCGCGCAGGGTCACCTTGGGTGCGCCCGGCTCGCTGAGCTTGCGGGCTTCGAGCAGGTTCTTGGCGAAGCGGGTCGCGTAGACCGGCGCCTTCAGCTTGGGCCACAATTCACCGATGGCGCCGATATGGTCCTCGTGCGCATGGGTGATGAAGATCGCCAGAAGATCGTCCCTGCGCTCCTCGATGAAGCTGAGATCCGGGAACATCAGGTCGATGCCCGGGAAACCCTCTTCCCCTGCGAACCCCATTCCACAATCGACCATGATCCATTTGCGGTTCTTCACCGGCCCAAAGCCGTAGAGTGCCGCATTCATGCCGATCTCGCCCACGCCGCCGAGCGGCACGAAGACGAGTTCGTCTTGCCCTGTCGTCATCACTGTAAAACCTCAAGCCGCCGTCGCGGCCGAACCCAAATGCACCTCGCCCGCCGTCACGGTCCGTCGCGTCCCATCATCCGATCGGACGACGAGCCGCCCCGCCTCGTCGATCGTCTCGAAAATTCCTTGCACGAAGTCGCCCCCGACCCGCACCGAGACCGGTGCGCCGATCCCGGCGGCGTTGTCGAGCCAGCGCTCGCGGATCGATGAGAATCCACGGCCCCGGTTCCATAATCGCGCAGCAGCGACGATCTCGTCCGACAAGTGGTCGAACAGATCTTCGGCGCGCGTCTCGTACGGTATCTGACTGAGGCTTGTAGCGGGATAAGGCAAGTCCTGCGGTGACGCGGCGACGTTGACGCCGAATCCCATCACGGCCGAACGGCGCCCGCCGGGATGGGATTCCGCCTCCAGGAGAAGCCCCGCGAGCTTGGCACCGGAGGCCAGGACGTCGTTGGGCCATTTCAGGCGGAACGGGCACCCGCCACCAATCTTCCCACCGCCAACCTCATCCTGAGGGGGTTGGATCGCTCTCTTCAGTGCGGCGATCAACGCTACTCCTGCCACGAAGCCGAGGCTCGGGACATGCACCGGATCGACATCTGAGACCGGCCAGAGCAGGCTCGCGGTCAGGTTGCCGGGCAGGGATGCCCATGCGCTCCCCCTGCGGCCGCGCCCGGCCTCCTGCCTGTGAGCGACGACCCAGAGCGGCCCTCGCTCGCCTTGGCGCGCGAGTTCCATCGCCTGGGTGTTGGTCGAGCCGAGGCTTTCGTGAACATGAAGCCGATGGCCGGCAGCTTTCGCCGCCGCGCCGAGCCGATAGTCCGGCCGATGATCCGCCAAAATCCTAGAACAGCGACTTGGCCGCGGCACCCGCCGCGCTGACGAGGGGAGACGGCACGAGGAAGAACAGCACCACGACCGCGCTCGACAAGCCGAGCACGATGCGAAGACCCGGCGGCATCGCCTCGTAGGGGGCGGTCGGTTCGTCGAAATACATCACCTTGACCAGGCGCAGGTAGTAGAACGCGCCGACCACGCTGGTGACGACGCCGACGACCGCGAGGCCGACGAGATCCGCCTTGATGGCCGCAGCGAAGACGTAGAACTTGCCGAAGAATCCCGCGAGCGGCGGGATGCCGGCCAGCGAGAACATCATTGCGGCGAGGCAGAAGGCCAGGACCGGATGGGTCCGCGACAGGCCCGAGAGGTCGTCCACCGTCTCGTACATCTGGCCGCCGCGGCGCAGGGAGAGGATCACCGCGAAGGCACCGAGCGTCATGGCGAGGTAGATGATCATGTAGATCACCACGCCACGGATGCCTTCCTCCGAAGCGGCAGCCAGCCCGATCAGGGCGTAGCCGATATTGCCGATGGAGGAATAGGCCATCAGGCGCTTGATCGAGCGCTGGCCGATGGCAGCGAAGGAGCCGAGCGCCATGGAGGCGATGGCGACGAAGACGATGATCTGTTGCCAGATGGCGGTGACGTCCGGGAAGGCGCCGATGAAGATGCGCACCGTCATCGCCACCGCGGCCATCTTCGGCGCCGAGGCGAAGAAGGCCGTCACCGGCGTCGGCGAGCCCTCGTAGACGTCAGGCGTCCACATGTGGAACGGCACAGCCGACATCTTGAAGGCGACGCCGGCGGCCACGAAGACGATGCCGAGGACGATGCCGAGACCGGCATTGTCGTTGAGTGCCGAGACGATGCCGGGGAAGGAGACGGTCCCGGTGAAGCCGTAGACCAGCGACGAGCCGTAGAGCAGCATGCCCGAGGACAGCGCGCCGAGGACGAAGTACTTCAGCCCGGCTTCCGTCGATTTCAGGTTGTCGCGATGGAAGGCGGCGATGACGTAGGCCGCGAGCGACTGCAGTTCGAGGCCGAGATAGAGGGCGATCAGGTCGTTGGCGGACGCCATCACCATCATGCCGATGGTGCAGAGCACAATCAGGATCGGGAACTCGAACCGGTCGATGCGCTCACGCTGAAAGTAGTCGCGCGAGAGCAGGATCGTGGCGGCCGAGCCGAGTAGGATCAGCGCCTTCATCACCTTCGAGAAATTGTCGATGATGAACGAGCCGTTGAGGGTGGTGACCTTGGCACCCGATTGCGACACGACCACGAAGAAGGCCAGGATCAGCAGCACGAGCGCGCCGACATTGACGCTCTCCACCGAGCGTTCGCCGCGGAAGGCGCCGTAGAGGATCAGCGCCAGAACACCGATGGCGAGGATCAGCTCCGGCATCACCGGCGAGAGCGAGGGCAGGACGGCCTGGATAGCGGTCATCGACGATACGACCTTCAGCGCGCCACGGGCGGGACGACCGCCGCGGTCTGCGTGTTCGAGAGCGCGGTCCTCATGCTCTGCATCAGCGCCTCCGTCGAGGGGGCGAAGGTGTCGAGGATGGGCGCGGGATGCACGCCGTAGTAGATCGTCAGGGCCACGAGCGGCGCGATGATGATCTTCTCACGGAGATCGAGGTCGAGGATGCCCTGCAGGTTGGGCTTCTCGAGCTTGCCGTAGATCACCCTCGCATAGAGCCAGAGGGCGTAGCCCGCCGAGAGGATGATGCCGAAGACCGAGAAGAACGCCACGGTGGGGTTGGCCTTGAAGGCACCCATCATGGCGAGGAACTCGCCGACGAAGCCCGACGTGCCCGGCAGGCCGACATTGGCCATGGTGAACACCATCATAGCGGCCGCATAGAGCGGCATCCGCTTCACGAGGCCGCCATAGGCTGCGATCTCGCGAGTGTGCATCCGGTCGTAGACCACGCCGACACAGAGGAAGAGCGCGCCGGAGACGATTCCGTGGGAGATCATCAGGAACAGGGCGCCCTGGATGCCCTGCTCGTTGAGGGTGAACAGGCCGAGCGTGACGAAGCCCATATGGGCCACCGACGAATAGGCGATCAGCTTCTTGATGTCGGTCTGCATCAGCGCGATCAGCGAGGTGAAGATGATCGCGGTGACCGAGAGCGCGAAGACGAACGGCGCGAAATAGGCCGAAGCGTCCGGGAACATCGGCAGCGAGATCCGGATGAAGCCGTAGCCGCCCATCTTGAGCAGGATGCCGGCGAGGATCACCGAACCGGCGGTGGGTGCCTCCACATGCGCATCCGGCAGCCAGGTATGGACCGGCCACATCGGCATCTTCACCGCGAAGGAGGCGAAGAAGGCGAGCCACAGCCAGTATTGCATGCCGACGGGGAAGCGGGTGTGCAGCAGGGTCGGGATGTCGGTGGTGCCGGCGTGCCAGTACATCGCCATGATGGCGAGCAGCATGAGCACCGAGCCGAGCAGTGTGTAGAGGAAGAACTTGAAGCTGGCGTAGATGCGCCGCTTTCCGCCCCAGATGCCGATGATGAGAAACATCGGGATCAGGCCGGCCTCGAAGAACAGGTAGAACAGCACCAGGTCGAGGGAGCAGAACACGCCGATCATCGTCGTCTCGAGGACGAGGAAGGCGACGAAATACTCCTTCACCCGGGTGTTCACCGAGAGCCACGAGGCGCCGATGCAGAACGGCATCAGGAACGTGGTGAGCAGGATCAGCGGCATCGAGAAGCCGTCCACGCCCAGCTTGAACTTGATCGTCTCGGCGAGCCAACCATGGGTCTCGATGAGCTGGAAGCTCGAGGTCGAGGGGTCGAACCGGCCCCAGGCGACGAGGCTGAGGAGGAAGGTCACGATGGTGGTCGCGAGCGCCGCCCAGCGGGCGTTACGCTTCACGCTCTCGGATTCGTTGCCGAGGGTCAGGATGAAGGCCGCACCGCAGAGCGGCACGATCAGCAGGCCTGAGAGAATGCCGAGGCCGAACATCTAGCGGGCACTCCGATACGTGGTGGCGGCCGTCACTGCGCGAGCCATCAATGCGTCACCTTGGGCATGCCGGTGAGCATGTACCAGCTGATGAGGCCGGCGACGCCGATGAGCATGACGAAAGCATAGTGGTAGACGTAACCGGTCTGGAGCCGGACCACGCCGCGGGTGACGTCGAGCACGCGCGTGGCGATGCCGTCGGGACCGAGCCCGTCGATGACGCGGCCATCGCCCTCCTTCCAGAGGAACTTCCCGAAACCCTTGGCCGGACGGACGAAGATCCGGTCGTAGAGCTCGTCGAAATACCACTTGTTGAGCAGGAAGCGGTACAGGCTCGGCTGCTGGGCAGCGAGCTGGCCGGGCAGTTCCGGGCGGCGGATATACATCCAGAAAGCCAGGACGAAGCCGGTCATCAGCATGATGAAGGGCGAGTAGGTCACCAGAGCCGGCACCGAATGGATGTCGTGCATGATGTGGTTGTCGGGGCCGTGGCCGAGCGCATGGCCCCAGAACGTCTCCATGCCGTCGCCGATGAAGCGGTTCTTGAAGATCAGGCCGGCGAACAGCGCGCCGAAGGCGAGGATCGCGAGAGGGATCGTCATCACCAGCGGGCTCTCATGCGGCGTGTGCGCATGGTCGTGATGTTCGATCGCGCTATGCGAGGCCGGCTCGACGTCGTGGCCCTTGTCGTCATGGGCTACGCCCTCGTGGTGACCCGGCGCGCCGTCGGCCTGAACCGCCGAAGACGCGTGCGCAACGGCCGGCGTCGCGTGGTGGCCGTCGTGATGAGCGGCGCCGTGTCCCGCCCAGCGGGCCGGACCCTCGAAGGTCATGAAGAACAGGCGCCAGGAATAGAACGAGGTCATCAAGGCGGCGATGACGGTCGCGAGGAAGGCCAGCGTGTGGCCCGGTCGCGTCGAGGCATAGGCCGCCTCAATGATCGCGTCCTTCGAATAGTAGCCGGCGGTGAAGGGGAAACCGATCAGCGCCAGGGTACCGATGGTCATCATGGCGGAGGTGAAGGGGATGTAGCGGCGCAGCGCCCCCATGTTCCGCATGTCCTGCTCGTGATGCATCGCGTGGATGACCGAACCGGCGCCGAGGAACAGCAGCGCCTTGAAGAAGGCATGGGTGAAGAGGTGGAACACGGCGGCCGAATAGGCGCCGACGCCGAGGGCCACGAACATGTAGCCGAGCTGCGAGCAGGTCGAGTAGGCGATGACGCGCTTGATGTCGTTCTGCACCATGCCGATCGTGGCCGCGAAGAACGCGGTGATGCCGCCGATGACCGTTACGACGATGAGCGCGTTGGGGGCCACCTCGAACAGCGGCGACAGGCGCGCCACCATGAACACGCCGGCGGTGACCATGGTCGCGGCGTGGATCAGGGCGGAGACCGGGGTCGGTCCCTCCATCGCGTCGGGCAGCCAGGTGTGGAGCAGGAACTGCGCCGACTTGCCCATGGCGCCCATGAACAGGAGCAGGCACGCCAGCGTCATGGCGTTCCAGTCGTAGCCGAGGAAGTGGAAGGTCGCGTCCTTGAGCTCATTGGCGCGCGGCAGGATGCCGTCGAAGGCCACCGACCCGAACAGGACGAAGACGAGGAAGATGCCCAGCGAGAAGCCGAAATCGCCGACGCGGTTGACGATGAAGGCCTTCATCGCGGCCGCGTTGGCGGAAGGCTTCTCGTACCAGAATCCGATCAGCAGATAGGAGGCGAGGCCGACGCCCTCCCAGCCGAAGAACATCTGCACGAGGTTGTCGGACGTCACCAGCATCAGCATGGCGAAGGTGAACAGCGACAGGTAGGCGAAGAAGCGCGGCCGGTGCGGATCCTCCTCCATGTAGCCCACGGAGTAGAGATGGACGAGGGTCGAGACCGTGGTCACCACCACCAGCATCACAACGGTGAGCGTGTCGATGCGGAAGGCCCAGTCGACCACGAGGTCGCCGGCCGTGAACCAGGTCGCCACCTGCACGCGGGTGGCGTGATCCGAGCCCGGGACCTCGAAGAAGGCGCCCCAGGACAGGAGGGCGGAGAAGGCGAGGAAGCCGGTGGTGATGTACTCGCACACGCGAGGACCCAGCTGGCGCCCGAACAGGCCGGCGAGCAGGGCTCCGATGAGCGGGAAGAAGACGATCGCGTGATACATCGCTGGCTGGCCCGGCCTCCGGAAGCGTGCCGGATGACCGGCCTCGCTCCATGTTCGTCTAGGGGATCGCGCGGCGCGCCGCGCGGCTCGGCATGTGGATGATCAGCCCTTCATCATGTTCACGTCCTCCACCGCGATGGAGCCGCGGTTTCGGAAGAACACGACGAGGATGGCGAGCCCGATGGCCGCTTCTGCCGCCGCCACCGTGAGCACGAAGAGGGCGAAGACCTGGCCGGTGATGTCGTTGAGGTGGGTGGAGAACGCCACGAGGTTGATGTTCACGGCGAGCAGGATCAGCTCCACCGACATCAGGATGACGATGATGTTCTTGCGGTTCACGAAGATGCCGAGCACGCCGAGCGTGAACAGGATCGCCGCCACCGTGAGGTAATGGCTCAAGCCGATCATGAGCGCTGATCCTTCTCTGGAGCCGACATCAGACCTCGACACCCTGGCGCGAGGGCACCTTGCGGGTCTCGACCGCCATCTCCTGCGTCCGGGCGTTCTGAACGGAAATGTTCTGGCGCTTCACGCCCGGCCGGTCACGCAGGGTGAGCACGATCGCGCCGATCATCGCCACCAGCAGGATCAGTCCGGCCAGTTGGAAGAAGAAGACGTAGTCGGTGTAGAGCACGCGCCCGAGCATCTGGGTGTTGGTGACGCCCTCGACATTGGCGAGCGGGCCGAGCGGCGCCTGCATCAGGCCGGGATCGATGGTCCAGGAACCGACGACCAGCAGCAGTTCGATCAGGAAGATCGCCCCGATCAGGGCACCGACCGGCAGGTATTGCTGGAAGCCCTGCCGCAGCTGCGCGAAATCCACGTCGAGCATCATCACGACGAAGAGGAACAGCACGGCGACGGCGCCGACATAGACGACGACGAGGATCATCGCCAGGAACTCGGCGCCCATCAGGACGAACAGGCCGGCCGCGTTGACGAAGGCCAGGATGAGAAAGAGCACCGACGCGACCGGGTTGCGCGAGGTGATGACCATGAACGCGGACGCGATCGCGATGCCGGCGAACAGGTAGAAGAAGGCTGCGGCTGCACTCATGCGATTATGGAGATCAGCCGTCCCGAGGACGGCCCCTTCTGCCGAAAGTCAAACCGGCCCGTGCAGGCCGCCCGTCTATAGAACCCACCCCTGCGGTGCACAACCGCCGGAGCCCCCCTGATCACCGGTATGGCGCGTCCACCGCGAGGTTCCGCGCGATCTCGCGTTCCCAGCGGTCGCCATTCAGGAGGAGCTTGTCCTTGTCGTAGAGAAGCTCCTCGCGAGTCTCCACCGAGAACTCGAGATTCGGGCCCTCGACGATGGCATCCACCGGGCAGGCCTCCTGGCACATGCCGCAATAGATGCACTTCACCATGTCGATGTCGTAGCGCGTGGTGCGCCGCGTGCCGTCGTTGCGGCGCGGGCCGGCCTCGATGGTGATGGCCTGCGCCGGGCAGATCGCCTCGCACAGCTTGCAGGCGATGCAGCGCTCCTCACCGTTGGGATAGCGGCGGAGCGCATGCTCGCCGCGAAAGCGCGGCCCGCGATGCCCCATCTCGAAGGGGTAGTTGATCGTGGCCTTCGGCTTGAAGAAATAGCGCATGGCGAGGGCGAACCCCGACACGAACTCCTTCAGCAGCAGACCCTTAGCGACCTGATCGAGCTTCATGGCTCGGATCTCCGTGAGGGGTTGTCAAACACCCGGCGCGAGGCCAGTGAGCTTGAGGACAAAGGCGACGACGACGACCGAGACGAGCGAGAGCGGAAGGAACACCTTCCAGCCGAGGCGCATGAGCTGGTCGTAGCGGTAGCGGGGCACCATGGCCTTCACCATGGCGATCATGAAGAACAGGAAGCTCGCCTTCAGGGCGAACCAGATCAGCCCGGGCACCCAGGTGAAGGGCGCGAACGGGATCGGCGAGAGCCATCCGCCGAGGAACAGCACGGTTCCCAAGGCGCACATGGTCATGATCGCCACGTACTCGCCGAGCATGAACAGCAGGTAGGGCGTCGAGGAATACTCGACCATGTAGCCGGCGACCAACTCCGATTCGGCCTCCGGCAGGTCGAAGGGAGGGCGGTTGGTCTCCGCGAGCGCGGAGACGAAGAACACCACGAACATTGGGAACAGCCACAGCCAATACCAGCCGAGGATGCCGAGGGAGGTGTCCTGCGCCATGACGATGCGCGAGAGGTTGAGCGAGCCGGCGCAGAGCAGCACGCAGATGATCACGAAGCCCAAGCTGACTTCGTAGGAGATCATCTGCGCGGCGGAGCGCAGAGCGCCGAGGAAGGCGTATTTCGAGTTCGAGGCCCAGCCGCCCATCAACACGCCGTAGACGCCGAGCGACGAGATCGCGAAGATGTAGGTGATGCCGACATTGAGGTCGGCGATGGCCCAACCCTCTGCCAGCGGGATCACTGCCCAGGCCGCGAGCGCCAGGGTGGCGAAGACCAGAGGCGCCAGCAGGAACAGCGCTTTGTTGGCGCCGGCCGGAATCACCGGCTCCTTCAGCACGAATTTCAGAAGATCGGCGAAGGACTGGAACAGGCCCCAGGGCCCGACGACGTTGGGGCCGCGGCGCAGCTGCACCGCCGCCCAAATCTTGCGATCGGCCAGCAACGCGTAGGCGATGAAGACGAGAAGCAGCGCCAGGAGCACGAAGCTCTTGAGGATCAGCAGCAGGACGGTGCCCACGATTTCCAGCATGGTCGGCAGCCCCTATTCCGCCGCTTCGAGGCCGCGCGTCCGCGCGAGGCTCGAGCATTCGGCCAGTACCCGCGAGGCGCGGGCGACGGCATTGGTGAGGTAGAAATCCGGAACCGCCGGAGCAAAGGCCGAACGGCTCGGCTCGCCGCCCAAGCCCGCCAGCGTCTCGACCGTAGCGGCCACATCGCTGGCCGCCACCGCGTCGAGGGCGGCGAAATGCGGATACTCGGCATAGAGCGCGCGCCGCAGGGCACCGAGCGAATCGAATGCGAGGCGCTTGCCGAGCACGTCGGAGAGGGCGCGCAGGATCGCCCAATCCTCGCGGGCGTCGCCCGGCGGGAAGCCGGCGCGGTTGGTGGTCTGCACCCGGCCTTCGAGATTGACGAAGGTGGCGTTCTTCTCGGTATAAGCCGCGCCCGGAAGGATCACGTCGGCGCGGGTGGCCCCGCGGTCGCCATGCGTGCCCTGGTAGACCACGAAGGCGCCGGCACCGATCTCGACCTCGTCGGCACCGAGGTTGAACATCACGTCGAGGGCGCCTGGCTCGGCCATCTGTGCGAGCGTCAAAGCACCCTCCCCCGGCACGAAGCCGAGATCGAGAGCGCCCACGCGGGCGGCAGCGGTCTGGAGCACGGCAAAGCCGTTCCACTCAGCGGTGACCGCACCGATCTCCCCGGCCAGCTTGGCTGCCGCCGAGAGGATGGCGGCACCGTCCGGACGGGCCAGCGCACCGGTCCCGACGATGACCAGTGGCCGGCTCGCCGCCCTCAGCACCTCGGCGAAGCTGTGCTTGCCGGCAGCGATGTCGGCAAGGGTCTCCGGACCGGCACCGAGATAGGTGTGGGGATAGGTGAGGTCCACGGCCTCGCCGATAAGACCGACCGCCAGCGGCGCCATGCGCCAGCGCTTGCGGATGCGGACGTTGAGAAGCGAGGCTTCCAGGCGCGGGTTGGTCCCGACGAGGAGGATCGCGTCCGCCTCCTCGATGCCGGGGATGGTGGGGTTGAAGGTGTAGGCGGCGCGACCCCAGGCCGGGTCAATCGCCTCGCCCGCCTGACGGCAGTCGAGATTGGTCACGCCGAGCGACCCCATGAGGGTCTTCAGGGCATAGATCTCCTCGACGGCGGCGAGATCGCCGACGATGGCACCGACGCGCTTCGGATCGGCGGCTTTCGTCTTCGCGGCGATGGCCGCGAAGGCCTCACCCCAGGAGGCCGGACGCAGGCGGCCGTTCTCGCGCAGATAGGGCCGGTCGAGGCGCTGGGCGCGCAGGCCGTCCACCGCGTGGCGGGTCTTGTCGGAGATCCACTCCTCGTTGATGTCCTCGTTCACCCGCGGCTCGATCTGCATGACCTCGCGGCCACGGGCATCGACGCGGATGGCGCAGCCCACCGCATCCATCACGTCGATCGATTCGGTCTTGGACAATTCCCAGGGCCGCACCTCGTAGCTCTGCGGCTTGTGGACGAGGGCGCCCACGGGGCAGAGATCGGCGACGTTGCCCTGAAGCTCCGAGCCCATGGCCGATTCGAGGTAGCTCGTGATCTCCATGTCCTCGCCGCGCCCGATGGCGCCGAGATCCGGCACACCGGCGACCTCCGCGAGGAAGCGGACACAGCGGGTGCAATGGATGCAGCGGTTCATGGCGGTCCGCACCAGCGGGCCGATATACTTTTCCTCGACCGCGCGCTTGTTCTCGCCGTAGCGGGTCGAATCGACGCCGTAGGCCATGGCCTGATCCTGCAGGTCGCAATGCCCGCCCTGGTCACAGATCGGGCAATCGAGCGGGTGATTGATGAGGAGAAACTCCATCACCCCCTCGCGAGCCTTCTTCGTGGTTCCCGAGCGCGTCAGGATCTCCGGCGGCTCACCATTGGGGCCGGGCCGGCAATCCTTCACCGCGTAGGCGCAGGAGGCGACGGGTTTCGGCGCGCCCTTCAGCTCGACCAAGCACATGCGGCAATTGCCGGCGATGGACAGCCGCTCGTGGAAGCAGAAGCGCGGGATCTCCGCGCCCGCGACTTCGCAAGCCTGGAGCAGGGTGTACTCGGCCGGAACATCGACCTCGGTGCCGTCGACGATGAGTTTTGTCATGCGATCATCTCGGAGTTCGGCACAAAATCCGGGTTTGACGTCCCATCCGCGACTTCATCCTGAGGTGCGAGGCGAAGCCGAGCCTCGAAGGAGCCCTCAATGAGACTCTGCGCTTTCTGGAGATCTCCTTCGAGGCCGCTTCGCGGCGCCTCAGGATGAGGTCGAGTGTGGAATGACGACATCGGCGCTATTCCGCCGCCATCGGCACAGGGTCGCTGTGCGGATTGGCGCTGTAGCGGTCGATGCGCTTCTCGATCTCGGGTCGGAAGTGGCGGATGAGGCCCTGGATCGGCCACGCGGCGGCATCGCCGAGTGCGCAGATCGTGTGGCCCTCGATCTGCTTCGTCACGTCGAGGAGCATGTCGATCTCACGCCGCTGGGCCCGGCCTTCGGCCATGCGCAGCATCACGCGCCACATCCAGCCGGTACCCTCACGGCACGGCGTGCACTGGCCGCAAGACTCGTGCTTGTAGAAATAGGCAATGCGGGCGATCGCCGAGACGATGTCCGTGGACCTGTCGAGCACGATGACCGCCGCCGTGCCGAGGCCGGAGCCGAGATTCTTCAGCGTGTCGAAATCCATCTTGGCGTCGATGATCTGCTCGGCCGGCACCAGCGGCACCGATGAGCCGCCCGGGATCGAGCAGAGCAGGTTGTCCCAGCCGCCGCGCATGCCGCCGCAATGCTTGTCGATCAGCTCTCGGAAGGTGATCCCGAGTTCTTCCTCGACATTGCAGGGCTTGTTGACGTGGCCGGAGACGCAGAACAGCTTCGTGCCGGTATTGTTCTTTCCGCCGAGCCCGGCGAACCACGCGCCGCCCCGGCGCAGGATGGTTCCGGCGACGGCGATCGACTCGACGTTGTTCACCGTAGTGGGGCAGCCGTAGAGACCCATATTGGCGGGGAATGGCGGCTTGAGCCGCGGCATTCCCTTCTTGCCTTCGAGGCTTTCGAGGAGTGCCGTCTCCTCGCCGCAGATGTAGGCGCCCGCGCCGTGATGGACGTAGATGTCGAACGGATAGCCGTGGACGTTGTCCTTGCCCACGAGCCGGGCAGCATAGGCCTCGTCCACGGCCTTCTGCAGGGCGTGCTTCTCGGCCACGTACTCGCCGCGAATGTAGATGTAGCAGGCATGCGCCGCCATCGAGAACGAGGCCAGCATGCAGCCCTCGATCAGGAGATGCGGATCGTGCCGCATGATCTCCCGGTCCTTGCAGGTGCCCGGCTCGGATTCGTCGGCATTGACGACGAGGTAATGCGGGCGCCCGTCGGACTTCTTGGGCATGAACGACCATTTCAGGCCGGTCGGAAAGCCGGCGCCGCCGCGGCCACGCAGGCCCGAGGCCTTCATCTCGTCGATGATCCAGTCGCGGCCCATTTCCAGCAGGAACTTGGTGCCGTCCCACGCGCCGCGCTTCCTGGCTTCTTCCAGGGTCGGTGAATGCAGGCCGTAGAGATTGGTGAAGATGCGATCCTGATCGGAGAGCATGTCAGTTCTCCTCGGTCTTCGGGGCGGCCGGCGTCTTCGCGACTGACGGCTTCTTCGGCTTGGGCGCGGCCGCATCGGGGCTGGCGCCGGACACGGCCGGTTGCGGCGGCGGCTCGTTCCGCGGCAGATCGGACTGCGTTCCGGCCTCCGCTCCCGCAGCCTCCGCCTTCGCGATGATCTCAGGAGCGGACGGGGCCGGCTTGTTCGGCTGTGCCGTCGATTCCTTCGGATCGGCCGCATCGGCCGCGTCGCCGGATTTCACCGGAATCTCACCGGACGCGGCCCGCTGGGCGGGGGCATCGGCGGGAGGCTTCTCGGCCGCCCGGCCGGAATCGGGCTTGGCCGGCTTCGGGTCGTTCGCCGCACGCTGCTCGGAGGACGCGGCCTCGGCCTTGCCATCGGCATCGTCGGATTTCGCGGCCTGATCCTCGAAGCGCTTGCGCCACGCCCCGACGCGGGAGCCGTCGAACAGCGTTTCGTCGGTCAGGGTATCGGCTCCGCCCTTCGGTTCGGAGGAGGTGCGGCCCACTTGCGAGCCGATCGTCACCGGACGGCCGGCGGCGAGATCGTCCATCAGCTTGCCGAGGAGATCCGGCGTCAGGTCCTCGTAGTAATCCTGGTTGATCTGCGCCATCGGCGCGTTGCAGCAGGCGCCGAGACACTCGACTTCGAGCCAGGAGAAATTGCCGTCGGCACTCACATGGCCGGGCGGTCCGAGACGGTCCTGAAGATAGCCCTTCAGCTCACGCGCGCCGCAGGAATCGCATGGCACCGTGCCGCAGAGCTGGATCCAGAACCGGCCCACCGGCTCGAGGGCGAACATCGTGTAGAAGGTCGCGACTTCGAGCACGCGGATATGCGGCATGCCGAGTTCGGCCGCCACCGCCTCGATCGCCTTCTGCGGAAGCCAGCCACCATTCTGCTCCTGCGCCTTCCACAGCAGCGGGATCACGGCGGAGGCCTGACGCCCCTCCGGGTATTTCTCGATCTGCCCTTTGGCCCATTCGGCATTCTCGGACGAGAACGCGAAGCTGGCCGGCTGTTCGGAGGCGGGCGCGAGTCTGCGATTGGCCATCAGTTCGAAACCTCGAATGCCGTCACCGGTCCACCTCGCCGAACACGATGTCGAGCGTGCCGAGCACGCAGGACACGTCGGCCAGCATGTGGCCGCGGCACATCCAGTCCATCGCCTGGAGGTGGGCGAAACCCGGAGCGCGGATCTTGCAGCGGTAGGGCTTGTTGGTGCCATCGGCGACGAGATAGACGCCGAACTCGCCCTTGGGTGCCTCGACCGCCGCGTAGACTTCGCCGCCCGGCACGTGGAAGCCCTCGGTGTAGAGCTTGAAATGGTGGATCAGCGCTTCCATCGAGCGCTTCATCTCGCGGCGCGGGGGCGGCGCGAACTTGCCGTCGGTGGCCGCGATCGGCCCCAGCCCGGCGGGCTCTCGCAGCTTCACGCAGCATTGACGCATGATCTTGGCCGATTCGCGCATCTCTTCCATGCGGATAACCTGGCGATCGTAGGTGTCGCCGTTCTTCCCCACGGGGATGTCGAACTCCATCTCCTCGTAGCACTCGTAGGGCTGCGACTTGCGCAGGTCCCACGGGATGCCGGAGCCGCGCACCATCACGCCGGAGAAGCCCCAGGCCATGGCCTCGTCCACGGTGACGATGCCGATATCGACGTTGCGCTGCTTGAAGATGCGGTTCGACATGACGAGGTCGTCGAGATCGTCGACCACCTGCAGGAACGGATCGATGAAGGCCTCGATATCGTCGATCAGCGCGGACGGCAGATCCTGGTGGACGCCGCCGGGCCGGAAATAATTGGCGTGAAGCCGAGCGCCCGACGCGCGCTCGTAGAAGATCATGAGCTTCTCGCGCTCCTCGAACCCCCAGAGCGGCGGCGTCAGCGCGCCGACATCCATGGCCTGCGTGGTGACGTTGAGGAGGTGGGAGAGGATGCGGCCGATCTCGCAGAACAAGGTGCGGATCAGCTGGGCGCGGCGCGGCACCGTGAGCCCGAGCAGCTTCTCGATGCCGAGGCAGAAGGCATGCTCCTGGTTCATCGGCGACACGTAGTCGAGCCTGTCGAAATAGGGCGTGGCCTGCAGGTAGGTCTTGTGCTCGATCAGCTTCTCGGTGCCGCGATGGAGCAGGCCGATATGCGGATCGACCCGCTCGACGATCTCTCCGTCGAGTTCCAGCACGAGCCTCAGCACGCCGTGCGCCGCCGGGTGCTGCGGCCCGAAATTGATCGCGAAGTTGCGGATGTTGTGCTCGGTCATCGGGCGTCTCCGGCTGCGCCGCTCAAGCCGACTTCTTCTCGTCGCCCGGGAGCACGTAGTCGGTGCCCTCCCACGGCGAGAGGAAGTCGAAGTTCCGGAATTCCTGGGTGAGCTTCACCGGCTCGTAGACGACCCGGGCCTCGTCCTGATCGTAACGGACCTCGACGAAGCCAGTGAGCGGGAAGTCCTTGCGGAGCGGGTGCCCCTCGAAACCGTAATCGGTGAGCAGCCGGCGCAGATCCGGGTGGCCCGAGAACAGGATGCCGTAGAGATCGTAGGTCTCGCGCTCGAACCAGTTCGCGGCCGGGAACACGTCGATGACGCTCGGCACGGGCGTCTGGTCGTCGGTCTGGACCTTCACCCGGATGCGGCTGTTATGGCGCAGCGAGAGCAGATGGTAGACGACGTCGAAGCGCTTCTCGCGGTTGGGATAATCCGCTCCGCAGATGTCGATGAAGCAGCGGAAGGCGCAGGCCGGGTCGTCGCGCAGGTAGGTCAGCGCGTAGACGATGTCGCTCGCCTGCACGTTCAGGGTGAGTTCGCCGAAGGCGATGACGCGCGAGACGATGGCCGGGCCGAGGGCCGCGCCGATCTGGTCGCCGAGGGCCTGGAGCGAGCCGTCGGCCGGAGCCGAGGTATGGGCGAGGATCGAGATGCCGTTGCTCATCGCAGACCCTCAGCGCTCGATCGTGCCGGTGCGGCGGATCTTCTTCTGCAGGAGGAGCACGCCGTAGAGCAGCGCCTCCGCGGTCGGTGGGCAGCCCGGCACGTAGATGTCCACCGGCACCACCCGGTCGCAGCCGCGCACCACCGAGTAGGAGTAATGGTAGTAGCCGCCGCCATTGGCACAGGAGCCCATGGAGATGACGTAGCGCGGCTCCGGCATCTGGTCGTAGACCTTGCGCAGGGCCGGGGCCATCTTGTTGGTGAGCGTGCCGGCGACGATCATCACGTCAGACTGGCGCGGCGAACCGCGCGGGGCGAAGCCGAAGCGCTCGCAATCGTAGCGCGGCATCGACATCTGCATCATCTCGACGGCGCAGCAGGCGAGACCGAACGTCATCCACATCAGCGAGCCGGTGCGGGCCCAGTTGATGAGGTCGTCCGTCGAGGTCAGCAGGAATCCGCGGTCGGCGAGCTCGCTGTTGATCGACAGGAAGGTCGGATCGTTGGCGCCGACGGGTCGGCCGGTATTGGGATCGATGATCCCCTTGGGAGCCGGTGCGACCTCGGGGACGCGGGATATGTCGGGGCTGAAGGCCATCGGTTTCTCGGGATCAGGCTTCGGGCAATGCGAGGTCTGGCAGGCGGGACGCTAGTCCCACTCGAGGGCGCCCTTGCGCCACTCGTAGACGAACCCGACCGTGAGCACGCCGAGGAAGGCCATCATCGACCACATGCCGAACCAGCCGAGTTCCCCGAAGGTGATCGCCCAGGGAAACAGGAAAGCCACTTCGAGGTCGAAGATGATGAACAGGATGGCGACGAGGTAGAACCGCACGTCGAACTTCATGCGGGCGTCGTCGAAAGCGTTGAAGCCGCACTCGTAGGCGGAGAGCTTTTCGGGATCGGGGCTGTTGTAGGCCACCAGGAACGGCGCCACGAGCAGGGCCACGGCGATGAAGAGGGACACGCCGATGAAGACGATGAGGGGCAGATAATCTGCCAACAGGCCTGTCATGCGACACCTCTCGGGTTCGTGGCGGGCGGCACGCCTCGCGAGCGCTCGGATGGTATGGAATTGCTCCAATCCCAGTCTGCGCAGGCGCGAGGCTTAGACGACCCCCTTGAGTGAAACAAGGGCATCGTGCGTCGCACAAATCCCGCCATGCGACAGAGGTAGGCCGCTTGTCTCACCCGACAACACGACCGATCCGCACAGGGCCTCCCCGTGTTCGGTCCCGACACCTCGCCTGGCCGCCTTCCTGCATGGCGCAGAGCCCGGCCCGGCGGCGATTCCGGGGGGTCTGGAAACAAGGATACCGGGGACATCCGAGCAACGCCGGCGGAAGGGAATGGCGCTCTCTGACCACTCGGAACCATAACCTTGGCCGTGAGTTCCGTTCATGTCCCACTCAGGCCGGTTGGCGTTAGGTCGTCGCAACATTCGACCTTACAGGAGACGTTTCGTGCGCATTGCCCAGATTGCTCCGCTCTCGGAGGCCGTGCCTCCCAAGTTCTATGGCGGTACCGAGCGCGTCGTATCGTGGATCACGGAAGAACTCGTCCGCCAGGGGCACGACGTGACGCTGTTCGCGAGCGGCGATTCCGAGACGTCCGCCAAGCTCGCCGCCTGCACGCCGGAAGGTCTCCGCCTGCTCGGCTATCGCGACCACACCGCGAGCCACCTCGCGATGCTGCACAACGTCCACAAGCGTGCGCATGAATTCGACGTGCTGCACTTCCACATCGATCTTCTGCAGTATCCGATGTTCGAAGATCTCTACCACAAGTGCGTGACCACCATGCACGGTCGCCTCGACGTGCCGGATTTCATGCCGGTCTACCGTACCTTCACGGGCATGCCCCTGGTATCGATCTCCGACAACCAGCGCGAGCCGATGCCGTCGAACTCGAACTGGCAGTCCACGATCCATCACGGCCTGCCGGCCGAGAACTGCCCGTTCTATCCGGAAGCCAAGGGCGGCTACCTCGCCTTCCTCGGCCGTATCTCGCCCGAGAAGCGTCCCGACCGCGCCATCCAGATGGCGATCCAGTCCGGCGTGAAGCTCAAGATCGCCGCCAAGGTCGACAAGGCCGACCAGGATTACTGGGACGAGGTCATCGAGCCGATGATCCATCATCCCCTCGTCGAGTTCATCGGCGAGATCAACGAGGAGCAGAAGAAGGATTTCCTCGGCAACGCCCTGGCCCTGGCCTTCCCGATCGATTGGCCGGAGCCCTTCGGCCTCGTGATGATCGAGGCGATGTCGGCCGGCACCCCGGTGATCGCCTTCCGCAACGGCTCGGTCCCCGAAGTGATCGCCGACGGCATCAGCGGCGTCCTGTGCGAGACGATGGACGATGCGGTCGCAGCGGTGCACAAGGTGAAGACCATGAGCCGCGCCGGCGTCCGTCGCCACTTCGAGACGCAATTCACCGCCGAGTGCATGGTGAAGAAGTACGTCGCGGTCTACGAGCAGTTGCTCGCGGGTGAGCAGAACGTGATCAAGATGCCTCATGCGGGAGCGTTCACGCCGCATTACGGCGACTTGAACGGCTCGGCCCGCCCATCGCTCTCCGCAGCGGCGATGCCGGCTTAAAAAAAAACGTTTCAGAAAGGCTGGTGCCATCGGGCATCAGCCTTGCTAACCTCTTTCCGAGTCGGCGGCGCTCCATGCGAGGTCCACCGGTCCCGGTTTCCGAAGGCCGCTGAGTCGCCTGGTCGCGATCGGCGGCTTTTTGATTCCCAATCCACGGTCGAGCACCCCAGACCGGAGAGCGACCCTGCTTTTCCGAGACGCTCGATGCGACGACGAGGATGTGCGGCATCGCGCGGGGCTCCTCCCCGTTGCGATACCGTAGATCCGGCAGCCCATTTCCCGGAGACGTTCAGGCATGGCGGCGAACACTTCCACGGCTACGACACAGGACAGTCCCACCGGCAACGGCTTGGGACAGGGCTTCCAGGATGCCGACGCGGTGCTGCCGCAATATCATATCGAGGCACAGACCTCTCTGGTCGAGCGCCCCCTGCGCTCGCTGAAATACGGCGAGGCTTTCGCCGTCCTCGACAGCTACGGCGATATCGGCGTGCTTCCCGGCCCCGAGGGCCTGTACTTCCAGGACACGCGCTACCTCTCCCGCCTCGGCTTCACCATCGAGGATCAGCGGCCGCTGCTGCTCTCCTCGGTGATGCAGGACGATAATGGAGCGCTCAGCGTCGACATGACGACGCCGGACATCCGCATCGACGCTCATGACGAGACCACGATCCCGCGCGAGCTGATCGCCATCGAGCGCACCAAGTTCCTGTTCAAGGGCGCGTGCTACGATCGGATCGGCCTGCGCAACTACGATTCGCGTCATTGGAAGCTCAAGATCGGCGTGACCTTCGACGCCGATTACCGCGACCTGTTCGAAGTACGCGGTATGGACCGGCCGGTCCGCGGCAAGCGCAGCGTCCAGGTGGCGAGCGAATCGGAAGTCCAGTTCCGCTATGTCGGCCTCGACGAGGTGGTGCGCACCACGAGCCTGCATTTCGGTCCGAAGCCGAAACATATCGAGCCGGGCCGGGCCGAGTTCGAGGTCTCGCTTCCGCCGGGCGGCCGGACCTCGCTGTTCATCCGCGTCGTCTGCGAATCGCACCGTGCCTTCACCAGCGCTCCGGCCGCCGAGAAGGTGGGCGAGGATGCCGCCGCCGGCCTGTCGCAGGCGGCCGGCAGCGCTGCGGTCGCGCGCCATCCGAAGGGCCTGGGCGAAGGCGTGATCTTCGCCCGCGCCTATCGCGATGCGCGACGGGACCTGCGCCAGCTCACCGCCGGCATCACCACGATCATCTCGTCGAACGACCAGTTCAACGAGGCGGCCTGCCGCGCCACCGCCGACCTCTACATGCTGGCGAGCCGCACGCCCGAGGGAATCTATCCCTTCGCCGGCATCCCCTGGTACTCGACGGTGTTCGGGCGCGACGGGATCATCACCGCGATGATGGCGCTCTGGATCGACCCGAACTTCGCCAAGGGCGTCCTGCGCTACCTCGCCTCGACCCAGGCCAAGGCGGTCGACCCGGCCGCCGATGCGCAGCCGGGCAAGGTGCTGCACGAGACCCGGCGCGGCGAGATGGCGATGCTCGGCGAGGTGCCGTTCCGTCACTATTACGGAACGATCGACGGGACGCCGCTCTTCGTGATGCTGGCCTATGAATACTACGCCGTCACCGGCGACATCGAGACGGTCAAGCGGATCTGGCCGGCCCTCGAACTCGCCGTCGAATGGATGAACAGGTACGGCGACCGCGATGGCGACGGCTTCGTCGAATATGCCCGCGACACCGACAAGGGCCTGGAGAATCAGGGCTGGAAGGACAGCCACGATTCGATCTTCCACACCGACGGCCATCTCGCCAAGGGTCCGATCGCCCTGTGCGAGGTCCAGGGCTACGTCTATGCCGCCAAGAACGGCATGGCCAAGCTCGCCACCCTGCTGGGCCACGACGCGTTCGCCAGTCGGCTCGGCGAGGAGGCGCTGGCGCTTCGCGAAAACTTCGACAAGGCGTTCTGGTGCGAGGAGATCGGCACCTACGCGCTGGCCCTCGATGGGGCGAAGAAGCAATGTGCCGTGCGCTCGTCCAATGCCGGGCATGCGCTCTTTACGGGCATCGCCCTGCCGGAACGCGCCGCCAGCGTCGCGGCCAATCTCCTGTCGAAGGACGGGTTCAACGGCTGGGGCGTGCGGACGATCGCGCGCGGCGAGGCCCGCTACAACCCGATGTCGTATCATAACGGCTCGATCTGGCCGCACGACAACGCCATGGTCGCGATGGGCCTCGCCCGCTACGACCTCAAGCCGGAAGCGTCCCGCATCTTCCAGGGCATGTTCGACACCGCGCTCTACCAGGATCAGAAGCGGCTGCCGGAGCTGTTCTGCGGCTTCATGCGCCGCAACCAGCGCGGGCCCGTCTCCTATCCGGTGGCCTGCTCGCCCCAGGCCTGGGCTGCGGCGGCACCCTTCGCCTTCCTCTCGGCCTGTATCGGCCTCGAGATCCAGCACGATCGCAACCGCATCCGCCTGCGCAACCCCACCCTGCCGGACTTCCTCGAAGGCGTCTCGATCTTCAACCTGAAGCTCGGCACGTCGCGGATCGACCTGCGGGTCCAACGCTACGGCAGCGACGTCACCGTCAATGTCCTGCGGCGGGTCGGCGACGCTCAGGTCTCGGTGGTCAAGTAGGACGGACGAAAGGCTCAGTTCCAGGGGCGGTGAACACACCGCCCCTTCCCAAGCCGGGTGGAGCGACAGCGGAACCCAGCCGAGAACGTCGGGAAGCACTCGACCATGAGCCGCTGACGCGGCGCATCTTCTGCCGGGTCCCGGATCACCCTCCGCTCACGCTCCGGGCGTCCGGGAAAGGGGCCGCGGGCGGACGAGTGCTGGCCTCACCCGAAACGGCGCCGAAGAAACACCCTCAGTTCAGCTCGCCCCCTTCTCCGGGCGGGTGGAGCGACAGCGGAGTCCGACCCGGAGCCCAGCGCAGAACGTCGCGAAGCGCTCGACCATGAGCCGCTGACGCGGTGCATCTTCCGCTGGGTCCCGGATCACCCTCCGCTGACGCTCCGGGCGTCCGGGAAAGGGGTCGCATCTGGAGGAAGGGACAAGCCCAACAAAAAACGCCGCCTCCCAGGGGAAGCGGCGCTTGAACAGGTCGGCGGCAAGGCTCAGCGCGGCGCCAGGATCATGATCATCTGGCGGCCTTCGAGCATCGGCTCGCTCTCCACCTTGGCGATCTCCTGGGTCTCGTTCTTCACCCGCTCGAGCAGGCGCAGGCCGATATCCTGGTGGGCCATCTCGCGACCGCGGAAGCGAAGGGTGACCTTCACCTTGTCGCCCTCCTCGAAGAAGCGGACCACGGCCTTCATCTTGGTGTCGTAATCGTGCTTGTCGATGCCGGGGCGGAGCTTGATCTCCTTGACCTCGACCGTCTTCTGCTTCTTGCGCGCCTCGTTCTGCTTCTTCTGTTCGTTGAAGCGGAAGCGGCCGTAATCGAGAAGCTTACAGACGGGAGGAACGGAGTTCGGCGCGATCTCCACGAGATCGAGGCCTGCCTCTTCGGCAAGGGTGAGCGCGTCGAAGAAGGCGACGACACCGCGGTTCTGCCCGGTATCATCGATGAGCTGCACTTCGCGGACTCCGCGGATGTCCCGGTTGGCGCGCGGCCCGTCCTTCTGCGGGGCCGGCATGGCTCTCATTGGTCTACGAATGGCTTCAATCTCCTAGTGAAACGACGAAACGGCAGCCTACGGACGTCACCCTGAGGGCTAGACCTGGCCACCAATCGCTCCGGCAATCCGGTTGCGGACACCATGTCCGAACTGCGAGCCGTGTCAACAGCCGCGAGCGGCTTTGGTTGCCGAAGCGGCCTCTCCGACCTCAGCGGGTACGGCCGGCGAGGAGGTCGGCATAGACGTCCAGGGTGGCGCCCACCATGCCGTCGAGGGAGAAATGCGCCTCCACATGGGCGCGCCCGCGCCGGGTCATGGCATCCCGTGCGCTCGCCCCGAGGGTGAGGGCTTCGAGGAGGGCATCGGCCAGGGCCGGCCCGTCGCCGGGGGGCACGCGCCAGCCGGTGCGCTGCGCCGCCGACACTTCGGGCGGTGCGAGCACCGTCTCCGGCACGGCACCGAGATCCGACACCACCACCGGCGTGCCCAGCGCCTGAGCCTCCACCGCCGAGCGCCCGAAAGCCTCGGGCTCGACGGAAGGGACGGCGACGACGGAGGCCGCGCGGAAGGCGGCGGGCATGTCGGTGCAATGGCCCACCCGCAAAACGACCGCGCGAAGTCCGCGCGCCTCGATCAACGCATCGAGTTCGCGCTCATAGGCCGAGCGGCCCTGCGGATCGCCGGCCAGGACGAAGGCGACGTCGGCGACGCCGCGGTCCCGCAGGATGGCGGCGGCCTCGATCAGCACGCGCTGGCCCTTCCAGGCGGTGAGCCGGGCGGCGAGGAGGACAACACGCTGATGCGGGGCGACTCCCCAGGACCGGCGCAGGGCCTCGACCCGGGCCGGCGCCACGGCACCGGGGGAGAACTGAGCGAGGTCGGTGCCGCGATGGACCACCCGCACCCGGTCGCCGGCCTGTTCGGGGTGCAGCATGCGGATGAGGTCGGCGGTGTAGTGCGAATTGGCGATGACCACGTCACCGCGTGCCATCACCGAATTGTAGAGCACCTTCACCCCGGTCCGGCCGGAATAGCTGCCGTGATAGGTCGTGACGAACGGGATCTTCAGCCGGCGCGCAGCACCGAGCGCCACCCAGGCGGGCGCCCGTGAGCGCGCATGGATGATCTGGACCCCTTCCCGCCGGCACAGACCGGCGAGTCGTCCGATATTCAGCGCCATGGCGAGGGGGTTCTTGGAGGCGGCCGGGAACGGCAGCCAGGTCCCGCCCTTGGCCTGCATCTCGCCGACGAGACGCCCCCCCTCCGTCGCCACGAGGGCCCGTGCGCCCACGGAAGCGAGGGCGGCCGCTACGTCCACCGTGGTCCGCTCGGCACCGCCCGCATCGAGGGCGGGGATGATCTGAAGGATCGTCGCGCCCGCCAGAGGTTGCGTGTCGTTCGGGAAACTGGCGCCGAATCGCTCGCCGCCGCTCATCTCGCCGGTCCTCTCCGACAGCGGCGGGTCGAGGGTCCGTGGCGTTCAGGGGGGGGACGGTATCCGTCGCGTGTCTCGTTCATGGTCTCCAGCATCGGCGGCACGCTTTACGTCTCGGTAAACGAAATGCGACTGCATCGCATTCAAGTGTCGGTTTCGCCGGATCGAGGATCACGAATGGACTCAGCGATGAACCAAGGCCCTACCTTCATCACGGTGGGAGAGGGACAATCCGCGCGTCGCATCGCAGTGCGGATTCGCGCCGGACAGGGGCCTTCCCTGGTCTGGCTCGGGGGATTCTGCTCCGATATGGGCGCCACCAAGGCAATGGCCCTCGATGCCTGGGCGCGGGACCACGGCCGCGCCCTCGTCCGGTTCGATTATACCGGGCACGGCGAATCGGACGGCGTGTTCGCCGAGGCCACGATCTCGACCTGGCTGGAAGACGCCATGGCCGTTCTCGACGCGGCGGTGAAGGGCCCGGCGATCCTCATCGGTTCGTCGATGGGAGGCTGGATCGCCTGCCTCGTCGCCAGGGCACGGGCCGGACGCGGCGATGCTCCGCTCGCCGGAATGGTGCTGATCGCACCCGCCCTCGACTTCACGCAGGGCCTGATGTGGGAACGCTTCCCGCCGGAGATCCGCGAGACGCTGGAACGGGACGGCGTGTGGCCGATGCCCGCCGACTACGGACCCGAGCCGGTCCCCATCACCATGGCGCTGATCGAGGACGGGCGGCGGCATCTTCTCCTCGGCGGCCCGATCAATCCGGGCTGCCCGGTTCACATCCTGCAGGGCATGCAGGACCCGGATGTGCCCCATGACCATGCCCTCGCGACGGTGGCACGGCTACCGGCCGCCGGCACCGTCCTCACCCTCATCGCCGATGGCGAACACCGGCTGTCGCGACCGCAGGATCTCGCGCGACTGCTGGCGGCGGTGGCAGAGATCGGCTGAGCGCGGGGTCGCGTCAGTGCAGGCTGACGGCGAAAAGGTCGTTGGCCATCGCATTGGCGACGATCACGTCCCGCGAATCGGCGAGGAGGATCGGGCTGCCACTGGCCGAGAGCAAGGCGAACAGGTCCATGCCGGGAGTCAGGTCCGGGGCCTGGGGGAACAGTCGCTTGACCTCGTCGGAGCGGATCGGCCGGACATAGGCGATATGGCCTTCGCCCAAAGCCGCGAGATCGGCGGCGTTGAAATCGGCGGGGTCGAGGTCGGCCTTGGTGATCGGGTTCGAGTTGAAGTCGGTCATGATGCCCTCCTTTCGAGGCAGAGCGTGTCGAGACGTGAACGTGATCCGGCTGACGGCGTCGCGTGTGTTCAGACGTCGTCGCGGGAGGCGATGGCGATCTTTCGGACGATCCGTTCCGGCTCCGGCCGGGTCAGATCGATGGAGAGAAGTCCGTTGGACAGATCCGCCCCCATCACCTCCATGCCGTCGGCGAGGAGGAAGGCGCGCTGGAATTGGCGCGCGGCGATGCCCCGGTGCAGGAACTGGCGCGCCTTGTCGTCGACCTGCCGCCCCCGCACCACGAGCTGGTTCTCTTCCAGCATCACGTCGAGCTGGTCCCGGGTGAAGCCGGCCACCGCGAGGGTGATCCGGAGCCGCTCCGGCTCGTCGTCCGAGCGGGCCACGCGCTCGATATTGTAGGGCGGATATCCGTCATTGGCCGCCTTCGACACGCGGTCGAGGGCCTGCTCGATCTCGTCGAAGCCGAGAAGAAACGGATGTCCGAACGGAGAAGGCCGTGTCGTCACGTGATTTTGTCCTTAGCGAAGCCCGGGGACGCGTAAGATGAGGCACTTCGATCTGTCGGAGCCCGCTGAAGCAGCACCCCTCCCGGCGATCGCCTGCCGGTGAATGCGATATGGAGATGTGGAAAAGCGTCATCAAGGGCCCGGGTCATCCAGAGCCTGTCGGCGGCGCGCCGATCGGCCCGGCCTCATCGCGTCATGGGCCGACGAGCGGGCGGACGCTGTACTCACGCGGCGTGCCCGATCGGTTCGGCCGGGTCTCGCGTGAGCCCCGCCAGCGTAGCCGGATGCGGGTTTGGGATCATTCGGCAATGAAAGCCGGGAGCATTAGGAAGCCAGGAAAGCAGAGCCGAGCGTCGCAGTAACAGTTTGGAACTGCTCTGATTTTCAGCACAAAGCTTGATCTCCAATGGGCAACTCGGATACTCCGCGGCACGTCGAATGATGCGGCGGTGCGAGTGCCGTACGTCAGGCGTCAGGCAAAGCGGCACCGAAACGCGAGCGTCGCGATCTAAGCCCGAGGAACCGCTCGAGGACGAGCCCCGCCAGCGGTCTCGGCGATTCCGGCTTGCGACGGCGTCTCGACGCACGCGACCAGGAACCGCCGTCACCGAGGAGAACCGGACCGTTATGAACGAGGCGCACCGCGTGATCGACTTCCCATTCTCCAAGACCGTTGGCCCCAGGACCGCTGGCCCCAAGACCGCTGGCCCCAAGACTGCTGGCGCCAAGACTGCTCGCTTCACGGCCGCTCGGGCCGTCCGTGCCGCGCTGTTCGCCGCCGCTTCCCTCGCCGCGGGATCGACCGGTTCCGCCCTCGCGCAGGATGCCAAACCGCCCATCCTCAAGCTCGAACTCAACCGCCTCGAGCCGGCCGGCGAATCCTGCCGCACCTATCTTCTCGTGGACAACAGCCGCGGCCCCGCGCTGAAATCCCTCAAGGTCGACCTCTTCGCCTTCGACACGGAGGGCGTCGCGCAGAAGCGCCTCGCCGTCGAACTCGGCCCCGTCCAGGACCGCAAGACGATGGTGCGGCTGTTCGATTTCCCCGCCCTCGCCTGCCCGAAGATCGGCCGCGTGCTCCTCAACGACGTCCTCGCCTGCGAAGGCGGGGAAGCCAGCCGCGAGAGCTGCCTCGACCGGATCGAGACCGAGAGCAAGACGAGCGCGACCTTCACGCGCTGATCCGTGCACGCGCTGATCCGTGCACGCGCTGATCCGAGACGGTACAGCCCGTCTCTTCGATAGACGCCGATCCGGTCGCCTCCTTGGGCGGCCGCCACCGCCCGAAGAACTCCCGAGGAGCCCGCCATGGATCCGACTTCCGCGCCGGCCGCCGTCGCCGCTGCCCACGATTTTTCCTTCATCGGCCTGTTCCTCCAGGCCGACCCGATCGTCAAAAGCGTGATGATCCTGCTCGTGATCGCCTCGATCGCCTGTTGGACGGTGGTGTTCGAGAAGCTCGTCCGTTTCGCCGCCGCCAAGCGTCAGGCCAAGGCCTTCGATACGCTGGTCCGTTCGGGCGGATCGCTGGAAGCCACCGGCTCCGGCATCGATGCCGGCATCGTGCAGGCCGGTCTCGAAGCCTGGCGCGACCAGGATGCGACCGAGACCCGCGCCGAACGGCGCGACCGGATCGAGCGCGCCATGCGGGCGGCCCTCACGCTTCGGGTGAAGCGCCTTCAGGGCGGATTGCCGCTCCTGGCGACCTCCGGTTCCACCGCTCCGTTCATCGGCCTCTTCGGCACGGTCTGGGGCATCATGAACTCGTTCTCGTCCATCGCCCAGAGCCAGGACACGTCGCTCGCGGTGGTGGCGCCCGGCATCGCCGAGGCCCTCTTCGCCACCGCCATCGGCCTCATCGTCGCGATCCCGGCGGTGATGGCCTACAACAAGCTGACCAATGACCTCGGCCGGGTGCAATCCGCCTTCGTCGCCGGCATCGGCATCCTCGGCAACCGGCTCGCGCGGGACCGCAAGGGCGTGCCGCACGCCGCCGCCGCCGAGTAGCGCGACCCGTCCAACTCCACGAAACATCCGATGGCCGGCGCGGCGCGCGACGGCACCATGACGACACGCGGTCTGCCGCCGAGCAGGCCGCCGAAGCCCCGGAGGGCGAGCGATGGCAATGGGTTCGATCCGCGCCAGCGGTGGCGACGACGAGGACGACCTCGATTCCGCACCGATGTCCGAGATCAACGTCACCCCGATGGTGGACGTGATGCTGGTGCTGCTGATCATCTTCATGGTCGCTGCGCCGCTGATGACGACCGGCGTTCCGGTGCAATTGCCCAAGACCACCGCCGCCAAGGTCGCGCAGGCGAAGAAGCCCCTCGAGATCTCCATCGACAAGGAAGGCAAGCCATTTCTCGCGAAGGACGAACTCACGCCCGAGACGATCATGCCGCGCCTGAAGGCGCTGGCGGCCGAGGACCCGACCCAGGTGATGCTGGTGCGTGGCGACAAGGACGTCCCCTACGGCAAGATCATGGAGGTGATGGGTCTCGTCGGACAGGCCGGGTTCACCAAGGTGTCCCTCATCGCGCAATCCCCGGGGGGAGCGCTTCCGGCGGCTCCCGCGCCGGCAGCGGGCGGAGCGGCGCGGTAGACCCGATGAACGCCCTCGTCTCTACAGGTCGGCCCGGACGGGACGGGCCCTCCGGCCTCGCTGCCGCCTTCCTCGTCGCCTTCGTCCTGCACCTCACGGTTCTGGCGGGCATGATGCTGTTCGGCCAGACGCCGAAGGCGCCTCCCGGCGAGAACACGATCACCATCGATCTGGCGCCCCAATCGACGGAAGCGGAGGCCCAGGCGCCGGCAGAGATGGCCGCCGCCGTGCCGCCCCCGTCCGAGGTGACGCCGACCGAGACGGCGGAGACCGTGGAAGAGGTGAAGCCGCCGGAGGTGGTGGAGGTGAAGCCCCCCGAGACAGCGGAGATCCCCCCCGAAGAGACACAGCCGATCGTGACCCCCGACACCGTCACCGAGGTGCCGCCGGAGGATCAGGTCGTCACCTCCACCGCCGAGATCGCGGAGCCGCTCGCCCCGCCGCCGCCCGTCGTGGCCAAACCGCCGGAGCCGGTGAAGCCCGTCGAAGTCGCCAAGCCGAAGCCGGAACCCAAGCCGAAGCCCGATCCGAGGATCGAGGCCCGGCGGCAGGAGCTGCTGGAGGCCAGGCGCGAGGCCGTCGAGGAAGCGAAGCGTGAGGCCAAGCTCAAGGCGGCGCGCGAAGCGAGCAAGCGCAAGGCCCAGGAAGGCGCCGGCCGCGCGCAGCAGAACTCGGCCTCCGCCTCGCGTCAGAGCAGCGCCGGTTCGGCCTCGGCCGGCAACGATCCGAGCGCCCTGCGGCAATGGCAGGGGGCGCTCGCCTCGGCCATCAACGGCCGCATGAACCGCAACGCCGCAGCCGGCACCGCGGGCGGCACGGCGGTCGTGCGCTTCACCGTCTCGCGCTCCGGACAGGTGATGAGCGCCGGGCTCGCCAGCAGCAGCGGCATCGGCGTGATCGACAGCGCGGCGCTCGCCGCGGTGCGGGGTTCGCTGCCGGCCGCACCTCCCGGCGTCACCGTGAGCAGCCTCGCCGTCACGGTGCCCATGCGCTTCCGGCCCGGCTCCTGAGCCGGGCCGGCACGGGCGGCGGTCGGCGCGGCTGAGCCATGCCGGTCTGGTTCACCAGCGATACGCATTTCGGCGACAGGCGCGCGCTCAACATCGACCGGCGCCCGTATCCGGATCTGGCGGCCCACGATGCCGGCCTGATCGCCAACTGGAACGCCAGAGTCGCGCCGGACGATACGGTCTGGCATCTCGGAGACGTGGCGCTCGGCCCCTCCGACGCGCGCATCGCGGAGATCGTCGGCACCCTCAACGGCGTCAAACATCTCATCGTCGGCAACAACGACGGGCCGGGCACGCTGGCCCTGCGGGACTGGGCCTCGGTGGGGCATTATGTCGAGATCGAGGTCGAGGGCCGGCGTCTCGTCCTGTGCCACTACGCCTTCCGGACCTGGAACGGCATGGGCCGCGGGGCGCTCGACCTGCACGGCCATTCGCATGGCAAGCTCGCGCCGATTCCGCGCCAGTACGATGTCGGGGTCGACGTCCATGCCTGCGCCCCGGTGTGCCTCGCCGAGATTCTCGTCTCTCGCAGGCGCAACAAACGTGCGGAACCTTCGCCGTGAGTTCGCCGTTTCAAACGCGAACCGGACGATGACTGACGATGACCGGCGCTGAACTTGTGCAGCGCCAGTCCTGAAAGACGAACGGACCGCCCGAAACGGCACGCCGAATTGGATTTGCCATGCGTCTCGCTCTTGCAACGCCCATCGCCGCCATAGGCTTCGCGCTGTGCACGGTCGCAACCGCTTCGGCGGCCCCCTCCTGCCTCAAGGCAGAGCGCAAGGTCGAGGAGGCCGCAGCGCTGCGGTTCCAGGCTCGTGAAGAAGCGAGGCTCGGCAACCATGACCGGGTCTGTGACACCCTCGACGAAGTGGGCGACCGCTACGACGAGGCAAAGGATGCCTTCGAGGATTGCGGCGCCGGCATCGTCGCCATCGATCTGCGGAGCGAGACCCGCGCCCTGCGCGCCGCGAAGGCGGTCAATCGCTGCGACTGACAACAGAACGGCTCAGAAGCCGCACGATCTTTCTCTGAACGCCTCCCTCGACCAACGACATCGAGCATAGGGCCGGATCGCGAGATCGGCCCTATGCAATGGCCCCGTGCGGCGACGCACAGCCGCACTCTCGATCACACGTCACACCATCACATGACGACGCGCTGATTGGCCGTCGGGAGACCATGTCCATGAACGCGTCCGCCCAGCACAGCGACCTCGCACTGCTCTCGTCCCAGGCCGCTGACTTACCCGCGACCGGCCCGTCCTTCGCGGCCGCCCTCTGCGGGTTCGTCGCAACGACGGTGGCGACGACGATGCTGATGTTCCTGCTCAGCAGCCTCTGAGGCCGGGTTTCGGAGAAGGATCGCGTCCCGTCAGGGGGCGACGAACCAGAAGCGGCGCTTCGAGAAGAGCATGTCGGGGTTGCCGACATTCGGTTCGTCGTGGGGACGGGTGGGGACGAGGCTGCAGGGCGCCTCGATCCGCGGCGGGGCCGCCGGCATCAGCAGGGCAGACGATACCGGATACAGGCCGAGTCGTGCCTGGACCTCGGGCTGGCGGACAGCGACGATGGTCACGACCCCGGCGATGAGCCCTCCGGCGAGCGTACCAAGCAGAAAATTCATCATCTCAGCGAAGAATCGAACCCGTCTGCGGCGTGAAGCCGTCCAGACGCAGCGTGACGGCAAAACCTGACGGATGCGTTGCACGGGACGGACATGGCTTTCCCCTCCCCATCACGCGCATCACCGCCGCCTGCCGATTCCGTCGGACGAGGCGAGCGGACCGCCTCGCATCACGTCCTCCGCCAGCTTATCGGCATGATTGCGGCGAACCGGGCCCTTACGTTGTTTTAACATTGGCCCGCCTACGGTCCGCTCCCGGCGACCCGATTCGGAATGGTCGCGCCTCGAGAAGGATCGGCCATGTCATACGGAGCCAATGCCTATGCGCGGGTCTCGCAGACCGCGCTGACGCCCCGGGAGGCCGAAGCGGCCGTCCTCATCAAGGCGGCGGGCCGGCTTCAGTTGATCCAGGCCGATTGGACGAATCAGAGCCCGTCGCTGAACGAAGCCCTCAACTTCAACCAGAAAGTCTGGACGCTCATCGCCGGCGCCGCGACCGCCCCGGAGAGCCCGCTCCCCGATTCGATCAAGACGAGCATCGCCCAACTCTCGGCCTTCGTCTTCAAGCGCATCATCGACACGATGATCGAGCCGAAAGCCGAGAAGCTCTCGGCGCTGATCAACATCAACCACCAGCTCGCCGCCGGCCTGCGGACCTGAATCTCGGAATTCCGGGCTGGACGCGTTCCGAAGACCGCACGTCCTTCGTCGAAACCGGCCGAGGCCAGAGATGGCTCAGCCGGGCGTTTCGACGTTCTTCAATCTCTCCGCCAGGGCCTGTTCGTACTGAACGAGGTCGCGGCCGCGCTTGAGCGCCTTGTAGTGCTCGCCGGTCTCGATGAAGGCGTGGATGTCCCGGATGAACGGGATCGTGCTCGGCACCGCATTCATGAGCTCGCCGGCCTGCGCCACGAAAGCCTCCTCGGCCTGTCGCGGATCGTCGGCCAGATAGATCACGGTCAGCGCGAAGTAGAGTTGCTTGCAAGGCGTATCCGCCTCGCTCTGCGTGATGATCTCGGTCTCGCGCAGGAACTTCGTGTTCGTCTCGATGATGAAGCTCGCCCGGCGCGGGCCGTTGCGGATGGCGGCGTTGCCGATGATCAGCCGCTCGCCCGGTTTCAGCTCGATCTTGAGGGGCATGGCTCGTCACCTTCACCTTGGAGCATCGCCCCGATAAGCCACGAAGCACTTATCGGAAGGGAGAGATGCGGGACAGGGGCCTGCGGGACCGGGCCGCTCGTCGTTCGCGAGGATTGAGTCGGCAGCGCTTAACGAACGCTTAGCTTTGTGGGAGCCGGCTCCAGGTGCCCCATCCAGGCATCTCGCCACAGGAAACGAAGTCTTTACCATGTCGGCGCTCAGACGCGGCAAGATCGAATCCGAGAGATCGATTTAAGGCCTTGGAAAGGCGCTGCGGCGCTACTGGGCTCGTCTCCAGAAAGGAGGCGCAACGATCAGAATGGATCAGGCATCATGTCGTCTTCTGTTACCCTTTCCGCCGCTACCCGCCAGAACCTGCTCTCCCTGCAGGACACCTCGGCGCTGACTTCCTTGACGCAGAACCGTCTCGCCACCGGCAAGAAGGTCTCTTCGGCTCTGGACAATCCGGTCAACTTCTTCACCTCGAAGGCTCTGTCGGCGCGCTCCGGCGATCTCGGCGGTCTTCTCGACGGCATCTCCAACGGCATCCAGACCATCCAGGCGGCCAATACCGGCCTCACCTCGATCCAGAAGCTGGCGGATCAGGCGAAGTCCATCACCTCCCAGGCGCTCGCCACGCAGATCACCACGACTGGCACCGCCTCGACGGCCTTCGCAGCCCCGACCGCTGCTCAGACGGTGAGCTTCTTCGTCAACGGCGCGGCGACCTCCGCCAGCATCGCGTCGACCGACACGATCGACACCGCGATCGCCGCCCTGAACACCGCTGCGGGTTCCTCGATCTTCTCGAAGGACACCACCGGCACGAAGCTGGTGCTCAACGCATCGTCTGACATCGAGTTCGAAGCCAGCACCGACCAGACCGCTCTGGGATTCTCGGCCGGTGCCGCGGATTCCGCCGGTACGGACTATTACGGAGCGGGCCTCGACAAGGGCGTGAAGCAGAGCGCCGACCTCGTCGTGACCGGCGTAGAGAGCCGCAAGGCCCTCTCCGAGCAGTACAATGCCCTGCTGACCCAGATCGACCAGCTCGCTCGGGATGCCAGCTTCAACGGTGTCAACCTGCTCAGCAGCGACGAAGACACCAACAAGCTGAACATCCAGTTCAACGAGAAGGGGACTTCGAGCCTCGATGTGCAGGGCGTGGACGTGACCTCTACCGGTCTCGGTCTCTCTGCGCTGACCGGCACCTCGGAATCGGCCGCTGCGGGCAACAAGGCCAACCGCGGCAGCTTCCTCCTCGACGCCGATATCAAGGCGACCGCGAAGGATCTCGGTGCCGCGACCGATACGCTTCGTTCGAAGGCTTCGACCTTCGGCTCGAACCTCTCGGTGGTGCAGAACCGTCAGGACTTCTCGAAGAACCTGATCAACGTGCTCGATACCGGCGCCGCGAACCTCACGGACGCCGATCTCAACGAGGAAGCCGCGAATTCCCAGGCCCTGACCACCCGTCAGTCGCTCGGCATCTCGGCTCTCTCCCTCGCCAACCAGGCGCAGCAGGGCGTGCTCCAGCTCCTCCGCTGATCGGCTTCGCTCCGGCGAAATCGAGACATACTTCGAAGAGACGGCCGGGCGAGAGCCCGGCCGTCTTTATTTGTGCTTCCGTTAACCAAGACGAAACCGGGATGTGATGGATTAACGTTAACGCTCACCGTCCATTAGATGGATTTGATCCATGGCAACCGACGTCACCCTTTCCGCAGCCACACGCCAGAACCTGCTCTCGCTGCAGGACACGTCGGCCCTCACCGCCATCACGCAGAACCGCCTCGCCACCGGCAAGAAGGTCTCTTCGGCGCTGGACAATCCGGTCAACTTCTTCACCGCACAGGCCCTGAATTCCCGGTCCGGCGATCTCGGCGGACTGCTGGACGGCATCTCGAACGGCATCCAGACGATCCAGGCCGCCAACAAGGGCATCACCTCGATCCAGAAGCTCGTGGATCAGGCCAAGTCGCTCACCTCCCAGGCGCTGGCGACCCAGCTCAACACCAGCGGCACCGCGTCGACGGCCTATGCCACGACGAGCTCGGCGACGACGGTGAGCTTCTACATCAACGGCGAGGCGACGACCGCCAGCATCGCTTCGAGCGCATCGATCGACACCGCCATCGCGAGCTTGAACGCCGCCGCGGGCTCGTCGATCTTCTCGAAGGACACCACCGGCACCAAACTGGTGCTCAACGCGGCCTCGGACGTCGAATTCGAGGCCTCTACCGATCAGACGGTACTGGGCTTCTCGGCCGGCGCGGCCGATACCGCCGGCACGGACTATTACGGAGCCAACCTCGACAAGAACGTCAAGCAGAGTTCCGATCTCGTCGTGACCGGTGTCTCGAGCCGCAAGGCTCTGGGTGAGCAATACAATGCCCTGCTCACACAGATCGATCAGCTCGCCCGGGACGCCAGCTTCAACGGCGTCAACCTGCTCAGCAGCGCAGACGAATCGAACAAGCTGAACATCCAGTTCAACGAGAAGGACACGTCCAACCTCAGCGTCCAGGGCGTGGATGCGACCTCGGTCGGCCTCGACCTGACCTCGCTGAACGGCAGCTCGGCCTCGGCCGCAACGACCAACAACAGCAATCGCGGCAACTTCCTCCTCGACGCCGACATCAAGGGAACCGCGAAGGAGCTGAGCGCGGCCACCGACAACCTGCGCTCGATGGCCTCGACCTTCGGCTCGAATCTCTCGGTGGTGCAGAACCGCCAGGACTTCACGAAGAACATCATCAACGTGCTGGATACCGGCTCGGCGAACCTCACCGATGCCGACCTCAACGAAGAGGCCGCGAATTCCCAGGCGCTCACCACCCGCCAGTCGCTCGGCATCTCGGCTCTCTCGCTCGCCAACCAGGCACAGCAGGGCGTGCTGCAGCTCCTCCGCTGAGGCAAGCCGTCCGGCAGACATGGGAAAAAGGGCCGAAGCTCACCGCTTCGGCCCTCTTTGCGTTCGTGCCCAGCCCGTCCGACCTGGCTTCAGGCGGTCTTCTCAAATGGCTGTTCCGGTTTCTCGGCCTTCGCGGCGGCGGCATCCGCATAGGCGCGGGCCTTCAGCACCGTCGCATCGGGCAATTGCACCACCACGTCTCCCGAACTCGGATCGACGACCTGATAGACGATCGTCTTGGTGTCCTGGTCGATGCGGATGCGCTGGGTGTTCTGCTCCACCGCCTTGGATTCGGCCGGTTCGGGGGCGGGGCGCTCGGCGGGGGGCTTGTCGTTCGATCGGATGTCGACCTTCACCGCAGGAGCCAGGGGTGCCGGCGCGGTGACGGGTTGGATCGGCTGGACCGCGCTCTGGACCGGCGGCGACGGACGCGCCGGTGGGAGAGCGCCGAGTGGTGAGATCGCCATTTCACGCCGCTCCTCATCTGGTCGTGGCATGCAACCAGAAACGACGTGGTCGGTGAATCGGTTCTTAAGATGTCCCCGTTCCCCACCATTGCCCACGAGGATGCTGAAGACATCGCTACGGCAAGGAGTCGAATTTTAACGATTGGACCGGCGGGCGGTCAGATCTCCAACGCTTCCGGGCGGGTCGTGCCGACACCCTCGGGATCGAAGGCGACGCTTTTCACCACGGCATAGATGGCGCGGCCGGGCGCGAGAGCGAGATCCCGCACCGAGGCGCGGGTGAGACGCGCCGCCAGCACCGCGCCGTTGCAGTCGATCTCCACCATGGCGGCCGCCTCGCCGAGGGGATGGATCGAGACGACGCGGCCTTCGAGCAGGTTGCGCGCGCTCAGGCCCACCGGCGGCTGCGTCGCGAGGAGGACATCGCGTGCCGGCACGCGGACGCGCACGGCCGTGCCGACGCGCCGCGTCAGGCGGGGCACGGAGAGGCGGCCGGCCCGGCCACTCAGCCGCGTCAGGCCGGTCTCGGCATCGGTCTCCTCCACCACCATGTCGAGGATCGCGCCGGCCTCGGCCTCCTGCGCCGTGAGGAGGTCGGCCCGGCGCAGTACGGTGTCGGCCGGACCGGTCGCGGCGACGCGCCCGGCCTCCAGAACGACGATGGTATGGGCGAGGCGCGCCACCTCCGAGACCGCGTGGCTCACATAGACGATGGGCAGGCCCGCCTCGTCGCGCAGGCGCTCGATATAGGGAAGGATCTCGGCTTTGCGCGCCTCGTCGAGGGCGGCCAGCGGCTCGTCCATGAGCAGGAGGCGGGGCCGGCTGAGCAGGGCCCGGCCGATCGCCACCCGCTGCGCCTCGCCGCCCGAGAGACCCGCCGGCCGCCGTTCGAGGAGATGGCCGATGCCCAGCAGGTCGACGACCCCGTCGAAGCCGATCCCGTCGCTGCGGCCGCGGGCGAAGGCGCGGCCGTAGGCGAGGTTCCGCCGCACCGAGAGATGCGGCATCAGCCGCGCCTGCTGGAACACGACGCCGATGCGTCGGCGATGGGCCGGGACGGCGATGCCGCGCGCCGTGTCGAGGAGGGTCTCGCCCGAGACGACGATACGGCCGCGATCGGGCCGCACCAGCCCGGCGATGAGATCGATCACCGTGGTCTTGCCCGAGCCCGAGCGGCCGAACAGGGCAGTGAGGCCCGCGCCGGCGGTGAAGGCGACGTCGAGGCCGAAGGCGCCGCGCGCCAGCGAGACGTCGATGTCGAGGGTGGGGGATACGGGCAAGGGGGCCGTCACCCTGCGCCGAGCCGGCGCCCGAGACGGCGCGCCAGCACTTCGGACACGAGAAGGGCCGTCATCGACAGGGCCACCGAGATCAGGGTGAGGCGCAGGGCGGCCCCCTCCCCGCCCGGCACCTGGGTGAGGGTGTAGATCGCGGAGGGCAGCGTCTGAGTCTCGCCGGGAATGTTCGAGACGAAGGTGATGGTGGCACCGAACTCGCCCATCGCCTTGGCGAAGGCCAGGACCGCGCCGGCGAGGATGCCGGGCATGGCGAGAGGCAGGGTGACGGTGAGGAAGACCGCGCTCGGGCGGGCGCCCAACGTGGCGGCGGCCTGTTCGAGGCGCCGGTCCACCGCCTCGATCGACAGGCGCATGGCCCTGACCATCAGGGGGAATCCCATGATCGCGCAGGCCAGGGCCGCGCCGGTCCAGCGGAACGAGAACACGATCCCGATCTCGGCCAGCGCCGCCCCGAAGGTTCCGCGCCGGCCGAAGGAGAGCAGCAGCAGGTAGCCCGTCACCACCGGAGGCAGGATCAGGGGCAGATGGACCAGCCCGTCGAGGAGGGCACGGCCGGGAAAGCGCCCGCGCGCCAGCAGCATGGCGATGCCGAGGCCGGGGACGATACTCGCCAGGGTCGCCACGGCGGCGACCTTCAGGCTGAGGCCGATCGCCGTCCACTCGTCGGGTGTGAGGTCGAGCACGGGCGGCCGGTCAGGTCCGGCTCGCGGCCGACCACGTCGTTCTGTGCCGCATCATGGGCTCGCGCATTCCCCTGCCGAAAGACCACCGATCGGCGTGACGGACACGTCGATAGCACGGATTTCGGCCAGCGATCAGGAGCTGGAGCCCTCGTCCTCGCCACCGACGCGACGCTCGGCGCGATGCAGCCGGCTCAGGAGAACGAGCATCGAGCCCGGAACCGGCTCGAAATTCGGCTCGGAATCGAGCAGCCCGAGACTGCCGGTCGCGCGAAGGCGCCTGGCGGTCTTCCTGCCGACGATGGCCACGGGGGCCCGGCGTATGTTTTTCTTCTGGTTCGTACTCAACAACGCACCCTCGAATGCCGTGGGAACGACAGGAGAAGCGCAGGGAAACGCGAACCTTCGCGCACGGTTCCCTGCGTTCGGTTTCACGGCGGTGGCGATGGCTCATCGCGGATGCTAGAGCCCGCTCCATGCTCGAAGGCCTTCACCCCAACCGCCCGACCCATGTGCTGCGCCTCCTCACCGACGAGAGGTCGGCGCGCGCCATGACCGACATCCTCGGCGAGATGTTCGACCCGACGGAGACGGCGGTCGCCGCCTTCGAGGCGGAAGACGGCAGAACCTGGCGGCTGGAGGCTTATTTCGCCGATGCGCCGGACGAGGAGATGGTGCGCGACCTGATCCGCCCTCTGGTGGGCGAGCAGGCGGATGCGGCGATCTTCGAGACCATCGACCAGCAGGATTGGGTCCGCGCCTCCCTCGAAGGGTTGAACCCGGTCCGCGCGGGGCGTTTCCTCGTCCACGGCGCGCACGACCGCCACAATGTGCGGCCCAACGATCTGGCCATCGAGATCGAGGCGGCCCTCGCCTTCGGCACCGGCCACCACGGCACGACGCTGGGCTGCCTCAAGGCGCTGGCCGGCATCCTGAAGCAGGGCCGTCCCGCGCATGTGCTCGATGTCGGCACCGGCACCGGCATCCTCGCCTTCGCGGCGGCCAAGGCCTTGCACCAGCCGGTCCATGCCGGCGACCTCGATCCCGAGGCCGTCTCGACCGCCAAGGGCAATGCCCGGCTCAACGGGCTCGGCGGCCTCGTCCGGCTCTATGTCGGCCCCGGCGTGCGCCATGCGAGCGCGAACCGCACCCGGCGCTTCGACGTGGTCTTCGCCAACATCCTGGCCCGCCCGCTGAAACGTCTCGCCCCCTCGCTCACCGCCACGGTGGCCGATCGCGGCGTCCTCATCCTGTCCGGGCTGATCGAGCGCGACGTGCCCGGCGTGCTCTCGACCTACCGCCATCGCGGCTTCCACCTCGCCCGCCACGGCCTGATCGAGGGCTGGGCGACACTGGTGCTGAAGCGCGGCGGAGCGGCACCGCGGCGTCTGTGAGATCGGTTGCCGCCTTGTCCGGCGCCGCGTAATTCTCCCCCATGACCCGCGCCCGCTTCCAGACCTTCGACGACCCGAGCCACCGGGAGGGCGCGACGCGGATCGCCGCCCTCAGGGAGGCGATGAGCCGGGCAGGCCTCGACGGGTTCGTGGTGCCCCGCGCCGACGAGCACCAGTCGGAATACGTGCCTCCCGATGCCGAGCGCCTCGCCTGGCTCACCGGCTTCACAGGCTCGGCCGGCACCGCCGTGATCCTCGCCGACGAGGCGGCGCTGGTGGTCGACGGGCGCTACACGCTCCAGGCACCGGAACAGGTGGACACGCGCGTCATCACCCCGGTGCAGCTCGCCGAGACCAATGTCGAGGCCTGGATCGGCGAGAACCTCAAGGCCGGCGCCGTGCTCGGCTACGATCCCTGGCTCCATACGGCGGAGGGCGTCGCCAAGCTTGAGAAGGCGGCGGAGAAGGCCGGCGGCCGGATCGAGCCGGTCTCGGAGAACCCCGTCGATGCGATCTGGGCCGGCCGGCCGGCCTCCCCCACAGGGCCGGTGGTGGTGCATCCCATCGAACTCGCCGGTGATCCCGTCGAGGTGAAGCTCCGGCGCATCCGCGAGGCGCTCGGGCGCGGCGGCTGCGACGCCCTCGTGATTTCCGATCCGCACAACCTCGCCTGGGCCTTCAATCTGCGCGGCTCCGACATCGCCCATACGCCCCTGGCGCTGGGCTACGCGATCGTGCCCCAGGCGGAACGCGCCTCCCTGTACCTGACCTCCACCGCCATCGACTCCGCCTTGCGGGAGGCCTTGTCGTCCTCGACGGAGATCGCCGGGCGAGACAGCTTCGCCGATGCCCTGTCGGCTCTCTGCGCCAGGGGCGCCCGTGTCAGGCTCGATTCCGCCACCGGCGCGGCGGCGTTGAAGACGCTGGTGGAACGGGCCGGGGGCAGGGTCGATCCCGGTCCCGACCCGATCACGCTGATGAAGGCGGTGAAGAACGAGGCCGAGATCGCCGGATCGCGCGCGGCCCATCACCGCGACGGGATCGCGGTCACGCGCTTCCTCGCCTGGCTGTCCCGGCAGGCATCGGGCGGCACCCTCACCGAGATCGCCGCCGTCGAGGCGCTGGAGGATTTCAGGCGCGAGGGCGGTCTCCTGCGGGACGTGTCGTTCCCGACGATCTCGGGCAGCGGCCCGAACGGCGCCATCGTGCATTACCGCGTCACCCGCGACACCGACCGGCGGGTCGGCCAGGGCGAGCTGTTCCTCGTCGATTCCGGCGCGCAATATGCGGACGGCACCACCGACATCACCCGCACCGTCGCCATGGGAATTCCGACGGGCGAGATGCGCGATCGCTTCACCCGTGTGCTGAAGGGGCATGTCGCCATCGCGCGGGCCGTGTTCCCGAAGGGCACGATCGGCGCGCAGATCGATTCCTTCGCCCGCGCGTCGCTCTGGCAGGCGGGGCTCGATTTCGATCACGGCACCGGCCACGGCGTCGGCGCCTTCCTCTCGGTCCATGAAGGCCCGCAGCGCATCGCCAAGACCGGCACCACGGCCCTGTTGCCCGGCATGATCCTGTCCAACGAGCCGGGCTATTACCGCACCGGCGCCTACGGCATCCGCATCGAGAACCTCGTCCTCGTGGAGGAGCGAGCGATTTCCGGCGGCGAGAGGCCGATGCTCGGCTTCGAAACCCTGACCCTGGCGCCCTACGATTCCAGCCTCATCGACCTGTCGCTGCTCGACGAGGCGGAGATCGCCTGGATCGACGTCTATCACGCGCGGGTGCGGGACGCCCTCGGTGCCGATCTCGACGAGCAGACACGCGCTTGGCTCGACGCGGCGACGCGGCCGTTGAGATCGATCGGAAACTCGGTCTGAAAGAGACCGGGCGCCATACCCACACAAGGACATAACGGATGACCGTGAAGACGGGTCTCCACGTCGTCGTCATCGGCTCCGGCGCGGTCGGAACGGTGAGCGCCATCGAATGCCTGCGCGCGGGCCATCGCGTCACGGTGGTCGATCCTGGCCGGCCCGGCGGCGAGCAGGCGTCGAGCTACGGCAATGCCGGCTGGCTCTCGTCCCACTCGGTCATCCCGCCGGCCGAGCCCGGCATGTGGAAGCGGGTGCCGTTCTTCCTCCTCGATCCCCTCGGGCCGCTCTCGATCCGCTGGGCCTATCTGCCCAAGGTCATGCCCTGGCTTGTGCGCTTCCTCCTGGCGGCCCGGACCACGCCGCGGATCGAGCGTACCGCCCGAGCCATGCGAACGCTGCTGGTCGATGCGCCGAAGCTCCATGCCGGCCTCGCCGCGGAGGCCGGTGTCGCCCATCTGGTGGAGCGGCGCGGGGTGCTGCACGTCTATCCCGATCGCGCGGCCTTCGAGAGCGAAGCGCGGTCCTGGGAGATCAGGCGCAAGGTCGGCGTCGAATGGCTCGAACTCTCGTCGGAGGAATTGCGGCAGCGGGAACCCTCCCTGCATCCCCGCTACACGTTCGGCCTCGTGGTCGAGGAGGCCGGCCATTGCCGCGATCCCGGGAGCTATGTCGCCGCCCTGTCCGGACTCGCCGAGGAGCGCGGTGCCACCTATGTCGCCACCCGCGCGACGGGGTTCCGCCTCGAAGGCGGACGCCTCGCCGCCGTCACCACGGAGGAGGGCGAGATCGCTTGCGACCGCGCCGTGGTCGCGGCCGGTGCCCGTTCGAAGCCCCTCGCCGCCTCCCTCGGCGACCCGCTCCCCCTGGAGAGCGAGCGCGGCTACCACGTGATGGTGACGGGCGCCGAGGCGGGCCCGCGCACGCCGGTCATGGCTTCCGATGCCAAGATGATCGTCAACGTCATGAACGGGGGTCTGCGCGCGGCCGGTCAGGTCGAGTTCGCGGGGCTGGCGGCCGCACCCAACTGGAAGCGCGCAGAGATCCTGCGCGACCACCTGATCTCGATGTTCCCGGGATTGCCGGACCCTCTGCCGGCCGACCGCCTGAAGGTCTGGCTCGGCCATCGCCCGAGCATGCCGGACGGCCGACCCTGCATCGGCCCTGCGCGCAGGACCCCGGACGTGGTCTACGCCTTCGGCCATGGCCATGTCGGCCTCGTCGGGTCGGCGAGGACGGGGCGCCTCGTCGCCCAGCTCGTGAGCGGTGAAACGCCGGAAATTCCCCTCGGGCCGTTCGATCCCCGGCGCTTCCTGTGAGGCGGACGGGGCTCCCTACCTCCCTCGAAGAGATGGTGCGGTGATTCCGTCGCGGAAGATTCCGGGCCATCGGTTTTGTCGGGGCACCAAACCGCCATATCTTGGGCCCAGGCTGTACTGTCCTCCGCTCCCAAGGCTCCGATGACCCGGCTCTTCGCCCTCCTGCTTCTCGCGCTGATCGGTGCCACGGGCGCCTCGGCGCAGGGGCTCAAGCCGCCGGCCGATCTCGTCAAGGCGAACCTCGCGGCGGAGCCTGGGGCGATCCGGGCCGGCGAGCCCTTCACCGTCGGCATCCGCATGGTGATGCGCCCGCTCTGGCACGTCTACTGGCGCAATCCGGGTGATTCCGGCCTGTCCCCGGAAGTAGCCTGGTCGCTGCCGCAGGGCTTCTCGGCGGGGCCCATCCAATGGCCGACGCCGAGCCGCATCCCCGTGGCGCATCTCGTCAATTTCGGCTTCGAGGGCGAGACGGTGCTGCTGGTGCAGATCACCCCTCCGGCGGTCCTGCCCGCCGGCAAGTCCGTGACGCTGGCGGCCAAGCTCACTTACCTGGTCTGCGAACGCGAATGCATCCCCGGCTCGGCCGATCTGAAGCTGAACCTGCCCGTGGCCGCGCCCGGCACCAGCGTCGGAAGCTCGCCCGCGAACGTCCTGCTGTTCGAGGATGCCCGCGCCGCCCTCCCCGTCCCCTCCCCCTGGAAAGTGACGCTCGCGAGCGAGGGTGAAAGGCTCGTGCTCGGCTTCGCGGCGCCCGGCCTGAAACCCGACGCGATCCGCGACCCCGCCTTCTTTCCCTATTCGGAGACGGCGATCGAGAATGCCGCCCCGCAGACACTCAGTCTCGACGACAAGGGCTTCACCCTGAGCCTCGCGCGGGCGACACCCGGCGAACCGGCTCCCACGGAGCTTCCCGGTGTCCTCACCTTCGAGGAGCAGACCGCCGACGGTCCGGTCCAGCGCTCCTACGCCATCGGCGACGCGCCGCCGGCCGCGGCCACCGGTGCGATCCCGGCGGGGCCGGAATCCGCGTCGCGAACAATCCCGGCGGAGGAGACGCTGACCCTGTGGAGTGCCGCCGGCCTCGCCTTCCTCGGCGGCCTCCTCCTCAACCTGATGCCCTGCGTCTTTCCGGTCCTGTCGATCAAGGTGCTGAGCCTGGTGAAGCATTCGGGCGAGCCCGCATCCCGCGTGCGCCTGCACGGCCTCGCCTATACCGCCGGCGTGCTCGCCGCCTTCCTGTCCCTGGCCGGCCTGCTGATCGCCCTCAAGAGCGCGGGGGCCGGCATCGGCTGGGGCTTCCAGCTGCAATCACCCCTGGTGGTGGCGGGTCTCGCCTACCTGCTCTTCGCCATGGGCCTCAGCCTTTCCGGCGTGGTCCATGTCGGCGGGGGGATCGCCGGGCTCGGTGACGGCCTGACCCGACGGGCCGGGCTCGAAGGCTCGTTCTTCACCGGCATCCTCGCCACCGTGGTCGCCACCCCCTGCACCGCCCCGTTCATGGGCTCGGCGGTGGGGTTCGCCCTGACGCAGGCGCCCCTGGTGAGCCTCGCGGTCTTCGCGAGCCTCGGCCTCGGCCTCGCCCTGCCCTTCCTCGTTCTCACCACATGGCCGGCGGCGTTGCGGCGCCTGCCGCGTCCGGGCGCCTGGATGGAGACGCTGAAAGGGGCGCTCGCCTTCCCGATCTACGCCACCGTGGCCTGGCTCGTCTGGGTCCTGTCGCAGCAGGTCGGCTCAGCCGGTCTCCTCGCCGCCCTGATCGGCCTCGTCCTCGTCGGCCTCGCCGCCTGGGCCTGGGAGCGGGCCCGCCATGCCAGCGGCTTCGGCGCCGGCATCGCGCGCCTGGCTGCCGTCGCGGCGCTGGCGGCGACCGTCGCGCTGATCGTCGGCCTCGATCAGGACAGGGCTTCCGCGGAGGGCAAGACGGCGGGCGCGGAGGGGATCACCCCCTTCACCCAGGCCCGCCTCGACGCCCTGGTCGGCCAGGGCAAGCTCGTCTTCGTCAACATGACGGCGGCCTGGTGCATCACCTGCCAGGTCAACGAGCGCACGGCCCTTCGCACCCAGGCAGTGGAAGCGGCGTTCAAGGCCCATGACGTGACCTACCTCAAGGGCGACTGGACCAACCAGAACCCGGAGATCACCGCCCTGCTGGAACGGCACGGCCGCAGCGGCGTACCGCTCTACCTGCTTTATACAGGGACCGGCGAGCCGGTGGTGCTGCCGCAGATCCTGACATCCGGCATCGTCCTCGACGAACTCGCCCGGATCCCGTCCACCGGCATCGACCGGCGTGCCGCCCTCGAGACGACGAAGAGGTGAGAGCCATGGCCATGACCCGCCGGATATTCCTGGGAAGCGCGATCGCCACCGGTCTCATCGGATGGCTGCCCGGTCTCTTCTCGCGAGAAGCGATGGCGGCGGGTCCCCAGGTCGGCAAGCCCGCTCCGCTCTTCACCGGCACGGATGCCGACGGACGCAGCGTCCGGCTGGAGGATTACAAGGGCCGGATCGTCGTCCTCGAATGGACCAACCACGATTGCCCCTTCGTGATGAAGCATTACGGTGGTCAGGCGATGCAGGCCCTGCAGAAGAAATGGACGGAGGCCGGCATCGTCTGGCTCTCGATCGTCTCCTCCGCCCCCGGCGAACAGGGCGCGGTGGACGGGCAGGCCGCCAACCGCCTGACCCAGACCAGGGGTGCCGCCCCCACCGCCGTGATCCTCGATCCGGCCGGTACGATCGGCCGCGCCTACGACGCCAAGACCACGCCGCACATGTTCATCGTCTCGGCGGAGGGCACCCTGCTCTATCAGGGCGGCATCGACGACAAGCCGTCCGCCAATCTCGACGACCTCAAGACCGCGAAGAACTACGTCGACGCGGCCCTCACCGAGATCGCCGCCGGCAAGCCGGTGAGCGTCAGGACCTCGCGGCCCTATGGCTGCACGGTGAAGTATTCTTCGTAAGACGACCTGCCGGCCGAAGCCGGTTCAGGAGAAATCCTCGGTGACGATCCGCGCCCAGGTCTCGCCTGCGAGGCCGCCGAGCAGCACATTGCCGCCGCGGATGGCGGAGAGGATGCGAGGATCGCGAGCCCAGACGATCGTCCCCATCACGTGATGATAGAAGATTCCCTTCTGGCGGATGAGACCTTTGGTGATATCCGCCGACGTTCCCCCGCGCACGGCCACGGCACCGAGTTCTGCGGCATGGGCGATCAGCTTGCCGACGACGATTTCCTCGCGGTTCGGCAAGGCCAGGATCTGGAGTGCGAAGGCGACCCCGTCGGGGCGCGCGTAGAGCAGGTAGAGACCGATGCGGCGGTTCACGCGATCCACCACTTCGCAGATCCGCAAGGGTCCGTACTTCGTCTGCAGTTCCGCCTGCTCCACGAACCAGGCGAGATCGGCCCAGGCGGGTTTCACATCATAGGGTTCGAGGAACGGCTTGGCCGCCTCGGCGAATTCGCGCGCGGACAGGGGCCGCGACCGGACGCCGTCGAGCGTCTTCCCAAGCGGCACGTCCGGTCTGGCAACGCGGCGATAGAGAGCATCCACGGCACGGCAGATCGGGACGAGAGGTGCGGCGAGGCGCGGGACACGCTTGGCGAGGAAGTAGGCGCCCGTTCCCGCCGGACGGACGATCTTCACCCATTCGAGACTCTGCATCGGCAGGGTCGCGAAGCGGGTGGCGCGGGCGATATCGAGGGACGTCCGGTTGGCGGTGTCGGTGAAGAGGAGGTCGAAATCGCGGGCGGTGACGCCCCGGACGAGGCTGACGCCGATGCCGGGGTTGTTGTCGGGATCGGCGGCCATGTACGCACTGAGGATGCCGGCGCGCAGAGTCCGCTCCCCGACGACCATGGTCATGGCGATGACGCCCATGAACCCGTCCAACGCCCCATTCCGGTCCAGGTGGACGATGGAACCCGTACCTTCGGTATAGGCCGGCGAATCGAAATACGTCGCCTCCAGGCAGGCGGCGAGCTTGCCCGCCTGATAACTCCTGCCCAGGCGAAAGGTCTGCGAGAACAGGCGGCAGACTTGCGGAATGTCGCTCCTCTCGAAGGCCCGGATCGAGCCGCGCGAAGACGAAGCAGCGAGATCTTGATTGTCAGCGGGAAGTTGAGCTTGGTCTGCCGGGTTCTGCTCCAGGACAGTTTGGTTCATGCTGGCACGATCCGCTGGCGCTTGGTCTAGAACCATACTCATTCGGCCGAGAGATTAGCAATTCGACAAGGCGGCACTTCGACAAGGCAGCACTTCGCATGCGGCATAGCTGGGGCATCGCCGTCACCTCCCTCGGCCTCGTAGAGACGATGCGGAGCAGCTCTCCCTCGACGTCTTCGGCCAAGTCATCATGACAGCACCCACCGCGCCGCGCTGGTCGGTCTTCCGCAACGGCGATTTCCGTCTCTACGGCGGCGCGCGCTTTCTCACCGGCCTCGCCTACCAGATGCAGGCCGTGGCGGTGGGGTGGTTCGTCTACGACCTGACCCGCTCCGCGCTGGCGCTCGGCCTCGTCGGTCTCGCGAGCTTCCTGCCGGCGATGCTCTCGGCCTTGATCACGGGGCACGTGGCCGACACCTACGACCGGCGCCTCGTCACCGCGATCGCCTACGCGATCCTGGCCGCCGCCGATCTCGGCCTCCTCGGCTTCGCCCTGTTCGGCACCGGAGCGATCTGGCCGATCTACGCCCTCGTGGTGGTCATCGGCACGTCGCGCGCCTTCGCCAATCCCGCCCTGCAGGCACTGCTCCCGACCCTGGTCCCGCGCGACCTGTTCGGATCGGCCATCGCCTGGAACGCCTCGCTCTGGCAGACCGCCTCGATCATCGGGCCGGCGGCGGGCGGCCTCCTCTACGTGCTGGGCCCTGCCGTGGTGTTCGGGGCGGCCGCGGCGAGCTTCGCCCTGGCGAGCGCCCTCGTCGCCGCGATCCGCTTCCGACCCGACCCCGTGACCGAGCGGCCTCCCGTCACCTGGGCCACCCTCTCGGCCGGCCTGTCCTACATCCGCTCGCAGCCGGTGGTGCTCGGCGCCATCAGTCTCGATCTCGTGGCCGTGCTGCTGGGGGGCGCCACCGCCCTGCTGCCGATCTTCGCCGCCGAGATCCTCCATGTCGGCCCGTTCGGGCTCGGGGCGCTGAGGAGCATGCCCGCGGCCGGGGCGGTCATCACCGCCATCGCCCTCGCCTACCGGCCGCTCGAACGCCATGCCGGTGCCCGGATGCTCCAGGCGGTGGCCGTCTTCGGCCTCGCGATCACGGTGTTCGGTCTCTCCACCTCGCTGACGTTGTCCATGGCCTGCCTCTTCGTCACCGGGGCGGCGGACATGATCAGCGTCTACGTGCGCCAGACCTTCGTGCAGGGCGAGACGCCGGATGCCATGCGCGGGCGGGTCTCGGCGGTGAACACGGTCTTCATCGGCGCCTCCAACGAGCTCGGCGAGTTCGAATCCGGCACGCTCGCCGCCCTCGTCGGCGCGGTGCCCGCCGTCGTGGCCGGCGGCCTCGCCACCATCCTCGTCGCGTTGCTGTGGGGCCGGCTGTTCCCGGCGCTCAAGGCGCGAGACCGGCTGCTGCCGGCCGAGTGAGGCCAAGACGACATGACACGGACCGAGAGCGATTATCCCTTTCCGTGCGAATCCTCGTCGCAGAATGGATAAATGCAGTCGAACCAATGGCTTCTCCGGTGCCATCGGCGCATTATCCCTCCGATGATCGAAATCGGGCGCTTGAGGGATAATCTCATGCTCTTCAGCGATTTAAGTGGGGATCAAGCACGACAGACGATCGATGCCGAGCAAGTCTTTTCCGGCTACGCCATGGCGCAGGGCGAGCTGGACCGGCGATTCTCGGGCTCGATGTCGTGGAAGACGGTGGGCGGTCGGGACTATCTCTACCGCAAGCGGCGCGACGCATGGAAATCCCTGGGGCCACGCGGAGCGGAGACGGAGGCGATCGCCCTCCAGTTTCACGCGGGCCGTACGAGGCTCCAGGAGAGGATGGCCGGTCTTGCCACGCGCCTCGACACCATGGCCCCGGTCAACCGCGCCCTCAACCTCGGGCGTCTGCCCCTCATCGCAGCGCGCATCCTGCGTGCCTTGGGGCGGGCTAACCTGATCGGCTCGGGCATCGAGGTGGTGGGGACGAACGCCCTGTTCGTCTACGAGCGGCTTGCCGGCGTCCAGATCGCCGGAGCCCACCTCGCCACCGCCGATGTCGACCTGCTGTTCGACGCACGCCGCTCCCTCCGGTTGATGGCCCCGGAGGTGTCGCTCACGGGCGTGGCGGGGCTCCTGCGCAAAGTCGACCATTCCTTCGAAGTCATGGGACAGGGCGGTTTCCGCGCCATCAACCGTGACGGCTACATGGTCGACCTGATCACGCCAGCCGCGAAGGACCGCATGGCCAAGCGGGGACGGAGCCGGATCGGCGCGGAAGCGAAGGATCTGGAAGCCGTCGAGATCGAGGGGCTGGCCTGGCTCGTGAACAGCCCCAAGGCGACGGCCACCATCATCGATGCTCGCGGATATCCCCTCGCCATGGTCGTCCCAGATCCGCGCGCCTTCGCCCTGCACAAACTCTGGCTCGCAGGACGCCAGGACCGTGACCCGCTCAAGCGCGAACGCGACCGGGCTCAAGCCGGGCTCGTCGCCTCCCTCGTGACGAACCGCCTGCCACATCTGCGCTTCGACGATCCGGCTCTGGCCGCGCTGCCGCGCGCCCTGCGCGAGCAGGCGGCATCTCTGACCGAGGCGAGACGGGACGCGGCATCCGGTCCGGCTCGCCTCGAGCCCGACTGGTAGCCCCTACTTCCCCGCCAGCAGCGGCGACCAGGTCGGGTCGGACGCGTAGGACGGGGTCGGCACCGGCTGTTCCACCTTGCCGGTGATATCGACCATGTAGAGCTTGCCGCCGCCCTGGCCGCCGGGATCGCGGAAGAACAGCACGTACTGGCCGTTGGGCGCGAAGGTCGGCCCCTCGTTGTGGAAGCCTTCCGTGAGCACGCGCTCGCCCGAGCCGTCCGGCTTCATCACGCAGATGGCGAAGCCCCCCTTGCGCTGGCGGGTGAAGGCGATGAGATCGCCCTTGGGCGACCAGGCCGGCTGCGAGGCCGAGCCCTCGCCGAAGGAGATGCGGGTCGGGTTCGAGCCGTCGGCGCCCATGACGTAGACCTGCTGCGAGCCGCCGCGATCGGATTCGAAGACGATCTTGCTGCCGTCCGGCGAGTAGGTCGGCGAGGTGTCGATGGCGTTGCCGTTGGTGATCGGCGTCTGCGCCTTCGAGCCGAGATCCATCTTCACGATATCGGCGTTGCCGCCCTGCTGCACGCTCATCACGAGATGGTGGCCATCGGGCGAGAAGCGCGGGCTGGTGCTCATCGAATCCATCCGGCCCACCGCCTGCCGCGCGCCGGTCTCGAGGTTGATCACCTGGATGCGCGGCTGCTGGCCGGTGGCCTGGGTCATGAACGCGATGTCCTGCGTGGCCGGCGAGTAGCGCGGCGCCACCACGGCGGATTCGCCGCCCGTGAGGGCGCGGACATTGGCGCCGTCCTGATCCATCACCATCAGGCGCTTGCGGCGGTTCTCCTTGGAGCCGGATTCATCGACGAAGGCGATGCGGCTGTCGAACCAGCCGCCGAGCCCGGTGATCTTGGTGTAGACCACGTCCGAGATCAGGTGCCCGGTGCGGCGGGCATTGGCGAGGTCGGCGCCGTATTGCTGGCCGGCGAGCTGCTGGCCGGAGGTGACGTCCCAGAGCCGGAACTCGACCTTGAGCTTGCCGGACGGGTCGCGGCTCACCCGGCCGGTGATGAGCGCCTGCGCGCCGGCGGTGCGCCACTTGTCGAAGCCGGGCACCGAATCGAAGCCCGGATTCTCCGGAAACTTCCCCTTCTCCAGCGGCACGAAATAGCCCGACCGGCGCAGGTTGTTCGTCACCACGCTCGACACCAGCAGGCCGAGGCTCGGATCGCCGGAGAAATCGGCCACGGCGATCGGCATCGGCTGGAACGAGCCGCCGCCGATCCGCAGGTTCAGCTGAGCCTGGGCGGGTGCCGCGAAGGCGAGCACGAGGGCGAGAATCGCGAGGAGGGACGCCAGGGGCGAGGCGAGCCGCCGGGTGAGACTGTCGGTCATGAAGAGATTCCGAAAACCTTGAGCAGGGATTCTGGGTACGTCGGCCCGTCCAATCCTCGCCCTCATCCTGAGGTGCCCGCGTCAGCGGGCCTCGAAGGAGGCTTCCAGACAGCACGAGAGCCCTGGAAGCCTCCTTCGAGGCCTTCGCTCACGCTTCGGCACCTCAGGATGAGGAAGAGGGATTGGACGAAGCCGAAGGAAGGATCACCGACCTGTATCACACCCGCGAGAACTCGAATTCCGCGTTGATCGCCTTCCAGTCGTCATAATACGGCGCGAACTGGGGCGGGATCTTGTAGGGCGCGCAGCGCTTCACCGCCCGCAGGGCGGCCTCGGCGAGGGAGCGATCCACGGCATTGGCGCCGCCGCGCATGATCCGCGGCTCGGTGCTCAGCGCGCCGTTGGCCGAGAGGCGGATGTCGAGCATCGGCAGCACCACGCCCTGCGACGCGCCCGGGGGCGCCGAGTAGCAGCGCTCGATCTGCTGGGTCAGCATCCCGATCAGCGAATCGCGCATGGAGGGCGACAGGCGCTGCGAGGTGCCGCTGGCGGCTCCCAGGGACGCCGTGCGCTGGATGTCGTGGCCGGTGGCGCCGGTGGATTGCGAAGGCGCCTTCGAGGCGAGCAGCTGCTTGATGTCGCCGGAGCTGAACTTGTCGGCGAGCTCGGCCTGTTTCCTGGCCTTGGCCTCCGCATCGGCCTTGGCGCGCGCATCCGCCATCGCCTTGGCTTTGGCCTTCGCGGCGGCATCCGCCTTGGCCTTCGCCTCAGCCTGGGCCTGGGCTTGGGCCTTGGCATCCGCGGCGGCCTTGGCTTCGGCGATCGCCTCCTGACGCTCGGCCTCCGCCTTCGCCTTCGCTTCGGCCCTGGCTTCCGCTTCCGCCTCGGCCTTCTCCGCCTTGGCGAGCGCTTCGGCCTTGGCCTTCGCGTCGGCCTTCGCCTTGGCCTCGGCCTGAGCCTTGGCTTCCGCCAGAGCCTTGGCCTTCTCGGCCTTGGCGGCGTCCGCCTTGGCGATGGCCTCGGCCTCCTGGCGCTCGATGAGTTCGGCGAGCTTCTCGCGTTTCTCGGCCTCGACCTTGGCGGCCTTCACCGCCTCGGCCTTGGCTTCCGCCTTCGCCGCTTCAGCCTTGGCGGCAACCTTCGCCTCGGCCTTGGCGGCTTCGGCCTTCGCGGCCTCCTTGGCTTCCTTCGCCGCCTCGGCCTTGGCCGCTGCGGCCGCGGCGGCGGCGGCTTCCTTCTCGATGTCGGGTTCGGCCATGCGCAGGGGCATTTCCTCGGCGCTGGCGACCTTCATGTCGGCCGGGCGCTTGGGCGGCGCGGGGGCATCGACCTTGGAATTCTCGGGCTCGCGCTCCTCGAACTTCTCGGAGACCTTGTCCGCCCGGGGCTTGGCGTCGGGCAGGGGCTTCTCGGCGTTCTTCTCGCCCTTGGTCAGTTCGGAGAATTGCTGCTCGGTCATCACCTCGACCGGCACGCCCTCCTGGGCGTCGGGCAGGGCGGGCGCCGCGACGGACATCAGTGCCACGGTGAGTACCGCGACATGAACGCCGCTGGAGATCCAGACGCCCGGCTCACGGAATTTGGCGGGAAGCTTCACGGTGGCGGCGCCCGCTATTTCTGGTCCGGCTCGGTGACGAGGGCGACCTTCTTGAAGCCGCCTCCGGTCACGATCGCCATCACCTGGGCCACGCGGCCGTAATCGACCCTCTTGTCGCCGCGCACGAAGACCCGCTCCTCGAAGCCGGATTTCGAGGTGTCCATCAGCTTGGGCACGATGGTGTCGTCGGTCAGTTCGGCCTCGCCGAGAAAGACCTGGCCGCTCTGGCGGATCGACAGGGTCACCGGCGTGGAATCGGAGTTGAGCGGGCTCGCCTTGGATTGCGGCAGGTCGAGGGGGACGCCCACCGTCATCATCGGGGCGGCCACCATGAACACGATCAGCAGCACGAGCACGACGTCGATGAACGGCGTCATGTTGATCTCGTTGATGGCGCCGCCGCGCCGTGCGCGACGCCGCCTGCTGCCACCCTGCGCCGCTCCGTGGGCCATGCCCATGATCGTGCCTCGATGCGTTGAAGGTCGGGGATCAGGCGGCGAGCGACAGGCGCTCGTCGATCTGACGCGAGAGGATGGCGGAGAACTCGTCGGCGAAGCCTTCGAGCCGCGACTGAGCCTTGGAGACGTTCGACTGGAGCTTGTTGTAGGCGAGCACCGCCGGGATCGCCGCGAACAGGCCGATGGCCGTGGCGAACAGGGCCTCGGCGATGCCGGGCGCCACCACCGCGAGCGAGGTGTTCTTCGAGGCGGCGATGGCGGTGAACGAGGTCATGATGCCCCAGACCGTGCCGAACAGGCCGACATAGGGGCCGGCCGAGCCGATCGAGGCGAGGAACAGGAGGCGGGATTCGAGACGCTCGACCTCGCGCTGGATCGTCACGTCGAGCACCTTGTCGATGCGCTGCGAAAGGCTCTGGATCTGGCGGCCGGAGCCTTCGAACGAGCGCTTCCACTCGCGCATGGCGGCCACGAACAGGGCGCCGAGATTGGTAGCGGGACGATCGTTGAACGAGCGGTAGAGTTCCTCGAGCGAGCGGCCGGACCAGAACGCCTCCTCGAACGCATCCATCTCGGTCTTGGTGCGGCGGAACAACAGCGTCTTGTCGACGATGATGGCCCAGCACCAGACGGAGCAGCCGAGCAGGCCCACCATCACCAGCTTCACCACGAAATGGGCGTGCCAGAACAGGTTGAACAGGCTCATGTCCGGCGGAGGCAGCGCCTGCATGGCATCGGCTGGGTTCATGGCACCACGATCCTCGAAAAACCCAGTGCTGGGCGACCGCAGAGGCGGAGATCCGGCCTTCGCGCTCCAACCGGAACCTTGAGTGATTTCAATGCTCAATGGTCCGCGAATCTGTCGAAAGTAAGGGCTGCTTTGTGCAGCGCACCCCCGACCTCGTCCGCAGCAGTTAAGCATCCGGCAAGGTTAACATTCCCTTGCGGTCGATCCGCTCCGCGCGATCCCGGTCGCTGCCGCAGCCGCAACACCGAACGCGGGCTCGATTGCAGACGAGATGATCTATATTTCAACAGTTGTATCTTTAATCGTTGTTTAAACAATATAGACTAATAAAATGATTGCCACCTCCGCACAGATTAGTCATCTGCGCCAGAATCATGGTATAGATCTGATGAGTATTTTCAATCGCCGCAATAGAAAGCCAGTCTCGACTGCACCGGCAGTTCCGGCGACCGACTTCGAGGCCGTCCTCGATGCACTTCCCGTCAACGTTCTGGTGCTGGATCCGGTCAGCGCGGAAATCACCTTCGCGAACCGGCGCAGCGTCGAAACGCTTCACTCGCTGAAGGAACATCTTCCGCATGGGGTCGACCCCAATCGCATGGTCGGCAGTTCCATGGACGTCTTCCACAAGAACCCGAAGCACCAGCGCGGCATCGTCTCCGATCCCTCGCGCCTGCCGTGGCGAACGAAGATCCGTCTCGGTCCCAAGACCCTGGATCTCCACGTCTCCGCCGTCCACGCGACCGATGGAGCCTACCTCGCTGCCGTCCTGTCCTGGGCGGATGTGACCCCCCTGGCGGATGCCATCACGTCCTTCGATCAGTCGGTGCAGACCTCCCTCGGCAGGGCCGCCGCGGCGACGACGACCGTGCGCGGGGCCGCCGACCATGTCCTCGGCAAGACCAGCGAGACCTCGCAGGCCGCCGAAATCGCCTCCACCGGAGCGAGCGGCACATCCGCCAATGTCGAGGCCGTCGCCGCCGCCGTGGAGGAGCTGAATGCCGCCAACTCTGAAATCAACCAGCAGATGAGCCGGTCCCGGTCGGTCACGGCGACGGCCGTCGACGAGGTCCGGCATGCCGTCGCCAGCGTCCAGGCCCTGCGGGAGAATTCGCAGCATATCGGGCGGGTGGTCGGAATGATCGGCAAGATCGCCAGCCAGACCAATCTGCTGGCGCTGAACGCGACGATCGAGGCCGCCCGCGCGGGCGTGGCCGGCCGCGGCTTCGCCGTCGTCGCCACCGAGGTCAAGGCACTGGCCGATCAGACCTCGCGGGCGACCGACGAAGTCTCGCAGCAGATCACGCAGATCCAGGCGGCGACCACCGAGACGGTGACGATGATCGAACGGATCGCAGGGACCATCGCCCGCATCGACGAGAGCGCCGTCACGGTGGCTGCGGCGATCGAGGAACAGACGGCGACCACGGCCGAGATCAGCCGCAGCATCAACACGGCGTCGTCGCAGACGGGACGGGTGAACGAGAGCGTCGCGGCGGTGGCGGCCAGTGCCGACAGCTCGGCCAGTTCGGCGCAGAGCGTTCTCGGCGCCACCTCGGAGCTCGATCAGCAGATCGAGGAACTGACGAAGGCCGTCACGATCTTCCTGGGCGAGGTCCGCAGAATCTGAGGGTCGGGAGCCGGGTCGGCCCGGCCTGCGGTGTGTCGGACTGGCCTTCTATGCCCCGTCGGCCCGCGTCGTCGTCAGGGCCTGGCGCAGGCTGTCCGGCAGGCGGATCGCCCGCCCGTCACGGACGCAGGCGATGACGACGTCGGCATGGACCAGCCTGTCCTCGCCGCGCAGGACTTCCTGGACCAGATGCATCGAGGCACCCTTCATCTGCGCCGTCCAGGTCCGGATCTCGAGCAGATCGTCCATCCGCGCCGGCTTGGCATAATCGATGACCATCCGGCGCACCACGAAGTGCAGCCCGTCCGCCTCCTGGTGCAACTCCGACTGGTTGCCGGCCAGGGTCCGGAACAGCTCCGTCCGCCCCCGCTCCATGAAGCGCAGGTAGCTCGCATGGTAGACGAAGCCGGAGAAGTCGGTGTCCTCGTAATAGACGCGGATATCGATGCGATGCGCGGTCATGCGATGGCTTCCGAGGACAGGTCCACGACGACGATCTCGGGCGTGATGCCGAGGCGGATGGGCAAGCCGCTCATGCCGAGGCCGCCGGACACGACGAGGTCGGTCTGCTCGCGGACATGGCCGTAGGCGTAGCGCCGTCCGTAGCGGGAGGGAACGACGGGCGCATAGCCGAGCAGCCGGACCTGCCCGCCATGGGTATGGCCCGACAGGGTGAGCGCCACATGGGCCGGCACCTGCGGGAAGATGTCGGGCTCATGGGCGAGGAGGATCGAGGAGGCGCCCTTCGGGATGGCGGCGAGGGTCGCGGGCAGGTCGTCGCTGCCCATCCGTTTGAAGCCGTAGCGCCACCATGTCCGCTGGAAGCTCAGCTGGTCACCGAGCCCGGCGAGCCAGACCTCGTGTCCCCTCACCCGCAACGGCAGCGCCTCGTTCTGAAGCACGCGGATTCCGACGCCGGTCAGGGCCTCTCCGGCGAGGGTGGGGCCGTGCCCGCGCTCGCAGGCCGCGCGATCCGCCCACCAATCGTGATTGCCGAGGATGGCGTAGGTGCCGAGCGGCGCCTTCAGGGCACCGAGCACGGGCGCCCATTCGGCCGGTGCCACGATGGTGGTGAAGGCGCGCGTTCCGCGGACATAATCGCCGAGCAGGACGATGACGTCGCCGCCGAGACCATTCGCCAGATCCACGATGCGGCGGATATGCTCGGGCTTCATGAACGGATCGCAGGCATGGACGTCGGACACGGCCACGATCCGCAGGGACAGGCCCTCGGGCCAGGGGGCCATCGGCCTGATCCGGTATCGCGTGACGGCGAGGCGCATCGGTTCGACGCCGACCCCGTAGGCGACCGAGCCGCTGCCCGCGAGCGCTACGGCGCCGAGGCCGAGCACCACGGTGCGGCGGGTGATCCTGACGGGGGACGATCCGAGGGCGGAGCTCATGGAATGGGCCTGGCCTCTGGCACCGCGGGTCGTAGGTCGCACGACCACCCCCACCTCCAATTCCTCCCCACGATGGAGAGGAGGGCGCGAACGGCACCCACCGCCTCACTCATCGGGATCGCCCGCCACGAACAACCCGAATTGCGGGCCCGGATCGCGCCTCGGCTCTGCGAATCCCATATGCCTGTAGGCGTGCGGCGTCAGCATGCGGCCGCGCGGGGTGCGCTGGACGAAGCCCTTCTGGATCAGGAACGGCTCGATGATGTCCTCGATGGCGTCGCGCGGCTCGGACAGCGCCGCCGCGATGGTCTCGATCCCCACCGGCCCTCCGTTGAAGGAGCCGGCGATCATCGTGAGGTACTTGCGGTCCATCACGTCGAGGCCGGCCGGGTCCACGTCGAGGAGCTGGAGCGCCCGGTCGGCGATGGCCCGCGTCACCGTGGGGGCATCGGCCACGATGGCGAAGTCGCGCACCCGGCGCAGCAGGCGTCCGGCGATGCGCGGCGTGCCGCGCGCCCGCTTGGCGATCTCGTTGGCCCCCTCCGCCGACATGCCGATGCCGAGCACCCGCGCGCCGCGGGTGACGATGAGTTCGAGCTCGTCGACATCGTAGAATTCGAGGCGGATCGGGATGCCGAACCGGTCGCGCAGCGGCGTGGTGAGGAGGCCCGCGCGGGTGGTGGCGCCGACCAGGGTGAATTTCGGCAGCTCGATCTTCACCGAGCGCGCCGCCGGTCCCTCGCCGATGATGAGATCGAGCTGGTAATCCTCCATGGCCGGGTAGAGGATTTCCTCCACCGCCGGGTTGAGGCGGTGGATCTCGTCGATGAAGAGCACGTCGCGCTCTTCCAGGTTGGTGAGCTGGGCGGCGAGATCCCCGGCCTTGGCGATGACCGGGCCGGAGGTGGAGCGGAAGTTCACCCCGAGCTCGCGCGCCACGATCTGCGCCAGTGTGGTCTTGCCCAGGCCCGGCGGCCCGACGAACAGGACGTGGTCGAGGGCCGAGCCGGTCTTCTTCGCCGATTCGATGAAGATCTGCATGTTGGCGCGCGCCGCCCGCTGACCGATGAACTCGGCGAGGCTGAGAGGGCGGATCGACTGCTCGACATCGTCCGGCAGGCGCTCGGGCGTCAGAAGCGATTCCGGCAGCGGGTGCAGGGTGGCAGATTTCGGCGCCTTGGCCGGGGATTTCGGAAGCTTGCTCACACGGGCTCTCGGTCGGGGCCCGGCACGGGGCCTGCTCCGGTGGATCGGCGTTCGGCCCGATGTCGCACAACGCCGCCCGGCGCGCTACACTGCGCCATCGGCGGCACTCGGCCGCTGCAAGGGGTTCGCGATGGGTGACGCCTCACAGCTCTTCGAGACGATGGCTCTCGACGATTTCGAGGAGCTGCTGGCCGACAAGCCACGCAACGAGCGCTGGGAGCTGATCGGCGGCCGCGTCGTGCGGATGATGGTCGGCGCCCGCTGGGAGCACGGGCGAATCGTGCAGAACATCGCGAGCCACTTGCATCAGGGCTTCCGCGCGAAAGGGTCCTCTTGCCAGACCTTCGCCGAGACGTTCTACATGAAGAGCCGTTCCCTCGACGCAGCTATGCTGCCCGATGTCCTCGTCGTCTGCGGCGGCATCGAATCGGGTGCCACATCGGTGGACAACCCCACTGTAGTGATCGAAGTGCTCTCGCCCGGTACCGAAGCAAGGGACCGCTTCGAGAAATGGCGGATCTACCAGCAGCTGCCGGCCCTGCAGCACTACGTCCTCGTGGCACGGGACCGGCCTCACATGGAGGTCTATGACCGTCTGGAGGGAACCTGGAACGGCTTCCGTCTCATCGAAGGACTGGACTCAACGCTCGAACTGCCCGCCATTCAGGCCTCCCTTCCCTTGAGCGAGGCCTACTGGGGCGTATTCGAGTCCTGACGGATCCCGCGGCGCCTCGACGCCGCGGGTCTTCCTTCGACTCAATCCTTCTCGGGCGCGATCGCTTCGAGGCCGCCGATATGCTTCTGCGCGTAGAGCGGCAGGCCGACCTGGGCGATGAGGTTCTGCTGCGTCTCGAGGAAGTCGATATGGCCTTCCTCGTCGGCGGCGAGCTCCTCGAACAGGATCTTCGAGACCCGGTCGTTGATCGAGTCGCAATATTGCGCGGCTTCGAGATAGAGCGCGCGCGCCTCGGTTTCGGCGGCGAGATCGCAGGCGATGATCTCCTCGACATTCTGGCCGATGCGCAGCGGATCGAGTTCCTGCAGGTTGGGGAACCCGTCGAGGAACAGAATCCGGTCGACGAACCGGTCGGCATGGTTCATCTCTTCGATGGATTCCTTGCGCCAGAACTTCGCGAGGTCGATGTAGCCCCAATCGTTCAGCATGCGGAAATGGAGCCAATACTGGCTCACGGCCGTCAGCTCGCTGCGGAGACCTCGGTTGAGGTACTCGACGACCTTCACATCACCCTTCATAACACGCACTCCCATTGGGTCATTCGTGACCCGAAGGGGAGCGTGGGGCCTCGCACAGGCCCTCAGGCGGCGATCCCCTCCTCCGCAGTTTGGAATTGAACCAAACTACAGCCGCTCGCGCAACCCGTTCCGCACGCATGGCCGGCCCCCGACATGGATTCCTCGAGAGCGCCTTGCAGGGCGGCCTGCATGATCGAGCGGATCGTCCGGGCGCAGCGGCCGCATTTCGGGCTGCAGCCGAGACAGGCATGGACTTGCGCCGGGGTCCGCGGGCAATCGGGCCCGTCCTTCAGACAGGCGCGGACGGCACCGTCGGACAACACATTACAGGAACAGACGATCATGTGAGCTCGCTGGACGGGACGGGACGCTTCGCTCGGGCCAGAGAGAATCGTGCACGAGGCAGATTTCCCGTTGCGGCCATCGACTTGCGCGCCTCTTTAGAACTTTTAAAATCTACTGCATTCTCAACAACTTAACCGGCATGGGAGGAATGCGCAAGATGCGCGGACGACGCGTGGTCAGCGCGCCAGCTCGCGCAGGCCGAGGCGGATCAGGGTCTTGGCCTCCGCCCCTTCCCCCGCGCCCTTCATCGCGGCACTGATCGCGGCGGAGGCCTGGACCGGGGCGTAGCCGAGATTGACCAACGCGGAGATCGCGTCGGCGGCGGGCTGGGGCGCCGTGCGGTCCTGTACCGCGCCGGACAGGGCGAGCACGGCGGGGTCGATGGGCGCGAAGGCCGGCGCCTTGTCCTTCAATTCGGCGGTGAGACGGGCGGCGAGGCGCGGGCCGACGCCGGGGGCGCGGGCGATGGCGGTCTTGTCACCCATGGCGATGGCGGTGGCGAGGGCCTCCGGCTCCATCACCGAGAGCAGGCCGAGCGCCACCTTGGAGCCGACCCCCTGCACGGTCTGGAGGAGGCGGAACCACTCGCGCTCGGCATCGGACCGGAAGCCGTAGAGCCGGATCATGTCCTCGCGGACATAGGTCTCGATGGCGAGGGATGCCGCCTCGCCGACCCCCGGCATCCGCTGCAGCGTGCGGGCGGAACAATGCACCACGTAGCCGACGCCCTGCACGTCGAGGATCACGAAATCCTCTCCGTAGGAATCCACCACACCCTTCAGCTTGCCGATCATGCATCATCTCGTCATCAGAGGCAGGGTCTTACCAGGGACCGGCCCTCCTGTCCGACCAGCCACAGAGAAAGTGACCGCATGACGCGCACGCGCCTCCTCGCCCTCCTGCTTCTGGCCTCCGGCGCCGCCCATGCGCAGGAAACGCCGGCGGATGCCGGCCCGTCGAGCGACCCGACCCAGGTGAAGGCCGGCGCCTACGTGCTCGATCCGGCCCACGGCAAGATCACCTGGTCGGTGAGCCATCTCGGCTACTCGACCTATTACGGCCAGATCACCGACGTGGCGGCGAAAGCCGATCTCGATCCGAAGGACCCGGCGAAAAGCCGCCTGTCCGTCACCATCGGCATGGCGAGCATCAACGGCCTCAACGACGCCCTGAACCGGCACCTGCAGGGGCCGGACTTCTTCGACACGACGACATTCCCCACCGCCACCTTCACCGCCACCCTGGTGGAGCCGACGAGCCCGACCACGGCCCGCATCTCCGGCACCCTCACCCTGAAGGGCGTGGCCAAGCCCGTGGCCTTCGACGCCACCTTCAACCAGGCCGGCATCAACCCCATCGACAAGCGCTACACCGTGGGCTTCGACGGCCGCACCGTGATCAAGCGCTCGGATTTCGGTGTCTCCGCCTTCCTCCCCGCGGTGGGCGACGAGGTGAGCCTGCGGCTGGAGGGCGAGTTCAAGGCGCAGTAGCCCGCCTGCGCGGCGGGTACGGCTCCCCGCCGCTCCCCGCGGGCGGGGAGAGGGGCCTGCTCACCCCTTCGCCAGGGCCGCCGCGATCCGCGCCGCGGCGAGCCCGCTCACCCCGGCGACGGGGGCGTGGAGCTTCTTCAGGGCATGCGCCCCGCGATGGTTGGCATGGGTGATGGCGATGGCGAGCGCGTCGGCGGCGTCCGCCGTCTTGAACTCGGCCTTGGGCATCAGGAACTTCACCATCGCCTGGATCTGCACCTTCTCGGCGTGCCCCGAGCCGCAGACGGTCTTCTTCACGAGGTTGGCGGCGTATTCCGAGACCGGAAGCCCCGCCAGAGCCGGCACCAGCAGGGCGATGGCGCGGGCATGTCCCAGCTTCAGCGTCGCCTGCGCGTCCTTGTTGACGAAGGTCTCCTCCACGGCGACCTCGTCGGGCGAGAACCCCGCCACCACGCGGGTGATGCCCTCGTGCAGTTCCCGCAGGCGCAGGGCCAGCGGCAGGTCCCCGTCCGAGGTCACCACCCCGCAATCGACGTAAGTGAGCTTCGCCCCGACGACGGAGATCAGCCCCCAGCCGGTACGGCGCAGGCCGGGATCGATGCCGAGGATGCGGATGGGGGTCATGGGGCCTGGATCGCGGTGAACGGCTGGGATGCGGCAGCATAGGCGAAAGCCGTTGCCGGGGATGCCCCTGTGGGAGGGATGTGCGGCGGCAAAGGCTCGGAACGCGCCTTGGCCGTCGCGCAGTTTGCTCCGACGCTCTCGGAACGAGCGTCATTTACGATGCAGGGAGTTGGGCGAATCCTATGTCAGACACCGCGGAATGGTCTCAGTAGTCTATCAGTCCGCGATCAGGCTGGTTCGGTAGCTGCTATCGACCCAACTCAGGCATTCCGACTGCCTTTGATGCCTCTCAAGAGCAGCCATTCGCCAGTCTTCCGACAATTTTGGCTTGGAATAGGTTCCAAGAAGAGGCTCCGTCACCGGTGTTAGAGAATGCCGTCTATACGTCGGAGGGCCGGAATCGCGAAGTCGACGAAGGATCGAACGGTCGGCCGCAGAAAACGCGCCGAGGAATAGGTGATGTACAATTCGGTCGGCTGGATCTCGTAGTCAGCAAGGACCCTGACAAGTCGCCCGTCCGCCAGTTCAGCCGCGACGAGCTGAGCCTGCGCCGTGCCGATGCCCCGCCCCGCCAGCACCGCGTTAATCAGAACCTGGGCGTTGTTCGTCGTCAAGACAGGTTTGACAGTGACATCCGTGGTCTTACCGCCCCGGCACAGCGGAAGCGCGTCCGCGCGGGACAGCACGGTATCGCTGACGAACAGGGCGTGATCGAGCAGGTCGCCCGGTTCGAGGACAGGTTTGCAGCGCGTGGCATAAGCTGGCGATGCCACGAGGATGCGTTGGATCAGGCCGATCCTGCGGATCACCACGTTCTGCTCGACCGGGCGGCCCATACGGATCGCAAGGTCGAAGCCTTCGTGGATCAGGTCGGCGGCCCGGTTCTCCAGCGTCAGGCGCACCGACACTCCGGGATGCAAGCCTTGGAAATCGGCGACGATGGCGTGGAGCCGGCTCTCGCCGAGGCAGACGGGGCCGTGCAGACGCAGGGGGCCGTCGAGCGAGCCCGTCTCGTTGCGGGCTTCCTCGATCGCCGCGTCGATCATGGCGAGGGCTCCACGCGACGCTTCGTAGAGCCGAAGGCCCGGGGTGGTCGGGCTAAGTGCGCGCGAGCTTCGCTCCAGCAGGCGGGTCCGAGCATGCGCCTCGAGGTTGCGGACGAGCTTGCTGACAGCCGGTTGCGACACGCCGAGATCGCGAGCGGCGGCCGTCATCGAACCGCGCTCAACCGTCCGAACGAAGGCGCGCAGGGCGAGGGCGAGGTCCATGCATAACTGTTGGTTATGGAAGCTAGAGCGACCTGACGCATAGACGTAGAGTCGACCCCGGCCAACCCTGTGCGCTCCGATCCCCGATGCGGAGACCACCATGCGAAACGATCGCCGGACCTTTTTGTCGACCGCCATCGGCAGCATGATCGCCCTCGGCACGGCGTCAGCGACCAATGCGGACGACGCGCGTTCGCCATCGTCCGACGCACCTCCGGCTTTGCCTTCAGGAGCCAGCAGTCGCTTCGCGACGCTCAATGGCATCCGGTTGCATTACGTGGTCGCGGGATCGGGGCCCCCGCTGGTGCTGCTGCACGGTTGGCCTCAGACCTGGGCGGCTTGGCGGGCAACCATGGCGGCATTTTCTGACCGCTTCACCGTCATCGCCCCGGACCTCAGGGGTCTGGGGCTCTCCGAGCGAACTCAATCGGGGTACGACAAGCGCACGATCGCTGAGGACATCCGCGCCCTGATCGCGCTTGAGGCGGGTGGGCGCGCAACCGTGGTCGGTCATGATATGGGCGGCAAGGCGGCCTTCGTCCTCGCCCACCTCTATCCCAAAAGCGTCACCCGGCTGGTCCTGGTCGATTGTCTCGTGCCAGGCACCGAGAACACCGACGCCTTGCGTGGCGGTGCATGGCACTACGGTTTCCACATGGCTCCGGACGTCCCGGAGATGCTGACCGCCGGCCGCGAACGGGCCTACATTCGGGAACAGATCCGGGCGTGGTCGTACCGGAAGGATGCGGTCGCCGAAGACGCGATTTCCGAGCATGCCCGGCATTACGCGTCGCCCGGCGGCATGACTGCAGGCTTCAACTACTACCGCGCTTTGCCGGCGGACGCGGCCCTCGTCACGACCTTCGCGGACCGCCGCCTGCCGATGCCGGTTCTGGCAATTGCAGGGCAATACGGCGTTGGATCCAAGCTCGCCGACGCCCTGCACGGAGGAGCCCCTAACCTGACGGCGGTCATTGCCGAGCACAGCGGGCATTTCGTGGCCGAGGAAGTCCCCGAATTTTTCCAGGCACAGCTTGAACGGTTCCTGCTGGCCTGACGCGCTGCCGCCAAATTCGGCGTCGCCCAATGGCGGCGCTGATATCGCCATCGGCGCGATCCGCTGAGCGAACTGGATATCGAGAATAACATGCAACGACTGACCGAAAAGACGTGCGTCATTACGGGCGCTGCACGCGGCATCGGCCGCGCCATTGCGGCCCGCTTTCATCACGAAGGTGGCGTCGTCATTATCACCGACGTTGATGCCGACGCCGGTGAGGCGACGGCCGCAGAAATTGGATGCCAGTTTCAGCGGCTCGATGTCCGTGAGGAAGCCGATTGGCTCCGCTTCGCTGCTCGCGTCCCCGCGATCGACGTCGTGGTCAACAACGCCGGCGTAACCGGATTTGAGAAGGGCATGATCGCCCACGACCCCGAACACGCCAGCCTCGACGATTGGCGAGAGGTCCATCGTGTCAATCTCGACGGCACATTCCTGGGCTGTCGCTACGCGATCGGCGCGATGAAACGACAGGGTCGTGGCTCCATCATCAACATTTCGTCGCGTTCCGGCCTCGTCGGTATCCCGGGCGCTGCGGCTTACGCCTCATCGAAGGCGGCTATTCGGAACCACAGTAAGACCGTTGCCCTCTATTGCGCGCAGCAGGGGTGGAGCATCCGGTGCAACTCGATCCATCCCGCAGCGATCCTAACCCCGATGTGGGAGCCGATGCTTGGCACCGGCCCTGATCGCGAAGCAAAAATGCGGACGCTCGTTGCCGATACGCCCTTGCGACGGTTCGGCATGCCTGAAGAGGTCGCCGCGATTGCAGTTACGCTCGCGTCCGACGAAGCCACCTACGTGACGGGGACTGAGATCAATATCGATGGCGGATTGCTGGCGGGTTCCGCAGCATCTCCTGCCTGACAGAATGCGAGTTCAAATAAGGTGAGGGTTCAGGTCGTGAAAGGCGCTTTGATCGAGCCTCTCTGTCGCCAGCCTGGCCGTCATAGGACGCCTTCCGGTGCGCCGCCGCCGGGCACAGATTTTCAACGTCAGCTCCAATGCGCTGGCAGCCAAGAAACGGACGGTCACAAAATCCACCCCATGCCGCCGCTCAAGTGACGCCACACCCCTGGCCAAGAAGGACCAACGCTGAAACTCCCAACACCAAAGGAATCTTGACAAAATTCCTATTCCATGCCTATATCCCCACACC
>NZ_BPQT01000009.1 GCF_022179405.1 Methylobacterium marchantiae
CCGTTCTGTTAGGCGCTCTTAGAGCGGCTTTTTCTCCAGCTTCCTCTCGATCCTATGCGCGTCGAGGCCCGGCACGATGACCGGCGGTTCGGGCACGGCAGATGCCTGGGGTGTCGCCCTGGCGAGATCCGCGAGCCGGGAGCGCTCGTAGAGCAGAACGACCACGACCGAGATCAGCGCCGGAATCCAGAAGTAGAACACCCGGAACACGATGACGGCCGCGATGATCGCGTCCTTCTGGCCCGGATCGGTGATCTGCATCGCCGTGATGAAGACGAGTTCGAACACGCCGAGGCCGCCCGGTGCATTCGAGACGAGTGCGACCGAGAAAGACGCCAGAAAGATCGCGATGACGGCGATCGGACCCGGATTAACGGCCTCTGGCAGCGCGAAATAGAGGATGCCCGCTGCGCCGAGGAGTTCGAGGGGAGCCGCCAGGAGTTGGCGCCCCATGATCGCCGGCCGCGGATATTCCAGCTTGAACTTGCGGACGTGGAGCGGTGGTAGGCGCAGGATCGATCCGGCGACGTAGAGCGCAACGAATGCCAGCAGGCCGATACCGACGATGAGCGCGGTCTTCGGCTCGGTCAGGAAGCCGGGAAGGATACCCTTGAGCCGCGAAAGGAGTTGGGGTTCGACGACGAGAACGACGCCGCCGAGCAGGACCGTGCCGAGAAAGAAGGTGAAGGAGCAGAGCGCCACGAGCACCGCCACCTGGGCGGCCGAGAGTCCCTTGGCCGTGTAGGCCCTGTAGCGCACCAATGCGCCCGAGAAGACCGATGCTCCGATATTGTGGGAAAGTGCGTAGGTCGTGAACGAGCACACCGCCACGAAGAACCATGAGATCCCGCGCACACCGAGATGCAGCAGCGCGATCCGGTCGTACCAGGCGAGGGCCGCGTAGGCGATGAGGGTAGATAACCCGGCTAGGACCATGCGATGCGGCGGGATGGCGACGATCGCCGCCCACACCGCCGCCATCGATGTCGTCTTCAGCTCTTGGTAGAGGAAGTATCCCGAGACGGCGATCGCCAGGAGGCCGATGAGCGGCCAAGCGAAATCCTTGATTGTCTTCATTACGAACCGGCCAAGCCCCCACAGCCCGGCCTACCTGCACGACCGCGCGATGCATCGCAAGCGAGACAGCGAGCCCCGGAGTAGCAAGTCACGACCGCTACTGAGAGATGTCATGCGAACATGACGGTTTCGTGCCGGCGGGCGTCGCGGACCGATCAGGCGCGGGCTCGTGCCAAGCCGATACCGTCCATCGCAGCCTGATCGCGGGCCGCTTCGGCCACGCGTTCCGCCGTGCGCTCACGGTCCTCGAGGATTTCGATCTTCTTGAGATCCTCGAACGCCTCGCCGAGTTCGGCCTTGGCGTCGGCGAGCTGGCCTTCCAGGGCTAGCGCCGACTGGCGCATGTTGTCCCGGCGCGTGGCGGCGGCACGGGCATAAGTGGGATAGGCGAAATGGCCGGGGTCGGTGATTCCGGCGCGGCCCTCCTCGTGTGCCACTTCGCGGTCGAGCTCGGAGGCCATGCGATTGAAATCGGCCATCATCATCTCGATCTGCGTCACGCGCCGACGCTTCTCGTCGACCTGGAAGCGGCGCAGCCGGATCAGCGTGTCACGCGATTTCATGTTGAGGGTCCCATTCCACGCAACGCACGAAAGGCCGGCGCAGACAGCGCCGGAGACGAAGGCGAGAACGTTGCGAGCGGCGCTCAGGCGCCGCCGACGATCTCTGCCAGTCGTTGGTAACCCTCGCCTATCGAGGTTGCTTCTTCCTTACTCTGACCCAGAAAAGCCTCGATACTCGGCATCAACGCCACCGCTTCATCGACTTCGGCCGATGCACCGGCCCGGTACGCTCCGAGGCGGATGAGTTCTTCCATGTCGGCATAGGTCGATAGGATTCGACGCGCTCGCCTGACGGTCGGCAGATGAGCCGGATCGCAGGATCGCGGCATAGTGCGCGAGACCGAGCGAAGCACGTTGATCGCCGGATAGCGGCCCCGCTCGGCGATTCCGCGCTCCATGACGATATGGCCATCGAGGATGCCGCGCACGGCATCGGCCACCGGTTCATTATGATCGTCGCCTTCCACCAGCACCGTGAAGAGCCCCGAGATCGCCCCCTGGCCCGTTCCCGGTCCAGCCCGCTCCAGCAGGCGTGGCAACTCGCTGAAGACCGTGGGTGTGTAGCCCTTGGCGGTGGGCGGCTCGCCTGCGGCGAGACCGATGTCGCGCTGTGCCATGGCGAAGCGGGTGATCGAATCGATCATGCAGAGAACCTGCGCGCCTTGATCGCGGAAGAACTCGGCGAGGGCCAATGTGACGTAGGCCGCGTTGCGCCGCATCAGGGCAGGCTCGTCGGATGTCGCCACTACCACCACAGAGCGGGCGAGGCCGCTGGGACCGAGATCGTCCTGCAGAAACTCCTGAACTTCGCGCCCGCGCTCGCCGACGAGACCGATCACAGCCACATCGGCGGCGGTGTAGCGGGCGAGCATGGACAGCAGCACGGATTTACCGACACCGGAGCCGGCGAAGATGCCCATGCGCTGACCGGCACACATGGTCAGGAAGGTGTTGATGCAGCGGATGCCGAGATCCAACGGCGGTCCGACCCTGCGCCGCGCATGTGCCGGCGGCGGATCGGCCCGCAAGGGATAGATCGCCGGACCGGGAGGCAGGGGGCCGAGACCGTCCACGGGACGGCCTAGGGCGTCGATGGTCCGCCCGAGCCAGCCTGCGGAGGGACGGATCGCTCCTGCCGCCTCGTCACGGACCATCGCCGGACATCCGCGGCGGACGCCCTCGAGCGAGCCGAACGGCATCGCCAGTGCCCGTTCGCCTTGGAAGCCGATGATCTCGCAAGGGACCGCGCCCATGCCGTTCTCGACCATGATGTCAAGGCGCCCTCCCAGGCGCATCGCGGCGACCGGACCGGCGACCTCCACGAGGAGTCCCTTGATGGCCACGACCCGGCCGTAGGTCTCCAGGGTCTCGATTCCAGCCAGGGCGGCCTGGGCCGCGGCCAAGCTGATGGTGGAAGAAACGCGTGTTCGATCCGTCATCTGCGCTTCTCTCAACCTTTCGTTTACCTCCCTCCTTAACACTGCGGTCATCGGGCTTGTAGCGGTCCGTCGTCGTTCGGTGATCGGCGCATGCCCGCGCCGGGGACGATGCATCGCTCAGGCGTGTCTGTTGAGTCACACTTTTTGATGAATGCAGATCCGTCAAGTACTTAGCTGGATGTTCTGGTGTGATGCATTTGCCGGCCCCTCGTCTCCTGGGGTCGGACGGCCATAAGGTGGCGGCATCATTTCACGCGACATTCAATTCCGTGCTTGCCACCGAGAATCAGGTTTTGTTAACGATTAACCATTAGCGTTTCACGTCAATGACGAGGGAGCGTCCGCCACGGGCCGGTGGTGGACGAACGGCGGGGGCTTGCCCGAACGCTGAATACGGCCGGCTGGGCTGGGGACCGACGATGCGGGTACTTCTGATCGAAGACGACAGCGCGACCGCGCAGAGCATCGAACTGATGCTCAAGTCGGAAAGCTTCAACACCTACACGACGGATCTCGGCGAGGAAGGAATCGACCTCGGCAAGCTCTACGATTACGATATCATCCTTCTCGACCTGAACCTTCCCGACATGTCGGGCTACGAGGTGCTCCGCAACCTCCGGGTGGCGAAGGTCAAGACGCCGATCCTGATCCTCTCCGGCATGGCCGGGATCGAGGACAAGGTGAAGGGTCTCGGCTTCGGTGCCGATGACTACCTTACCAAACCTTTCCATAAGGATGAGCTGGTCGCTCGCATTCATGCGATCGTGCGCCGCTCCAAGGGTCACGCCCAGTCGGTGATCACCACCGGTGACCTCATCGTGAATCTCGACCAGAAGACCGTCGAAGTCTCCGGAAGCCGGGTTCATCTCACCGGCAAGGAGTACCAGATGCTGGAACTTCTCTCGCTGAGGAAGGGCACGACCCTTACGAAGGAGATGTTCCTCAACCACCTCTACGGCGGCATGGATGAGCCCGAGCTGAAGATCATCGACGTCTTCATCTGCAAGCTGCGCAAGAAGCTCGCCAACGCTTCCTCGGGCAAGAACTACATCGAGACGGTCTGGGGTCGCGGCTACGTGCTGCGCGAGCCGAACGAAGGCGAAGATCGTATCGCTGTCTGAGCCTTGGCGCTCCGCAAACGAAAAGGCCCCGCTCGCGCGGGGCTTTTTGTTTTGATGCGCCGGTTCGACAGGATGTCGGAGGCAGATCGGGCGTTGCGGGTTCAAGCAATCTTCCTGCCGTGAGGAACGTTTTTGTCACAAGATTCGCAGTGTCTCTGAAATACCGTCTCAGCGCTCGCTGATACCGGAATCGATCCGCATGGTGAGGTTTGCGCTTCCTTCCAGAAGACAGGCGACTGTGCTCCCGACCTTCGAAAGCGGAATCTTTTTTAATGACACCTCGCCGGTGGCAAATGCCGGCGAAATCCGTTGCCGCTCGATCTCTCGTCCATCGATGGCAAAGGTCGCAAGCTTGCCAGACTGCTTGTTGGCCATGGCCGCGAGACGTTTACCGCTCTCGGTATCGAGGATCAGACGCGTGATCGCCCCGTTCGAAGCCCGTGCGTCACGCTTGATCGCCGCTCTCGTGACCCGCAACGGTATGACCTCTGCCATCACAGGCTGTATCAGGACGACCGCCGCAAGGAGGATCAGGGCAACACGCTGCTTCATGTCGGTCTCCCATTCGCGGTCAATGCAAGGCTGTCCCCGGCATCGCGATCGACGACCGGAGTTGGGCATGCAGAACGGGCCGGTCAGATAATTCTGTTTCGTGCCGTCAGCGAGCGAGCCGAGTTCGGCGAGGAGCCCGGGCTATAATCCCACGACCCTGCGCAGCATCGGCTGCGGCTGCGCGGACATGATCGGCCGGGTGACCACCGGAGCCTGGCCGTAGAGGCCGCGATGCTGAGGATGCGGTACCAGCCGGTCGGTCAGCCCAATGACGGTCTCGGCGGCCCCGAGCAGGACCGCACCATCCGGGGCGAGGCTTGCGCTCAGGCGCGCCAGCACGTCGCCCTTCGTCGGCGCATCGAAATAAATCAGCACGTTGCGGCAATAGATGATGTCGAACGTGCCGAGGGAATCGAAGGGATTCAGCAGGTTCAGCGGGCGGAAATCCACCATCTGACGCAAGCTCGCAGAGATGCGCCACTGCTCGCCTACCTGCTCGAAATGCTTGAGCAGGGATTGCACCGGGAGGCCGCGCTGCACCTCGAAATGGCTGTAGAGACCAGCCTTGGCTTTTTCCAGCACCTCAGTGGAGAGGTCGGTGGCGACGATCTCCACCTGCCAGCCCGCAAGGCGGGGCGCGGCATCCTGGATCAGCATGGCGAGGGAGTACGGCTCCTGCCCCGTCGAGGCGGCAGCGCACCAGATCCGCAGGCGACGCTGGGCGATGCGACGAGTCATCGCTTCCGGCAGCAGCACATCCCTGAACAGATCGAACGGGACACGATCGCGGAAGAAGAAGGTCTCGTTCGTGGTCATCGCCTCGACCACCGCGCGCTCGATGCTCGGATCGCGCGACGCCTTGAGCGCGTTGACGAGATCGTGGAGGGTCGCAAGGTTGAAGCGCCGGCAGACAGGAGTGAGCCGGCTCTCGATGAGGTAGCGTTTCTCGGCGCTGAGAGCGAGGCCGGAGCGCGTCTTGAGATAGCCGCGCAGGAAATCGAACTCGATGTCGGTCATGCGCCGTGCCCCGTCAGGATGTTGCGGAGCGCCGGGCCGATATCGCCGAGCGGCAGGACGGCCTGGGCGAGGCCGGCCTTGGCGACGCTTCCCGGCATACCCCAGACCGTGCTCGTCGCCTCGTCCTGAGCGAGCACCGCTGCTCCCGCCTCGGTGAGGGAGCGTGCGCCATTGGTGCCGTCGGACCCCATTCCGGTCAGGACCACCGCCAGGGCAGCCGCGCCATAGAGTGCGGCCGCATCGTTGAACAGCACGTCTACGGCGGGGCGGCAGAAATTCACGACAGGACCGTCGTCGAGGCGGATCGAGAGATCGTTTCGGCTGCCCTGGAGACCCATATGGCGTCCCCCCGGCGCCACGTAGATGCGACCCGGCAGGATGCGTTCGTCCGCCTTGCCTTCGGCGGCGGGCAACCCGGTTCTCGCTCCGAGATGCTCGGCGAAGACGGCCGTGAAGACCGGCGGCATGTGCTGCACGATCAGGACCGGGAACTGGCGAAGCGTGGCGCTACCGATCTTCTCCAGCACTTCGCCGACCGCGCGCGGCCCCCCGGTCGAGGAGCCGATCAACAGGCAGCGCGGTGGAATTCCGGTACGAGCCTTCGGACGCAGGACGATCGGCGTCGCGGGACGCGGAACCGGTGCCGGCGCATGATAGGCCGTTCCCTGTGGGGCAGCAGGCACATGACTTCGGCGTCGAGCGCGTGCGGCGCCGAACACGCGCACGCGCTCGATCAGCTCAGCGCGGAAGGTGTCAGAGGTGGTGACGCCGCGGTTGCTCTCTGGCTTGGCGAGGTAATCGACGGCGCCGAGCGCAAGGCAGCGCAGGGAAATGTCCGCGTTGCGCGTCGTCAGGGTCGACATCATGACGACCTGGATGCCTGGGCTCTTGGCAAGGAGCAGGGGCAGCGCCTGCGTCCCGTCGAGTTCCGGCATGTCGATGTCGAGAAGTACCACGTCGGGGTCGACGCGCGACATCGCCTCGATGGCGATGCGGCCGTTGGAGGCAGTTCCCACCACATCGAACCCAGCCTCGCCGATCCAGCGAGCCACGAGGCCGCGGACCACAGCCGAATCGTCTGCGATCAGGACGCGGACGCGCGCGGCGCTGCCCGTGCTGGCTGCGATAGGCGGCGCGAAGGCGGGGGCAGCGGCCATGAGACTCTACGCTTCATTGATGCGACAGGGAGTGCAGATGCGAACCAGCGCGGACCAGGATCCCCGCTGCCTTCGCCTCAGGCGGCGTCTGCCTGCTGGCCAAAACCCACCTGTTCGAGCTTGGCCGTGACGATGTCGCGGTCGAACGGCTTCATGATGTATTCGTCGGCACCCGCATGCAGCGCGCGGGCAATGGCACCGACATCATTCTCGGTGGTGCAGAACAGGACCTTTGGCGCTGCGCCCCCAGGGGTCTGGCGCAGGGCGCGAAGGAACTCGTAGCCGTCCATGGTCGGCATGTTCCAGTCGAGCAGGATCACGTCGGGCATCAATTCGCCGCAGGCCACCAGGGCCTTGGCGCCGTCCTCGGCCTCTCCGACCTTGAAGTTCATGGTCTCGAGGATGCGCCGCGCCACCTTACGGATGACGGCAGAATCGTCGACGATGAGGCAGTTCTTCATGGTGCTGTCCTCGATCAGGATGGTCAGGCGGCGCCAGCGACGTCGCGCTGCGTTCCGAAGGCGAGGAGCGCATCGACGTCGAGGATGACGAGAAGGCGGCCATCGAGGCGATGCACGCCGAGCGACAGGTTGCGCCAGCGCGAATCGAGATTGATCGGCACGGGTTCGTGGGTGTCGGCTCCGAGCTTCAGCACTTCGCCGACACCGTCGACGACGAGGGCGAACGTCTCGCCACCCTGTTCGAGGCCGATCGCCATCTTCTGGCTTTCCTCTTCGCGGTCTGGCAGCCCGAGCCGACGGCGCAGGCACAGGGCCGTGACGACGCGCCCGCGCAGGTTGAGGAGACCAACGATCTCCGGGGGGGCCAGCGGCACCGGTGTCACCCCGGCGGGAATGAAGACGTCGTGCACTCGGTCGATCGCCAGACCGAACATGGTGTCGGCGACGAATACCGTGATGAAGTCGTTGGTGGCGCCGGTATCGACGCCGCTATTGCTGTTTGCAGCCTGCATCATGGCTCAGATTCTCCGATCTTGCTCGAAGGCCGGGTTCAGGCGGCTTTGGGAAGACTGACGATGTCGATCTCGCCGAGCGCCGCGATCAGCCCGCTACGGTCGAACTTCGCCACCAGGTCCAGGATCGACAACGCGCGCGCCCGCTCGACGGCATCGACGCCGATGGCGCCGGACAGGCCGATGACCGGAAGCCGGGAAAGGCGTTCGTCACCTTTGCGCATGGCGGCCACGAGGTCGAAGCCGTTGCGGCCGGGCATTTCGAGGTCGCACACGACCACGTCGATCCGGCCACTGCCCATCAGCGTGGTGAGGGCCGCCTCGGCGCTGCCGGCAGTGATCACATTGTAGCCGGCGGCTTTGAGGACCGGGCTCAGCATGTCCCGGAAAAAGGCCGAGTCGTCCACGAGAAGCAGGGTTGCGTTGCGCTTCTCGGGCTTGCGTGTTCCGCGTGCCCAATCGTCGTAGGCCAGCGGCAGGAAGTGCGCGATGTTGATGATCTCGGTCGCACGGCCACGCAGGACTGCGGATCCGATTAGATCCGAACGTTCGGCGGCGATTTCCACGTTGAGACGTTCCTCGACAATGTCGACGATCTCGTCGACCACGAGCCCCATCGCCCGCTCGCCATCCGAGAACACCACCAGGGCCTGGGTCCCCTCGCTGCGGATCTCGATGGACGGATCGGCAGGGACGAGCGGCATGAGCCGGCCGCGGTACTGAATCAGCGGACGGCCGCCGACCCACTCGATCTTGGTCGCATCGATCTCCTCGAGGCGGGTGACCAGGGAGAGCGGGACAGCCTTGAAACTGCCTCCGCCGCCCTTGAAGACCAGCAGCGTCGCCTTGGCATCTGCAGCGTCCACTTCCTCGACTTCGACCTCAGCCGGAATGGCCCCGGACTGCGCGCCCTGGCTGACTTGGCGTGCGATGCCGTTGGGATCGACGATCAGCACCACCGCGCCGTCGCCGAGGATGGTGTTGCCGGCAAAGAGCGCCAGATGGCGCAGTTTCGACGACATCGGCTTCACGACGATCTCCTCCGTATGGAAGACCTCGTCGACGAGAATTCCGAATCGCTGACGACCGACTTGGGCGACGACCACGAAACCAGAATCGATGGTCTCGGCATTGTCCTTCTGACCGAGAACCCCGGTCATGGTCACGATCGGGAGCAAGCGTTCGCGCAAGCGCAGCACCGGCGAACCGTTGATGCGCTCCACCGTCTGGGCGGTGGCCTTGTCGACGCGGACGAGTTCCAGCACTGCCACCTGCGGCACGGCGTAGCGAAGATCGCCGGCCTTGACGATGAGGGCCGCGATGATCGCCAGCGTCAGCGGGATCTTGATGGTGAAGGTGGTGCCACGGCCGAGCTGCGTGTTGATGTCGATGACACCGCCGATCAGCTCGATATTGGTCTTGACGACGTCCATGCCGACGCCGCGGCCGGACACCGAGGTGACCGCCTTGGCGGTGGAGAAACCCGGATGGAAGATGAACTTCGCCACCTGGGCGTCGGTCATCTTGTCGATATCGGCCTGGCTGGCGACGTTGCGCTCCACCGCCTTGCGACGGATAGCGGAGAGATCAAGGCCCTTTCCATCGTCGGCGATCTCGATCGTGATTGTGCCGCCCTCGTGGTAGGCGGACAGGCGGATCGTGCCGCGCGCCGGCTTGCCGGCGGATTTACGGTCGGCGGCGGACTCGATGCCGTGATCGGCCGAGTTGCGCACCATGTGGGTGAGCGGGTCCTTAATGACCTCGAGGACCTGGCGGTCGAGTTCGGTCTCGGCACCGCTCATGATGAGCTCGATCTGCTTGCCGAGTTCGGACGACAGGTCGCGGACCACGCGCGGCAGCTTCTGCCAGGCATTGCCGATCGGCTGCATGCGCGTCTTCATGACGCCTTCCTGCAACTCTGCCGTCACATGACTCAAGCGCTGCAGAGGAACCTTATAGGTCGAATCGTCGTGGCGACGGGCGATTTCGAGGAGCTGGTTCCGGGTCAGGACGAGCTCGGAGACCATCGTCATGAGATGCTCGAGGGTATCCACGTTGACGCGGATGCTCTGGACCTTAGAGACAGCGGCCTCGGACTCGCCGCTGGAGCCGTCCGCCGCAGGCTTGCGGTTTGATGAGCTCTTTGACGGCGATGCCTCTTCCACGAATGCGACTGGCTCGGGTTCCGGCATCGTCAGTTCGGGCATGGCGACCGGTGCCGTCGCTGCCGCGACAGGTCCGAACTCATCCGGACCTTCGGCTTCGAGGAAGGCGCGCTCCAGATCGTCGAGGGAGACTTCGCCCGGCTTCAGCTCGCGCGCCACAGGGTCGGGAAGCTTGACTTCCATTTGGAGCGCCGGCGCCACATGCGGGGCCGACGACATGGCATCGAGAGCGTTGATCAGGTCGTCATCACTGCCGGTCGGCTCGGAGCCGGTGGTTTCCAGGTCGGCGAGAATTTGCTTAAGCCGGTCGAGCGTCACGAGGATCAGACTGACGGCGGGGCTGCTGACCGGCATTCCGTCTCGGAACTGGCCCATCAGCGTCTCGGCCGCGTGAGCCAGCGCTTCGAGGCGCGGTAGGCCGAGGAACCCGCACGTCCCCTTGATCGTGTGCACGAGGCGGAAGATATTCCGTAGGATCGTCTGGTTGTTCGGGTCCTGCTCGAAGCGGACGAGTTCGGCGTCCACGGTATCGAGATGCTCGGCGCTCTCGGTTAGAAACTCACGCAGCAAGTCATCCATGAGAGGCACTCGGTCCAAACGCGCACTAGGTCTGTGCAAGTTCGATCTTGAGGCCGATCGGTTAGTGAACTGTTTCGATAGAGAGACAAATCCGAAAGTCGTGGCAGGAACTGCATCAGTCCTGCCGCGACTTTCAGATTCTTAATCAGGCGAGCGAGGTTTCCGGTGGCTCGCTATCGGATGGACGTGTGTCCTCCACGGGCTGTCTGGCGGGCGCGACGGTCGGTTCGACGCTGACGGCGACGGGCTCCGCGTCGATCGTCACTTCGTCGCCCTCGATACGGAAGCGGACATTCATCGCGGCCGCGCGTGCCACGAGCCCGGCATAGAAGGGCAGGATACTGTGTGCATCGACGGAGCCGTTCTCCGGCGTTCCCGCTATCAGATCCTCCACATGGGGCGGAATGCGGGCGTGCGAGCCTTTCGACTTGATGACGATGGTAGGGGCCTCGCCGTCGCCGCGTACGACCACGTCGATCAGGCCGCCGCGGGGTATGGTGCTGGTGGCGATCATGACGAGGTTGAGCAGGAGCTTGACCTTGTTCTTCGGATAGAGCGCCTGCGGCGCACTCCATGTCAGTTGGGTCTTCTCGTCGCCGAACATTCCCCGTGACACCTTCTCGGCATCGGCCAGATCGATGGACGCTCCGGCAGAGCCGGCAGCGCCGAACGCGATACGGGCGAACTGCAACCGCGCCGAAGCCTGTTTCGCGCTCTTGCCGATGAGTTCCAGGGCGAACTCCCGCATCGAGGTGTCGCTCTCGTCCTCGAGGACTTCGAGCCCGTTCACGATGGCGCCGACGGGACTGATGACATCGTGACAGACGCGCGAGCAGAGCAACGCGGAGAGATCGAGGGAATCGAGATCGACGGGGGTCATCGTGCTCTCCGCACAGGGCAATGGATGGGCCGCCATAACGGCCGGTCCGTCGGTTTCGAGATACGAAACCGCTTGAGGACGGCACCGATAGACGGCACCGGATGCTTTGAAAAGCGATGCGACGAGTGCGTAGAACGCTTTGAAGCCGACTCTAGAGTCGACAAGGCGCGGCTCGCAAGGCAAGACTTTCCTATGCCCCTCGATCCGCGGATGCGCGACAGCATCGCGACGACATTGACCGACATCGCCTGCGAGGCCGGAGACATTCTCCGGCGACATCACGGTGGTGATTGTCCGCACGTGCTCAAGCCGGATGGGACGCCATCGAGCGAAGCGGACATCGAATCTGAGAAGCTCATCCTCGATGCTCTGAGGCGGCACTATCCGACGATTCCGATCATTTCCGAGGAGTCGACGTATGATCTTCCTCCTTCGGAGCTGTTCTTCCTCGTCGATCCGCTCGACGGAACGCGGGATTTTCTGGCGGGAAATCCGGATTACAGCGTCAATATCTGCCTGATCGAGGGCCACCGTCCGGTGGCCTCCGCGGTGGCCGCCCCCGGCATCGGCCGCGTCTGGGGAGCGGGCGTCACCGCCTTCGAGGCGGCGATCCACCGCGGGCGGCCGATGAGCCGGAACGCGATTCGCGTACGGAAAGTGCCGGAGGACGGGCTCGTGGCACTGGTCAGCCGGCGGCACGGCGACACCGAAACGGAGGCCTGCCTCGCCGGATTGCCCATCGGACAACGCCGCGGCGTCGCCTCGGCCCTCAAATTCTGCCTCATCGCCTCGGGCGAGGCCGATATCTACGTCCGCTGCGGTCCGACCATGGAATGGGACACCGCAGCCGGAGATCACGTCCTGACCAGTGCCGGGGGGTGCGTCATCGTGCCGTCGGGACGCGCGATCACCTACGGCCAGTACAGGATTTTCTATCGCAACGGCCCCTTCGCCGCCCTCGGCGATCCGAGTTACACGAGCCGCCTCGGCCTACCGGATCGAGGGCCTGTTCTAAGCCCGATCCGGAAGGGATATTCGGGTGATTCAACGCCTCCTCCGGCCTGATTGCGAGAGGCGACGTCAGGGCGCCGCTCCGTCGTCGGTGAGAATCCGCAGGGCCGGCCATTTCGCCTCCGCCGCCGCGACGATGGCCGGCGATCCCAGGACCGTCGAACGATGGTCGCCGTTGCGGAAGAGGTAGAGCCCCTCCCCCGCCGGTCCGGGAAGGATCGCGAAGACCGACGTATCCGTATCCACCAGCCGGCCCTCGACCACGCCGATCGGATCGTAGCCGCCGAGACGCGGAGCATAGGTGGACGGCGCATCGCGGAAGGCGGCGAGGTTTCCCGCCCTGGAGAATCGCCACGTCCGGCCCCTCCAGACCCATTCGAAGGCCGGTCGACCTGGCAGCGGCTGCCCCTCGGGATCGAGGAAGTAGCTCACGGCGTCGAACCCGTTGAGGGCGATCAGACCTTGCCCGGCCAGGGATGGACCGGGTGCGGGCAGGCACGAGGCCAGCACGGCCCCGGCGAGGTTACGCCGCGTTAACCCTATCATGCGGTACTTCATGCTGTACTCGTCGGTACGCGGGCTCGTGACTCCGCCTCTCCCGGCTCGGAAATGTCCGGCCGGGGAGAATGTGGGCGAAGAGGCCGGATGTCGAACGTTGGTTGGGCGAACATGGTGCTCCGGATGACAGATCCCTCGACTCCCCTCGCCTCACCGGCCGAACCCGCCTCGCTCTCCGTCCGGCGTCGCACCCTCGTCCTCGGTGCCGCCGCTGCCTGCCTGCTGGCCGGCGCGTCCATCGGCCCCGCCGCCGCTTTCGAAGAAGGTCCTCCCGGCCGGTTCCGGCCCGCCGAGATCGTGGATAACGGCCACAAGTTTTTCGGCTCCATGTCGCGCGGCCTCGCCCTCACCGTCGAGGAGGCGACGCGCCGCTGGGGCGAGCCCAACGGCTACATCCTCGGCCAGGAAGCCTCCGGCGCCATCGTCGGCGGCGTCCGCTACGGCGAGGGCACGCTCTATACCCGCAATGCCGGGCAGCGCCGGATCTACTGGCAGGGTCCGTCCATCGGTTTCGATGTCGGCGGCGATGGCGATCGCACGATGATGCTTCTCTACAACATGCCGTCGGTCGCTGGTCTCTATCGCCGCTTCGGCGGCCTCGACGGCTCGGCCTATTTCATCGGCGGGTTCGGCATGACGGCAGTGACCAACGACGGAATGGTCGTAGTGCCGATCCGGACCGGCGTCGGCGCACGGCTCGGCATCAATGTCGGCTACCTGAAGTTCACCTCGAAGCCGACCTGGAACCCGTTCTGATCCGCGGGCAGGGCTCGTCGGATATCCTTCAAAGGATTGGTCTCGCCCGGCGGAAATGGTCTAAAGACGTGGGCGGCGCGGTCTGCCCGGCCGCTCCAGGGATCAGGATGAGCATTCCCGCGTGATCGAAACGGTGATGATCTTCGCGCTCGGCTTCCTCGCGGCAAGCCTGTGCGCCCTCATGGTGCTGCCCGCCGTGAGTGCCCGGGCGACCCGCCTCGCCAAACGCCGGCTCGAAGGTCTCGTGCCCCTCTCCGCTTCCGAGATCGCGGCCGAGAAGGATTATCTGCGGGCGCGGTTCGCGGTCATCCAGCGGCGCCTGGAGCGCAAGGTCGAGGCGGCGCGTGCCAACCGGCACGCGGATATGGCCGCCATCGGCGCGAGGACCCTCGAGATCGCCGCCCTGGCGCGAGGCGTGGAGGAACGCGAGGCCGCCCTCGCCTCCGCGCGCGCGACCCTCGACGGCGTCGAGCAGGATCTGCACACGGCCCGCGCGGAGGGCACCCTCAGCCTCGCGACCCTCGAAATCCTCGAGAACGCGCATCGCGACCTTCTCGACGACGTGCACGCCCTGCGCGCGGCGAAAGCGTCGTTGGATACGGTCGAGCGGGAATCCCTTGTCGATGACGTCGCGGGTGATGTCGACCGGGATCTGCCGGCACGCTACGCGGCGCTCCTCGCCGAATGCGAGGCCCTGCGGTCGGCCAAGGCGACACCCGACGAGGAGATCGCAGAGCTTCGCCTGCGTATCGTCGAAGTGGCGGATTCCCTGCTTCGCCAGAATCGGCTCCCCTCCGTGGAAGCCTTCGCCATGCCGGGCTCGCAGGCCGGCTCGGTCCCTCGGAAACAGACCGAACCCGTCTGAGATGGCGGCGGACGTCGAAGGCACCATTGCGGGCTGCGGAAGGTGTGGCGTAGAAGCCGCGTTCTTCATGGGATGACCACCGACGTGCCTTGTTTCGACCACGCATAGGCATCATCGGGTTCGTCACATCCTCACTGTCTGAGACGGATCGCGTTCCCTATGGCTTTCAAGTCGACTTCGCTTGCTCTCGCTCTCGCCGTCATGGCCACGCTCTCGTCGGCAGCGGCATTTGCCCAAGCCGCCCCCCAGACCAAGCGCGGGAACGAGACGCTCAAGAAATACTGCACCGGCGATTACCTGACCTATTGCGGCAACCTCTCGCCGGACGATCCGGCCATGGACAAGTGCTTCCAGACGAACTGGACCAAGCTGTCCGAGAATTGCCGTCGCGCCATCGATGCCTACGAGAAGACCCCCGGCAAGAAGGGCTGAGCCCGAAGACTGAGGCGTCCTCGCCTCAGGCGACACAAAGCGTAGCCGTTGCGCTCGCATCGGCGAGAAGCAGCGGCTATGATGCCGCCGCCTGAGGTTCCGGACCCGCGTTGATGTTGCTTCGTTCCCGACTGACGTTGATCCTCGTTCTGGGCTGCGTCGCCCTCGCCGGGGCCGGCTGCGGCCGCCGCGGGGCGCTGCAAGCCCCCGATACACGTGCTCCGGTGCCGACTGGCGGGTTGGGGCTCGGCGGGCCCGTGGCGGATGCGACGGCAGTGGGCGAAGGGGACGACCTCGATCCCACGGCCATCGCCGGGACGCCGCAGGCCATCGTCGAGGCTCCGGTGCAGACGACCAGGGGCGCCAAGCGCGGCTACACCATCCCGAAGAAGCCCTTCATCCTCGACCCGCTCCTGTAAGAGGTCGGTCCGCCCGACGTCGGTTCGAGAGTCCGCGTCCAGCAGATCGTCCGCTCAAGGCTCGCGTCCCGAGCTTCGTGCCCCAAGGCCCGCCGATGCACCATTTCCATTATCGCAACGGCCTGCTGGCTGCCGAGGACGTCGATCTGACCGGCCTGGCGACGGAAGTCGGCACGCCGTTCTACTGCTATTCGACGGCAACGCTCGAACGGCATTATCGCGTCTTCGCCGAGGCGTTCGCCGGAGACGACGCCCTCGTCTGCTATGCGATGAAGGCCAATTCGAACCAGGCCGTATTGACGACGCTCGCGCGCCTGGGTGCGGGGATGGACATCGTCTCCGAGGGCGAGTTGCGTCGCGCGCTCGCGGCCGGCGTCGACCCGAAACGGATCGTGTTCTCCGGGGTCGGCAAGACCCGCGAGGAAATGGCCGCGGCGCTGCATGCCGGCATCTACTGCTTCAACGTGGAGAGCGAACCCGAACTCGACGTCCTGTCCGAGGTGGCGACGAGTCTCGGGGCGACTGCACCGGTCTCGGTCCGGGTCAACCCGGACGTCGATGCGGGCACGCATGCCAAGATCTCCACCGGGAAATCCGAGAACAAGTTCGGCATCCCGATCGGCCGCGCCCCGGAGGTCTATGCCCATGCGGCGTCCCTGCCGGGGATCGCGGTGTCCGGCGTCGACATGCATATCGGCAGCCAGATCACCGATCTCGCGCCCTTCGCCCATGCGGCCGGTCTCCTCGCCGATCTGGCGCGCGGCCTGATGGCGCAGGGCCACACGCTGCACCATATCGATTTCGGCGGCGGTCTCGGCATCCCCTACCGCGAGGACAATGCCCCTCCCCCGGAGCCGAGCGCCCTGGCGGATATCCTGCGCCCGCATTTCAGGTCTCTCGATCTCCGACCGGTCTTCGAGATCGGCCGCATGATCGCCGGCAATGCCGGAATCCTCGTCACCCGAGTTCTCTACGTGAAGCGGACCGAGGGCCGGACCTTCGTCATCGTCGACGCGGCGATGAACGACCTCATCCGGCCGACTCTGTACGAGGCCTATCACGCCCTTCGCCCGGTCATCGAGCCCGGCGCGGACACGCCGCGCCTCGTCGCCGACGTGGTCGGACCGGTCTGCGAGAGCGGCGACTACATCGCGCTGTCCCGCGACATCCCGGACGTCGCTCCGGGCGACCTCGTGGCGGTGATGACGGCGGGAGCCTACGGAGCGGTCCAGGCCGGGACCTACAACACCCGCCGCCTCGTGGCAGAAGTCTTGGTGAGCGGCGATCGATCGGCCATCGTCCGGCCGCGCCAGTCCTACGAAGAGCTCATCGGCCTCGACCGCGTGCCGAGCTGGCTGCAGGCGGGTTAGGGTCTCCGGACGCGTCCTCGCCGTGGGTGGGCCGATTTGACCCGATCGCCTCACGTCGCCACCATGCTAAGCTGACAAGGCGGGATGCGGTGAGCATTCCCCGCCTCGGGAGCCGTGCAGAATGGACGAGGCCGACGCGACGACCTCCGGCGCGACCAAGATGACGACGTCGGAACGTCCAGCCGCGAGAAGCCGGCTCGATCGGCTCGTGTCGCAATCGCAGGCCGCCGGATTGTGGGAGCGGGCATGGCCCCTGCTCTGGCGCGGGTTCGCTGTGATCCTCGCCTTCCTCGCTGCGTCATGGCTCGGCCTGTGGCTCGACCTGTCCCCGATCTGGCGGATCGCGGGTCTCGTCGCCTTCGCGGTCGCTCTCGCCGCCGCTCTGATTCCCTTGATCCGGCTGACGCGACCGAGCCGCCGCGAGGCCTTGATCCGCCTCGACCGCGATGCCGCGGATCGCGATGGTGCGCGGGCCCACAACCCGGCTTCCGCCATTGAGGACACGCTCGCCGTCGGCACCTCCGATCCGGCGACGCAGGCGCTGTGGGCCCTGCATCAGCGCCGTGCCGCCGAGGCCGTTGCGAAACTGAGTGTCGGCCTGCCGCGGCCGGGCATGCCCCGGCGCGATCCCTATGCCATGCGCGCGGCCCTCGTCGTCGTCGCCATCGCCAGCCTCTTCGTCGCCGGTTCGGAATGGCGCCAGCGTGTCGGCAGCGCCTTCGACTGGCACGAGGCAGCGGGTCCGGGCCCGAGCTTCCGCGTCGACGGCTGGATCGATCCGCCGCTCTACACCCGCCTTCCGCCCCTCGTCGTCACCATGAACGGCAACGAGCAGCGTCTGCGCGCGCCGGTGAATTCGACGCTGATCGTGCGCATCGCCGGCCATGGCGACGTGGCGCTGACCCCGAATGCGGGACTGAAGCCGCTTCCCGGCAAGGAGGCCCGTCCGGACTTCCGCGAGGACCGTTTCCAGCTCGTCGGGGGGACCGCCGATCTCACCATCGCCGCAGGCTCCGCGCAGAGGCAGCATCTGGTCGTCGAAACGATTCCGGATCTTCCCCCCGAGGTGAAGCGCGTGGGCGGCCTGGAGGTGAACGCGCGCGGCACGTTCAACCTGAGCTACCGCGCCAAGGACGATTACGGGATCGCCTCGGCCGACGGGCTCATCGAACCTCTGGCCGGCGGACGATCCCTGGTTCCCCTGCCGAAAATGCCCCTGGCACTTCCCTCCGATGCGACCGGCGAAACCGATACGAAGACACTCGTCGATCTGACCGACAATCCCTGGTCCGGTGCGAAGGTCCGCCTGACGCTCGTGGTCAAGGACGAGGCCGGACAGGAGGGACGCACCGAGACGGCGGAGATCACGCTGCCGGCGCGCCCGTTCCGCGAACCGCTGGCGCGGGCGCTGGCCGAGGAACGCCGACGCCTCGTCACCATGCCCGACGAGAGTCGTGGCCGGGTTCAGACCGCCCTCGACGCGCTCATGATCGCGCCCGACCAGTTCACGCCGCAGGCCTCGATCTTCCTCGGGCTGCGCACCGCCTCCCGTCGGCTCAGGGCCGCGCGGAGCGACGAGGCTCTGATCGAGGTCGCCGACCTGCTTTGGGAGATGGCGCTCAAGATCGAGGACGGCGATCTCTCCGATGCCGAGAAGAACCTGCGTGCGGCCCAGGATAAGCTGAAGGACGCGATCGACCGCAATGCGCCGGACGACGAGATCAAGAAGCTGACCGAGGACCTGAAACAGGCACTCGACAAGTTCATGAAGCAGATGGCCGAACGCCAGCAGAAGCAGCCCCAGCAGCAGGGCGACAAGGGCAAGTCCCAGCAGAACGCCAAGACCGTCACCCCGGACGATCTGAACAAGATGCTCAAGGATATGGAAGAGGCGATGAAGCGCGGCGATACCGCCGAGGCGCAGCGCCTGCTCGATGAGCTTCGCAGCATCCTGGAAAACCTCCAGACCGCCGAACAGGGCGGGAAATCCGACCCCGGCGCCCGCGAGATGAGCAAGCAGGCCGAGGAACTCGACAAGATGTCCCGCGAGCAGCAGGGCCTGCGCGACGAGACCTTCAAGGACGGACAGAACAAGCGCGGCCAGCAGCCGGGACAGAAACAGGGCCAGAAGCCCCAGCGCGGTCAGCAGGGCCAGCAGCAGGATGGCGACAAGGGTCAGCAGCAGGGCGGTGAGCAGGGGCAACAGGGTCAGCAAGGACAGAAGGGCCAGAAAGGGCAGCAGGGCCAGGGCGGAACGGGCGACCGTCAGCAGGCTTTGCGCCAGCGTCTGGAGGATCTGCAGAAGCGGATGAAGGAGCTCGGCATGCAGGGCGAGGAAGGTCTCGCCGATGCCGAGGAGGCCATGCGCGAGGCCGAGGGTGCCCTCGGCGAGGGCAAGGAAGGCGACGCGGTCGACGCGCAGGGCCGTGCCCTCGACGGGCTGAAGCGCGGCGCGGACGGCATGCAGAAGCAGATGGAGGACATGGCCCAGGGCGAGGGCGAGGGCGAGCAGGAGGGCGGCGACAACCCGAGCCAGCAGGGACAGGCGGGCAACCGCGACGACGATCCGCTGGGCCGGCCGAGCAAGGGGCGCGACCTCTCCGACGGGCGCGGCAAGGTTCCGACCGCCGAGGAATCCGCCGTGCAGCGGACCCGCCGGATCATGGAGGAATTGCGCCGCAAGCTCGGCGATCCGAGCCGGCCGCGGGAAGAGCTCGACTATTTCGAGCGTCTGCTGCGACGAAACTGACGGGCACGCCGCTTCCGCGGGTGCGGTGCCCTGCCCTATGGGCTAGGGGGATGCGGGCGCCATATGGATCCGATCCCCGAGATTCGAGCGCGAGCCGTCATGTCATCCAACACTCTCGTCCTCGTCGCCTGCCTCGCCGTCGCGTTGGTGCTGTTCCTCGGCCTCTTCAACATGATGCGCGGGGGCAGCGCGAACCTGTCCCAGCGCCTGATGCGCCTGCGCGTGCTGCTGCAGTTCCTCGCGATCATCTTCATCATGGGGGTGGTGTGGTGGCGCTCCGCCTGAGGGCGATCACATCCCGGTGAGTGTGGCGAACGGGCCTCACACACGATCAATCAGGGCAATCGGACGGGATTACCGGGCTGCCGGACTGACGCCAGCGTATTCCAGCGTGGTAGACGAAGCAGGTTCAATTGGATCCGTCATCGATGCACGCCATCTGCTTCCGCCTCGTCGCCGGCGCTCTTGCCCTTCCCGTCGTGTGCGCCGCCCAGGCCGCCGATCTGCGCACGCCGCCTCCCGCGGCCTACATGACGCCGGTGAAGCCCTTGAGCATCGTCTCCGAGGTCCGTATCGGCGGCTCGGTCCAGGATCCCGGCAGCGCCGAGAACAGCACCAACAACATCAACGGCGAAATCCTCTTCACCAAGCCGCTGGTGAGCCTCGACCCGTTCTGGCAGGCCTTCGTGCCCCGCCCGACCGTGGGCGGCAGCTACAATTTCGGCGGCCGCACCAGCTACGCCTATATCGGCGCGACCTGGACGGTGGACCTCTTCCCGCAGACCCTGAACAACACGGTCTTCCTCGAAGGCTTCTTCGGCGGCGCGGCGCATAACGGCTATAACGGCCTCAAGGCGAATGCTCCTCCCGGCTTCAACGCTCTGGGCTGCAACCCGCTGTTCCGCGAAGCGGCGGCCCTGGGCTTCCGCCTGACCGAGCATTGGAGCATCATGGCCACCGTCGAGCATATGTCGAATGCCGGCCTGTGCCACGAGAACCGCGGCCTCACGAATTTCGGCGGCAAGCTCGGCTACACCTTCTGATTCGACGCCTTGAGATCGGATAATCCTTGGTCACCCTCAACCGCATCTACACGCGCACCGGCGACAAGGGATCCACGGCACTCGCCAACGGCGAGCGCCGATCCAAGGCCGATCTGAGGATCGAGGCCTATGGCACGGTCGACGAGACCAATGCGTGTATCGGCCTCGTCCGCCTCCACGCCGAACCCGTCCTCGACGCGATGCTCGGCCGCATCCAGAACGATCTGTTCGATCTCGGAGCCGATCTCGCGACCCCGGAAAGCGACGAGCCGCCGAAATACGAGCCGCTGCGCATCGTCGCGAGCCAGGTGAGGCGGATCGAAGCGGATATCGACGCGCTCAACGCCGATCTGTCGCCGCTCAAGTCCTTCGTGCTTCCCGGCGGCTCGCCGGCTTCCGCCGCCCTGCACCTGGCCCGCACGATCTGCCGCCGGGCCGAACGCCTCACGGTAGCCCTGGCGGCCGTGGAGGGCGAGCGCGTCTCGCCCGAAGCCCTGCAATACCTCAACCGCCTGTCGGATTTCCTCTTCGTGGCGAGCCGCACGGCGAATGCAAACGGGGCCGACGACGTGCTTTGGGTCCCGGGCAAGAACCGCTGAGGCGAAACCTTCAACCGCTGAGGCGAAACCTTCAACCGCTGAGGCGAAGCCTTCCGGGCACGTCGTCCAGTGCGGCGCCCGACCCACGTCTCGTGCGTTCGACGCGGAGGCTCGACCTCGGCACGCGTTGACAAGGCCGAAATCCGCCCGTTACGGTCCGCCGCCTCATTTCAGAAGGGTGCCCGGACCTCCGACCATGTCGGAGGCCCTTCGCGCGCTGCGCCGGCCCTCTTGCCAAGAAAATCAGCGAAGGGATTGTGACCGCCATGAAGGTTCTGGTGCCCGTGAAGCGGGTCGTCGACTACAACGTCAAGATCCGGGTCAAGGCCGACGGTTCGGGCGTGGAGCTCGCCAACGTCAAGATGTCGATGAACCCCTTCGACGAGATCGCCGTCGAGGAGGCGATCCGTCTGAAGGAAAAAGGCAAGGCGACGGAGATCATTGCCGTCTCCATCGGTCCGCAGCAGGCGCAGGAGACCCTGCGCACGGCGCTCGCCATGGGTGCCGACCGGGCGATCCTGGTGAAGACCGACGGGCTCGTCGAGCCGCTGGCCGTGGCCAAGATCCTCAAGGCGATCGTCGAGAAGGAAGCCCCCGGTCTCGTCATCCTCGGCAAGCAGGCCATCGACGACGATTCCAACCAGACCGGCCAGATGCTGGCCGCTTTGCTCGACTGGCCGCAGGGCACCTTCGCCTTCAAACTCGAGTTCGGCGAAGGATCGATCGACGTCACCCGCGAAGTGGATGGCGGTCTGCAGACCGTGACCCTGGCCCTGCCGGCGATCGTGACGACGGACCTGCGTCTCAACGAGCCGCGCTACGCCTCTCTGCCCAACATCATGAAGGCGAAGAAGAAGCCGCTCGAGGAATTGAGCCCCGATGCGCTCGGCGTCGACGTGACCCCTCGGGTCAAGGTCCTGAAGACCGTCGAGCCGGCCGGCCGCAAGGCCGGCATCAAGGTCGGCTCGGCCGCCGAGCTCGTCCAGAAGCTGAAGGGCGAAGCCTCGGTCATCTGAGCTGCCGGCCTCGGCCGGCCGTCACCGGACGGCCGGCGGTTCTTCATCATTCCCTTCAGACCGCGGCCCGGCGCGATACCGCGACGGGCGACCGGTCCCGCAGAATACGAGGTTCGACACATAGCATGGCCACTCTCCTCCTCATCGAGCACGATAACGGCGCCGTGCGCGACGCCAGCCTGAAGGCCCTCACCGCCGCCAAGGAGATCGGCGGCCCGATCCACGCCCTGGTCGCAGGCGCGGGAAGCCGTCCCGCAGCCGATGCGGCAGCCGCCCTCGACGGGATCGAAAAGGTGCTGCTGGCCGAGGACGCGGCCTACGACCACGCTCTCGCGGAGCCCACCGCCGCGCTGATCGTCTCGCTGGCCGGCGATTACGACGTCGTCATCGCGGCCGCCTCCACCACCGGCAAGAACGTCCTGCCGCGCGTGGCCGCGCTCCTCGACGTGGCACAGATCTCGGACATCATGACCGTGGTCTCGCCCGATACGTTCGATCGGCCGATCTACGCCGGCAACGCGATCCAGACGGTTCAGGCCGCCGAGGGCAAGAAGGTTATCACCGTCCGCATGGCCGCCTTCAAGGCCGCCGCGGCCGACGGCTCCGCGGCTCCGGTGGAGTCGGTCGGCGTAAGCGCTCCCGCCTCGGGCAAGTCGACGTTCAAGGGCGAGGAGATCGCACAGTCCGACCGTCCGGAACTGGCGGCGGCCAAGATCATCGTCTCGGGCGGTCGCTCGCTCGGTTCGTCGGAGAAGTTCAAGGAGCTGATCGAGCCGCTGGCCGATGCCCTCGGTGCGGCTGTGGGTGCCTCGCGCGCCGCGGTCGATGCCGGCTACGCTCCCAACGACTGGCAGGTCGGCCAGACCGGAAAGGTCGTCGCCCCGGACCTCTACGTGGCAGTGGGCATCTCCGGCGCGATCCAGCATCTGGCCGGCATGAAGGATTCGAAGGTCATCGTCGCGATCAACAAGGACGAGGACGCGCCGATCTTCCAGGTGGCGGATTATGGCCTCGTCGGCGACCTGTTCCAGATCGTCCCCGAGCTCCAGGCCGAGATCACCAAGGCCAAGGGCTGACTCCACCGCCCTAAACAGAACGAACCCTCCGCCGCGCTTCGCCGCGGCGGAGTTCTTTTCCGATTAAGCGCTCGTCCAGACTGCACGTCGCCGCGAAAATGCTCTAGGAATTTTGTGCGCCGCAAGTCATTGCCGGCGCCAACGCCTTGATCGCTAGGCGGGCGTTCTGCGGCCGAACCGGCCGCGCCTCAGGGGTGCGAGTTCTAAGCGATGGCCATCGAGATCAAGACCGTCGGCATCATCGGCGCCGGCCAGATGGGAAGCGGTATCGCGCATGTCTGCGCCATGGCTGGCCTGGACGTGCGGTTGAACGACCGCGACACCGCCAAAATCTACAGCGGGCTCGCCACCATCGACGGCAATCTGGCACGCCAGGTCTCCAAGGGGACGATCACCGATGAGCAGCGCCGCAGCGGCGTCTCCCGCATCCTGGCCGCCGAAAGTTACGACGACCTCGCGGCCTGCGATCTGGTGATCGAGGCCGCCACGGAGGACGAGGCCACCAAGCGCCAGATCTTCACGGCCCTGTGTCCCTCGCTCAAGCCCGATGCTCTGGTGGCGACGAACACGTCGTCGATCTCGATCACACGCCTTGCCGCGGCGACGGACCGCCCCGAGCGCTTTATCGGCATTCATTTCATGAATCCGGTCCCCGTCATGCAGCTCGTGGAACTCATCCGCGGGATCGCGACAGCGGACCCGACCTACGTCTCGGCCAAGGCCTTCATCGCCAAGCTCGGCAAAATCTCGACGATGTCGGAGGATTTTCCGGCCTTCATCGTCAACCGCATCCTGCTGCCGATGATCAACGAGGCGATCTACACGCTCTACGAGGGCGTCGGCTCGGTGGAAGCCATCGATACCGCCATGAAGCTCGGCGCCAACCACCCGATGGGCCCCCTCCAGCTCGCCGATTTCATCGGCCTCGATACCTGCCTGTCCGTGATGCAGGTGCTCTACGAAGGTCTGGCGGATTCGAAGTACCGTCCCTGCCCGCTGCTGGTGAAATACGTCGAAGCCGGGTGGCTCGGCCGCAAGACGAAGCGCGGCTTTTACGATTACCGTGGCGAAACGCCGGTCCCGACCCGCTGAGCCTGCCGGTCTCAGGGATCGCACAGCTCTTTCACCCACGAAAAAGCCGGCTCCGTGTGAACGGAGCCGGCTTTTTCTCGTCATGAGCCCTATTACGGGAGATCAGCGCGCGGAATTGGTGGACGGCTGGGTATTGGCCGGGACGGTGCTACCGGTGCTGGTTGGCACGTCCGTCTTCAGGCCGCTGTTCGGTTGGTTGCTGGCACCCGGATTTTGAGTGCCGGCGCTGGTCTGGCTCGCGTAATCCGGCCCGGACTTGGAGCCCTGCCACGTCATCAGGCCGACGATGGCCACGACCAGGAGTGCGAGGCTCGCCACCAGCACGTAGAGAACCGGCTTGCCCTTCCTGCCCTGGCGGGAATCCTGTCCGTGAAGTTGCTCTGCCATTTGGCCCCTCATTGATGGCGCCCTGAGCTCCCGGCCCGGACGCGTGACTCTGTGATGAGGGTCAAACGTCGGGTCGGATCGGGAGTTCCTGCGGTCAGCGGCCGGTCGTCAGCATGATCTTGCCGAGATGGGCGCTCGACTCCATGAGTTCGTGGGCACGTGCCGCCTCCTCCAGGGGGAACGTGGCGTGGATGATCGGACGGATCGTCCCCGATTCGAGAAGCGGCCACACGTCCCGCGCCAGGCCACGCGCGATGGCGGCTTTCTCCGGCTTCGGCCGGGCGCGCAGGGTGGCGCCCGTGAAGGTGAGGCGCTTCATCATGATCGGCGTCATGCTGAAGGCATCGACCTTGTAGCCCTGCATGAAGGCGATCTGGACGAGGCGCCCCTCGATGGCGAGCGCCGAGAGGTTCTTCGCCAGATACGGCGCGCCGACCATGTCGAGGATCACGTCGACGCCCGAGCCGTCGGTGAGGGCCTTCACCCGCTCGACGAAATCCTCCTCGCGATAGTTGATCGCCGCCTCGGCGCCGAGTTCGCGGCAGAAGTCGCATTTCTCGGCCGAACCTGCCGTGGCGAAGACCCGGGCGCCGTGATGCTTGGCGATCTGGATCGCCGTCGATCCGATGCCGCTCGATCCGCCATGGACGAGGAAGGCCTCGCCGGGCTGGAGACGGCCGCGTTCGATAACCGTGGAATAGACGGTGAAGTAGTTCTCGGGGATGCCCGCCGCCTCGACGAGGGACAGGGGGGCGGGGCGCGGGAGGCATTGCCCGACCTCGGCAACGGAGAATTCAGCGTAACCGCCGCTGATCGTCAATGCGCAGACCTCCTCGCCGATGGCGAAGCCCTCCGCGCCCTCGCCGAGCGCGACGATCCGGCCGGCCACTTCGAGGCCCGGTATCTCGGTGGCGCCCTTCGGCGGCGGATACTTGCCCTCGCGCTGCTGGATGTCGGGTCGGTTCACGCCCGCCGCCACGACTTCGATGAGGACCTGACCCGAACCGGGCCGGGGCAGCGGCACCGTCTCCAGCGTCAGGACATCGGCCCCGCCTGCTCCTGCGAACCGGATCTGGCGCATGGTCTCGGGCAGGTCTGGGCTTGACGTCATCGCATCACTTCTCCGGTTGGCGTGACCCGTCATGTGCGGCCGGAGCGCGTCTTGGCAAGGGCGAGTAGCCTCGGCGACGACACGTGCCCTCAAGGCGACGTCGTTCTACGTCAGCGCGTACCGTACATCCGGTCACCGGCATCGCCGAGGCCGGGCACGATGTAGCCGTGGTCGTTGAGATGGCTGTCGATGGAGGCGGTCCAGACCGGCACGTCGGGATGCGTCGCCTGAAGCTTCGCGACACCTTCGGGAGCCGCGAGCAGACAGACGAAGCGCAGGTCACGTGCGCCGCGCTGCTTGAGGAGATCGATCGCCGCGATGGCGGAATTGGCGGTGGCGAGCATCGGGTCGAGGACGAGGACGGTCCGGTCCGCGAGGTCGGACGGCGCCTTGAAATAATATTCGACCGCCTCCAGCGTGTCCGGGTCGCGATAGAGGCCGACATGCGCCACGCGGGCCGAGGGCACCAGCGAGAGCATGCCGTCGAGGAAGCCGACGCCGGCGCGCAGGATCGGTGCGAGGACGAGCTTCTTGCCGGCGATCTGCGGCGCTTCCATCGCCTGGATCGGTGTCTCGATCATCACGCGCTCCAGAGGCAGGTCGCGGGTGACCTCGTAGGCGAGCAGCATGCCGATCTCGTTGAGGATCTGGCGGAAGCCCTTGGTGGAGCGCTCCTTCTGCCGCAGCAGGGTCAATTTGTGCTGGACGAGGGGATGGCCGACCACCGTGACCGATGCCCGCGCGTCCATCCCCTGACTGCCTGTCCCTCGACCGCCCGCATCCTGCATCGCTCGCACTCCCCTGAGACCTGGCCATCCGATTCGAGACCGGGACCCGACCGGCGACGGCTGTTATGGCCCGCCATCTGGTGAAAGCCAGGTGAAGGCACGTACCGACGCCAAGAACGAGAGTGAGACCCGGCCCCCCGATGACGTTCTTTCAACGACGATCGCCGATGAGCAAGTCCGCCCGGAACGACAGGGTTCGCTATCGCGCCACCTTTCTCAACACCCTCGGGACATCCCTGGTGATGATCGGCTTCCTGCTGCCGGGCATGCGTCTCTACGAGGGGTACGACCATCGGCTCACGCGGTCCGAGGCATGGGCGGTTTCGCTGAAATTCCTGCAGACCGAGCCGGGCGCGGTCAGCATGTCGGCGCTGATCATCGGATTCTGCCTGCACTTCATCGCGCTGCATCACCTCAGGAAGCTCGAGGATTGAACCCAGAGCGGGCCGGCGATCCCACCACGCATGAAAAAGGCCCCCGGCCACATGGCCGGGAGCCCTCGATTCTCGGCGTATGGCAGCGCTCAGACGCTCTGCGACGGTCCGCCGTTGCCGCGCTTGGCCATGAAGGCGTCGAACTGCTCGCGATCCTTGGCGCGCTTCAGCTCGTCGACGAACTCGGCGAAGGCCCGGCTCTCTTCCTGCAGCGCCTTGCGCTGGGCATCGAGCCTGTCGAGCTCCGAACGACGGTACTCGTCAAAGGCGAGGTTGCCGGTGCCGCGCAGGTCGGCCGCCTCGAAGGCCCGGGCGAAGCGCGACTTACGCATACCGGCCTGCCAGTCGGCGCCGCGGCCGACCATGCCACGCAGTTCGGAGAGCGCAGGGTAGCCCGCGACCTTCCAGGCGATGTAGGCCGCCGCCAGCGGCCACCAGTAGATGAATGCGACGACGACGGCGCCGATCTCGAACGAACGGCGGGGAAACGGACCACTGCGGCAGGCTTTGCCGGTGGCCCAGGGGGAGGTCGAGGAAAAGCTCACGGCTCACAGCTCCGATGTTAATGTGAACCACATTTACTTGCGGATGCAGGAGCGTGCTTTCAAGGGCCGGTCCGGGCCGGTTCTCAACCTGAGGCTCGCGGGCCTCCGGCGCCGTGGACGAAGGCGAGCACGCCCGCGCGCAGCAGCTCGTACTTGTCGGGCATTCCCGGCCCTTTCGGCAGGTGTCCCGATGCGGAAAGGGTCGAGAGCCCGTGCGAGAGGGCCCAGACTTCGAGGGCGATGAAGCGCGGCTCGACGCCTCCGAACCCTTCCGGAAACGTCGATTTCAAGGCTTCGAGCAGGAGGTCGAACGGGCTCGGCCGCGCGGGCGCATTGGAGGGATTAGGGCTCGCCGTCATGGGCGCGCCCCGCGTCTCGAAGATCGCGGCATAATAGCCCGGCTCCTCCTCGGCGAAGGCGAGATAGGCTTCGCCCATCCGTGTGAACCGCTCCAGAGGCGTGCCGCGCGAGGAGAGGGACCGGGCCAGTCGCTCGGCGAGATCGGTGAAGCCACGCCCGGCCACTTCTTCGAGCAGGGCCTCGCGTCCCCGGAAATGGCGGTAGAGCGCGGCCGGGGTCACGCCGACGAGGCGGGCCGCATCGACCAGGGTGAAGCCGCCGACGCCCCGCTCGGCGATGAACCGGCGCGCCGCCTCGATCAGCGCCTCTTTGAGGTTGCCGTGATGGTAGCTGCGCCGGTCTCCCGGTCCTTCACGCCAGGGTCGCACTGAGTTCCATCCTCGACCGATTTCCCGGCACGCTCGCATGCAGGTTGCGAACACGCCGAGACGCGCCCTCCCCTAACACGCGAGGGCTGCTTTTCGACCCCCTTCTGTCTACCGCTCGACAGAGATTTTCCGTCATCGGTTGACAGTCGCGATCGATTGAAATGTAACAGTATTACATTTCAATCGTGAGCTTCGGATGTTACAGCGCGATCCCAGACTGCCCGTCACCGTCCTCTCCGGCTTTCTCGGCGCCGGCAAGACGACGCTGTTGAACCATGTCCTCAACAATCGCGAGGGCCGGCGCGTCGCCGTGATCGTCAACGACATGAGCGAGGTGAACATCGACGCAGCCCTGGTCCGCGAGGGCGGGGCGAACCTGTCCCGCACCGACGAGCGGCTGGTGGAGATGACCAACGGCTGCATCTGCTGCACCCTGCGCGACGACCTCCTCGCCGAGGTGCGCCGCCTCTCCGAGGAAGGACGGTTCGATTATCTCCTGATCGAAGGGACCGGCATCGCCGAGCCTCTGCCCGTGGCGAGCACCTTCTCCTTCCGCGACGAGGACGGGGCGGCCCTCAGCGACGTCGCCCGCCTGGATACGATGGTCACCGTGGTCGATGCGGTGAATCTCCTCCGCGACTACGGGTCGAGCGCGTTCCTCCGCGACCGGGGGGAGACCGCCGGCGAGGAGGATGCACGGACCCTCGTCGATCTCCTGGTGGAGCAGATCGAGTTCGCCGACGTGATCGTCGTCAACAAGGCCGACGATGTCGGCGAGGATCAGCTCGCCCTGGTCCGCGCCGTCGTGCGCGGGCTCAATGCCGATGCCCGGATCGTCGAGGCCGCCTATGGCCGGGTGCCGCTGGGCGACATCCTGGAGACGGGGCTCTTCAGCGAGGAGAAGGCACAGGAGCACCCGCTCTGGTTCAAGGAACTCTACGGCGCGCATGAGCATGTGCCCGAGACCGAGGAATACGGGATCGGCTCCTTCGTCTACCGGGCCCGACGCCCGTTCGATCCGCGGGCCTTCCACGCCTTCACCAAGGCGACATGGCCGGGCCTCATCCGCGCGAAGGGCCATTTCTGGCTCGCGACCCGGCCCGACTGGGTGGGCGAATTCTCCCTCGCCGGTTCCATCGCGCGGGTCTCGCCGATGGGGGCATGGTGGGTCTGCGTGCCGAAATCGCGCTGGCCGGACGACGCGGAGTGGCGCACCCACCTCGCGGAGAACTGGAGCGAGGCCTGGGGCGACCGGCGCCAGGAACTCGTCTTCATCGGAACGGGGCTCGACCGCGAGGCCATCACGAAGGCCCTCGATGCCTGCCTCGTGGGCGCGGAAGACGTGGCGCATTTCGATCCGGCGCCATACCGCTCCCTGCCCGATCCCTTCCCGGCATGGCGGCGCGAAGCGGCGTGATGGCGTTCTTCTCGCTGAAAGACTCCCGCACCCGCTCGGCGGCACGCTCGGCCGTCGCGGCGAAGCTGAAGGAAGAGCTTCGCGCCGCCCTGTCGCTCGGCGAGGACGACATCCTCGCCGTCAACGAGATCGCCTGCGCCGAGCCGGGCTGCGCCGATCGCGAGACCATCGTCCTGGTGATGCGGGCCGGCGAACCGACCCGCGCATTGCGGATCGCGCATGGGATGGAAGCGGTCGGGCCGGACGACATCGCCCGGCTGGGCGCCGAGGAGCGTGCCTTCCGGCGTGAAGCCGTAGCTCGGGCCTAGAGTTTGAAGATCGACGACGCCCGATCCAGCGCCGTCTTCTTGGCGGATCGCGCCGCCTCCAGTCGCTCGATCTCGGTCTGCAGCAGCGCGAGGCGCTGCGTGATCTCGTCGACCGAGAGCGTGTCGAGGCTTTCCCCGATCACGTGGGAGACCGGGCGTTTCGGCCGGTCGGTATCGTCGTCGCGCATCGCTTCGTTCACCCTCGCTCGTCCTCGGACCGGCAGCTCTAGCGCGAGACCGCCCGCGCGCGCTGCCGGTCGCCGGCATATTGCTTGAGGAAGGTCGTCATCTCCGACAATTCCGGCGCCTTCGAGCGGAAGGTGACCGAGAGCGCGAGCAGCGTGTCGGCATGGTCGAGGCCGGAATAGATCCGCTCCTGCACCGGGACGCGAACCGTGCGCAGGCGGGCGGCGAGGCTCTGGGTGTTGCGCGGGCGGACAATGGTGTCGGCGTCGCCCGAGGCGAGGAAGGCCGGCGGCGAATGCGGACCGGCGAAGGTGATAGGCTGGGTTTCGGCCGGATCGGGCGCCTCTCCGAAGAGGTCGCGGGAGGTATCCTGGTCGAAGGGGTAGAAATCGTAGGGTCCCGACAGGCCGGCCACTGCACGGATCACCTTCGGATCGACGCCGGCCTTGCGCAGGTAGCGCGGATCGAGTCCGAGCATCACCGCATTGTAGGCTCCGGCGGAATGACCCGCGAGGACGATGCGGCGCGGATCGCCGCCATATTCGGCGATGTTGTCGCGGACCCAGGCGATGGCGGCGGCACCGTCATCGAGGAAATCGGGGAACCGCACTTCCGGATAGACGCGGTAATCGGGAATGACGGTGACGAAGCCCTGCGCCGCAAGCGCCTGCCCCACGAACTCGTAATCGTCCTTCGCGCCGGATTTCCACGAGCCGCCGTAGAAGAACACCAGCACCGTTGCATCCGTGGCGCCGCCGACGGGCGTGAAGACGTCGAGGCGCTGGCGCGGATGGGTCCCGAAGGCCGCGTTCTTCTGGACGAGTCTCCCGCCCGGGTCGCGGGGGCCGATCGCATCGAACAGGGCGAGGGGCGAACAGGCCGTGACCGCGAAGGCGGCGAGAGCGAGGCAGACGAGCGTGGCGAAAGCGGCGAAGGCGCGGGTCATGCATCTCTCAGACGGGGAAACGAACACCCGAATGACACGCCCGTCGCGGCGGATTCATGACCGGAACGGGGAAATTCCCATTTCAGGTCCGCAACACGATGCAGGCACCCCCGGCCTTGCGGATCCGACCGCACAGAATGTCGCCCGCCGCCCTGCTCTCGGCCGGAATGCGGATCCTGTAGAAGGCGCGCGTCCCGCGGCTCCGCAGGCGCGTCCCGATGATCATCGGGCGTACCTCGCCGATCACCCCGGCATAGAGGCTCCTGGTGCGGGAAAAGCTCTGCAGCGCAAGGGATTTCGAGAAGTTGCCGGCGAGCTGGATGCCCCAGGGCGCGGCCGGCCCTTCGTTGCCGCCGAGCGCGAAGCGATCGCCGCGGGAGGGAATGCGCAGGGCGGCCGTGACCTGGAGGCAGGTCTTCGGCGGCTCCCCCTTCGTTGGTTCGCTCTCATTGCTTCCCGCTTCGGCGCCATTCACGGCAGCGCCGCCCCGCCAATCCTCCGCCGGAGCGCCGGTGATCGCCAGGACGTAGGCCCGTGTCTCGGCGGGGAGGCCGCCGGTCCCGGCGAGCCAGCCCGAAACACGGCCCGCGCCACCGTTATAAGCCGCCGCAGCGAGGCCGAGATTGCCGAACTGGCGGTTGAGATCGGCGAGCAGGTGCGCCGCGTGCGGGATCGCCTGCTCCGGATCGAACGGATCGGTCAGCCCGCGTTCGCGCGCCGTACCCGGCATGAACTGGGCGACGCCCTGCGCACCCACCGGGCTCACCGCGGTCACGCGGAAGCTGCTCTCCCGCCAGATCAGCCTCGTCAGGAACGGCACCGGCAGGCTGCGGGCCCTGGCCGCATCCTCGATGAGGCGGCAGAGAGCCTGTTCCACGGTCTCCGTCGCCACCTCGGCCGAGGCGGGCGTGGCGGCGAGAAGCGGGAGCAGCAGGGCAAGGCGGCGCAGGGATGTCACGCGGCGTTTGTAGTGGCGTCTCGCTCCGGATCAATCGCCGTTCGCCGATCACATCGCGCCGCGCTATAAGGACAGCGATCCTTCTTCCATCCGGACCCGGTGCCAGCACCTCGATGACCGACACGCTTCTCGACGTTCAGGACCTGTCGGTCGCGTTCCGGTCGCGGGACCGCGAGACGCTGGCGGTGGACCGGGTGAGCTTCACCATCGACGAGGGCGAGACGGTGGCCCTGGTCGGCGAGTCCGGGTCGGGCAAGTCGGTGACGGCCCTGTCGATCCTGCGGCTCCTCGACGGCAGCGCCGTCCATCCCGGCGGCCGCATCCTGTTCAAGGGGCGCGACATCCTGGCACTGCCGGAACGCGAACTGCGCAAGATCCGCGGCGCCGACATCACGATGGTGTTCCAGGAGCCTATGACTTCGCTCAATCCGCTGCACACGATCCAGCGGCAGATCGGCGAGGTCCTGGAGATCCACCGCGGTCTGTCCGGCCGCAGGGCGCGGGGGCGCATCCTCGAACTCCTCGAACTCGTCGGCCTGCGCGATGCCGAGCGGCGGATGGGCGCCTATCCGCACGAATTGTCAGGCGGTCAGCGCCAGCGCGTCATGATCGCCATGGCGCTCGCCTGCGAGCCCGACCTTCTGGTGGCGGACGAGCCGACGACGGCCCTCGACGTCACCGTCCAGGCACAGATCCTCACGCTGCTGGCCGATCTGCAGAAGCGCCTCGGCATGTCGATGCTGTTCATCACCCACGACCTCGGCATCGTCCAGCGGATCGCCTCACGGGTCTGCGTGATGCTCGCCGGCCGCATCGTCGAGGCCGGCCCGGTGGCCGAGATCTTCGCCGCTCCCAAACACGAATATACGCAACGCCTGCTCGCCTCCGAGCCGAAGGGGCGTGCGAATCCGGTGGCGGCGGATGCGCCGCGCCTGCTGGAGGCCGGTCCGCTCAAGGTCTGGTTCCCGGTCCGAGAGGGGCTGCTGCGGCGCACGACCTTCCACGTGAAGGCGGTGGACGGCGTCTCTCTCGCCGTCCGCGAGGGCGAAACGATCGGGATCGTCGGCGAATCCGGTTCCGGCAAGACGACACTGGGCCTCGCGCTCCTGCGCCTCACCGGCAGCGAGGGGCCGATCGTCTTCCTCGGGCAGTCCATCGCCGGGCTCGGGCCCGGGCCGATGCGTCCGTTCCGTCGCGACATGCAGGTCGTCTTCCAGGACCCCTATGGCTCGCTGTCGCCGCGCATGACGGTGGCCGATATCGTGGCCGAAGGTCTCGTGGTGCAGGGGGCGGTGAAGTCCCGGACCGAGCGCCGGGCCGTGGTCGCCAAGGCGCTCACCGATGTCGGCCTCGATCCCGCGACCATGGATCGCTACCCGCACGAATTCTCCGGCGGCCAGCGCCAGCGCATCGCCATCGCCCGCGCCATGGTGCTGAAGCCCCGCTTCGTCGTCCTCGACGAGCCGACCTCCGCCCTCGACCGCTCGGTTCAGGCGCAGATCGTCACCCTGCTCCGCGACCTGCAGCGGGAACGCAAGCTCGCCTATCTCTTCATCAGCCACGACCTCAAGGTTGTGCGCGCACTGGCCAACTACGTGCTGGTGATGCAGAACGGCAAAGTGGTGGAGGAAGGGCCGGCGGAGGCCATCTTCGCCCGGCCCCAGACCGAATACACCCAGGCCCTGTTCGCCGCCGCTTTCGACCTCAACTCCGCGACGACCGAAGACGTCGTGCCGGCCTGAAGACAACGAACAACGAGTACGATGGCGCGCGTCCTCCTGATTGTCCTCGATTCGGTCGGCATCGGCGGCGGCCCGGATGCGGCCCGCTACGGCGACGAGGGATCGGACACGCTCGGCCATATCGCCGAGGCCTGTTCCCGAGGCGCCGGAGACAGGGAGGGCCTTCGGAAAGGGAACCTGCATCTGCCCAACCTCGCGCGTCTCGGCTTCGGTCTCGCGGCAGCGGGCGCGAGCGGCCGGGTTCCTCCCGGTCTGGAACCCATCGGCCCCTTAGCCGGCGCCTACGGCCATGCGGTTGAGACCGCCCCCGGCAAGGACACGCCTTCGGGCCATTGGGAGATCGCGGGAGCGCCGGTCATCGAGGAATGGGGCTACTTTCCGGATACCCTGCCGGCCTTTCCGGCAGCGCTCACCGAGGCGCTGACCGCGCAGGCCGGCCTGCCCGGCATCCTCGGCGATTGCCATGCGGCCGGCGTGCCGATCATCGAACGCTTCGGGGACGAGCATGTCCGGACGGGAAAGCCGATCTGCTACACCTCGGCCGACAGCGTCTTCCAGATCGCTGCGCACGAAGAGACGTTCGGGCTGGAGCGGCTCTACGAACTCTGCCGGATCGCCCGCGACCTCTGCGATCCCTACCGTATTGGTCGCGTCATTGCCCGGCCCTTCGTCGGCTCGGCGGAGACCGGGTTCAGGCGGACCTCGCGCCGCAAGGATTACGCGACGCAGCCTCCCGGCGAGACCCTGCTCGACCGGCTCGTGACGAGGGGCCGCCCCGTCGTCAGCGTCGGCAAGATCGGCGACATCTTCGCCCACCGGTCCACCGGGCAGGAGATCAAGCCGGCCGGCAACGCCGCCTGTCTCGATGCGGCACTCACCGCGTTCCGAGACTTGCCGGAGGGCGGGCTCGTCTTCCTCAACCTCGTGGATTTCGATACCGAATACGGTCATCGCCGTGACGTGCCGGGCTACGCTGCGGAGCTCGAAGCGTTCGACGTCCGGCTACCGGAGATTCATGCGGTACTCGGCCGGGGCGACGTCTGCATCGTCACCGCCGACCACGGCAACGACCCGACCTGGACCGGCACGGAGCATACCCGCGAGCAGGTGCCGATCCTCGCCTTCGGGCCGGCAGTAAGGGCGGAAGCCCTGGAGCGCCGGAAGACCTTCGCCGATATCGGCGCCTCGGTGGCGCACCATCTCGGGATCGGAGAATTGGAGCGGGGTGCGTCTTGGTGGTGAAGGCTCGTAGGTCCAAGGTCTCGAAGCCGGTTCGACACCGGTGTTCCTACCCGAAACCCTCATACTGAAGTCGAGACAAAGAAAAGGCCGAGAGCCTCTTCGGGATTGCGCGGATCACACCAGCCCTCACACCTCCCAGCTTTCCTCCAGCTCCGGCGGGATCGGCCGCGGACGCCGGTCGCTGCCGATGGCGACGAAAGTGAAGAGGCCCTCCGTCACCTTCATCGTGCTCTCGCCCTCGCGCTCGCGGCGCCAGACCTCGACTTGGATGCGGAGGGAGGTCCGGCCGACCTTCAAAATCCACGCATAGATGCTGACTTCGTCGCCGACGATGACCGGGCGATGGAAGGTCATGGCATCCACAGAGATCGTGGCGCATCGCCCCCGAGCGCGGCGGGCGGCGACGTTGCCGGCCGCGAGATCCATCTGGCCCATGAGCCAGCCGCCGAAGATGTCGCCGGCCGGATTGGTATCGGCCGGCATGGCGATGGTGCGGACAACCGGCGCTCCCCTATCGGTCGGCTGCTGGGATGGCGCGGACTGGGTCGTCATGGTCGGGAGTGCTCCGTTCACCTCACGACGCGACTTCGCAAGGGACGCGCCGTCCGCGTCATCGTTCGAGGGTGTGTCCCTCACTCAGGAAGCGAGAAGACCACGAGGGCGTCGCCGGTGCCGAAACCGGAGCCCTTGGTGAAGGAGGCGCCGCCGGCCGCCACGGCCACGTATTGCCGGCCGTCGAGAGAATAGGTGATCGGCGGACCGCCGATGCCGGCGCCGCACTGGAAGCGCCACAACACTTCTCCCGATGCCGCATCATGGGCGTCGAGATGGCCGTCCTCCTCGCCCGAGAAGACGAGACCGCCGGCGGTGGCGAGGGTACCGCCCGACAGCCGGCTCCCCGCCTTGACCGACCATTTGATCGCGCCCGACTTGGCGAGGTCGATGGCCGTGAGCGTGCTGAAAGAGGGCTCGCCCTTCGCCTCGCTCGTCTCCGTGAAGCGGATCGGCGGCTTGCCCGGGGCCCCCGGCACCGTCCGCACCGTGTAGGTGGTGGCGCCGTGGCGGACCTGGGCATAGGCGGTGTTCGCCGCCGGGTCGAAGGCCACCGGGTGCCAGGAGATGGCGCCGAGCGGACCGGGACTGACCACGGTCCCCGTCTCGGTGGGCGGCGCGTAGAGGTTCTTCTGCGTGATCAGCGGCGCCGACCTTCCGATGAGCGCGCCGGTCGCCCGGTCGTGGACGTAGAGCCAGCCGGTCTTGCTCGCCTCGGCGACCGCCTTCACCGGCCCTTGCGGCGTCGTGTAGTCGAGGAGGAACGGCGGGCTCGCGACGTCGTAGCCCCATTCGTCGTGCGGCACCTGCTGATGATACCAGCGCAGCTTACCCGTCCGCACGTCGAGGGCGACGAGGCTCATCGTGTAGAGATTGTCGCCCGGCCGCGAGAGGCCGAAATTCTGCGGCGCAGGATTGCCGGTGCCGACATAGATCAGGCCGAGATCGGCATCGTAGGCCGGCGTCATCCAGAGCGAGCCGCCGCCGACCTTCCACGCGTCCCTGTGCTCCGGCGCCGCCGCCTTCTCCGCCGCGATGTCGCGGTTGAGCGGCACGCCGTCGGCGGTCTTCTCGACGAAACCACCTTCCCAGCCATCCTCCTTGGTGACGTACCAGCGCCAGCGCTCTTCGCCGGTGGCGGCATCGTAGGCGGCGAGCCAGCCGCGCCTTCCGTATCCGCCCTCGATCCCGACCACCGCGCCGCCATCGAGCCCGCCCTTCTCGTCCTCAACGTGCAAGCCGTAGCCGGCACCGGCGACACCGACGATGACGAGGCCCTCGGCCACCAGCGGCGGCATCTTGAAGCCGAGCCGGCTCGACCCCTGGACCGCGCCCGCGCCGAGCTTGCCCGCCAGATCGGAGGCCGTCTCGGATTCGCCCTCCTCCGGGCGGACCGCCTCGTGGTCCCACAGGACCTTGCCGGTCTTCGCATCAAGGGCGATGACCCGCCCATCCATGGTCGCCTCGAATACCTTTCCGCCCGAGACCGCGACGCCGCGGTTGGAGGGCGGTCCGAAGATCTTCTCGGTGCGGGCCTTGTGGGTATAGGTCCAGAGCACGCGGCCAGACTTCGCGTCGAGTGCCGCCACATGGTTCTGGGTGGTGGAGAGGTACATCACGCCGTCGACCACCACCGGCTCGGCCTGGAAATAGCCGGTGATTCCGGTCTGGAAGATCCAGGCCGGCCGGAGCTTGCCGACATTGCTCCGGTCGATGGTCGCCAGGGGCGAGAAGTGCCGGTTGGTATGGTCGCGGCCGAACATCGGCCACTCGTCGGCGCTGGCGCCGGAGGATGTCAGGAGGGTGCCGGCCAGGAGCGACATGGCGACGAGCGCCGCATCCCCGGCGCGGCCGGGGGTCTGATGAAGCGCCATCCTCGTTCGTCCCTCGTCTGGTTTATTCTTCTTGGAAATCCTGCAGGCGGCGTCGCTGTGCCGACGCCTCGACACTCACGCCAGACGGGTCGCCGCGTCGAGCTGTGCAGGAGTGCCGGCCGCACCCATCGACCGCGCGAGGTCGGCGGCGTTCTGGCCGTTGCCGTCGCGCCGGTCCGGGTCGGCTCCCTTTTCGAGGAGGAGTTCGACCATCTCGGTCCGGTCGAACATGGCCGCGGTCATCAGCGCCGTGCGCGTTCCGCTACCGACGCCGTCGACATTCGCTCCCTTTTCCAGGAGCAGGTGAACGACGGCCATGTCGCCCTTGAAGGCCGCTCCGGCCAGCGGAGTCTGACCGCGGTCGTTTGAGAGTTCGGGGTCGCCGCCGTGATCGAGGATGATGCGCGCCGTCTCCACCTGACCGTTATAGGCGGCGAGCATCAGCAGGCTGTCGCCCTTGTCGTTGCGGATATTGGCCGGAAGCCCCTGGGCCAACAACTCGGCGAGTTCTTCGGAATGGCCCATCCGTGCGTATTGGAAGACCCGGCCCGCGAAGGCCAAGGTCTCGGCATCGAGTTCGGGGCGCTCGAGGCCGGGCGCGTTCTGCGTTTCGGGTTGCATCATGCCCATCCGTGTCATGGGATCACCCGCTCGGCGCGCAGGCGGCCGAACAGGTCGAGAAAGCTGTCGTCGCTCGGCTGATAATCGAGGAAGCCGAGGCGGCGGCTGCGGGCCATGTCGGTGATCACCTCGATCGGGCGGCCGAGATCCGCATCGGTGTGCCACGGCGACACGAGACGATCGAGATCTGCCTCGACCAGGCCGTGACGTTGCACGAGGTCCGCCCAGCGCGGGCCGTCCTCGACCATCTGCTCTTCGAGAGGTGTCGCCGTTCCGGGATAGGGCGCCGGGTCGAGACCGAACCAGTGCGCGATCCTCTCCCACATCCACGACCAGCGGAAGACATCGCCGTTGACGACGTTGAAGGCGGTGTCGGTCGCAGCCGGGTGAGTGGAAGCCCAGGCGAGGTGGCGGGCGAGCAGGCGCGCATCGGTGACGTCGGTCAGGCCGTTCCATTGTTGTGGCGAGCCCGGGAACAGGAACGGCCGGCCAGTCTCGCGGCAGAGCGAGGCATAGACCGCGAGGGTCACGCCCATGTTCATGGCATTGCCGAGCGCGTAGCCGACGATCGTGTGCGGACGGTGCACGCTCCAGCCGAACTTCTGCCTCTTGGCGGCGGCGAAGACCTCGTCCTCTTGGACGTAGTAGAAGTTCTCCACCGGCAGACGGTCCTGATCCTCGCGGAACGGCGTCTGCGGGAGCGTACCCTTCCCATAGGCCTCGAACGGGCCGAGATAATGTTTGAGGCCGGTCACCAGGGCGACGTGCCGAAGCGGCGCGGAGTCCAGGGCTGCGAGGAGGTTGCGCACCATCGCGCCGTTGACGCGGCAATTCTCGGCTTCGGTCGCCTGCCGCATCCAAGTGGTGATGAAGACGTGGGTCGGGGCGAGTTCCGACAGAGCGGCGTGCAGGGCGTCAGGGTCCGTCAGGTCCGCGCTCACCGGCGTGACGCCCGTGATCGCGACGGGGCGGCGGGCGAGGCCGTAGACGCTCCACCCCTCGCTGACGAGGTGCCGGGCGAGATTGTTGCCGACGATGCCGCTCGCACCGGCGATCAGGGCGGTGCCCTTTAGACTGTCAGACATTCGGTCTCCGATGATCGGGGTTTTCCCACCTCGGACGATCGTCCAAGGCGGGAACCCGTCTATCGGAACGCGGGAGACCGGATGTCGATCCGCCTCAGGCGACGGGCGTCAGCACGCCGGTCTCGCTGATCTCGTCGGTATGCACGTCGAAGCTCGCGAGCAAAGCCGTGCTGAAACTCGTGGAGATCGCGACGTCCGTGGCGTCGCGGCCGCGCGCGATGAGGATGCGGCCGATGCGGCGCTTGTTGTTGCGCGCATCGAAGGTGAACCACCGCCCGTCGAGATAGACTTCAAGCCAGGCCGAGAAGTCGCCCGGCGGTACCACCGGCACGCCGATATCGCCGAGATAGCCGGTGCAGTAGCGCGCCGGGATGTTCATGCAGCGGCAGAAGGCGACGGCGAGATGGGTGAAGTCGCGGCAGACGCCGATCTTCTGGGTATAGGCTTCGTAGGCGGTGCGGGTGGCGTCGGCCTGCTGGTAGTCGAACTTGATGTGCCGGTGCACGAAGTCGTGGATCGCCTGTACCCGCTTCCAACCTTCGGGCGTGGTGCCGAACAGGCCCCAGGCGATGTTCGAGAGCTTGTCGGTCTCGCAATAGCGGCTGCCGAGCAGGAACGGCAGAACATCGTCGGGCAAGTCCTGCACCGCGTGCTGCTTCGCCTCCGGCACGAGTTCGTCCAATTCCCCCGAATCCTCGATGGTGAAATCGGCCGAGACCGTGATCCGGCCGCCGGGGGCGAGAATCCGGGTGCAGACATTGCCGAACGGGTCGAGAAAGCTGTGGGCATCCACCGGCGGGTCGATCGTCATCGTCTCGGGCGTCAGCAGGTCACCGACTCGGGAGGGATGGACATTGAGCATCAAGGTGATCGGCGTCGGGCCGAACGTGTCGTAGCCGATCGTGTAGCCGGTCCGGATTTTCATTAAGGTCGCTCGCATCAGGCAATGGGTCAGGTGGGATCGCTACTCGTCTCCACCCGCCGCCGACCCGCTCCCGCGGCCGTCGGCCTTGCTCGAGCGAGGGGCGTCGAGGCGGCAACGGTCTTGTGCCGTCATGCTCGCCTCAGCCACCCTCACCGAGGGTGGCACCGTCTGCATCAGCAGGTAGCACACCGGAGGGTTGCCGCCTAACGGTTTGCCGTCCCTCAGGAATGCTCCACAATCGAGCGGAGATCGGCGAGGTCGAGGCGGCGGGTGAACATGGCGATCCCGCCCTCCGCATCGCGCGGCCATTCCGCTTCCGGCCTGTCCCGGTAGAGCTCGACCCCGTTCATGTCCGGATCACGCAGGTACAACGCCTCGCTCACGCCGTGGTCGCTGGCACCGTCCAGCGGAATGCCGACCTCATCGAGCCGCCGCAGGGCATCTGCCAGGCTCGCCCGCGTCGGGTAGAGGATCGCCAGGTGGAACAGGCCGGTGGTCCCGGGCGCCGGTGGAGGGCCACCCTCGCTCTCCCAGGTGTTGAGTCCGATATGGTGGTGATAGTCGCCGGCCGCGATGAAGGCCGCCTGGGTGCCGTATCGCGCCTTCAGCGAAAAGCCGAGCACCCCGCAATAGAAGGCCAGCGCCCGCTCGATATCGGCCACCTTGAGATGGACATGGCCGATCCGCGCTTGCGGATGGATCGGGTCTGGCTTGATCGTCATGACGGGTGGCACTCCTGACCATTACGAAGAGAGGGTGGGCGAGAAGATCGGAGCTGCCCTTTCCCCTTTCGTTCCGCGGGACCATATTCCACCCATGCCTCCTGCGAACAAACCCCGCGTCTCCTCGGCGAAGGCGTCGAAGCCCGAACTGAAGCCGCTCGACGAGCATCTGGCCGCCCTGCTGAGTCCGGCGCTCAATCGCAACCGGCTGCCCGTGGTCGAGAATAAGGCGCCACCGGCACCGCCGAAGAAAGCCGGGCGGCCGAAGAAGGCCGCGTCGACCCCGATGGGTTTCGGCGAGGCGCCACAGGCCGGGTTCACCCTGGGCGATGCGGCCGATGTCGACCCGCGACTCGCCCAGGCGTTGGGGCTGCAGCCGCCGGAAGACGGCCCCGCACCGGAAGCGCTCGCGAACGAGGACGATACCTCGCTCGCCACGGACGGCGTGTCGGCCACGGTGGATGCGCTCTCGCGCCTCCTCACCGAGGGCAACCCGCTGTTCAGGGACGGCAAGACCTGGTCGCCGCACCGGCCGGAACGGCCGAAGAAATCTGAGGGCGGTCTCGCCTTCACCCTGAAATCCGAGTTCGAGCCTGCGGGCGACCAGCCGCGCGCCATCGCCGAACTGGTGGACGGGGTGAACAAGGCCGAGCGCGACCAGGTGCTCCTGGGGGTCACCGGCTCCGGCAAGACCTTCACCATGGCCAAGATCATCGAGGCGACGCAACGCCCGGCCCTGATCCTGGCACCCAACAAGACGCTCGCGGCGCAGCTCTACGGCGAATTCAAGAGCTTCTTTCCCGACAATGCGGTGGAGTATTTCGTCTCCTACTACGATTACTATCAGCCCGAGGCCTACGTGCCGCGCTCGGACACCTTCATCGAGAAGGAATCCTCGATCAACGAGCAGATCGACCGGATGCGCCACTCCGCCACCCGTGCGCTGCTGGAGCGCGACGACGTCATCATCGTCGCCTCGGTCTCGTGCATCTACGGTATCGGTTCGGTGGAGACCTACACCGCCATGTCGTTCACGGTGTCGCTCAACGAGCGCATCGAGCAACGCCAGCTCGTCGCCGACCTCGTGGCACTGCAGTACAAGCGCATCCAGTCGGATTTCGCCCGCGGCACCTTCCGGGTGCGCGGCGACGTGATCGAACTCTGGCCCGCCCACTTGGAGGATCGCGGCTGGCGAATCGGCCTGTTCGGCGACGAGATCGAATCGATCACCGAGTTCGATCCGCTCACGGGAAAGAAGATCAACGACCTCAAGTTCGTGAAGGTCTACGCCAACTCGCACTACGTCACGCCGCGCCCCACCCTCCAGCAGGCGGTCAAGGGCATCAAGACCGAGCTGAAGCTGCGCGTCGACGAGTTGACGAAGATGGGCCGCCTGATCGAGGCCCAGCGCATCGAGCAGCGCTGCACCTTCGATATCGAGATGATCGAGGCCACCGGCGCCTGCAACGGCATCGAGAATTATTCGCGGTATCTCACTGGGAGAAAGCCCGGCGAGCCGCCGCCGACCCTGTTCGAGTACCTGCCCGACAACGCCCTCGTCTTCACCGACGAGAGCCACGTCACGGTTCCGCAGATCGGCGGCATGTACAAGGGCGACTTCCGCCGCAAGGCGACGTTGGCCGAATACGGTTTCCGACTTCCCTCCTGCCTCGACAACCGCCCGCTCCGGTTCGAGGAATGGGACGCCATGCGGCCGCAATCGGTCCATGTCTCGGCGACCCCGGCCAAGTGGGAGATGGAGCAGACCGGCGGCGTCTTCGCCGAACAGGTCATCCGCCCCACCGGCCTCGTCGACCCGGTGATCGAGATCCGCCCCGCCCGCAGCCAGGTGGACGACCTCCTCGGCGAGGTCCGCGAAGTGGCGCAGGCCGGCTACCGGACCCTGGTGACGACGCTCACCAAGCGCATGGCCGAGGACCTCACCGAGTACCTTCACGAGAATTCCGTCCGCGTCCGCTACATGCACTCCGACATCGACACCCTGGAACGCATCGAGATCATCCGCGACCTGCGCCTGGGCGCCTTCGACGTGCTGATCGGCATCAACCTGCTGCGCGAGGGCCTCGACATCCCGGAATGCGCCCTGGTCGCCATCCTCGATGCCGACAAGGAGGGCTTCCTGCGCTCCGAGACCTCGCTGATCCAGACCATCGGCCGCGCCGCCCGTAACGCGGACGCTCGCTGCATCCTCTATGCCGACAACATCACCGGCTCGATGGAGCGGGCGATGGCGGAGACCGAGCGGCGTCGTACGAAGCAGCTCGCCTACAACGAGGAGCACGGCATCACGCCCCAGAGCGTGAAGCGCGGCATTTCCGACATCCTCAGCAGCGTGTTCGAGGGCGACCACGTCCAGATCGATACGGGCCTGGCCAAGGACGCGGTCACCATCGGACACAATTTCAAGGCCGTCCTGGCCGACCTCGAGAAGCGCATGCGCACCGCCGCGGCCGACCTCGATTTCGAGGAGGCGGCCCGTATGCGCGACGAGATCAAGCGTCTGCAGGCGACCGAACTCCTGCTCTCCGACGACCCGATGGCGCGTCAGGGCGATGTCGAACGCGACGCCGGCAAGTACGGCGCCAAGCGCAGCCGCATCTCGAAGCCGAGCCTCGACAATATGGGGCCGGGCACCGACCGCGAGCTTCCCGTGGGCGGTGAGGCGCCGCTCTGGGCGGAGCGGCCCAAAGCCCGCTCGACGCAAGGGCTCGGCGGGCAGAAGCCGAAGTACAAGGGCGGTGGCGGGCGCAAGCGTGGCTGAAACCGACGCCCGATCCGGAACCCGCGGGCAGGCTCGGGCTTGGTCAGGCACGCGACGGCGACCATGATCGGTCGCCCAGGCCCCTCGAACCGACGGAGCACCCTCATGCGCAAGGACCCCGCGATCCGAACCGGATCTATCCTGGCCTTCGGCATGCTCGTGGCGCAAGCGATACCGGCCCACGCCATCTCCGACCGGCGCGACCAGCCCACCGCCGCCGACGTCCCCTCGGAGACTCGATCCGGCGAGGCGGCAGGCTCGCGACCGATCGGGGAGGTGAAGCCCCCGAGCGCCATACGTCCGTCGACCGCGGTAACCGCGGACGACGGCGCCGGCAAGAAGAGCCGGACCAATCCCCTCGACCATCTGCCGGAGCGCGACCGCGCCGGAACGGGCGGGCGAAAAGAGTAGAGCTTCATTCTGCATTGACCCCGCGGAACCTCGCATCCGCATCTCTGGGCGATGAGCGAGCGCGCCACCCGGCACGCCGGTCAAGGAGGAATAGTCATGGGATTGCTCGATCAGGTCATCGGTGGAGTGCTCGGTAACGTCCTCGGCGGCGGCCGGAGCAGCGACCATCCGCAGGGAGGCGGCGGATTGGGCGGTTCGCTCTCCCCCATCGTCCAGGCGCTGCTGATGCTGCTCCTCCAGAAGGGCGGCGGCCTCGGCGACATCCTCGGCGGTGGCAGTGGCGGGCCGTCCGACAGGGATCGGGGCGGCTTTGACGACGAACGGGGTGGTCCTCCCGAGCCTTATGGTGAGGACGAAGAGGACAGGGGCGGCTTCAATCAGGGACGCGGCCCGCGCGATTCCGGCGGAAATTCGCGTGACTCGTCGCCCGAGGGCGATTTCAGCGATCTGTCGGGTATGCTCGACGGGCCGGGCAATCGTCAGACTACCTCGCCGGGTGCCGGTCCCTATGGCCGGCTCGACCATGAACAGGGTGAGGATCTCGGCGGCCTCGACGGATTGATCGATCGTTTCCAGCGCGGCGGACTCGGCGATGCGATGAATTCCTGGATCGGCCATGGCCAGAACCAGCCGGTGAAGCCGCAGCGTCTCGCCGACGCCCTCGGTTCGGACACCGTGAACACCCTGCAGAGCCGCACCGGACTCTCCCGCGACGATCTGCTGTCGCAGCTCGCCCAGGCGCTTCCGGGCGTCATCGACGGCCTGACGCCGCAGGGACGCCGACCGGAGCCGGAGGAGCGGCGCAACTGGTAGGCGCCGCCGTCAGGCTTTGCGTGTCGTCGTGCCGCCCGATTTTGCCGGCTGGCAGGTTGGGCAGTAGAACGTCGATCGGCCCGACTGCACGATCCGCGCGATCGTGCCGCCGCAGCCCGTCTTCGTGCAGGGTTCGCCGGTCCGGTCATAGACCCTGAACGCATGCTGGAAGGCGCCCGACCCGCCATCGGTATGGGCGTAATCGCGCAAGGTGGAGCCGCCGGCGGCGACCGCCTCGTTCAGCACGTCGCGGACCATGCGCGCCAGCAGCCGGGCCTTCGGCGTCGGCCGGCCGTCGGGCTTGGCGAGACTGCCCGCCGACATTTCGGGATGCAGTCCCGCCCGGTGGAGCGCTTCACAGACATAGATGTTGCCGAGCCCGGCGATGAGCCGCTGGTCGAGGAGCGCCGCCTTCAACGGTGTGATCTTGTGCCGGAACAGCAGCGCCAGGGTCTCCGGCGTCATGGCATCGCTCAGGGGTTCGATCCCCATCGCCGCGAAGTGCCGACAGCCGGCGAGCCCTTGCGTCGGCACGAGGTCCATGAAGCCGAAGCGCCGTGCATCGTTGTAGGTCACCGTGGCGCCGTTCGACATCGCCATCACCACATGGTCGTGCTTGGCATTGCCGAGCGCGCCTTCGAGATAGAAATCTCCAGGCGAGACGTTGCGTCCGTCCGGCATCGCCACGTCGAATCGCCCGCTCATGCCGAGATGCAGGATGAGCGTCTCGCCGGTATCGAGGCCGGCGGTGAGATATTTCGCCCGCCTGGCGAGATCGATCACCGTGGCGCCTTCCAGCCGCTCTGCGAAACGATCGGGGAAGGCAAACCGCAGGTTCGGCCGACGCAGGGTGACGCGGGAGAACCGGGCGCCGACCATGGCGGGTGCCAGCCCGCGGCGGACGGTCTCGACTTCGGGCAGTTCGGGCATGGATGGGTCGCGCGGCTCGATATCGGGGGCATCGTTTTACGGCGGCGACCGGCATCCGCTGTCGATCGTTTCACGCCTGTCGAACCCGGCACATGGCGATCCCGGCCGGCTTTCGCTATGACGCTCGCGCAAGAGGATGGTGACATGAGTTCGGCCGAACGATCAGGCGACACGACCAGCACGCATTTCGGGTTCGAGCAGGTGGCGCTCGACGAGAAGCAGGGCCGCGTCGACGACGTGTTCCGCTCCGTGGCGAAGCGCTACGACCTGATGAACGACCTGATGTCGGGAGGGCTTCATCGCGCCTGGAAGTCGCATCTGATCTCGATGCTGCGGCCGCCGCGCAACCGGCCGTTCCGCCATCTCGACGTGGCCGGCGGTACCGCCGACATCGCCTTCCGCTCGCTCGAGGCCGGTGGCCACGAAACCCACGTCACCGTGCTCGACATCAACGAAGCGATGCTGCGCGTCGGCGCCGAGCGGGCCGGCCACCGCTATGACGGGCGGATCGACTTCGTGACGGCGAACGCCGAATCGCTCCCGCTGCCCTCCGAGACGTTCGACGCCTACACCATCGCCTTCGGCATCCGGAACGTGCCGCGCATCGACCTCGCGCTCGCGGAAGCGCGCCGCGTGCTGAAGCCGGGCGGGCGCTTCCTCTGCCTCGAATTCTCCAAGGTCGATCTGCCGGTCCTCGACCGCATCTACGACGCCTATTCCTTCCACGTGATCCCGCGCCTCGGTGCCAGCGTGGCGGGCGATGCGGAATCCTACCGCTATCTCGTGGAATCCATCCGCAAGTTTCCCTCCCCCGGGCGCTTTGCCGGCATGATCGAGGAGGCCGGGTTCAAGCACGTGACGTACCGACCCCTGTCGGGCGGCATCGTGGCGATCCATTCCGGCTGGAAGGTCTCGTGAGGCTGGATCGGTCGGATCGTGCCGGCATGATCCCGACGGATGTCCTCATCCTGAGATTCGATGATGGGGCAGGTGCTGGTGCCGCCTTGGTCACGCATTTCGGAAGCCCCCGATGCTAGGCGCCATCGTCTATCTCATCCGCGGCGCAGGCGTCGGCTTCGTGCTCGCGCGCGAAGGCGGGCTGTCGTTCATCGACCCCACCGATTTGCCGCCGCATCTGCGCTTCGCCCTGAAACTCGGGCGGATGCTGGAAAGGCCGGGCCTCGGCGCTGGTGCCGGCCCGTTGCAGCGCGCTCTGACCCGGCTCGGCCCTTCTTACGTGAAGTTCGGCCAGTTTTTGGCGACGCGGCCGGATATCGTCGGCATGAACGCCGCTCTCGACCTAGAAAAGCTGCAGGACCGGGTGCCGCCCTTCCCGCAGGACCAGGCGGTGCGGGTGGTGGAAGCCGCTTTCGGCAAGTCGGTGCGCGAGCTGTTCCTGTCCTTCAGCGAGCCCGTCGCCGCTGCGTCCATCGCCCAGGTCCACAAGGCCCATATCCTCGATGCCAACGGCGTCGAGCGAGTGCTGGCGGTCAAGATCATGCGGCCGGGCGTGCGCGAGCGCTTCCAGCGCGACCTTCAGGTCATGCGTTTCATGGCCCGCGTGGTCCATGCCCTGTCGCCCAAGGCCGAGCGTCTGCGCCCCCGCGACGTGGTCGAGATCCTCGCCCGTTCGGTGATGATGGAGATGGATTTCCGGCTCGAAGCCGCGGCCATGTCCGAACTCGCCCAGAACACCAAGGACGACGACGATTTCCGCGTGCCGAAGCCCGAATGGGAGCTGACGGCGCGGGATGTCCTGTCGAGCGAATGGATCGAGGGCATCCGCCTCAACGACCGGGCCGCCATCGTAGCGGCCGGCCATGACGCCAAAGCGCTCGGGCTGGCGGTGATCCAGTCGTTCCTGCGCCAGGCGATCCGCGACGGCTTCTTCCATGCCGACATGCATCCCGGGAACCTGTTCGTGGACGCGAGCGGCACGTTGGTGGCGGTCGATTTCGGCATCATGGGCCGGCTCGGCATCATGGAACGGCGCTTCCTCGCGGAGATCCTCCTCGGCTTCATCCTGCGCGACTACAAGCGCGTGGCGCAGGTGCATTTCGAGGCGGGCTACGTGCCGGCGCACCATTCGGTGGAGGATTTCGCCCAGGCCATCCGCGCCATCGGCGAGCCGATCCACCAGCGCAAGGCCGATGAGATCTCGATGGCCAAGGTGCTGACCCTGCTGTTCGACATCACCGCCCTGTTCGACATGAGCACGCGCACCGAGTTGGTGATGTTGCAGAAGACCATGGTCGTCGTGGAAGGCGTCGCCCGCTCCCTCGACCCGCAGCTCGACATGTGGACCGGGGCGGAGCCGGTGGTGCGCTCTTGGATCGCCCGCAATCTCGGCCCCCTCGGACGGATCGAAGGCGCCGGACGTGCGGCCCTGACCCTGTCCGACGTCGTCACGGACCTGCCGGACCTCGCCCAGCGCCTGCGCCGCATCCTGGTCCGCCTGGACGAGACCGGAACCGGCGACCGCAAGGCGCTGGAGAGCATCGCACGCAAGGAACGCCGCCGGGCCCTGTGGTCGACGGCGGCTCTGTGGGCCATCGCCCTGGGAGCGCTGGTGATGGCGTTCCGGTAGGAGAAAAGCGGGCTTCTCGCCGTTCTGCCATTCGGTGCTAGAGTTGTTCGACGTCGTGCGGTTCGATTCCGTGAGCGCGGATCGCAGAAGGCGGGACAGCAACCGCACCTCGTGTCACGTGCAGACGTAACGCGACCGCGAGGCAGGGAACCGACATGACGACGCTCCGACCCGGGACGCCTCCGCCCATCGACGCCGACACCGATCGCGCGGCGCGTCTGTTTCTCGGGCGTCTGGAAGACCGCTACATCGTTCAGGAGAGTCTCCTGTTCGGCAGCCGCGCACGCCAGACACATGGCGATGGCAGCGACGCCGATATCGCCGTTGTGCTGAAGGGGTCGCGAGGAGACCGGAAAGGTGCCGCACGCGACATGGCCGGTATCGCGTTCGACGTGATGCTGGAAACCGGAATCCTGATCGAGGCACTTCCGCTGTGGGAGGACGAGTTGAGGCGGACCGAGACCTTCGCCAATCCCGCCCTTCTCGATGCCATCCGCCGTGATGCCATCAGTCTCGGAACGCTTCCGTGACACCGACGACCTATATGGAGAAGGCACTTCGTGCATTGGCGGGCGCACGGGTGCTCCTCGACGCGGATGACAGCGAGGGAGCCTGTAGCCGCGCATATTACGCTATGTTCGACGCGGCGCGGGCGGCCTTGATCGCTGTCGAGGCGGAAGGGGCGCAGGAGAGCACCAAGACTCATCGAGGTCTGATCGCTGCATTCGGGAAACATCTCGTCCTCACAGGATGCGTGGACGCCGAACTCGGCCGCTGCTTCAACAAGGTGCAGGGCTTACGCATGATGGCCGACTATGTCGGCGAACCCCTTTCCCGCGAGGACGCGGCCTGGGCGATCGTACAGGCCGAGATCTTCATCCAGACCCTGCAGGAGCGGATCGTCGCGCCGTGATTTCCTATCGATGAGACATTGTCCTTCGAAGTGACTGTCCCCGACGTCTCGTGACGTATGACCCCGATCGCTTCGACCGCTCGGCGATTGACGACCGAAGACAGTGCGATGATGTGGAGCCTATGACCCTGCCTCTCCAGAACCGACGCATCCTGCTGATCATCGGCGGCGGCATCGCCGCCTACAAGTCGCTCGACCTGATCCGGCGCCTGCGCGATCGCGGGGCGCGGGTACGGCCTCTGCTCACGGCGGGAGCGCAGGAATTCGTGACGCCGCTGGCCGCCGCCGCGCTTGCCGGGGAGCGGGCCCATACCGACCTGTTCGACCGGGCGGAGGAGGCCGATATCGGCCATATCAAGCTCGCGCGCGACGCCGACGCGATCGTGGTCGCTCCGGCAACCGCCAACCTGATGGCGCGGATGGCGGGCGGCGACGCTTCCGACCTCGCCTCCACGGTCCTCCTGGCGACGACACTGCCGATCCTCATCGCCCCGGCCATGAACGTGCGGATGTGGCAGCACCCGGCGACACGGCGCAACCTCGCGACCCTGAAGGCGGACGGCGTCCGCGTGGTCGGACCCAACGACGGCGCCATGGCCGAGGCCGAGTTCGGGCCCGGCCGTCTCGCCGAGCCGCTGGAGATCGCCGATGCGGTCGAGGCTCTGCTCGGAGACGTACGGACCGGCGAGGCGCCATCGTCCGCAGGGTTCGGCTTTCTCGCCGGGCGGTCATCGCCAAAACCCCTTGCCGGCAGGCGCGTCCTCGTCACCTCCGGGCCGACGCATGAGCCGATCGACCCCGTGCGCTACCTCGCCAACCGGTCCTCCGGCCGGCAGGGGCATGCCATCGCCGCCGCCGCCGCCGCCGCCGGGGCGGAGGTCGTGCTGGTGTCCGGGCCGGTCTCGATTCCCGATCCGACAGGCGTCACGATGGTGCGCGTGGAGACGGCGCGGGAGATGCTGGCGGCGGTCGAGGCCGCCCTCCCCGCCGATCTCGCCATCTTCGCCGCCGCGGTGGGCGATTGGCGGCCAGTCGAGAGCCGCGATTCGAAGATCAAGAAGGACGGCTCGGCCGTGCCGCCGCTCTCGTTGGTCGAAAATCCCGATATCCTCGCCACCATCGCGAAGCGTACCGAAGGGCGCCCGACCCTCGTCGTCGGTTTCGCCGCCGAGACCGACGCCGTCATCGCCCATGCCCGCGAGAAGATCGCCCGCAAGGGCTGCGATCTCCTCGTCGCCAACGATGTCTCGGCCGCAGGCGGCGTGATGGGCGGGACCGCCAATACCGTTCATCTCCTCGACAGGGAGGGCGGTCTGGAGACCTGGCCCACCCTCGACAAGGATGAAGTCGGACGGCGACTGGTCGAGCGTTTCGCCGCACGCCTCGCGACGTGATGCGGATCGATCCAGCCCATCCGACGTTAAGACTTGACGAACCCTTCGCACCGCATCATGTCGGCGCAACCGTCATTGCCGTGCACCTGCCCGGCGCGGCGGCTCCACAGGAACTTTCGAACCCGATGCCCAGCGACAGTAGTCGATGGACCGCGCCGATTTTGGCCGACAGCGTGTCGTGCGCCTGATCGATTGATCGGGTTCACCCGCGATCGGCCTTGACGGCCGGTCGAACGAGGTGAACCGATGACCTTCCAGACCTTTGCCTTTGCTCGTGTCCGTTCGCGCGGAGCATCCCCCTCGCGGGACAACAGCGTCGCGCTGATCCTCCTCGTGATGATGACGCTGGTCTTCGCACCGGTCATCGGCATGCATCTCGTCGCGGCCTTCTCCCCCTCCTCGCTTCCGACGAATCTGCTCTCACGCTCGACGGACGCGGCGATCCCGCCGGGCTGAGCTCGGCGAGGACCGTCCCGGCGCGAAACCGCTCAGGATTGGGGAGGAATCGCTGCCTGGTCCATATACATCAGCTCCCAGACATGGCCGTCGAGGTCCTGGAACGAGCAGCCATACATGAACCCGTAATCCATGTTCGGCTTCCAAGGTCTGGCGCCGGCCGAAAGGGCTTTCGCCAGAGACTCGTCGACCTCTTCGCGCGATTCGCAGGAGAGACAGGTCAGGACTTCCGTCGCCTTCGTCGTATCGGCGATCTCTCCCGTGATGAAGTCGCGGAAGCGGGCCTCCGTGAGCAGCATGACGAAGATGCTCTCCGATACGACCATGCAGGCCGCGTTCTCGTCGGTGAAGGCCGGATTGAAGGCAAAGCCGAGCGCACCGAAGAAGGTCTTTGACGCTTCAAGATCCTTCACCGGCAGATTGACGAAGATCATCCGCATGTCGGTCGCTCCTTGCTCGAATCGGGTTGGATGCTGGATCGGGCGCCGCCGCTGGTCCAGCATCGGCATCACTCGGCTTGGCGCGACAGGGCCTCGTGCTCGGCAGCCAGGGCCGCTTCTTCTGCCTCGATCTTCCGGAAGGCCGGACGCGCCTTGATCCGGCCGATATAGGCCACGATGGCCGGCTCTTCCGGTACGATCTTGAACGCCGTCATCCATCCGAGCGCCGTGCCCCACAGGATGTCGGCGGCGCTGAAGCGGTCGCCCAGGAGGTATGGTCCCTTCGACAGGGTCTCGACCACGCTGTCGAGGACGCCGTCGAAACTGCCATAGGGCGACATCGCCATGGGGCCGGGTTCCCGCTCGAGGGCACGGTCGATCACCGCGGGCTCGAAACACGATCCGTAGGTCACCATCCAGCGCAGGTAGGGTCCGCGGAGCGGATCACCGATCGGCGGTGCCAGGCCCTTCTCGGCGAATTCGTCGGCGAGGTAGAGATAGATGGCCGGTTGCTCGGTGACGAGCGCGTCGCCGTGCCGGATGGCCGGGACCTTCCCCAACGGGTTGATCGCCAGATAGGCGGCTTCCCGTTGTTCGCCCGCCTTCATGTTAAGGACGTGCAGGCGGTGAGGCGCCTGGAGCTCTTCCAGCAGGAAACGGACACCGGACGAGCGGGTGTTGGGTGAGTGGTAGAGGGTGATCTCGGAGATCATGTATCCGGCTTCGGCTGCGAATCGTGAGCAATCATGTCGTCCGATGCTGGGTCCGGGTCAAACGCGGCCTTGCCATCGGACGCTGAAATTCCGGATCTTCACGAGGCTCGTCTTCGCCGTGCCATCTCTCATCGAAGACTGAAATTCTATCTCGATACTGAGAGATGATCCGACGATGTCTCGTGTCTACCTTGTGATTGATGGCCCGGATTGGTTTGATCGAAGTTCCGGGGCGGACAAGACCGGTCGCATTCTGCAGGGCTTTGCTGCATCGGCGTCGCGATACATCCGCGCAGATCGCGTTGACGGAATGCCGGTGCGTGTCTATAGAGCGCGCTTCGCCGACAGGCCGCGCTCACGCAGCCCGTCGGCTTCGCCATTGCCCGAACAACCTTCGCGCGACGACCGACACTGAAAGCCTGCGGGCTCGTCGGCATCGCCTCACATGAACGAGGATGCCCATGGCCAACACCGTGTCGGCCAAGAAAATGACCCGCAAGATCGCGAAGCGGACCGCCGTGAACCGCTCGCGCCGCAGCCGTATGCGCACCTTCCTCCGCAAGGTCGAAGAGGCGATTGCCGGCGGCGACCAGACCGTTGCGCTGACCGCCCTGCGTGCAGCCGAGCCCGAGATCATGCGGGCCGCCCAGCACGGCATCGTTCACAAGAACAACGCCTCCCGGAAGGTTTCGCGCCTCGCTGCGCGGGTCAAGGCTCTCGCTGCCTGATCCCTCCCTTCCTCGGATGACGCGAAAGAAGCCCGGCCTCAGTGCCGGGCTTCTTTCGTTTCGGGCTTCCCAAAGCCGAGCCGGGCCGGGCCGGCGGATCGCCATCGTCGCCTTTCCGACGAAGCCCGGTCGACGTGTCGCGCCAAGACTGAATCCCGAGTCGAAACCCCGCGAAACCGAGTCTAAGCGTTAACCCTACCGCCGAATCTGCCGTGTTGCGGAGTCTAGGGGGGCTGTGTAGATTAATGATCTCTCGCCAAAAGCGGGAAAATTCACACTTAATTCAAACCTGCCCGAATCGTCCGCAAGATGTCGGGCGTGCCTCGACTCCACACGCACCGGAGAGATCCCAGCAGCGTCTTGGCCATCTGTCCCCACAACTCCCGTTGTTAGGAGAACCGTAGCTTATTGTTGATAGGGTCTTTTCATCGGCAAAAGCCTGCGGTGGAGGGATTGACTCCGCCAAGTCGTTATGGGTCTCGCGAATTCCTTGCGGGGCGTGATGTCAGTCAAGTGTGCGTACGCTCCGAATGGCGGCTTCCGCTCTCGGCGCGAGGAGAGCAATGATGCATGTCGACGGTAGCGTGGCGGGTAACGCCGAGACCGGCATGGGTGGCGCAGGTGGGGCAGACACGGTTGCGGCCTGGGCCCGCGTGAAGCGGCGCCTTCGGGCGGAGTTGGGTGAGGACGTCTTCGCCAGCTGGTTCGCGCGGCTGGAACTGGTGGAAGTGGTGTCCGGGACCGCGCGCCTCAGCGTGCCCACCCGCTTCCTGAAGAGCTGGATCGAATCCCACTATCTCGACCGTGTCCTCGCCACCTTCCGCAGCGAGGTGGAGAGCGTCTCGCTCATCGAAGTCGGCGTGCGTGGAGCCGGAGCCCCGGTCCGCGTCGCTCCGAGTGCGGTCAAGTCTTCCTCCCCCGCAAGCCCCCTCGCCCGTCTGCAGAGCACCGGCAACGCGCAGATCTCGTCCGGCGCGATGAGCTTCCCGGCCGACGCCGATTCCGCCACGCAGCCGCGCGGGGACGCCGGGGGCGATCTCAACGGCGCCCCCCTCGACAACCGTCTCACCTTCGCGAGCTTCGTCGTCGGCCGCTCCAACGCCCTCGCGCACGCCGCGGCGGAACGCGTATCGCGCCACGACGGTCAGGGCGCGCTCTATAACCCGCTCTACTTCCATGCCGGTGTCGGCCTGGGCAAGACCCACCTCCTCCACGGCATCGGTCATGCCGCACGCGAGGCCGGCCGCCGGGTGATCTACCTCACCGCCGACCGCTTCATGTACGGCTTCGTCAACGCCCTGAAGACCCAGAACGCGCTCGCCTTCAAGGAGAGGCTGCGCGCCATCGACCTGCTCATCCTCGACGACGTCCAGTTCATCCAGGGCAAGTCGATCCAGGCCGAGTTCGGTCACACCATCAATTCGCTGATCGATGCGGGCCGTCAGGTGGTCGTCGCCTCCGACCGCCCGCCAACCGAACTCGAAGCGCTGGAAGAGCGGGTGCGCTCGCGCCTCGCCGGCGGCCTCGTGGTCGAGATCGGCACGCTGGACGAACAGCTCCGCATGTCGATCCTGTCGGCGCGTCTCGCCGCCGTGCGGGTGGCGCATCCAAATTTCGAGGTGTCGCCCACCGTCGCGACCTACGTCGCCCGCGCCATCACCGCCAATGGCCGCGACCTCGAAGGTGCCGTGAACCGGCTCCTGGCCCACGCCACGCTCACCGGCACCGCCGTGACCATGGAGACGGCCGAGACCGCGATCCGCGACCTCGTGAAGAACCGCGAGCCCAAGCGCATCAAGATCGAGGACATCCAGAAGCTGGTGGCCTCGCGCTACAACGTCTCGCGCTCCGACATCCTGTCCGAGCGGCGCACCGCCGCCGTGGTGAAGCCGCGCCAGATCGCCATGTACCTCTCCAAGGTGCTGACCCTGCGCTCTCTGCCCGAGATCGGACGCCGCTTCGGTGGCCGCGACCACACGACGGTGCTCCACGCGGTCCGCAAGATCGACAAGCTGATCGGCGAGGACAATGTGCTGAACGACGAGGTCGAGCTCCTGAAGCGGATGCTGCAGGACTGATCGCCCGGATCGGGGCGATGCACGGGGCGATGCGGGCGACGGCTCTCCCGCATTGCCCTGGATAGAGCCTCGGACGCTCTTGCGTTCGGACAGGCCCTTCGCCAAGTTCACCGGCCAAGCCGCCGGCTCCATCCGTTCATAATCTCGGGGTCGGCGACGTTTTTCCGAATGACCACGAGTTGTTGCGATGAAAGTCACTGTCGAGCGCGCGGCTCTCCTTCGATCGCTCGGCCACGTGCATCGCGTGGTGGAGCGTCGCAACACGATCCCGATCCTCTCCAACGTTCTCCTGCGCAGCGGGCCTGACGGGCTGGAGCTTAAGGCGACCGACCTCGACATCGAGGTGACGGAATCCGTGCCGGCGGACATCGTCGATCCGGGCGCCACCACGGTGCCGGCCCACGTGATCTACGACATCGTGCGCAAGCTGCCCGACGGTGCTCAGGTCTCGCTCGAGACCAGCGGCGAGACCGGACAGATGACGATCCGCTCGGGCCGTTCCCGCTTCTCCCTCGGTGCCCTGCCGGAGGGTGACTTCCCTGATCTCGCCGCAGGCGAACTCGGCACCAGCTTCGCCATCGCAGCGAGCGATCTGAAGCGCCTCATCGAAAAGACCCAGTTCGCGATCTCCACCGAGGAGACGCGCTACTACCTGAACGGCATCTACCTCCACACGATCGACCTCGACGGCACGCTGAAGATGCGTGCGGTCGCCACCGACGGACACCGTCTCGCCCGCGTCGAGATCGACGCCCCCGAGGGCAGCCGCGGGATGCCGGGCATCATCGTGCCGCGAAAGGCCGTGGCCGAGATCCAGAAGCTGGTGGAGGATGGCGGCGAGACCGTCGAGATCGACCTGTCGCCGGCCAAGATCCGGTTCCGCTTCGCCAGCGGCGTGACCCTGATCTCCAAGCTGATCGACGGCACCTTCCCGGATTACCAGCGTGTGATCCCCACCGGAAACGACAAGTTCCTCACCGTGCAGCGCGACGAGTTTGCCCGCGCCGTCGACCGCGTCTCCACCATATCGTCCGAGCGCGGGCGCGCGGTGAAGCTTGCCGTACAGGAGGGCCGCCTCGCCCTCTCCGTGAACAACCCGGATTCCGGCAGCGCCACGGAAGAGCTCGACGTCGATTACGACGCCTCCGCCCTCGATATCGGCTTCAATGCGCGCTACCTCCTCGACATCACCGGCCAGCTCGAAGGCGACACCGCCCTGTTCAAGCTCGCCGATCCCGGCTCGCCGACCTTGATCCAGGATCGAGAGGGCGCCTCGGCGCTCTACGTGCTGATGCCGATGCGGGTGTGATCCAGAGCGTTTCGTCGATTTTTCCGGAGAGATCGGGCATCACAGTTCAAGCCACGGAGGCCATTGCCGCACCGTCACTCGATGGTCTGCGCCTCACCCGCGTGATCTGCCGCGATTTCCGCAACCATGCCGATCTCGACCTCTCGGTCGGGAGCCGTTTCGTCGCTTTGGTGGGAGAGAACGGGGCCGGCAAGACCAACCTGCTCGAATCCATCTCGCTCTTCTCCCCTGGGCGCGGATTGCGGCGCGCGGATCTGTCGAGCATGGCGCGACAGGCCGGTTCCGGCGGTTTCGCCGTGTCGCTCGCCCTGGCGCGAGGGGATGACGACCATCGTATCGGCACCGGCTACGAGCCGGCGGTGGGCGATGGCCGCAGCACACGGCTCTGCCGCATCGATGGCGAGACGGTGGGCTCGCCGGTGGCCTTCGCCGAATTCCTGAGGGTGATCTGGCTGACGCCGGACCTCGACGGTCTGTTTCGCGGCCCCGCCGGCGATCGCCGCCGCTTTCTCGACCGTCTCGTCCTTGCGGTGGACGCGACCCACGGCGCCAGGGTCAACGCCCTGGAGCGAGCCCTGCGCTCGCGCAACCGCCTGCTGGAAGAGCGTCCGAACGATGGACAATGGCTCGACGCGATCGAGCGCGAGGTCGCCGAACTCGGCGTCGCCGTGGCGCTGGCGAGACGCGAGACCGCCGAGCGGCTCGACCGCCTCATCGCCGAGAGCCGCGATGACGCGCAACCCTTCCCCTGGGCCGGGATCAGGCTGGAAGGCGATCTCGACGATCTCGTCGCCGTCTGGCCGGCCCTGGAGGCGGAGGACCGCTTCCGCGCCGCCCTGCGCCAGGGCCGCCCGCGTGACAGGGCCGCGGGCCGAACGCTCATCGGTCCCCAGGCGACGGATCTCGTGGTCCGGCACGGCCCGAAGGACGTACCGGCATCGACGGCGTCCACCGGAGAGCAGAAGGCGCTGCTGATCGGTCTCGTCCTGGCCCATGCCCGACTGGTCCACGCCATGTGCGGCATCGCGCCCGTCATCCTGCTCGACGAGGTCGCCGCGCATCTCGACCCGCGGCGGCGAGCAAGTCTGTTCGACGCCCTGGAAGCACTTCAGGGTCAGGTCTGGATGACGGGTGCCGATCCCGCTTTGTTCACCGAGCTGGAGGGGCGCGCCGACATGGTCTCGGTCGCGGACGGTCGCATCGTTTCGGCGTGAACGCCGATCCTCGTCAGCGTCCGAGCAGCCGGTCGATCATCTCGTAGCTGACCGGATTATCCGGGCAGAGACTGAGGCCGCATTCGGCGAAGGTGGAGGCGGCATTGGCCAGAGCGACGGCGAGGAACAGGAAGACGACGGACAGGCCGAGCGCTCCGGCTCGCGCGCCGGGAAGGCCCGCGGGCTCCGGCCCGATCGGCTGACCCAGGACCGAAGCCGCCTCGCCCCGCCTCGTGGCGGGTTCGGTGGCGAACTGCCCGTCCCACAGAGACATGATGGCGACCCCGACGATGATGGCGACGAAGGAGATCAGCGCCCAGACATAGAAATGGAGGCCGAATAGCGCCTCTCCATAGGTGCCGGTTCCCGGCGCGATGTGCAGAGCCGTCTGCCTGGCGGAGATCACGCTGCCGACCACGGCGCTGAGGGTGACGATGGCGTAATGCGACGGCCTCGGCCGATCGCAGATGTTGAGGACGAGCCCCAGACCCGCCGCCGTGAAGGCGGCGCGCTGCAGCACGCAGAGTGGACAGGGCAATTCGCCGAGGACGATCTGATACCAGAACGCGACGAGCAGGATGAGGCTGCAGCCGAAGAGGCCGGCCGCATTCAGGCCACGAGCGAGGGACGGCGCGACCATTCCGAGACCTTCAGAAGACGAGTTGCAGGGCATCCGTGGCGTGCTCGCGGAACAGTGCCATCAACACTCCGAGGGACAGGCCCCAGACGGCCAGGGCAAGGCCGCGTCTGCCGGCGAGGGCCGCGCCCGTGGCGCCCGCGAAGCCGAGAAAGGGGATGACCATCATGGACGATTCTCGGTATCTCTTTCGGTCGGAGAGCGAGACGTCTCCGAGGCGCAGCACAACTAAGCGGACATCTCCTTTCGTTTGCTTAAAAGCAGCGCTTCCCCCGCCCGTCCTTTTCGTCGGGCCGCCGCCGCGCGTCATTCAAGCCGGGCCGACGACCGGGCGATTGACCTTGCCGCCCATGGTCGTCAAACGCATTTTTCCGATAGTCGGCGGCGTGTTCGAGCATGGATGTCCAAACGGCATCCGTCCGCCGCTTTCCCTCGGCCGCCATTCGGCCCTGACGACCACCCTTTCCCGACCACGATGACGGACTCTTCATGACCGACCGCCTCGACGAAGCTCGACGCGCCCTGAAAACCACCTTCGGCTACGACGATTTCCGCCCGGGCCAGGATGAGGTGATCGGTGCCGTCCTCGACGGGACGGACGTGTTCGCGGTGATGCCGACGGGGTCGGGCAAGTCGATGACCTATCAGCTTCCGGCCCTGGTCGAATCGTCGCTCACGGTGGTGGTGTCGCCACTGATCGCTCTGATGCACGATCAGGTTCAGCAGATGATCGGCTTCGGCGTCGAGGCCGCGACCCTGAACTCCTCGGTGGCCGAGGCGACCTCGCGCGAGACCTGGCGCAAGATCCGCTCGGGCGATCTCCGCCTGCTCTTCGTCTCGCCCGAGCGGCTGATGATGGAAGGGCTGATGGAGGCCCTGCGCGGGGCCGGCGTGCGGCGGCTCGCCGTGGACGAGGCCCATTGCGTCTCGCAATGGGGGCATGATTTCCGGCCCGAATACCGTGATCTCGCCCGCGCCCGCGAGGCCCTCGGCAACGTCCAGACCCTGGCGCTCACCGCCACCGCCGACAAGGCGACGCGGGCCGACATCACCGAGCGGCTGTTCCCGGCCGGCCGCGACCTCAAGGCCTTCGTCCATTCCTTCGACCGGCCGAACATCCGCCTGACCTTCGCGCCGAAGGACAACCCCACCCGCCAGATCGAGCGCTTCCTCAAGCACCGCCGCTCCGAGAGCGGGATCATCTACTGCTCGTCGAGGAAGCGTACCGAGCAGCTCGCCGAGACGCTGGCCAAGGACGGCTTCAACGCCCTGCCCTACCATGCCGGCCTCGACCAGGGCACGCGGATGAAGAACCAAGACACGTTCCTGCAGGAGGACGGGGTGGTGATGACCGCCACCGTGGCCTTCGGCATGGGCATCAACAAGCCTGACGTACGCTTCGTCTGCCATGCCGACATGCCCTCCAACGTCGAGGGCTACTATCAGGAGATCGGCCGCGCCGGCCGCGACGGCCTGCCGGCCGACACGCTCACCATCTACGGCCTCGACGACATGTCCCTCCGCCGCCGCCAGATCGACGAGAAGGACGTGCCCGACGAGCGCCGCCGGGTGGAACGCCGCAAGCTCGAAGCGATGATCGCGCTCTGCGAGGGGGCGACCTGCCGGCGCCAGTCCCTGCTCAGCTATTTCGGAGAGGCGAGCGAGCCGTGCGGCCGCTGCGACCTGTGCCGCAGCGGCGTCTCCCTCGTCGATGCCACCGTGCCGGCGCAGAAGCTGCTCTCGGCCATCGTCCGCACCGGCCAGAGGTTCGGAGCGGCCTATGTCTGCGACGTGGTCCACGGCAAGGAATCCGACACGATCCGCCGCAACGGCCACACGGCGCTGAAGACCTTCGGCGTCGGGGCCGACAAGCCCTTGCCGGCCTGGCGGGCCATGCTGCGCCAGCTCTTCGCCGCCGGCGCCGTGGCGGAGAACGACGACGGGTTCGGCGGCCTTTCCCTCACCGAGAAGGGCGAGGCCATCCTGTTCGGCCGCGAGGCCATCCAGATGCGACCCGATCCCGAGCCGAAAGCCGCCGAACCGCGCGACCGCAAGCGCGGCGGCGCGGCACGCGAGGACGCGACGCTCGATCTCGACCCGGCGACGGAAGCCCTGTTCCAGCATCTCAGGGGCCTGCGCGCCACCATCGCCCGCACCGAGGGCATCGCCGCCTTCATGGTCTTCCCTGACCGCACCCTGATCGAGATGGCCAAGGCCAAGCCGGTCGACCTCTATGCCCTGCGCACGGTGCACGGTGTCGGCGAGCGCAAGCGCGACGCCTATGGCGACCGCTTCGTCTCGGCCATCGCCACGTACTTGTCGCAGAGCTAGACCGGGATGCCTGATGCGGTTTCGCACTCGTGCGATGCCCGTCCCATCGTGTAGGGACGAGATTCGGCGATCCGTTCGCGGGCTCGCCGGACTGTCTCTGCTGCAGGACAAGTGTCTTCGCAGCGCGCACCAAGTGTCTTCGCCCCGCCTAACGGATACCCGAATCATCGCCTCGGATTTGCCGGCCCCCGCCTCCCTGCCTCGCCAGGTCTTCTACATGCCGGGCTTCGACCCGCGTGAGCCCGAGACCTATTGGGGCCTCTTCCGACGGGAGAGCCGGCTGACCTCCGTCAGGCGCGGGATGGCCATCGCCGTGAGCAACCCGACGAGATCCTCGGACGGGCTGCGCCTCGATTGGGAGGTGGAGGCCGACGGCGCGCCGACGCGCTACACCCTGCTGCGCTGGGACGACATCGTCCGCGCCCGTTTCCCGCGCTCGCCGCTGCGGCGCCTCGTGGAGGTACCGGCTCTGTGGTGGCGGCTGTCCCGCAGCGGCTACGTCAAACGCTTCCGCCGCGAGGCCAAGCGCTTCGCCCGCGTCATCATCGGTGTCCACGCGATCTATGCCGCGCTGGTCGTCCTCTCGTTCGTGCTGGCCTCACTTCCCGCCTGGCTGGGGCCCGCGCAGTGGCGGCCCTGGAGCCTCGCGGCGATTCCGGTGCTCGCCTACGCGATCCATCTCGGCCTGATGGCGGTGACGCGGGGAAAGCCGTTCTACGTCGCCCATCTCGTGGACGACACCGCCTTCACCTACGACCATGCCAGCGGCGCCGAAAACCGGATGCGCCGCCGCCTCGATGCCTTCGCGGAAGAGATCCGCGCGGCCGAAGGCAAGGCGTCCGAGATCGTCGTCATCGGCCATTCCTCGTCGAGCTTTCTCGGCATCGAGGCCCTCGACAGGATCCTCGGCGGCGATCCCGATTTCGGGCAGCGCGAGACACCGGTCTCCTTTGTCAGCATCGGCAGCGTGATCCCGTGGATCACCCTCGATGCGCCGGCGGCCGAGATGCGTGCGGCCCTCTCCCGGGTCGCGGCGGCACCGGCGATCCGCTGGCTCGACGTGCGCGCGAAATGGGACTGGCTCTCGGTCCATGACCGCGACGTGCTCACCGCATCGGGCGTACCATCGCCCCAGGATCACCGGCCGGTGGAGATCCATGTCCGCATCACCGACCTGATCGAGCGCAAGATCATCGCGCGGCGCAAGTGGAACCTGTTCCGCATGCATTTCCAACTTTTGATGTCGAGCCTCAACCCGGAAGCGTTCGATTACGTCGCCTTCGTCGTGGGGCCGGAACCCATCCACAGCATCATCGATCGATGCCGTGGTGCCGGCGTCCTGCCCTCGGCGAAATCGGCCTGAGTTCGGTTTTCGGCGAGGGCGCATGGCCGGACGCCGCTTTGACGTGTTGCCAGCACGGGCGCTTACACTCTAGAGCCGAGCCAACTTGGCGCATGTCGTGCGAGTCCCGTCCAAAGGGAGCTGCGCGAGAGGCGCCTGAGCGGTCGAGAGGGCTCGCATGTTCCGCAACGATGTTCCGATCACCCCAGAGCTGGTCCGCCAGCATGGCCTGACGCCGGACGAGTACGAGCGTTTCCGCGGCCTCATCGACCGCGATCCGACGCTGACCGAGCTCGGCATCGTCTCGGCCATGTGGAACGAGCACTGCTCCTACAAGTCGTCCCGCAAACACCTGCGCGGTCTGCCGACCAAGGCGCCGTGGGTGATCCAGGGGCCTGGCGAGAATGCCGGCGTCATCGACATCGGCGACGGTCTCGCCTGCGTCTTCAAGATGGAGAGCCACAACCACCCGAGCTTCATCGAGCCCTATCAGGGCGCGGCCACCGGCGTCGGCGGCATCCTGCGCGATGTGTTCACCATGGGTGCCCGACCGATCGCGGCTTTGAACGCTCTTCGCTTCGGCTCGCCCGACCATCCGCGCACGCGCCACCTCGTCTCGGGCGTGGTGGCCGGCATCGGCGGCTACGGCAACTCTTTCGGTGTGCCCACCGTGGGCGGCGCCGTCGGCTTCCACCCGCGTTACGACGGCAACATCCTCGTCAACGCCATGGCGGTCGGTCTCGCCCGCACCGACGGCATCTTCTACGCGGCGGCCACCGGCATCGGAAATCCGATCGTCTATCTCGGCTCGAAGACCGGACGCGACGGCATCCACGGCGCCAGCATGGCCTCGGCGGAATTCGACGAATCCTCCGAATCGAAGCGCCCTACGGTTCAGGTCGGCGACCCTTTCGCCGAGAAGTTGCTGCTCGAGGCCTGCCTCGAGCTCATGGCGTCGGGCGCCGTCATCGCAATCCAGGACATGGGCGCGGCGGGGCTGACCTGCTCGGCCGTCGAGATGGGCGCCAAGGGCGATCTCGGCGTGGAGCTCCACATCGAGAAGGTGCCGGCGCGCGAAGCGAACATGAGCGCCTACGAGATGATGCTCTCGGAGAGCCAGGAGCGCATGCTGATGGTGCTCAAGCCCGGCATGGAGGCCGAGGCCGAGGCTATCTTCGTCAAATGGGGTCTCGATTTCGCGATCATCGGGCACACCACCGACACGCTGCGCTTCGTCGTCAAGCATGACGGCGTCGTGATGGCCGACCTGCCGATCAAGGAACTCGGCGACGAGGCGCCTCTCTACGACCGGCCGCACATCGCCAACACCCACCAGTCGGTCATCGCTGCGGCCGACGTGCCGGCGACCATCGGCCATGCAGAGGCGCTGAAGCGGCTCGTCGGATCGCCCGACCTGTCGTCCAAGCGCTGGGTCTACGAGCAGTACGACCATTTCATCGGCGGCAACACCGTGCAGAAGCCCGGCGGCGACGCCGCCATCGTCCGCGTCGAGGACGGACCCAAGGGCCTCGCCATGACCGCCGACGTGACGCCGCGCTATTGCGAGGCCGATCCCGTCCAGGGCGGCCGTCAGGCCGTGGCGGAAGCCTGGCGCAACATCACGGCGGTGGGCGCCAAGCCGCTCGCCATCACCGACAACCTGAATTTCGGCAATCCCGAGAAGCCCGAGGTGATGGGCCAGCTCGTCGGCTGCCTGAAGGGAATCGGCGAGGCCTGCCTCGCCCTCGATTTCCCCGTCGTCTCCGGCAACGTCTCCCTCTACAACGAGACGAACGGCGTCGGCATCCTGCCGACCCCGACCATCGGCGGTGTCGGGCTCCTCGACGATGTCACCCGGCACGCGACGATCTCGCTGAAGCGCGAGGGCGACATGCTGGTCCTCGTCGGCGCCACCGAAGGCTGGCTCGGACAGTCGGTCTATCTGTCCGTGGTCTCCGGCCGCGAGGACGGCGCGCCGCCCCCGGTCGACCTCGCCGCGGAACGCCGCAACGGCGATTTCGTGCGCGGTCTCATCGTCTCCGGCCTCGTGGACACGGTCCACGACCTCTCCGACGGAGGTCTTGCCGTGGCGCTCGCCGAAATGGCGATCGCGGGCGGCATCGGCGCGACTCTGCCCGAGGCACCGGAGGGCCTCCCCGTCCACGCCTATCTCTTCGGCGAGGACCAGGCGCGCTACCTCCTCAGCGTCGCCCCGGAGAACGTGGGCGATCTTCTCTACAGCGCCAATGCGCAGGGGATTCCGGCCCTCGTCGTCGGCCTCACGGGATCGCGGGATTTGACCCTGCCGGGGGGCGAGACCATATCGGTCGCGGATTTGCGCAAGGCGCATGAGGACTGGCTGCCGAACTACATGGCGACCCGGCCCGCCGCGGCCTGAACATCATTCGAGAGGGATACGTCCGATGCCGATGGATTCGCGCGAGATCGAGGCCATGATCCGGGAGGCGCTGCCCGACGCCACGATCGAGATCAAGGATCTCGCCGGAGACGGCGATCACTACGCCGCCACGGTCATTTCCTCGGCCTTCAAGGGCAAGACCCGGGTGGCCCAGCACCAGCTCGTCTACGGCGCGCTCCAGGGTCGGATGGGAGGCGTGCTCCACGCTCTTGCGCTGACGACGGGCGTCCCGCAGGATTGAGTCGGTTCGCGGGATCGATCCGATGGAACAGCCGAGCCTCTACGACGACGACATCGTGACCTGGGCCGAAGAACAGGCAGCGGCGGTGCGTGCACTGGCGTCGCGGTCAGATCTGTCGAACGTCCTCGATTGGGAGAACATCGCCGAGGAGATCGAGAGCTTGGGGCGGTCTCAGATCCAGGGCGTCGAGAGCGCGCTCCTTCTCGTCCTTATCCATGTGCTCAAGTACCTTTCGGCCCCATCCGCCCAATCGACACGATCATGGCGTGTGGAGGTCGTCGCCTTCCATGCGACGGCATGCCGGAACTACAAGCGGTCGATGCGGCAGCGGATCGACTGGCAGGATCTCTGGACGACCGCGAAGGCGAATGCCGATGTGTCGCTCAAGATGTTCGGCGACAGGCTCGTCGGCGGTCTTCCCGAGACGATGCCGTTTGAGCCGGAAGAGCTCGTTTCCAAGACCTTCGACATGGATTGGGCGCTGGCGCGCCTCGCGGCGGCGGTGGAAACGCCGGGCGACCATCACTAGATCAAGCATCAAGTAGAGGAGTTAACATGACCGACGCCAACACCACCATCAAGACCGAGATTGATTCCCAGGACGTGGTCGTGTTCATGAAGGGCACGCCGCAATTCCCCATGTGCGGCTTTTCGGGCCAGGTCGTGCAGATCCTCAATTACCTGGAAGTGCCGTTCAAGGGCGTGAACGTCCTCGACGACATGGCCATCCGCGACGGCATCAAGGCTTTCTCGAACTGGCCGACCATTCCGCAGATCTACGTGAAGGGCGAATTCGTCGGCGGCTGCGACATCACCCGCGAGATGTTCCAGTCCGGCGAATTGCAGCAGTTCCTGTCCGAGAAGGGCATCCCGGTAAAGGCGACCGCCGTCGCCTGAACCCGCCTCTTCTCGACACCCGCCGATCGATCTGGGGCGCGCAAGCGTCCTTTTTCGTGTCCGCTGCAGTGGATCGGTTCCTTCCGGTCAAACGTCGGAGCGCGCCGTTAGACAAACGCGGCTCCGCGCGGAACGCCGACCCGACTCACACTTCCGATCATCCACGCCGCTCCTCTCCGGAACGATGATTGTCACCGGTTTTGATGGTTTCCAGGCAAGATCGAAACTCGAAAGTGCATAGGCCTGATTACTTAGGCAAGTCGGCCATTGAGGCCTATTCCTGGGACATCCAACGCATTGATCCATCTTCGGCGAACGTGATCTGGACATTCTTCCGGCGTTCAGGGCTCGAAAGAGCCGGAGACACGGCACACTTGCTTTTAGGACTCGGATCCAGACCCCGACACCGCAAGCAACGACTTGTCTAAGACTTTTTCCAGCCAGAGAGGATTTGTGTCTTGTCGCACAGACGTGCCCAGGATTCCCTTTGAGCATTTTTTAAGCAGCGGAGACTTTGCCCCACTCCGGTCAAACCTGTAATCGCGTGTGCTTTCGCACTGCGAAAACTGTGCGGCGATGCGAAAGCAAATTAAGCGTAAATAATCGGGGCGGGCGGGAACTTGTTGCCGTTATCCCCATTATCCGCTTATACGCGCCCAACGACCCCTGCGAAATCCGCACGGCTCAAGGTCCGGTGACCGCAATGCCAGTGTTCGAAGCAAAAAATCTAGATTGCGAATTCGAGGGCCAAGCCCTGCTCGCGGCAATCCTGTTTCCGACCCTGGAAGCTCGGGATCGTGCTTTGACGCATGGCCGCAACCGCGCAGCTCGCGCCTGCGCGATGGCCGATCCGATGACGATCGAGCCGCGCTATCCGAGTTCGCTCCGCGATCCCGAAGTCGAGGTCCAGGCCTCCTGAAGCATTCCGCGTAAGGCGGTTCTTCCGAGGCCTGACATCCTCGTTTGCCGTCTGCTTACCATGTCTGGGTGGTGATGAGCCCCTGCTTGGTCACGACAGCCCAGCCGCGACCGCGTCGCTCCACCGAATCGACCTTGCCGATGCCAGGTATGGTGTCGCCCGGACCGACCTCGACGAGGCGATGTCGGCGGTCTTCGATGACGGCCACGCCGTTATAAACTTCTCGTACCGCCCAACTCTCGATGACGGCCGGCGCCGAAGCCTTCGGCTTGTCGGAGATGGACCCGGTCTCCGTCGGCTCGGGCTGAGGCGCTCTGGACGCTTGGGGAGCGACGACCGGAGCCGCGGGAGCTGGCGGTGCAGCGCGCTTTTCCAATTGTGCCGTCAGAGCGGCGATCTTCGCCGTCTGGTCGCGCTCGGTCTGGTCCTGCCGTTCGGCCACGCTGGCGACCTTCGCCACGATAGTCTGCTCGGACTTGCCGATCCGGTCGTTGAGCGTAGCGGAGCGGTTCCTGGCTTCGCTGCGAACCGACTCGGTGGCATCCTGGACCTGGGCCAGGACTTTCCCGATCTTCTCGATCTCACCCTGTAGACGGGCGACGTCCGCGTGCCTCGTATCGAGGCGGGACTGGATCTGCGTCAGTGTCTCGGAGGAGCGATCGGCCTTCGGCGAAACCAGACTCATCGCGCCCGCACCCATGGCGAGGCCGAGGGTGAGCGCGGCTGCGGTGACACCGGCGAGGAGCGGGTCCACCGAGGGCAGGCGCTTGCGGGCCTGCGGCACCGGCGCAGCCTTCGCCTTGGCGTCGGCGACGGCCTGTTTCAGTAGCGCTTCCGGCGACCGATCGGATGACGCCGCTCCGATGACCTTGTCCGCCATGACCCGTTCTTCCTGTTCGACCACGTCACCATTGATTAAGGACGTTTGTTTACCGAAAGGTTACCAGAGGCCGAAGAATGCCGGGGTCGACCCGTCCGGTCGGTCGGGTAAAGTTGGTTCTTGGGCGCGGAGCGGACGGGAGCGACACCGGCATGTCAGGTAAGATTCTGCCCTACGGCCTGGCCCTCGGTCTGACCCTGGACATGACGCTCCAGGCGTCGGCACTCGAGCCGGTTCGGCCGGAGCCGCAACAGGCGGCGAAGCCTTGCCCTCGGCACGGCGCAGGATTCATCCGCATCCCGGGCTCGGAGACCTGCATCCGTGTCGGTGGCCGGGCGAGGACGGGGCTCGACCTCCGCTCAGGCGAGGACGGCTCGGCCGCGCGCCCAGTCGCCGGTGGCCGATTGTCCGTCGATACCCGCACGGAATCGGATTACGGCCCGGTGCGGACCTATGTGCGGATCGATGCGGGCCGGCGCTGACGCCTACAGGCTGCGTGACAGCACCAGGGGCTGGCTGCGTCCCGCCGCGCCCTTGCCATAGGGCGAAGGCGGCTGCGAGGGGCGGCCATAGACCGTGGTCGTCCTCGACCGGTTCATGTCCTCGGCCAGGGATTTCACCAGGCTCTCGGAGACCGTCCGCGCCGTCGCCAGGACGACCTGGCTGGTCTCGACCACCTCGGCGAAGCGCCGATGTGCGGCTTTCAGGCCCTCGACAGCATCCGGGGCGAAACGCGCGAGGGCGATGGCATTGGCCTTGGCGACTTCGAGACCCTGCATGTAGGCAGCCGCCAGGGCGGTCTTCCGCTCCGTCTGCGACAGGCCCTGGCGCAGGCGTCCGGCCCGAACGTGGCCGCCTTCCTCCGTCAGGATCTCCTCCAGCGCCCGCATCGTCTGCATGATGTGGGCGATCAGGGCGTCCGCGCCGGCCCGGTCGAGGATGCGCAGGGTCTTGGTCTCAGTTGCGGGTCGCATTGCCGGCCTCCTGCATCTTCATCATCTCGCGGTAGACCTGATCGGCGATGCCGATACCGCCGCTCTTCACCACCTGGCCCGCATATTCCTTGGTCAGCATCGACCGGTAGACCGCGCCGCCGGTGCCGTTGTCGCCGAGAGGGCCGTCGGTCCCCTCGGACGTCGCGAGGCGGTCGAGGGTCTGCTCCAGGAACATCGCCTCGAAATCGTTGGACGCCTTGCGCGCCTTGACCTCCGCCGGCGTCTTGCCCGTGGCGGCGGATGCCGCGGCGAGCTTGGTGTTCGCGGCCGTAGCGGCGGACTTGGCGGTATCGGACTTCAGGCCAGTGCTCACCGATTTGGCGATGTCGCCGACGATGGCCTTGCCGACGCCGATGGCGGCCTTGGCTGCAAGGGGTGCGAACAGCATGGTCATCGCCTCACGGGTTGGAGGAGGAAGAGGTTCAGCATCACATCACCTCGATATCGGCCTGGAGGGCGCCGGCGGCCTTGATGGCCTGAAGGATCGAGATCAGGTCTCGCGGGCCGACCCCCAGGGCGTTGAGGCCATCGACCAGCTCGCGCAGGGTCACGCCTTCCTTGACCAGGGCGAGCTTGTTGCCCTCGCCGGTATCGACCTTGACGCCGGTGCGCGGCACCACCGTGGTCGTCCCGTTGGAGAGCGGTGCCGGCTGGCTCACCTGCGGCTGCTCGGTAATGGTGACGGTGAGGTTGCCCTGGGCGATGGCGACGGTGGAGACCCGCACGTCGCGGCCCATGACGATGATGCCTGAGCGCTCGTCAACGATGACGCGGGCGGTCTGATCCGGCTCCACCTTCAACTGCTCCACCTCGGTGACGAGGCGGATCATGTTGCCATTGTACTTCGCTGGGATCTGCAGGGTCACGGTGGCCGGGTCGGTGGGTTCGGCGGTGTCGGCGCCCATGAAATCGTTGATCGCGGCGGCGATGCGCTTCGAGGTGGTGAAGTCTGGATTGCGCAGGGACAGGCGCAGGGTGCGCATGTCGTTCATCTTGAACGCCATCTCGCGCTCGATCATCGCCCCGTTGGGAACGCGCCCGTTGGTGGGGACGCCGCGGGTGATCTTGGCGGCGTCGCCCTCGGCCGAGAAGCCGGCGATGGCCACCGAGCCCTGTGCCAGTGCGTAGACCTCGCCATCGGCGCCGAGCAGAGGTGTGACGAGAAGGGTGCCGCCCTGAAGCGACTTGGCGTCGCCGAGCGATGACACCGTGATGTCGATGCGGTTGCCCTGCGTGGCGAAGGGCGGCAGGCTCGCCGTCACCATCACGGCGGCCAGGTTCTGCGTGCGCATCGTGGCGCCGCGGGTATTGACGCCGAGGCGTTCCAGCATCGCCTGGAGCGACTGCTTGGTGAAGGGGATGTTGTTCAGGGTATCGCCGGTGCCGTTGAGGCCGACGACGATGCCGTAGCCCACCAGCTGGTTCTGGCGCACGCCCTCGATGCTCGCGAGATCCTTGACCCGCGACAGGGCGAGAGCCTGTCCGTTCAGGGCGAAGACCAGCGCCAGCAGCGCGGCGATGCAGCGCGCGAGGCGGGCGGATCGGTGGGGCCGGGCGATCGCGGTTGGCATGATGCGCTTTGCTGGTCGGCGGAGCATGTCGTGTGAAATGGACATGCAGGACAATCTGCCAGGACCATGCCAAACGCCGCCTTCATCCAACCAATTGAAATTGAAAGATTTTCCTTGAATACGAGGATGATTGCGGCGGCGAGCACACCTGCTTTCCCTGCCGACCCGGCAGGTTCTGCCCGGTCGTTTACGGACAGTTAACCACGAGAGCCGGATTCTGACCGTCGGAGTCGATCTTCGTGCCGATGCGCGGAGCGACGTCCTGACTTTCGGAGACGGCCCATGCGCGTCGATAACCGCCCCGCCTCACAGGCCCTCGCCGCCGCCTCGCCGTCGCCGCGCAAGGCGGATGCGTCCCAGGCCTTCCTGGTGGGGGGTGAGACGGCCGCTGCTGCATCGTCCGCTGCCTCTGCACCGGCGACGTCGCTGGCCGGGCTCGACGCGATCCTGACGCTGCAAAGCCGGGAGGAGCAGCCGGGCGAGCGCCGCCGCCGTTTCGCCAAGCGCGGCCACGACCTCCTCGACGGTCTCGACCGGCTCAAGGCCTCGCTGGTCATGGGCCGGGTCTCGACGCGCGAGCTCCAGGCCATCGCGAGCCGGCTCTCCGAGCGGGCCGGGAGCAGCGGCGACCCACGCCTCGACGGGCTCATCGCCGATATCGAGCTCCGCGCGGCGGTGGAGCTCGCCAAGCTGGCGGCGGGGCAGGCCGCCTGATCCGAACGGCCCGGATTTGGGCCGACGCCCTCGCCGCTCAGCTTTCCATCATGTCGCGGATGCGACCCGCCAGGGTTTCCACCGGGAACGGCTTGGTGATCATCTGCATGCCCGGATCGAGTTGGCCGTTACCGAAGATCGCGTTCTCGGCATAGCCGGTGATGAACAGCACCTTGAGCGAAGGCCTGCTCTCGCGAGCCTGATCCGCGAGCTGGCGACCGTTGAGGCCCGGCAAGCCGACATCGGTGACCAGGAGATCGACGCGCTCCTGGGTGAGCAGGATCTTGAGCCCGGAAAGGCCGTCCGGGGCGGAGATCGCCCGGTAGCCGAGGTCTACCAGCACATCGACGATGAGGTCGCGCACCACCGCCTCGTCCTCCACGACGAGGACCGTCTCGCCATCCCCGAGGCGCGAAACCTCGGCGCCGGCTTCGACAGCGCCCGCCTCCGCTTCGCCGTCGACGCTGCGAGGCAGGTAGAGCTTCACGGCCGTGCCATGCCCGACCTGGGAATCGATCTTGGCGTGACCGTCGGACTGTCGGGCGAAGCCATAGATCATCGACAGGCCGAGGCCGGTTCCCTGCCCCAGAGGCTTCGTGGTGAAGAAGGGATCGAACGCCCGCGCGATCACGTCGGCCGGCATGCCGGTGCCGGTATCCGAGACGGAGATGCAGATGTACTGGCCCGGCTCCACGCCCGGATGCAGGCGGGCATAGGCGCGATCGAGTTCGGTGTTGACCGTCTCGATGCGCAGGCGGCCGCCATCCGGCATGGCGTCGCGGGCGTTGATCGCGAGGTTGAGGATCGCGTTCTCGAGCTGATGCGGATCGCACAGGGTCGGCCAGAGCCCCTCCCCCATGGCGATGTCGAGGGCGATCGTCTCGCCGATCGTCCGGCGCAGAAGATCTTCGAGCGATGCGATCAGCAAGTTGGCATCGACCGATTTCGGATCGAGCGGCTGACGTCTGGCGAAGGCGAGAAGCCGATGCGTCAGGGCCGCGGCCCGGTTGGCCGAGGACATCGCCGCCTTGGCGTAACGCTCGATATTGTCCATCCGGCCCTGCGACAACCGAGTCTGCATCAGGTCGAGGGAACCGACGATGCCGGTCAGCAAGTTGTTGAAGTCGTGAGCGATGCCGCCGGTGAGTTGGCCCACCGCCTCCATCTTCTGCGCCTGGCGCAGGGCGTCCTCGGCGAGTTCGAGAGCCGCCGCCTGCTCGCGCTCCGCCGTAGTGTTGCGGCCGCTGGCATAGACCCTTCCATCCTCGAAGGCGCCGGTCCAGGCGAACCAGCGGTAGGTGCCGTCGATATGGCGCAAGCGGCACTCGAACGGGTCGGTGAGCGGTTCGAGGACGATGGCCGAGAAGGTCGAGCAGGTGGCGTCGCGGTCGTCGGGATGGGCGAGATCCGCGAAGGACACACCCGCGAGATCCTCGGCCGTCCAGCCGAGGAGCGTCGTCCAGGCGGTGTTAATCGCGGCGATGCGGCTGTCGGTCTCGGCGACCATGAGAAGGTCCTGCGACAGGCGCCAGGCCCGATCCCTCTCCTGCGTCCGCTCCTGAACCTCCTGCGTGCGGGCCTGGACCTGCTGTTCCAGCGTCTCGTTGAGCCGCCTCAGGGCATCTTCCGCGAGGGCGCGGTCGGTGACGTCGTGACCCTCGGCGAAGATGCCGGTGACGGTGCCGTCCGCTTCCGTGATCGGCTGGTAGACGAGGTTGAGGACGCGTCGCTCGAGGATGCCCTCGCGTCCGGACTGAATGGTCACGAGCATGTTGCGGCCGATGAAGGGCCGGCCCGTGGCATAGACCTCGTCGAGGAGTTCGAAGAAGCCTTGCCCTTCGACCTCGGGCAGTCCCTCGCGGACGCTCACACCGATGAGGTCGCGCTGACCGACGAGCTGGAGATAGGCCTCGTTGGTGTACTCGAACACATGGGACGGCCCGCGCAGGACGCACATGAAGCCGGGCGCATCCTGGAACAGCGTGCGCAGGCGGTCGCGCTCCGCCGTCGTCTGCCGAACCTCGGAAAGGAGAGCGTTATTGGCCTGCCGGAGGGCTTCGGCCGCCTCCTGCCGCATGCGCACGGCTTCCGCCAGCACGGCATTGCGCTCGCGCTCGGCCTCGTAGGCCGAGACGCTGGCGAGGCTCGACGAAACCTGTCCGGCGAGAAGCTTGATGAAGCTGAGATAGTCGGCGTCGAAGGGCCGGTGGGGATTGAGGCCGACCATGAGGGTGCCGAGCGGTGCGCTGCCGCCCTGTCCGATGAGCGGCAGGATCACGGCCTTCGCCGGCGGTCTCGACCAGTCGCCGGTCGGCCATTCCTCCGCCGGGGCGAGATCGATGACCGTCTCGCGTCCCGTATCGCCCAGCCACCAGCCGAGCGGGCCGGTGGGATCGATGGAATTGGGCAGCGCGGCATGGTCCGGCGATATCCCCGTCGTGGAGGCGAGGCGGGCCACGCTTCCCTGGTCGAAGAGATAGATCGCGCTGAACGGCAGGTCGCGGCGATCCTCGCCGAGGCTGGCTTCCGCGGCCTGGAGGGCGTCGGACCGTGTCTCCGCTCGCGCGAGACTCTCGGCCACGAGACGCAGGATACCGAGCCGCCGCTCGCTGATGACCCGGTCCGTCTCCTCGCTGACCGCGCAGAACAGACCGCCCACCGATCCGTCATCGTCGATGACGGGGCTGTAGGAGAAGGTATGATAGGTCTCCTCCGGGTAGCCGTTGCGCTCCAGGAGCAGCAGAAGCCCGCGATCCCAGGTCGCCTCGCCATCCTCGTAGACGCTGCGGATGCGCGCCTCGATATCGTCCCAGATCTCGGCCCAGAGGATTTTCGTGGGCTTGGCCAGCGAGTCCGGGTGCTTGAGGCCGAGGGTCGGGCGATAGGCGTCGTTGTAGAAGAACGCGATGTCCGGCCCCCAACCGAGCCACATCTCGAACCGCGACGTCAGTAGGATCCGCAGGGCGACCTTCAGCGCCTCCGGCCAGCTTTCCGGCGGGCCGAGCGGCGTCCGGGTCCAATCCTTGGCCCGCATCAGGGCCGCCATCTCGCTCCCGCCGACGAAAATCTCCGACCGTCCGGCAATGGCTTTCGGCAAGGATCGGCTCTCCGGCACGTATTGGCCACGGTTGCATTATGGGGCGGAATACCGGGAGGTCGATGGACCGACCCGCGCGGATCGATCCTATAAATCACGCCGGCACGGTCGCATACCGGCCACGACCATCCGCTTGCCTTCCGGTCGGCGCACCGTCGCCGAGCGTTGCACCCCTGCCACCGCAAGGGCGCACCTGCACCGCGACGAGGCGCGGGCCGATCTCCCGCGCAGCGGCGGCGAGCTTTAAGACCGGCCCCATGATTGCTTCGATCCTGGCTCGTGCAGCGGATTTGTCCGAAACCGGCCCATTCCGCGGGGATCGATGCATCCGTTGCGTGTTTGTCGCAGACTGCATCCATCACGCCCTGGGATGAGGCTGGGGGTAAAGGGTGCGTTGTGGTACGGAGCGCCCTCCAGTAATAGGCACGCGAAACATCGCCGCGTACCGGCTGTGACGGACTTGCGAAGGGGCGAGGATGGCGACAGTCAAGATCGAGGACGGTTATGTCCCGTCCGAGAACGAGCCGTTCATGAATGACCGGCAGCGTGAGTATTTCCGCCGCAAGTTGGTGGGATGGAAGGCCGATATCCTGCGCGAAGCACAGGATACGCTGGTGGCACTTCAGACCGAGAACGAGAATCATCCTGATCTCGCCGATCGTGCGTCTTCGGAAACCGACCGGGCGATCGAGCTCCGGGCGCGGGACCGCCAGCGCAAGCTGACCGGCAAGATCGATGCGGCGCTCTCCCGCCTCGAAGACGGAAGCTACGGCTATTGCGAGGAGACCGGCGAGCCGATTTCCCTGAAGCGCCTCGATGCCCGGCCCATCGCCACCCTGTCGCTGGAAGCCCAGGAGCGGCATGAGCGACGCGAGCGCGTCTACCGAGACGAATAACATAGATGTAGGCGCGTCTTCGGGGCAGAGATTTTTATATCCGCCGGAAACGCCTACATCTTCGAAGGTCAGCCTCGAAGTTTTCGAGCGGACCTTGGCGGCAGATCAAATAAAAGCTTGGCTGTATTTGATCTATCTCTGTCCGGAACCTTATCCCTCATCTCGCGATTCCCGATACGACTTTGGTGTCGATCGAGGATCCAGATATGAATAACGAAATTCTGATCTTAGTACTCGCCGTCGTGACGTTGGGGATCGTCATCGCCGTGGCGATGTGGCAACGCGGCCGTGTCGCCAAGCTCAAAAACGATCCCGAACGCTCGGCCTTCCTCGACAACCATGGGACGGCCCCACGTCCGAACCGCCCCGGCACCGAGCATTGAGAACGTGCGTCCTGCGGCCGCTCAGAACGGCAGCAGGACGTCGACCAGTTGCTGGCCGTAGCGGGGCTGCTGCACATCGGTGATCTGACCGCGGCCGCCATAGGCAATGCGTGCCTGGGCGATCTTCGACGAGTCGATCGTATTGTCGGATTCGATGTCCTCGGGCCGTACCACGCCGGCGACGATGAGTTCGCGCACCTCGAAATTAATCCGGATTTCCTGCTTGCCCTCCACGACGAGGTTCCCGTTGGGCAGGATCTGATTGACGATGGCGGCGATGTTCGTGGTCACCGTCTCGTTGCGCTGAACCGAGCCCGCGCCGTCGCTGGACGAGGTCGATGTTCCGGTGATGAGCTTGTCCGGGCTGATCCCGGCGGCGGCGACGGCGGCGCTGCTCTCCAGGCCGAACGCGTTGGGAAGCCCCAGGCCCTCCGCATTGGAACGCGAGCGCTTGGTCTCGTTGTTCAGGTTGGCCTTGTCGGTGACATTGACCTTTATCGTGACGAGATCGCCGATACGCGCGGCGCGCTGATCCTTGAAGAAGGCGCGTGATCCCGTCCGCCACAGGGAGTTCGGCGCGTAGGAAACCGGCTGGATATCCGGCATCGGCAGGCGCACCGGACGGTAGCCGGGCTGGGACGTCGGATCCTCGATGGCCGAGAGCGGCGGCGTCGCGCCGATCTGCGACAGCCGGTCGACGGTGTTGCAGGCGCCGAGGCCCGAGCAGGCCAGCAGGATGGCGGCGAGCGCGATGGGCTTGGCGATGATGGGCTTGGCGATGAGGCGGCGGGTCGAACGGTTGCTCATGGTCCGGGCTTCCATGGAGAGGCAGCGTTGTTCGGTAGGGAGGGCGGCGTCAGCGTCCGGCATCGAACGTCGCGCTGGCCTGGCGGCCGAGGCTGGCGGGCGAACTGACCGAGACGCGGCCGGGGCCGATGATGGTGGCGGCGAGAATCTTCTTGGAGACGGGATTTGTGACGGTGATCGCGGCGCCGAGACGCCCGTTCTCGTTGGCCTGGCCCCGCAGGGAGAGGTTGAGGCCCGGCGCATCGAACACGATGGTCACGGCCTCGCCGCGCTGGACCAGATCCGCCGGGGCGATGTCGCCGGAGCGAAGGACGGCGCCGGCGCTCAGGCTGCGCTGGGCGACCTGACCCGTGGCGACGGCAGACCCGCCCTGGGCATCGGCCGGCGTCGCCTCGCGAGGGCGGCGTTCGACGGTGATGTCGGCGGCGCCCAGCGTGTCGCCGCGGTTGAGAGAGCGGGCCAGGACCTGGACCTCGCGGATTTCCTGGACCTGACCGGAGACCCGCAGCGACGCCTGGCGCTCGCCCAGGGTGATGAGGGCGGCGACCCGCTTGAGGCGGGGATCGTAGGAGAGATCGAGGGCCGTCGCCTGTCCGTCGAGATCGACCGGTGCGAGCAGGATCGTGTTCTCGCCGTCGAGGCGGATCGCAAGGTTGCGCTGGTCGAGCCCGTAGGAGGCTTCCAGCACGCGCTTGATCGCGGCCTCGATCTCGGTCGGGCCCACGCGCCGGGCGGCGCGTTGAACCGAGACCTGCTGGCGGCCGCCGGTCTCGATCTCGCCGAGGCCGAGCGGCATGACCGCCTCGGCGATGCGGCGGGTCTGGATCGTGCCCGACGCGCCGAGCGCCGGAGCGCGGAACAGCGGTCGCCTCGCGAGATCCGTCGGCGCACCCTCCACGAGATCGCCGAGGGTCAGGATGTCGCCGCGTGCGGTGACGTCGCCGCGCAGACGGACGCGCTGACCGGCCTCCTCGGCGAGGACATGGACGGTCATGTAGCTGAACGCCGCCAGGGCGATGAAGACGCGCACGACGATGCCGGGCGTGAGCGTGGCGACGCGCTTGCGCTGTACGGGGTGGATCTGTCTCAGGGCGTACATGGCACGACGCTTTCGGGGACGGGCTGAAGCGAGGACACGAGATCGGGAGGTCAGCCCGGACGGGCCGGCCGGGTCCCTAGCCGCGGAACATCTGCGAGGTGGTCGAGAGCATCTGGTCGGCGGCGGTGACGACCTTCGAGTTCATCTCGTAGGCGCGCTGGGCCGCGATCAGGGACGAGATCTCGTTGACGGCGTTGACGTTCGCCTCTTCGAGATAGCTCTGCTGCAGGTTGCCGAAGCCTTCCGAGCCCGGCAGGCCGTTGATGGCGGGGCCCGAGGCGGCGGTCTCGATGAACAGGTTGTCGCCGATGGATTCCAGACCGACCTTGTTGACGAAGCGGGCGAGCTGGAACTGGCCGAGGGTCTGCGGCGCGGTCTGTCCCGGCACGGTCGCCTGGACCGAGCCCTGCGCGCTGATCGTGACGCTGGTCGCGTTGTTGGGCACCGTCATGCCCGGATCGACGAGGTAGCCGTCGCGGGTCACGAGCTGTCCCTGGGCGGAGAGGTCGAACGAGCCGTCGCGGGTATAGGCGATGCGGCCGTCGGGCATCGTGACCCGGAACAGGCCCTCGCCGCGGATGGCGACGTCGTATTCCTTTTCCGTCGAGGTGAGCGTGCCCTGCGACATCGTCCGGGCGGTCGAGGTCGTCTTCACGCCCGATCCGATGGCGAGGCCCGCCGGAAGCTGGGTGTTCTGGTCCGAGGTCGAGGAGCCGGCCCGGCGCAGGTTCTGATAGAGCAGGTCCTGGAAATGGGCCTGCTGGCGCTTGTAGCCGGTGGTGCGCAGGTTCGCGATGTTGTTCGAGATGACCTGGACGTTGAGTTCCTGGGCCGCCATGCCGGTGGCGGCTGCGTAGAGGGCGCGCATCGTCTGATTCCTTACGCGACGTCGGCGAGGCGGCGGATCGCCGTGCCCCGCAATTCGTCCAGGCGCGAGATCACGCCCGAGACCATGGTGTAGGTGCGGTTCACGTCCATCAGCCGGGTCATCTCGATGACGGGCTTGACGTTGGAGCGCTCGAGCGCTCCGGATTCGAGCCGGCCATTGAGGCCGGCGGCCACGGGGGCCGCTTGGGAGGCGTAGAGGTTGGCGCCCTCGTTGGTGAGCGCCTGCGGATTGGCGAAGGTCACCATCCGGACCCGTCCGCGGATGCCGATATTGGTGGAGACCGTGCCGTCAGGCCCGATGGAGAGGCCGGTCTCCTGGGCGTTGATCTGGATCGGGCCGCCCTCGCCCTGGACGGCGTAACCGTCGCTGGTGACGAGATTGCCCTGCGCATCCGTCTCGAATGCGCCGTTGCGGGTGTAGCGGTCGCCGTTGGGCGTGCGGACCACGAGGAAGGCTTCCCCGCGGACGGCGACATGGAGCGGGTTGCCGGTCTGCTCGATCGGCCCCTGGGCGAGATCGAGGGCGGTGCCCTGGTCGATGACGTAGGAGACACGCCGGTCCTGGGGCTTGAACGAGTCGGCACTCGCCACCGGCATCAGGTATTCCTGGAAGCGGGTATTGCGGCCCTTGAAGCCATTGGTCGAGACGTTCGCCATGTTGTTGGCGATGACGTCGAGCTCACGCTGCAGGGCGACCTGACTGGAGACTCCGACAAACAGTGCGTTCTGCATCGATCGACAAGGCCTCGAGGTGCGGCGACGTTAAGGATGTCCGCACGGGCCGTGCCATCTGCAAAAATCAGAAAATATCTTTCTTAATCAACGTCTTGATTGGAGTGATGCCTGGACTTTTCCGGCCGCGCCTTCATCCCCGCGGCAGAAAGCACCCGGCAGCTTTTGCCGCCTTAACGACACGTTAACCGTGACCGAAGATATCTTTGTCGACGGGGTCGCGAGCCATCATCGCCGCCGGCACCCTGGGACGGGATTCGAAGAGGGCGCTCCATGGCCAAGAAGCCCAAGAAGGCCCCTGCCGCGGAAGGGGAAGGCGCCGAAGGCGAAGCCCCGAAGGGCGGCAAGAAGAAGATCATCATCATTGGCGCGGCCGTGCTGCTGCTGGCCGGCGGCGGTGGCGGATACGTCATGATGAAGAAGAAGGCCGGCGACGGCCTCGGCGACCCGGCCGTCGCCGAGGTCAAGAAGCCCCTCGTCTTCCTCGACGTCCGCGAGATGACGATCAACCTCACCAACGAGCCCGGTCAGGACAAGCCCCGCGTCGCCAAGGTCAAGGTCTCCCTGGAACTGAAGGACGCCAAGGTCGAGGGCGAGGTGAAGCCTCTGATGCCGCGCATCGAGGACACGTTCCAGGTTTACATGCGCGAATTGCGCGCCAGCGACCTCGCCGGCTCCGCCGGGCTCTACCGCCTGCGCGAAGAGCTGCTCCGGCGCGTCAACGTCGCGATCCATCCGGCACGGGCCGAGGCCGTGCTCTTCAAGGACGTCATCGTCCAGTAACCCCAATATCGGTGTCGAGACGGTCATGGCGGGTCCCGAAGACGAGATCGAAGAGGACGATTGGGCGACAGCCCTGATCGAGCAGAACGCCGAAGGCGGCGAATCCTCGCTGGCCGACGAGTGGGGCGCGGCGCTCGCCGAGCAGGGCACGACCACGCATGCCAGCGACGTCGCCGCCGAATGGGCGACGATGATCGAGGACGGGGAGACCGACAATCTCCCCGAACTCGCCGGCAACGATCGCATCCTCAACCAGGACGAGATCGACGGCGTCCTCGGCTTCAGCCTGCGCGAATTGTCGGCCTCGGGCGCCGGTGGTGTCCGCGCCATCGTGGATTCGGGCGTCGTTCAGTACGAACGCCTGCCGATGCTGGAAATCGTCTTCGACCGGATGATCCGGTTGTTGTCGACCAGCCTGCGCAACTTCTTCCAGGACAACGTCGAGGTGACCCTCGACAACATCACCTCGGTCCGCTTCGGCGACTATCTCAACGCCATTCCGCTGCCGACCCTGCTCGGGGTGTTCCGGGCCGATGCCTGGGAGAATTCCGGCCTCGTCACGGTGGAATCGAACCTCGCCTACTCGACCCTCGACCTGCTGCTCGGCGGCAAGCGCGGCGGCTCCTCGACCCGCCTCGACGGGCGTCCGTTCACGACCATCGAGATGCAGCTGGTGCGGCGCCTCGTGGAGATCATCCTCAGCGACCTCGAACTCTCGTTCCAGCCGCTCTCGCCGGTCCGCTTCGGCATCGACCGGATCGAGACCAACCCGCGCTTCGCCACGATCACCCGGCCGGCCAACGCCGCCATCCTGATCAGCCTCAAGCTCGACATGGACGGCCGCGGCGGCCAGCTCCAGATCCTGTTCCCCTACGCCACCATCGAGCCGATCCGTGAACTGCTCATGCAGAGCTTCATGGGCGAGAAGCTCGGCCGCGACCACACCTGGGAAAGCCACCTCGCCACCGAGATCTGGCAGGCCGACGCCACCATGGAGGCGGTGCTCCACGAGATGATGCTGCCCCTCAAGAGGGTGCTGTCCCTGAAGGTCGGCGACACGCTGATGTTCGACACCAAGCCCACCGACCTCATCAACGTCCGCTGCGGCGACTGGGCCCTGACGCAGGGGCGCATCGGCCGGGTGGACGACAACATCTCGGTGCAGCTCACGCGACCGCTGCGGCGCTCCCGCACCACGCTCCAGGCCTTCGAGGCCTCCATGAACAACCGCAACGACGGGTGACCCGCGCATGAGCCTCCTCGTCACCCTCGCCGCCGACGTCCTCGTCGCCATCCTCCTCGTGGCCAGCATCGTCTCGTCCGTGCGCCTGAGCCGGCGCATCACCCGCATGAAGGCCGACGAGGCCGGCCTGCGCCAGACCATTGGCGACCTCGTCGTGGCGAGCTCCACGGCGGAGCGCGCGATCATCGGCCTGCGCGCCACCCTCGACGAATGCGACCGGACGCTGGCCGACCGCCTCGGCACCGCCGAGCGCTACGCCGCCGACCTGTCCGCCCATGTCCAGGCCGGCGAGACCGTGATCGCCCGCATCTCGGCCATCGTGTCGCATGCACAGCCGTCGCGGATCGCCCCTTCCTCCGTGGAGCTCCGACCCTCCGAGTTCCGCACTGCCCCGGTTCACGGCGAGGAGATGCCGAGGATCGTCGCGTCGAGCCCCAATGGTGAACGTCTCGGTGTCGCCGCCGCGGCCGCCCTCGCCATGTCCGAGCGCGCCCTCGGCCGCCTGCGGAGCCGCGCCGCGTGAAGAAGCCGGGTCTCCTCTTGCGCCTTAAACAGGCGGGCCTCGGACAGGTGAAGCCCGGACAGACGGGCATCGGACAGGCACGCCCCTACAAGCTGCGCCTCATCGATGCGGTGACTCTGGCGGCGGTCGGGTTGCTGGTGCTCAAGCTCTCCGCGATCGTGGTCGACGATCTCCAGCCGGAGCCCGCCTCGTCGGCGGTGCAGCTTCCGGAGTTCGCCCGGGCCCTCGCCAAGGCCCGGACCAATTACGAAGGAGCCGACCCGCTCACCACCGGCTCGGTGACGCCGAAGGAGCCGGAGAAACCCGCCCCCGAGCCGGAACCGCCCGCCCCGCGCCCGCCGCCGCCCCCGGAGCCGATGCCCGCCAGCGAGCGCGCCATCCTCGAAAAGCTCGCCGCCCGGCGCGACGCCCTCAAGCAGCGCGACGAGACCCTGAACCTGCGCGAGCAGATGCTCGGGACCGCCGAGCGCAAGCTCGAAGAAGGTGTCGACGACCTCAAGCGCAACGAGGACAAGACCGACGGGAGCGGCGCGCAGAAGGCCGAGGCGGAGAAGGCCGGCCTGAAGAACATCGTCACCATGTACGAGACGATGAAGCCGAAGGATGCCGCCCGCGTCTTCGACAGGCTCTCCCTCGACGTCTTGGTGCCCATCGTCCTGGCGATGAATCCGCGCAAGATGGCAGAGGTGCTGGCGCTGATGCAGTCGGAGCCGGCGGAGAAGCTGACGGTGGCGCTTGCCAACCGTGCACGCGGCCAGACGCCGGCGCAGCAGCCCGTCGTCATGGGCCTCGGCCCCAACGAGTTGCCGGCCATCGACCAGGGCGGCCTCTCCGACAAGCGGCGCTGAGGCGGAGCTTCCCAAACAGCCTCGGACGGTCGGATCGGCGGTGGGAGACGACGCGCGATCCGGGTGTGTGCATTGCGCTCGTCGGCCGGGAAGGCTAGGCGGCACGTCGGACCTCGTTCGAACGCCGGAAGCCCGCTTGATGCGTTGGATGCATGTTTTACCCGTGATCGGCGTGCTGTCGCTCGCCGCGACCGGCCAGGCCTGGAACGGTGCCGTGGCGCAGGAAGCCGCGCCGGAGATGGACGCACCGGCCGCCTCGGAGGCCGCACCGAAGCCGAAACCCAAGCCGAAGCCGAAGCCCGCTCCCAAACCCGCCGCACCTGTCGCCACCGCGCCCGCCGCGACGCCGGCCGCCTCTCCCGCCAAGGCGGCATGGCCCGAGGGCGCCAGCGCCCTGAGCGAGAGCTACGGCGATTGGAGCATCAATTGCTCCCGCGCGAACCAGGCGACGATCTGCTCCGTCGTCCAGGCCCAGGGGTCGAAGCGCGAGAACCGGCGTGAATTCGCGATCGAGCTGAAGCCGCCCGCCAATGACCGCACCGACGGGCTGATCCTGATGCCGTTCGGCTTCCAGATCGAGCCGGGCCTGAGTTTCAAGCTCGACAATGCGGTCCTCGGAAAGGGTGCGCCCTATTACGCCTGCAGTTCGGAAGGCTGCCTCGTGCCGGTGAGCCTGCCGACTCTCGCCACCGATACGATGAAGACCGCCAAGAACCTGCTCATCCTCGCCATGAAGCAGGATGCCACCGAACCGACGACCATCACCGTGCCGCTCAACGGCTTCGGTGCCGCCCTCGCCAGGGCAAGCGCATTGTCGAACTGACGCGAACAGTCGGGCGACAATACAGACAGGAAACGCCATCCATGAAGCAGATCTTGCTCGCCTCGCTGCTGCTGGGGAGCCTCACAGCACCCCTCGCTGCACAGCCCGCACCGGATGCGCCTCCGCCGCCGGACACCAAAGAAGAGCGGCAGAAGAACACCGCCGCCAAGCTCGCCGGGCTTCTCCAGTTCGTCTCGGAATCCTGCACCGATTCCAAGCCGAACTACGAGACCTTCAAACAGGTGGTCAGGGGCCTGGGCATCGAGCCGGACGCCCTTGCCGGTGGCGAGTTGATCCTCCGGGTGAAGGCCTATGCCGACGTCTACTCCCAGGACGTTCCGGCCAATTGCGCCAAGGCGCTGGCCAATTTCGGCGAGAATGGCACCACCCTTCCGGGTCTCGTCGTCAAGAAGTGACGCGTTGAAGCGCTCACCGAGCCGGATCGCGCTTGGCTCGACGTCTTTCGGCGCCGGCATGGTCCGGCGCCGGTCAACCGGCAGAGTGCCGAAACCGACGTGAGGCTCGGGACGGCGTCACGGTTTCGACGTCGCGGTGATCGACGCGTCCGGGCAATTTGGCAGCACGGCCTTGCCGATCTTGTTGTTCGGATCACAGGCCGGGACGGTCGGCGCTCCGCCATTCTCGGCCCGCTCGGTCCGAAGCGCGTCGAAATTCCACACGCCGACCCAGATCACGGCGAGGATCGCGGCCAGCCCCAGGATGACCAACGGCATGAGGCGGCGCATCAGCGGGTCTCCGTCCGCTGCACGGGCGCCGTGTTCGCCGTCTCGCCATGATGGACGAAGGCATACAGGATCCCGACGGCGAGAATGGCCACGGCGGCGATGAGAACCGGAAAATAGCGATGCATGGCATGTCCTAACCAGACGGGTACGAGGTCGCAACGGAGGGGGTGCCGTCGGCGTGGCGCGGCGCTAGGAGGTCGCCACCAGGGCCACGCCTCCGATCATCAGCAGACCCCCGAGGATGCGCCAGACCGTTGCCGGGTGACGCTCGAAGCCGATCCAGCCGAAATGATCGAGCAGGATCGAGGTGACGACGCCCGCCGTCACGAGCATCCCGAGGAACGGAGCCGCTCCGATCTGGCGGGCCACCAGGAGCTGCGCGAGGACGATCCCGCCGCCGAGCACGCCGCCGAACCAGGCCCACCACGGAACCTCCAGCGCCTGGGCCATCGTCGGCAGCGAGAGCCTACCGGATAAGAGCCCCACCACGAGGATGCAGGTTGCCGTTCCAGCGGCAACCACGAGGCCGGCACTCAGCGACCAGCCGAGGCTCTTCGCCAGGGCTCCGTTCTGTCCCGCCTGCACAGCGTTCGCGACGCCGGCGAGGAGGACGAGGCAGTACAGATACCACATCGGTTCCGGGTTCCGTCGTTGGACCGTTGAACTAGCTGTCGTTGCTATGGAGGTTGTCCATCCGAGGGTGTCGCGCGAGGCTGTGGTTGCGAAGCCTGTAACCCCGGACCCGGAGCCTCGGATGGACGC
>NZ_BPQT01000010.1 GCF_022179405.1 Methylobacterium marchantiae
TAAGTTCAGAACGCTCAGTCTGCTGGGATCGACAGAGGGGCGGGTCCTCGCGCCCGCCCCTTACTAAGTCCCGCCAAGGTTTCAGGTCATGAACGGTCAGAATATCCGCATCCGCCTCAAGGCGTTCGATCATCGCATCCTCGATGCGTCGACCCGTGAGATCGTGTCGACGGCCAAGCGCACCGGTGCGACCATTCGTGGTCCGATCCCGCTGCCGACGCATATCGAGAAGTTCACCGTCAACCGCTCGCCGCACATCGATAAGAAGTCGCGCGAGCAGTTCGAGATGCGCACCCACAAGCGCGTGCTCGATATCGTCGATCCGACGCCACAGACCGTGGACGCGCTGATGAAGCTCGACCTCGCCGCCGGCGTGGACGTGGAGATCAAGCTCTAAGTCCCGCGGGGATTTAGAGCTTACCGTAGAATCGCGCGAGGGGAGACACCTATGCGCTCAGGCGTCATCGCACAGAAGGTCGGCATGACCCGCATCTTTACGGATGCAGGCGAACATGTGCCCGTCACAGTGCTTAAAATCGATCAATGCCAGGTGGTTGCCCACCGTACCGTCGAGAAGAACGGCTACGTCGCCCTTCAGGTCGGCGTCGGCAAGGCCAAGGTGAAGAACGTGTCGGCCGCCGAGCGCGGCCGGTTCGCGGTCGCCAAGGTCGAGCCTAAGCAGAAGCTCGCCGAGTTCCGCGTGTCCGAGGATGCGCTGATCCCGGTCGGCGCCGAGATCACCGCCGACCACTTCATCCCGGGTCAGTTCGTCGACGTGACGGGCACCACCACGGGTAAGGGTTTCGCAGGCGGCATGAAGCGCTGGAACTTCGGCGGTCTGCGCGCCACCCACGGCGTGTCCATCTCGCACCGTTCGATCGGTTCGACCGGTGGCCGTCAGGATCCGGGCAAGACCTTCAAGAACAAGAAGATGCCCGGTCATATGGGTGTCGACCGGGTCACCACCCAGAACCTGCGCGTCGTGCGTACGGATCCCGAGCGTGGCCTCATCCTCGTCGAGGGCGCCGTTCCCGGTGTCGCTGGCGGCTGGATCCAGATCCGCGACGCGGTGAAGCGCAAGCTTCCCGCCGACGTGCCGCAGCCGGGCAAGTTCCGTGAGAACGGTTCCTCCGCTGCTCCCGCCACCGAAGCTCCGGCTCCCGAGGCTCCCGCTTCCGAGGAGAACGCGTGATGAAGCTCGATATCACCACTCTCGACGGCGCCGGCGCCGGGTCGATCGACCTGGACGAGACCATCTTCGGTCTCGAGCCCCGCGCCGACCTGCTCCAGCGCATGGTGCGCTGGCAGCTCGCCAAGCGTCAGGCCGGCACCCATGCGGTGAAGAACCGCTCGGACGTCAACCGGACCCGCAAGAAGCTGTACAAGCAGAAGGGCACGGGTAACGCCCGTCACGGCGCCGCCTCCGCTCCGCAGTTCCGCGGTGGTGGACGTGCCTTCGGTCCGGTCGTGCGCAGCCATGCTCACGATCTGCCGAAGAAGGTCCGAGCGCTGGCGCTCCGTCACGCTCTCTCCGCGAAGGTGAAGGCCGAGACCCTCATCATCGTTGACGACGTGACGCTCGCCGAGGGCAAGACCAAGAACCTGGTCGAGCGCTTCGAGAAGATGGGCCTGTCCAGCGCGCTGATCATCAGCGGTGCCGAGGTCGACGTGAACTTCGGTCGCGCCGCTCGCAACATCCCGCAGATCGACGTCCTGCCGGTTCAGGGCATCAACGTCTACGACATCCTGCGTCGCGACAAGCTCGTGCTGACGCGCGCAGCGATCGATGCGCTGGAGGCGCGATTCAAATGAGTGCCGATCCGCGCCACTACGACATCATCGTCTCTCCGGTCATCACCGAGAAGGCGACGAACCTCACCGAGCAGAACAAGGTCGTCTTCCGGGTTGCCCCGAAGGCCACCAAGCCGCAGATCAAGGAAGCGGTCGAGAAGCTGTTCGACGTCAAGGTCACGGGCGTGAACACGCTCGTCACCAAGGGCAAGAAGAAGATTTTCCGCGGGCTTCGCGGACAGCGTTCGGACGTGAAGAAAGCGATCGTGACCCTCGCCGAGGGTGAAACGATCGACGTCACGACCGGCCTCTGACACGAAAAGCGTTAGGATCAAGCCGATGGCCTTGAAGACATTCAAACCGGTCACGCCGAGCCTTCGCCAGCTCGTGCTCGTCGACCGCCGTGAGCTCTACAAGGGCAAGCCGGTCAAGAAGCTCACCGAGGGCAAGTCGTCGTCCGGCGGCCGCAACAACCTCGGTCGCATCACCGTCCGTTTCCGCGGCGGTGGACACAAGCGCACCCTGCGCAACGTCGATTTCAAGCGTCGCGAGCAGCTGGGCGTCGCCGCCACCGTGGAGCGGATCGAGTACGATCCCAACCGCACGGCGTTCATCGCGCTGATCACCTACCCCGACGGCGTGCAGAGCTACATCCTGGCTCCCCAGCGCCTTTCGCCGGGCGACAAGGTGATCGCGGCCGAGCAGGTCGACATCAAGCCGGGTAATGCCGGTCCGGTCGGCAACATGCCGGTCGGCACTATCGTGCACAACGTCGAGCTCAAGATCGGCAAGGGTGGCGCGATTGCCCGCTCGGCCGGCAACTACGCTCAGATCGTCGGGCGCGACCAGGGCTACGTGACTCTGCGCCTGAATTCGGGCGAGCAGCGTCTGGTCCACGGCCAGTGCTTCGCCAGTGTCGGTGCGGTGTCGAACCCGGACCACATGAACATCTCGCTCGGCAAGGCCGGCCGCAATCGCTGGCTCGGCAAGCGTCCGCACGTTCGCGGCGTTGCCATGAACCCGGTCGATCACCCGCACGGCGGCGGTGAGGGTCGTACCTCGGGCGGCCGGAATCCGGTCACGCCCTGGGGCGTGCCCACCAAGGGGAAGAAGACCCGCTCGAACAAGCGGACCGACGTCTTCATCCTCGCCAGCCGTCACAACCGCAAGAAGTAACCCTCATGGCACGCTCGCTCTGGAAGGGGCCGTTCATCGACGGCTACCTCCTCAAGAAGGCTGAGACCGCTCGCGGATCCAGCCGCAACGAAGTCATCAAGATCTGGAGCCGTCGCTCCACGATCCTGCCGCAGTTCGTCGGGCTCACCTTCGGTGTGCACAACGGACAGAAGCATATCCCGGTCTACGTGTCCGAGGAGATGGTCGGCCACAAGTTCGGCGAGTTCTCGCCGACGCGGACCTTCCACGGCCACGCAGCCGACAAGAAGGCGAAGAGGCGCTGAGATGGGCAAGCAAGCCACCCCCCGCGCGCTCCCCGAGAACGAGGCGAAGGCCGTCGCGCGCATGCTGCGCGTGAGCCCTCAGAAGCTCAATCTCGTTGCGCAACTCATCCGCGGTAAGAAGGTCGAGTCGGCTCTGGCCGACCTGGAATTCTCCCGCAAGCGGATCGCCCGCGAGGTCAAGAAGTGCCTCGAGAGCGCCATCGCCAATGCCGAGAACAACCATGACCTCGATGTCGACGATCTCGTCGTCTCCGAGGCCTTCGTCGGTAAGGCGCTCGTGCTCAAGCGGTTCCACGCCCGTGCGCGTGGCCGCGGCGCCCGCATCCTGAAGCCCTTCGCGAACCTCACCATCGTGGTGCGCGAAGTCCCGACCGCCGAAGCGGCGTGAGGAGGACCTGATGGGCCAGAAAGTCAATCCGATCGGTCTGCGGCTCGGTATCAACCGGACCTGGGACTCCCGCTGGTTCGCCCAGAAGGGTGAATACGCCAAGTTGATGCACGAGGACGTCGCCATCCGCGCCGCACTCATGAAGCAGCTCAAGCAGGCCGCTGTCTCGAAGATCGTCATCGAGCGTCCGCACCGGAAGTGCCGCGTCACCATCCATTCGGGTCGCCCCGGTGTGGTGATCGGCAAGAAGGGCGCGGATATCGAGAAGCTGCGCAAGCTCGTCGGCACCCTCACGAAGGCCGACGTGACCATCAACATCGTCGAGGTGCGCAAGCCCGAGATCGATGCGACCCTGGTGGCCGATTCGATCGCCCAGCAGCTGGAGCGTCGCGTCGCCTTCCGCCGTGCCATGAAGCGTGCGGTCCAGTCGGCCATGCGCCTCGGTGCCGAAGGCATCCGGATCAATTGCTCGGGTCGTCTCGGCGGGGCCGAGATCGCGCGCCAGGAATGGTACCGCGAAGGTCGCGTTCCGCTGCATACCCTGCGTGCGGATGTCGATTACGGCGTGGCGACTGCCTTCACGACCTACGGGACGTGCGGAATCAAGGTGTGGGTGTTCAAGGGCGAAATCCTCGAGCACGACCCGATGGCGCAGGACAAGCGCGCTCAGGAAGAAGGCGGCCGTTCGGGCGGACGTCGCGAGCGCGATGGCGAGGGTGGCCGCGAGCGCGGCCGTCGCGAACACGCCTGAGGCGTGATCGCGTACGCCCATTAGCCAGAGAAGGTGTTGAGAGGCTGCCATGTTGCAACCCAAGAAGACCAGGTTCCGTAAGCAGTTCAAGGGTCGCATCCACGGTGCGGCCAAGGGCGGCTTCGACCTCAATTTCGGGACGTTCGGCCTCAAGGCCATCGAACCGGAGCGTGTCACCGCGCGGCAGATCGAGGCGGCTCGCCGCGCGATCACCCGCGAGATGAAGCGCCAGGGCCGTGTCTGGATCCGGATCTTCCCGGATGTGCCGGTCACGGCGAAGCCCACCGAAGTCCGCATGGGCTCCGGTAAGGGCGCACCCGAGTTCTGGGCTGCCCGCGTGCATCCCGGACGTATCATGTTCGAAGTCGACGGCGTCGCCGAGGACATCGCCAAAGAGGCTCTCCGCCTCGGTGCGGCGAAGCTCCCGATCCGCACGCGCGTCGTTCAGCGCATCGCTGATTAAGGGAGGAGGGGATCATGAAGTCGTCGCAAAGACAGTCGGATCTGTCCGCCCTGTCGCCGGATCAACTGAACGACGAGCTGCTGAACCTGAAGAAGGAGCAGTTCAACCTGCGCTTCCAGGGCGCGACCGGTCAGCTCGAGAACGTCGCCCGGGTCCGTGAGGTCCGCCGCGATATCGCCCGCGTTCGCACGCTTCAGCGTCAGAAGACGCTGAAGTCCGCGCAGGCTTGAGGAGTACATCATGCCGAAGCGCGTATTGCAGGGCGTCGTCGTCAGCGACAAGGGCGAGAAGACCATCGTCGTGAAGGTGGAGCGTCGCTTCACCCATCCGGTGATGAAGAAGACCGTCCGTCGTTCGAAGAACTACCACGCCCATGACGAGACCAACGTCGCCAAGGTCGGTCAGACAGTGTCGATCGAGGAATGCCGTCCGTTCTCGAAGACCAAGACCTGGAAGCTCATCGAAGGCGGCGCAGCCGCTCCGGAAGCGACCGCCGCCGAAGCGTGAGCGGGATGCGGGTTTTTTAGAGCGGGCGCAGCTTCTGCGCCCGCTTTTTTGTGCCTGGTCCATCCTCGGCCGGATCTGCCGCCAGGCCGCGGAATTCGCTTGCGAATCGGACTTGCGAATCGATCCGCTCGAATCGTTGCCTGCTCTTCGCAGTAGCGGGGCGTAGGAATGCGGGTCCTCGCTCCGTAAAAGTCCGTCGCGATGATGGTCACCGAGCCGGGAATGCATCGTCCGGTCTGATTTCTCTTGCGCATGTCCGCTACCCATAGTATCGGACCGTCCTTCGCGACATTTGAGAGGGGTGCTCGCACCCTTCGTACGCGGCGACCGCGCCGGTGTTCAAAACACCGATTGCGCGGTGCTTCATATGAGCCGGGGACATCAGATCCCCATCAGGCGTCGTCCGCCGGACAATACCGTCCGTGTGCGGAAACCCGCCTGAAACAAGGAAAGGTCACTCTCGTGATCCAGATGCAGACGAATCTGGACGTCGCCGACAATTCTGGTGCGCGTCGCGTGATGTGCATCAAGGTTCTCGGCGGGTCGAAGCGCAAGTATGCCGGCGTGGGCGATATCATCGTCGTGTCGGTGAAGGAGGCCATTCCCCGCGGCCGCGTGAAGAAGGGCGACGTCATGAAGGCCGTCGTCGTTCGCACCGCCAAGGAAGTGAAGCGCGCCGACGGATCCGTGATCCGGTTCGACAAGAACGCCGCCGTTCTGATCAACAATCAGAAAGAGCCGATCGGCACCCGTATCTTCGGACCCGTGCCGCGCGAATTGCGCGCCCGGAACCACATGAAGATCATCTCGCTCGCTCCGGAGGTGTTGTGATGGCTGCCAAGGTCAAGAAGGGCGACAAGGTCGTCGTTCTCACGGGTCGCGACAAGGGTCGCTCCGGCGAGGTCATCTCGGTGATGCCGAAGGAAGATCGTGCGCTCGTGCGCGGGATCAATCTGGTCAAAAAGCACCAGAAGCAGACGCAGAACCAGGAAGGCGGCATCGTCTCCAAGGAAGCCGCAATTCATCTGTCCAATATCGCGATCGCCGACCCGAAGGACGGTCAGCCGACGCGCGTTGGTTTCCGCATTCTCGACGACGGCCGCAAGGTCCGGTTCGCCAAGCGCTCGGGGGATCAGATCGATGGCTGAGAAGAACAACGACGCGTACACCCCCCGTCTGCGCAAGCATTACGACGAGGTCGTGCGCCAGAAGCTGATCGAAGAGTTCGGCTACAAGAACCCCATGCAGGTTCCGGTCATCGAGAAGATCGTGATCAACATGGGCGTGGGCGAGTCCACCGCCGATTCCAAGAAGGCCTCCGTCGCCGCCGGCGACCTTGCGCTGATCGCCGGCCAGAAGCCGGTCATCACCAAGGCCCGCAAGGCCATCGCGACCTTCAAGGTCCGCGAAGGTATGCCGATCGGCTGCAAGGTGACGCTGCGCAAGCATCGGATGTACGAGTTCATGGACCGCCTCATCACCATCGCGCTCCCGCGCGTGCGTGACTTCCGCGGCCTGAACCCCCGTTCGTTCGACGGCAACGGCAATTACGCGTTGGGCCTCAAGGAGCACCTGGTGTTCCCGGAGATCTCCTACGACAAGGCCGACGCCACGTGGGGCATGGACATCGTCATCCAGACGTCCGCCCGCACCGATGCCGAGGCGCGCGCGCTCCTCGCGCAATTCCGATTCCCGTTCCGGCAGTAAGTGCTGAAAAGCTCTTAGACGCGGACACCGGAGAGAGACATGGCAAAGAAAAGCTCAGTCGAGAAGAATAATCACCGCAAGGAGTTGGTGAAGCGGTTCGCCGCCAAGCGTAAGGCCCTCCTTGCTACCGCCAACAACGAATCCCTCGAGATGGAGGAGCGCTTCGAGGCGCGCCTCAAGCTCGCGGAACTGCCCCGCAACTCGTCTGCGACCCGTATCCGCAATCGTTGCGGCATCACGGGACGTCCCCGCGCCTTCTACCGCAAGATGGGCATCTCGCGCGTGGCGCTTCGGGAACTTGGCAACCGGGGTCTCATCCCCGGCCTGGTCAAGTCGAGCTGGTAAGGAGCAGGCACCATGGTCAACGATCCCGTGGGTGATATGCTCACCCGCATCCGCAACGGTCAGATGCGCCGCCGCAACGTCGTTCAGACGCCTGGCTCGCGTCTCCGTGCAAGCGTTCTCGACGTCCTCAAGGCCGAGGGCTACATCCGCGATTACGCCACGACCGATTTCGGCAACGGCCGCACCGAGTTCTCGATCGAGCTGAAATACTACGACGGCCAGCCCGTCATCCGCTCGATCCAGCGCGTCTCGAAGCCCGGCCGCCGCGTCTACTCGGCCGTGAGCGAACTTCCCCGCGTCGCCGATGGCCTCGGCGTCACCATCGTGTCCACCCCGCAGGGCGTTATGGCCGACCACGAGGCGCGTGAGCGCAACGTCGGCGGCGAAGTGCTCTGCAAGGTGTTCTGATCTCGGACTTGGAGGAAAGGCAATGTCTCGCGTAGGCAAGAAGCCCGTTCCCGTCCCGTCCGGCGTGACGGCCACGGTGACCGGTCAGACGGTGAAGATGAAGGGCTCCAAGGGAGAGCTCCAGTACGTCGTTCCCAACGTGGTCGACGTGAAGTTCGAGGACGGTGCCGTCTCGGTACAGCCCAGGAACCAGACCAAGGAGGCCCGCTCGCTGTGGGGCACCTCCCGGGCCCAGGTGGCGAACCTCGTCGAGGGCGTCTCCAAGGGGTTCGAGAAGAAGCTCGAGATCACCGGCGTCGGCTATCGTGCCGCCATGGCCGGCAAGGCCCTCAAGCTCTCGCTCGGCTACAGCCACGACATCGAGTACGCGATCCCGGTCGGGATCACGATCGCGGTGCCCAAGCCCACCGAAATCGTCATCTCTGGTATCGACCGGCAGGTGGTCGGCCAGGTGGCAGCCGAGATCCGCGACTATCGCGGTCCCGAGCCCTACAAGGGCAAGGGCGTGAAGTACGCGGGCGAGTTCATCTTCCGCAAGGAAGGCAAGAAGAAGTAAGGGCCGGCCATCATGTCACGCAAAATCGATGCACTCGACCGCCGCAAGGCGCGTGTGCGCCGCGCGCTGCGGGCGGCGGCGAATGGACGGCCCCGGCTTTCGGTGTTCCGTTCCTCCAAGCAGATCTACGTCCAGGTCATCGACGACGCAGCGGGCAAGACCCTCGCTGCCGCCTCGACCCTCGACAAGGACCTGCGTTCGGGCCTGAAGACCGGCGCCGATGCGGCCGCTGCGGCCGCCGTCGGCAAGCTCGTCGCCGAGCGCGCCAAGGCCGCCGGAGTCACCAAGGTGATCTTCGACCGCTCGGGCTACATCTACCACGGGCGCGTCAAGGCGCTCGCCGATGCCGCCCGTGAGGGTGGCCTCGAGTTCTAAGACCAGGCGGGGAGGGACGGCGTCTGCCGTCCCTCGGACAAGCTATCAAGCGAGCGGGCTCCGCCGCCCGCGTCAGTGAGACAGGATTTCAGATATGGCACGTGAACGGGAAGGCGGTGGCCGCGGCCGCCGCGACGAGCGCGAGGAGCGCGACAGCGAATTCGTGGACAAGCTGGTCCACATCAACCGTGTCGCCAAGGTGGTGAAGGGCGGCCGTCGCTTCGGCTTTGCTGCCCTCGTCGTCGTCGGCGACCAGAAGGGCCGCGTCGGCTTCGGCCATGGTAAGGCGCGCGAAGTGCCGGAAGCCATCCGCAAGGCGACGGAAGCCGCCAAGCGTGGTCTCGTCCGCGTAGCGCTCCGCGAGGGCCGCACCCTCCACCACGACGTCTACGGCCGTCACGGTGCCGGCAAGGTCATCCTCCGCGCTGCGCCCCAGGGTACTGGCATCATCGCCGGCGGCCCGATGCGCGCCGTCTTCGAGACGCTCGGCATGCAGGACGTGGTGGCCAAGAGCCTCGGCTCTTCGAACCCCTACAACCTCGTGCGCGCGACCTTCGAGGCGCTGAAGAACGAGGACAGCCCGCGCTCGGTCGCTGCCCGCCGCGGCCTCAAGGTCTCGGCCCTGCAGAGCCGTCGTCGCGACGCTGATCCGTCCGACACGTCCGAAGCCGCAGTCGCGTAAGGGGAGGGTGCAATGGCAACGAAGACTCTCCGCATCGAGCAGATCGGTTCGCCGATTCGCCGTGAGGGCGACCAGCGCGCGACGCTGATCGGCCTCAAGCTGAACAAGCTGCACCGGGTCTCCACGCTGGAGGATACTCCCTCCGTCCGTGGCATGATCCGCAAGGTGCATCACCTCGTGCGCGTCCTCGACGACGCGGCCTGAGGGAGGGCATCATGAAACTGAACGAACTCCACGACAATCCAGGCGCAACCAAGAACCGGATGCGCGTCGGCCGAGGCATCGGCTCCGGCAAGGGCAAGACCGCTGGTCGCGGCGTCAAGGGTCAGAAGGCCCGTACCGGCGTCTCAATCAAGGGCTTCGAGGGCGGCCAGATGCCGCTTCACCGTCGTTTGCCCAAGCGCGGCTTCAACAACCTGTATTCGACGGACCTGAACGAGGTGAATCTCGGCCGCGTCCAGCAGGCTGTCGATGCCGGTCGTCTCGACGCCGCGGCCGTCGTCACGGTCGAGACCCTCGTTACCGCCGGTGTCATCGCCCGTCCCCGCGACGGCGTGAAGCTGCTCGGCGTCGGCGAACTGACCGCGAAGCTGTCCTTCGAGGTCACCCGCGCGTCGAAATCGGCCGTCGAAGCCGTCGAGAAGCTCGGCGGCACGGTCAGTGTCGCCTACGGCGCCGGCGTTTCCACCCGCGGCAAGTCCGCCGAGGCATAAGTCTTCCGACGCCGCTGTTGCGTAGCGTCGGGGCAGACTTTAAGTCGAAGCTCTGAGCGGCGGCCCGTGCGACCTGCGCGCGGCCGCCGTTTCAGTTTTTTCCGGGGGTGCTTCGGCCCTCCATCTGGATCGATCTCAGGAACCGGTGCCATGGCCTCAGCCGCCGAGCAGCTTGCCGCGAACCTCAATTTCGGGGCCATCGCCAAGGCCGACGAGCTCAAGAAGCGCATCTGGTTCACGCTGGGTGCGCTCGTCGTGTTCCGGCTCGGTACCTACATCCCGATTCCCGGCATCGACCCCGAACAATTCGCGCGGAACTTCCAGCAGCAGGCCGGCGGCGTACTCGGCCTGTTCAACATGTTCTCCGGCGGTGCCGTCGAGCGCATGGCGATCTTCGCGCTCAACATCATGCCGTACATCTCGGCCTCGATCATCATCCAGCTCCTGACCTCGGTGATCCCGAGCCTCGAATCCCTCAAGAAGGAAGGCGAGTCGGGCCGGAAGGTCATCAACCAGTACACCCGATATCTCACCGTGGTGCTGGCCCTCGTGCAGAGCTGGGGCATCGCCTTTGGCCTCCAGAGTTCGAGCGCCGCGATCGACCCTGGCCCGTTCTTCATCCTGTCGACGGTCATCACGCTCACCGGCGGCACCCTGTTCCTGATGTGGATCGGCGAGCAGATCACCTCGCGCGGCATCGGAAACGGGTCGTCGCTGATCATCTTCGCCGGCATCGTCGCCCATCTGCCGACCGCCATCGTCGGCGCGCTCGAACTGAGCCGGACCGGCGCGCTCTCCGCCGCCGTCATCCTCGGCGTCGGCATCGCCGCCATCGGCCTCGTCTACTTCATCGTCTTCATGGAGCGGGCCCAGCGCCGGCTGCTGATCAACTATCCCAAGCGCCAGGTCGGCAACCGCATGTACGAGGGCCAGACCTCGTTCCTGCCGCTGAAGCTCAACACCGCCGGCGTGATCCCGCCGATCTTCGCCTCGTCGCTGCTGCTGCTGCCCGCCACCGTGGCGAGCTTCTCGGCCAATAACGGTGGCACCGGCGTGCTCGCGACGATCACCACCTATCTGGGCCACGGGCGGCCGCTCTACATGGTGCTCTATGCGGCCCTGATCATCTTCTTCGCGTTCTTCTATACCGCGGTCGTGTTCAATCCGCAGGAGACCGCCGACAACCTGAAGAAGCAGGGTGGCTTCATCCCCGGCATCCGGCCAGGTGAGCGCACGGCGGCGTTCATCGACAAGGTCCTGACCCGGATCACGCTCATCGGCGCGCTGTATTTGACTTTTGTCTGCCTTGTGCCGGAGATCCTCGCCTCGTACGCCTCGGCGAGCCTCGGATTCGGCGGCACGTCCCTGCTCATCGTCGTCTCGGTGACGATGGACACGGTGGCGCAGGTCCACGGGCACCTGATGGCGCACCAGTATGAGGGCCTCGTCAAGAAGGCCAAGCTGCGCGGCGCCACGCGGCGTCGCTGACGACGCGCCGACACCAACCGAACGAGCAGGGCGATGTCGGGGAGAAGCATCGTCTCCACCGCGCCCTGAACGCCCGACCCTCAACGCCTGAAGCGGCCACCGGACGAGGACAACGACGCTATGCGGATCATTCTGCTCGGACCACCTGGAGCCGGTAAGGGAACCCAGTCGGCCCGGATCGTCGAGCGGTTCGGAATACCGCAGCTGTCGACGGGCGACATGCTCCGCGCCGCTGTGGCCGCCGGTACGCCGGTAGGCCTGGAGGCGAAGTCGATCATGGAGAGCGGCGGGCTGGTGCCCGATTCGGTCGTGGTCGGGATCGTCGCCGATCGGATCGAGGAGCCCGATGCCCGTGGCGGCTTCATCCTCGATGGCTTCCCCCGCACGGTGGAGCAGGCTGCGGCTCTCGACAGGATGCTGGCCGACAAGAACCTCTCGCTCGATACGGTCATCGAGTTCGCCGTGAACGAGGAGATCCTCGTGGACCGCATCGCCAAGCGCGCGGCCGAGACGGCGGCCCGCGGCGAGCCGGTCCGCAAGGACGACACGCCCGAAGTGTTCAAGACCCGCCTCGCTGCGTTCCGCGCTCAGACCGCTCCGCTCTCCGCCTATTATTCGAGCCTCGGGATGCTGAAGACCATCGATGGGATGAATCCCGTCGACGAGGTCACCAACGAGCTGATGGGCGCGCTCGAACCGTTCGCGAGCGCGCCCGCCTCCTGAAGCCGCCGTCCGGCTTGGGTTGACATCACCGGCGGCTCGCGCTAGCAGGCCGTCATTCGTCCATGCGTGATGGGTCTGGAGCGCCTCGGTTCAAGGGGCGCTGCGGGCCGATTTGTCGTTATGGGCGGCGCGCAAGGGCCGGCCTCCACCGGACGCGCGTGACACAGCAGGGCCGGACCGACGCGTCCGAGCGCCCGATGGAGAGTGACCTTGGCCCGTATCGCAGGCGTAAACATCCCGACCAACAAGCGCGTCGTCATCGCGCTCCAGTACATCCACGGCATTGGCTCGAAGAAGGCCGAAGAGATCATCGGCAAGGTCGGCATTCCCGCCGAGCGCCGCGTGAACCAGCTCACCGATGCCGAGGTGCTGTCGATCCGCGAGACGATCGATCGCGATTACATCGTCGAGGGCGATCTGCGCCGCGAAGTGTCGATGAACATCAAGCGCCTGATGGATCTGGGCTGCTACCGGGGCCTGCGTCATCGCCGCAATCTTCCCGTCCGCGGCCAGCGCACGCATACCAACGCACGCACCCGCAAGGGCAAGTCCAAGCCGATCGCCGGCAAGAAGAAGTAAGTTTCTGTCTTCGGGAGGCCGTGTTTCGCTCGGTCTCCTGACTTCGCTCCGGATGTCCTGATCAGGGGTTCGGTTTGAAGGCGCCCCGTCCGCGGACGGGCCGCAAATTTCCAGAGAAATCCCGAGCGCCTGGAATGACGGGCGCGCCTGAAGGACGAGACGAAAGACAATGGCCAAGGAAGCAACCCGCGTTCGCCGTCGCGAACGCAAGAACATCGTGTCGGGCGTCGCCCATGTGAACGCCTCGTTCAACAACACGATGATCACCATTACCGATGCCCAGGGCAACACCATCTCGTGGTCGTCGGCCGGCGCCATGGGATTCAAGGGTTCCCGCAAATCGACCCCTTATGCCGCCCAGGTGGCTGCGGAAGACGCGGCGCGGAAGGCCTCCGAGCACGGCATGCGTACCCTCGAAGTCGAGGTCTCCGGCCCCGGTTCGGGCCGTGAATCGGCGCTCCGGGCACTCCAGGCAGCAGGTTTCACCGTGACCTCGATCCGCGATGTCACCTCGATCCCGCATAACGGCTGCCGCCCGCGCAAGCGTCGTCGCGTCTGAGTCTGGTCATCCATCGGCCTGTGTCGAATGCGGAGAAGCGTGTGTCCGATGCCGTGAAGGCGCTCCCCGGCGTGCTGCGCTGGAGCCTTGGCGATCTGACCGTCACCGTTCTGAATGACGGTTACCTTCAAGGCTCCCTCGATCTCGTCACCGGGATCGAGGCGGGCGAGGCCGGCTCGCTTCAGGCGGCCGGCTTTCGTGCGCTGGCCCCTCGGATCACGCTGAACGCCTACCTAATCGAGGCGCCCGGCGCGAAACCGATCCTGATCGATTCGGGAATGGGCCATTTCGGCGGCGATACCCTCGGCCGCGTACCCGTCGCGCTCGCGGCGACGGGTGTGAAGCCGGAGGATATCGGGACGGTGCTGCTCACGCATCTCCATCCCGACCATGCCGGCGGGCTGATCCATGACGACGGGTCGGCCGCCTACCCGAATGCGGAACTCGTTCTCCATGAGGCCGAGACCACCTATTGGCTGGCGGACGACGCGGTATCTCGGGCTCCGGAAGGGGCCCGTCCGTATTTCGTGAACGCGCAGAAGGCGGTCGCTCCCTATTCCGGTCGGGTTCGGAGCATGACCGTCGGTGAGGTTCTGCCGGGCATCACGGCGGTTCCGTTGCCGGGACATACGCCGGGGCATACCGGCTTCCGCATCGTATCGGGCTCCGCATCGCTCCTGATGTGGGCGGACATCGTCCATCTGCCGGCGATCCAGTTCAAGCGCCCGGAGGCCACGATGGTCTTCGACGTCGACGCGGATCAGGCGAGGGCGGTGCGCAAGCGCATGCTGGACGAGGTGTCCGCCGAACGGACCTTCGTGACCGGAGGCCATCTGGAATTCCCGGCGCTCGGCTACGTTGCACGGGACAATGGGGCCTACAGCTTCGTCCCGGAGCTCTGGGTCGCGGCTAACTAACCGCCCGCGGCCATCGCGGGCATATGATTTTCGAGGTCGATCCACGCAAGGCGATGCGGGGAGCGGGCTCAAGGACCAGCCACTGCAGTGGCTCGTGTCAGAATTGCGAGAGGTAGGACCGTGGTCATACAGAAGAACTGGCAAGAGCTCATCAAGCCGAACAAGCTCCAGGTCTCGACCGGGCACGACCCCAAGCGGGTCGCCACCGTCGTCGCCGAGCCTCTCGAGCGCGGCTTCGGCACCACCCTCGGCAACTCCCTGCGTCGGGTTCTCCTCTCGTCGCTCCAGGGCGCGGCCGTCACCTCGGTGCAGATCGACGGCGTGCTGCACGAGTTCTCGTCGATCCCCGGCGTGCGCGAGGACGTGACCGACATCGTCCTCAACATCAAGACCATCGCCATCCGTTCGCAGACGGAGGCGCCCAAGCGCCTCACCCTGCGCAAGACCGGACCGGGTACCGTGACTGCCGGCGACATTGCCGCCGTCGGCGACATCCAGATCCTCAATCCCGAACTCGTCATCTGCACCCTCGATGACGGCGCCGAGATCCGGATGGAATTCACGGTCGCCACCGGCAAGGGCTACGTCCCAGCCGAGCGCAACCGTCCCGAGGACGCCCCCATCGGCCTGATCCCGGTGGACGCCCTGTTCTCGCCCGTCACCAAGGTGTCCTACCGCATCGAGACCACCCGCGAGGGCCAGGATCTCGACAAGGACAAGCTGACGATGACGATCGAGACCAACGGCGCCGTGTCGCCGGAAGATGCCCTGGCCTATGCTGCGCGCATCATCCAAGACCAGCTCCAGGTGTTCGTGAACTTCGAGGAGCCCCGCAAGGAAGAGGCGCAGCCGCTCGCCCCGCAGCTTCCCTTCAACCCGGCCCTGCTCAAGAAGGTCGACGAGCTCGAACTGTCGGTCCGTTCGGCGAACTGCCTGAAGAACGACAACATCGTCTATATCGGCGACCTCATCCAGAAGTCCGAGGGCGAGATGCTTCGCACCCCGAATTTCGGCCGCAAGTCGCTCAACGAGATCAAGGAAGTCCTCGCGGCGATGGGTCTCCATCTCGGCATGGACATCCCCGGCTGGCCGCCGGAGAACATCGAAGACCTCGCCAAGCGCTTCGAAGAGCATTACTAGCCGATCGGACGTCCATTCTGGGGCTGCGCAGCAGAGCCCGGAATACAGAAACGCCCGGGGTGCCGACTGGATCGGAACCTGAGTGTCTGGATCCCGGACTCGCCGTCGGCGCCCCGGGATGACAGGGCGATAGATATCCCGCCGCGGGGTCATGCGGAATCAACAGCCCCGATGAACAGGTCATCCGGGCGCTTGGCCGTACCGTGGCACGGCGGCCATCAGACAAGGAAAAGCCATCATGCGTCATGGATTTCGCGGTCGCCGTTTCAACCGCACCACCGAGCACCGCAAGGCGATGTTCGCCAACATGTCCGCCGCGCTGATCAAGCACGAGCAGATCATCACCACCCTGCCGAAGGCCAAGGACCTGCGTCCGGTCATCGAGAAGCTGATCACGCTCGGCAAGACCGACAGCCTGCATGCACGTCGCCTCGCCATGTCGCAGATCCGCGACGAGGCCATGGTCCGCAAGCTCTTCGCTGTGCTCGGCCCGCGCTACAATGCCCGTCCGGGCGGCTATTGCCGCATCATGAAGGCCGGCTTCCGTTACGGGGACAATGCTCCCCTCGCGGTGATCGAATTCGTCGATCGCGACGTCGATGCCCGCGGCCAGGATTCGGGCCCCTCGCAGGTCGCCGACGCCGCGTGAGCTTCGGTTTCCGGTAACCAACGGTGATGAAGGCGGCCGAGAGGTCGCCTTTTTTCATGGTCGCTTCCGAGAGTGGGAGAGCCCGGCGCCTCCGCTTCGCGGATATCGCCGGTGAAGCGGAAGGTCCCCGGACCGAGCGACGTCCGTCGCCCCTATGGGCGGCCCGACGGATGCGGATGCCTCGCGGCCTTCCGTGTCGAGGATTGGGTAGCGTTTCATCGTCGTGGCGGTCGGCCCTAGGGTGCCGACCGCCGGGTTCACGCGGCAGGCGCGAGCATCTCCGACACCAATGCCGCAAGATCGGCGGAGTCGAACGGCTTGCGCAGGACCGGCAGGTCGTCGGGGATCGGGATCGCCTCGGCATGGCCGGTGACGATGAGGATCGGCACGCCCGACCAGCGGCGCCGGACGATCTCCGCAAGTTCGACCCCGGTCATGCCGGGCATGGCGAGATCGGCCACGATGAGATCGAAGGACGAGCCCTCCATCATGGCGAGTGCCGCCGCGCCGTCGGCCGCTTCCGTCTCGGAATAGCCGAAGGTGTTGAGAAACGACGCGGTGACGTGGCGGACCTCGGCGTCGTCGTCGACCACGAGGATGCGCGCCGGACTGGCCGCGCCGGTGGTCATGCCGGCAGGAAGCGGTGCCTTCTCCTCGGCCGCATCGGCACGGGGGAGAAACAGGTCGACGCGGGTGCCCTTGCCCACTTCGCTCTCGATACGAAGCTTGCCCTGCGATTGCTGAGCGAGGCCGAACACCATGGCGAGACCGAGACCGGTGCCCTGACCCACGGACTTCGTGGTGAAGAACGGCTCGCAGACGCGTGCCAGGATTTCGGGCGGGATCCCCATGCCGGAATCGGCGATCGAGACGGTGACGTAATCGCCAGACGGCAGGTCGGGATCGTCGGCGACCGTCACCGTGCCGGTGGAGACGAGGATCGTACCGCCCTCGGGCATGGCATCGCGAGCGTTGATGCAGAGATTGAGGATCGCCAGTTCGAGCTGGTCCGGGTCGACGAGGGCCGCCGGATCGGCCGCGACGAGATCGGTGGCGATGGTCACCAGCCCGCCTAGGCTGCCGCCGAGCAGCGCGTCCATTCCGGCGACGAGGGCATTCACGTCGACGGAGCGGGGACGCAGGTCGCGTGCACGACTGAAGCTGAGGAGGCGCTTCGTGAGGGACGCCCCGCGCTGCGCCGCCTGGGCCGCGTTGGTGACGAGACGCTGGACCCGTGGCTGATCCACGATCTTGGGGCCGACGAGTTCGAGGCTCCCGAGGATCGCGGTGAGGAGGTTGTTGAAATCGTGGGCGATGCCGCCGGCCAGGGTGCCGAGCGCCTGCATCTTGTCGGATTGGCGCAGGCGCGCCTCGAGATTCTTCTGTTCGGTGACGTCGCGCTCGATGGTGGCGAGGTGGGTGATGATCCCCGCCGCACCTCGAATGGGCACGCGGGTGACGTGGCTCCACCGCTCCGCCCCGATCGGACCTTCCGCCGTCACCGTCTCGGAAATGACCCCGCTGGCGATGGCGGCGCGGTCGGCGATCCGCGCAGGACTCTCGACCTTCGGCCCGCCCTCGATCTCCTCCCTCGTCCGCCCGAGGCACTCGGCGACGGTATGGCCGAGCCGTCCGGCCTTGCGCGCGTTGAGGCGCACGAAGCGACCCTCGACATCCTTGAAGGCGATGGCGTCCTCGGCATTGTCGAGAAGCCCGAGCAGAAGAGCGCGTTCGGTGGCGAGATCGCGGGCGAGACTGTGGCGCTCGAAGGCCTGGCGCACGGTGGAGCGCAGCAGGACCGGGTCCCAGGGCTTGGTGACGTAGCCGGTGATGCCGCCGCGGTTGAGCGCGGCGATGACGGCGCTCATATCGGCATAGCCGGTGAGCAGGATCGCCTGCGCTTCGTGAAAAGCCCTCGCCTCGGCCAGCATGGCGTCGCCGGTCATGCCGGGCATCCGCTGATCGGACAGGATCACAGCGATGTCCGGGGTCGCTCTGAGGATGTCGAGCGCCTCGGACGGCTTCGTACTGGTGACGATCGTGTATTCGTCCTCGAACAGATCTTCGAGGGCGATCAGGATGTCGGGCTCGTCATCGACGGCGAGGATCGTGCCTTTGACCATATCTACGCCGCCTGCCGCGGAATACCGATCACGAAACAGGCTCCACCCCCTGCGGCCGTCTCTACGCTGAGCGAGCCGCTATGCGCTTGAACCACGCTGTACGCAATCGCGAGACCGAGGCCCGTGCCCGATCCGACGGGTTTCGTGGTGAAGAACGGCTCGAATATCCTCTCCCGCAACGCTTCGGGGATACCCGGTCCGGTATCGCTGATCCGGATTACATCGGTCTCGGGCAGGCTCTGCGTGACGATGGCGATCGTGCCGGATTCCGGCATGGCGTCGGCCGCATTGCCGAGGATGTTCATCACGACCTGATTGAGAAGGGCGGGGGTGCAGTGAATCTCGGGCCGGCCCGAGAAATCGCGTTCGACCGCGATACGCGTCCCGAGCTTGTGCTGAAGCAGAGCGAGGACGGTCTCGATCGATTCGGGCACGTTGACGAGAGTACGCTCGCCCTCGTCGAGGCGCGAGAACTTGCGCAGGTTCAAGACCAGATCCTGGATGCGGGTGAGACCCATCCGCATGGAGCCGACGCGGTCGCGAGCCTTGGTGAGGGCGCGCTGCGACCCGGGCTCCTCCTCCGACGCGACGATCTCTCCGAGCAACCGCTCCACCGTGCCCTGATGCGCGAGGATGAAGGCGAGCGGGTTGTTGATCTCGTGGGCGATGCCGGCCACGAGCTCGCCGAGCGAGGCCATCTTGGCCGCCTGGACCAGCTTCGCCTGCGCGTCGGTGAGCTTACGGTTGGCGGTGGCGAGATCCTCGTTCGCCTGTTCGAGGGCGCCGGCCAGGGCGGCCCGCGCCTCGGCCGCCTCCGCCTCGGCGCGGGCCCGTTCGAGAGCGCGCTCACGGGCACCGAACTCGCCGGCGATGCGACGATCGTCTTCTTCGAGGAGTTTGCGCCGGATCAGACCTCTGACACGGATGACGAGCACTTCGCCGTCGGCCTTCGAGACGACGTCGTCGGCCCCTGCCGCGAAGGCCTCCACCAGGAAGTCCTTGGCCGGGGTGCTTCCACCGATGCCGACGAGGTGAAAGGTCGGTGCGCCGGCCTCCCGCGCCTCGATCCCCGCCGCCCGGCGTCGGTCGACGGCCCTGCACAGGGCGAGACCGTCATAGGCGGGGCCGAGGAGGTCGATGGTCACGCAATCGAAGGCGGCATCGGCCTCGTCCAGGGCAGCGAGGGCCGCGTCGTAGGTGGCGGCGGTGCGGACCTCATGCCCTTCATGCGCCAGGAGGCCGGCGAGGAAGGTGCGATAGGTGGCGCTCCCATCGACAACGAGGACGCGTCCGCGCCGGAAGGCGGAGACGCCGAGTCCGTCGCCGGGCGCATTGCCGCCCTGGCGCTCACGCAGGAGCGCGCGGATGCGCAGGATCAGGATGTCCCGATCGGCGGATTTCGCCACGTAGGCGTCCGCACCGCTCTCGAGCCCCTGGCGTTCGCCGTCGCGGGCGCCTGTCAGCATCAACAGGGGCAGCGCGCGGGTGCGCAGCGACAGGCGGAGCTGCCGGGTGAACTCGTCGCCGTTCATGCCGGGAAGGTGATGATCGGCCACCACGAGGTCGGGCAGGCGGGTGTTGAGATGGTCGAGGGCCATTTCCGCCGTGGGGCAGCGCTCCACCGCGAAGCCGTGCCCCTCCAGCAGCAGGCGCAATTCCAGCGCCTGCGTCTCGGAATCCTCCACGAGCAGGATGCGCGGCCGGGCTGCGTCGCTGTCGGGACCTCCCGTCCCGCTCATGTGCCCGCTCATATGTAGGTATCCGCCGCCGCGAGGCCGGGCAGGGCGAGGCGGACGAGATGAGGCGCGACCCGGTCGAGCGGGAGAATGGCGGTGGCCGCCGAGAGCCGGATCGCGGCGGCCGGCATCCCGAACACCACGGCGGTGCTCTCGTGCTCGGCCACGGTCTGTGCGCCGGCCCGGCGCATGTCCAAAAGGCCCGTCGCGCCGTCTTCGCCCATGCCGGTGAGAAGCGCGCCGACGCCGCGCGCGCCGGCATGGCGCGCCACCGAGGAGAACATCACCGTCGCCGCCGGGCGCTGGCCGCCAACCGGCGCCGCATCCGAGAGACGCAGGTTTCCGCCCGGCGCCCATTCGAGATGACGATCGCCCGGTGCCACGTAGACATGTCCGGGCTCGGCCCGCTCGCCATCGGCGGCGAGTTTCACCGGCAGGGACACGACGCCGTTCAGCCAGGAGGCGAAGCCCTCCATGAAGGCCGCACCCATATGCTGGACCACGAGAACGGGGAGGGGGAAGCCGTCGGGAAGCCCGCCTATGACCCGGGCGAGGGCGGGGGGGCCGCCGGTGGAGGCGGCGATCGCGAGCACGCTGGCGGCATCCGAGGGGGGCTGCGGTGCGGCGAGGCTCGATGCCGAGACGTTCGACGCCCGGCGCCCGGCCCATTCCGAACCGATCGGCCGCCGCCGTATCACCGGCACCTCGGCCATGATCCGCAGCTGCGTGCAGATCTCGGCGGACACGGCATCGTAGCCGGCATTCGTCGTCGCCACCGGCTTCTCCACCACGGAGAGCGCTCCGGCGCGCAGCGCGTTCATGGAGATGCGCAGGGAGGAATCCTCCACCGAATCGGCGATGACGACGATCGGCGTCGGCCGCTCGGCCATGATCCGCCGTGTCGTCTCGAGTCCGTCGATCCCGGGCAGGCGGATGTCCATCGAGATCACATCGGGGCGGACATTCGGAAGGGCTGCCAGGGCCTCTTCGCCGGAGGCAACGGCCGCCACCACTTCGAGACGCGGATCGCGGCCGACGATGTGGCGGAGCAACTCGCGGACCACCAGCGAATCTTCCACCAGCATCACGCGCAAGCGCGTCGCTTGCTTCGCTGCCGGAAGGATGTCGGCGGGGCTCGGTTCGGTGTCACTCACAACAATTGCCCGATCGTGTCGAGAAGCTGGCGCTGGTCGAACGTCTGTTTCGTCAGATAAGCATCGGCACCGAGACCGAGCCCCCGTGCGACATCGTCCGCATCTCCCCGCGAGGTCATCAGAATCAGGGGAAGGCGGGCGAAGGCCTCGTCCGTCCGCAGGGCCTGCAGCAGACCGAACCCGTCGAGACGCGGCATTTCCACATCGGCGACGACGAGATCGACGCGCTCGATGCCGGCGCGCAGGCGGTCGAGGGCGTCCTGCCCGTCGACACAGACGACGACGCGATAGCCCGCCGCCTCCAGGATGCCCTTCTCCAAGGTCCGCGTGGTGATGGAATCGTCGACGACGAGGATTGTCGAACGTCGCGGGGCCGCAGCTGTTCCAGCGCTTTCGCTGCGCGGCTCGGGTGCGACATGGCTCGTTTCCCCGGCCCGTGCTGCGAGCCCGTCGGGATCGAGAACCAGGATGGGGATATCGCTGCCGAGCACGACGGTGCCGGAGATCAGGCGCGGGTCCGCGCCGAAGGGCGGCGCCGGCAGGACGAGGAGGTTGCGAACATCGCGGAGCGCATCGATCCGGATGGCCCATGCGCGCCCGCCCGCCCGCATCAGGACCGCCGTCACCGGACGGGTATCGTCCCGGCGGCTCTCATCGCCCGATACACCGATCAGGTTCGCCAGATCGACCAGGGGAAGGGAGAGGTCTTCTCCACCCTCCCTCGGCAGGCGCGCCACGCTCCGCCCCATGGCCGTACCGAGACGCGACGGGTCGAGGCGCAGCAGGCGCTTCACGCTGGCGCTCGGCAGGGCGAAGGTCGACGTGCCGACATCGACCAGCAGCATCGTCCTTCGCGCGGCCGAGAGCGGCAGGTGCATGATCAGCGACGTGCCGGCCGGAACCCTGGGTTCCAGTCGGACGCTGCCGCCGAGGCGCCGGACCGTGTCGGCGACGACCGAGAGGCCGATGCCCCGTCCAGACAGGGTATCGATGGCGGACGCCGTCGAGAAGCCGGGCTCGAACACCACGGCGAGCAGAGCGTCCGGATCGCCGTCGGCGGTGCCGATCAGGCCGCGGGCCCGCGCCGTCGCCTCGATGGCCCGCAGGTCCGGCCCGCGTCCATCGTCATGGATGCCGATGACGAGACGGCCGCCGCGCACCGCGACGTCGAGGGTGATCGAAAGAGCCGGCGGCTTGTCCTGGCGCTGGCGCTGCTCGGGCGTTTCGGCACCGTGGCTCAAGGCGTTGCGCAGGGCATGAAGGACCGGGTCCTTCAGGGATTGAAGCATGGCGCGGTCGACGGGAAGGTCGAGGCCGCGCGCCACGACGTCGATCTCGCGGCCGGCCTCGCGGGCCATGTCGCGCAATGCACGCGGGAACGCACCGAACACCGTCTCCGCCGGCACCAGGGCCAGGCGCTCGGCTTCCCGTCCGATCCGGGCCGAGGCGGCATCGGCCGCGGCGATGGCGCCGGTACGGGTCTGGGCCAGCAGAGCAGCGTCTCGCGACAGAGCGAGGAGCGCCGTCTCGAAGCCGCGCAGCTCCGCCTTCATGGCATCGAGGGCGGACGTCTCCTCCTCCCCGTCGGGGCGCCGAGGCCGGATCGATCCGGGGCGGTCCTTACCCGCGCGAAGGGTCTCCGCCCGACGACCGAGGGCCGCCGCGTCTCGCCGGAGCCTCGCGAGACCCTCCGCCATCACCGATTCCGCACCGAGCGCACTCGTGAGCTCGTGCGAGGCGCGTGTCAGCGCCTCCACGGCATCGGCCGGCACGCGCAACAGCGATCCCGACTCCGCAATCATTTCGCCTTGGCTCGGCGGCGACTTGGGCTGAGACGACCTTGCGGACATTCCGTCCGCCGGGGGCTGGGGCCGCAACGGCGTGGCTTCGACGGGAGAGACGGGGACATCGGCCGGAGGCCGGGAGGGGCCGGCAAGGCAGCGGTCCAGGGCGGCGAGGGCATCGGGCGGCATCGGCGGGTCGGCCTCGCCCTTCAAGGCCGCCACATGAGCCTCGATCCGGTCGAGAGCGAGGTCGACCGCCCCCGTCGCCTCGCGATCGAGGGCGGCGTCACCGGCGACGATTCGCTCGAAGAGGGTCTCGAGCCGATGCGCCACCGCCTCGACCTTCGGCAGGTCGACGGCCCGCGAGGCACCCTTGAGGCTGTGAGCCCGGCGGAACACGTCGTTCCAGTCGGGCGGCACGTCCTCGGCGACACCGGCCAAGGCCGCGCGGATCGCGTCGATATGCTCGCGATGCTCGACCTCGAAGGCCGCGAGGAGCTGCTGGCGGATGTCCATGTCTCGGCTGCTCGGTCAGGCTCCCGTCAATGTCGGTATCGATCGGCGAGGGTGAGGAGCGCCTGGGCGAGTTCCGTGAGATTGGCCGAGGCCGCCTCGACCTCGCGCGTTCCGGCGGCGGTCTGCTGGCTCGCCTGCCGGATGTTCTGGAGGGCACCCATCACCTGCTCGATCCCGAGCTGCTGCTGGTTGGTGGAGGCGACGATCTGCTGGAAGGTCTGGACGCTCTCCTCCACCTTGGCGGTGATCTCCTCGATGGTCCGCTGGGTCGTGTCCGAGCGGGCCTTCCCGGTACCGGTACGCTTCACCGCCTCCTCGGTGAGCATGACCGAGGTGTTGATGCCCCGCTGGATCTCCGAGAGGATGGTGCGCACCTGAGCGGTCGCCGCCTTGGCCTGATCGGCGAGCAGCTTCATCTCCGAGGCGACGACGGCGAAGCTCCGGCCGCTCTCGCCCGCCGCCGCCGCCTCGATCGCCGCGTTGAGGGCCAGGAGGTGGGTACGCTCCGAGATGTCGTTGACGGTGGTGATGATCTCGCCGATCGCCTGGGTCTTCTCGCTGAGCGATACGATGTTGCCGGCGACCGCCTCGGCCTGCTCGCGGATGGAATCCATGGCCTTGGCCGTATCGGCCACGGCCCGCAGGCCCGCCCGCGAAATCTGAGCGGTGGATTGAGCGGTGGCGATGACCTCGCTGGCGCGCTTGCCGATCTGCGCGCCCGAATGGGTGATCTCGTCCACCGTGGCGGCGGTCTCCTGCACGGCCGCGAACTGCTCCTCGACGCTGGCGGCCTGCTCCTGGGCGGAGGCGCGGATCTCGGCGGCAGCGGCATTGAGATCGGCGGTGGCGGCACGGTTGGTGCGCGCGAGGTCGGCGAGGCCGGAGACCATCGCGTTCAGGGTCGCCGCGAGGCGGCCGATCTCGTCGCCGCCGGTCCGCGGAAGGGTCCGCGTCAGGTCGCCCGAGCCCACCTGCTCGGCGAAGGCCATGACCTCTTCGAGGGGTTTGACCACACCACGGCGGATGAGGCTCGTGACGATCATGCTCAGGAGTACGCAGAGACCGACGATCAGCACGATGGAGAGGAGGCTGCGCTCGTAGATGTCGGTGGAGCGACGCTGGCCCGCATCGATCCCCTGGTCGAGCACGTCGCGGGTGCGGTCGAGATCACGCAGGAACTCGTCCTGGAGGCGGTTGAGATCGTCGTTGCGGGCTTCCACCCCATCGACGTCCTTGGCCGAGATGGCAGCGAGCTGCACGTCGCTGGCGGTGCGCAACTTCCGGAAATCGGCGGCGCCCGAGGTGGCGGATTCGCCGAGCCTCTTCCAGATCGCGGCGCGCTCGGGCGACGGGGCCGTGGCAGAATAGCCATCGGCGGTGCGGATGATGTCGACGAGGATCGCCTCGGATTCGGACGCCACCCGGCGCCAGATGTCGATGATCGCGGCGATCTCGGCATCGGGGCGGTTGCGCATCAGCGCGGCGACGACCCCGTTGCGGCGAAGATTGCCGAGATCGCGCGACTTGTTGCCGAGATCATCGAGCTTGCGCGCGATGGTCAGGTCGCGCGTGACGATCATCGTGGTGTTGTCACGAACCGCCCCGATCTGGCCGAGCGCGTAGACGCCCAGCCCCACCATCACCAGGGTGACGGTGACGAAGCCGAGAAGTATCCGTTTTCCGATCGAGATCGACACTCTGGGCGACGCTCCGAAACCGCTCGACGACGAAGGCTCGTGAGAGCCTGGCCGTCAGCTTTGAGGCAGGTATCGCCGCAGGAGACGCGGCAGATCGATCACGACGAAGCCGGCGTCACCGCCCTCGAGGGCGGCCTCCTGGCCGGCACCCGGTGCATAGCCCGAAACCGCATCCGCACCCAAGCCGCCGAGATGCTGCGCGTCGGCAACGAGCGCGCCGTCCACATCCTCGACGGCCAGGACCCGGTCGACGGCGAGGGCCAAGGACGCGATGCCGCCGCGAAGGACGAGGATATGCCCCGTGGAATCGACGGCGCCCGGCGGCATCGGTCGCCCGAGAGCCCCGGCGAGACTGAGAACGCTGACGACACGGCCGGAAAGGGCGATGAGGCCGAGAAACTCCGGCGGTGCTCCGGGCACAGGCGTGCAGGCGCGAGCCGGCACCACCTGAGCGACGGCCGTCAGCGGCAGACCGTAGCGGTCCGCCCCGGAAAGACAGACGAGGAACGGCGTCCTCGAGACGGAATCGGTGCCCTTCGTTCCGCGGCGGGCCAGGGCGGCGGTGCGCTCGGCGAGGAGGGCGGATATCCGTGGCTCGACCTCGGCGGATCCGGCGGGCGGTTCGATCACGATGCGGAGTTCCTCATGCGCATGCGGGCGATATCGGCGCTTTCCACCAGTTGCCCGGCGGTCAGGCCGTCGCCTTCGGCGACGCGGGCATCCGTCGGCTGGGCGCGGCCGAAATGGATGGCGTTGTCGAGGGCCCGGTCGGCCTCCGCCTGCCGGCCGAGGGCCCCGAGCAGCAGGCCGAGCTGGTAATGCGCCATCACGAAGGTCCGGTCGAGATAGAGCGCTCCGCGCAAGGCCCGCTCGGCTTCGGCCTCACGTCCCAGTCCGTAGGCGAGGAGCCCGTCGTAGTAGTGCAGCCGGGCGTCCGTGGGCGTCGCGAGAAGCGCCCCGCGCACCAGGCGCCAGCCTTCGGCGATCCGGCCGGAATCCGCCATGGCACGCACGGCATCGAGCACCGCTTCGGGGTCCTCGGTCTCGACGGGCTCCGCTGGGGGCAGGGCGCATTCGAAGGGAGCGGGCGGGATCGGCTCGTGGGGAACCGGATCGAGAACCGGAATGGCCCATTCCGGGCCGGGTGAGGGAACCACCGGCTGCGCGGGCGACGCTTCGGCAAGGACCTCGGCACACCGAGGGCGGTAGGCCACGGTACCCGGCAGGTTCATCGCCCGCAGGATGCCGGAAAAGGCCGGGTTCGGCTCGGCATGGCCGATGAGCAGCCAGCCGTCCGGCGTCAACCGGCGACCGAGGCCACGCACGATGCCGAGGACGGAATCGGCCTGGAAATAGATCAGGACGTTGCGGCAGAGAATGAGGTCGAACTCGGTGAAGTGCGGAGGCGCCGTCCCGTCGAGGAGGCTCATCAGGTTGCCCTGCTCGAACCGGACCATCCTGCGGAATTCCGGGCGCAGGGTAAAACTGCCCTCGCGCGCGACACCGGGCACGGCGGGACCGAGGACGAAGTAGCGGGCGTGCTCCTCGGGCGGCAGGGTCCGCAGGGCCCAGCGGCCGAACACGGCCGCCCGCGCCGTCGCCAGGGCTTCGGTGCTGATGTCCGTGCCGGTGATGGCGATCCGCCATTGCGGCAGGGCGTCGCCGAGCAATTCGTGGAGCAGGATGGCGATGGAATAGGGCTCGGCCCCGGTCGAACAGCCCGCGCTCCAGATCCGCAGGGACTTCACCTCGGATCGCGCCGCGATGAGGCCGGGCAGGATGGTGCCGCGCAGGGCGGCGAACTGCTCGGCGTAGCGGAAGAAGAACGTCTCCCCGATGGTGATCTCGGCCTCAAGCGCGGCCCATTCCGAGGAGCCGGTCGCTTCCGCGTCCAGATGGGCGAGATAGGCGGCCGAATCCGCTAGACGGCAGGCCTTGAAGCGCTTGCGCAGCCGATCGAACAGCAGGTCGTCCTTGTCGGCATAATAGTGGTGCCCGGTGCGGGCGATCACCTTCGCCTTCAGAGCGGCAAAGGCGGGATCGCGATCGGGGCCGACCTTCGCCGGACGTGGCCTCGGCCCGGGAGATCCGCTCATGGGGTCACTCACGGGTCCGTCGTCGCGTCGAGGGCCGCCAGTCGCTCGGAAGCCGTGCGGGTGAGAGCGGCGAGACGCGCGCGTTCCTCCTCGCTGAGGAGTCGGGACGGGCTCAGCACGTGGACGATGCTCCGTTCCCGCTCGAATTCGGCCTCCACGCAGCCATTGAGCGTGCTGTCCCGCTCCACTGGGCGGATATCGGAATCGGGGACGACCACGAGATCCTCGGCCCGATCGACCAGGAAAGCGGTGGAGCGCCGCGCGTCGAGAACGAGGTGCCGGTTCACGGCGTGGGGATCGGGGGCCGTACTCGTCAATCCGAGGAGTCTGGCGAGGTCGATCACCGGCAGCGCTGTACCACCGAGGTTGAGGAAGCCGGCGAGGAAGCCTCCCGCCGTAGGCCGCTGGTGCAGCCGGGGCAGAGGCAGCACCTCGCTCACGCAGGTCCGGTTCAGGGCGCAGGCGGCACCCGCCACGTCGAGGATCAGAAAGGCCGTTGTCGCGGTCAGGGCATCGGTCCCGGCAGGCGGAGGAGGGCAGCATCGTCAGATAGGACGACGCTGCAAAGCGGCGCAAATGGATTCGGGTTCCCCGTATGGACGAGTTGCGGCGTCCTGCAGCGTCACGGCGTCCGCGGGTCCCGCCGACGGTCAGGTCTCGACCGGTCGGAGGACGGCCTGCAGGCTGCCCCCGGCGTCAGGCACGGCGCAGGCATGTGCGGTTCCGGCCGGCACTCTTGGCGCGGTCGAGCGCCCCATCGACGCGCCGGCAGATGTCGTCCGGCGTGGGAGAGTCGGCTCCGGCGGGCACGGCACTGGCGACGTGGTGTGCCGCTGGCTCGTTCCAAGCCTCCGCCGAAAGCCCGACCGCCGACGCCCATGAGACTCGGCCCGGGACCTTAGGCGTGTGAACGCTAACGGACAGGATGCACGAGCCTGGATCTCGCCCCGATGCGACCGGCACCGTTCTGCGGCACTATCTTGCGTCGGATGACGTTGACCGCCCCACCTCTTATCTCTAAACAACCCGACACGAGTTCCGATTCGCCTCTTCGGCGAAGGAAAAGGTTTCGATATCTCCATGCGAGTCATCCTTATCGTAACGGAAGCGCCACTGACCGGGCGGCCCTGATACAGGGGCCGCGATCCGGATGGTGGCGCTTGCAGGGTCCTTCGGGGCCCTTTTTTGTTGCCGCGACGAGACGTTTGACGCTGGGTTCAACCGGGTTTTGAGGAGCAGGACGATGAGCGGCGAGGTCATGACCGGGGCCGAAATGGTCATCCGGGCGTTCCGGGATCAGGGTGTCGATACGCTGTTCGGGTATCCGGGCGGCGCGGTGCTGCCGATCTACGATGCCCTCTTCCATCAGGAAGAATTGAAGCACGTCCTCGTCCGCCACGAGCAGGGCGCGGTCCATGCGGCCGAGGGCTATGCCCGCTCGTCGGGCAAGGTCGGCTGCGTCCTCGTCACCTCCGGCCCCGGCGCCACCAACATCGTCACCGGGTTGACCGATGCGATGCTGGATTCCATCCCGCTCGTCTGCATCACCGGCCAGGTCCCGACGCATCTCATTGGCACCGACGCGTTCCAGGAATGCGACACGGTCGGCATCACGCGCCACTGCACGAAGCACAATTACCTGGTCAAATCGATCGACGACCTGCCGCGCATCCTGCACGAGGCCTTCTTCGTCGCCTCGAACGGACGACCGGGCCCCGTCGTCGTCGATCTGCCGAAGGACATCCAGTTCGCGAGCGGGATCTACGAACGCCCCACCCGGAACGGCCACAAGACCTACCGCCCCGCCTTCAAGGGCGATGCGCAGGCGATCCGATCCGCCGTGGAGCTGATGGCGAATGCCCGCCGTCCGATCTTCTACACCGGCGGCGGCGTCATCAATTCCGGCCCGCACGCCTCGGCACTGCTGCGGCAATTGGCTGAAGTGACCGGCTTCCCGGTCACCTCGACGCTGATGGGTCTCGGCGCCTTCCCGGCCTCTAACCCGCAGTTCCTCGGCATGCTCGGCATGCACGGGACCTACGAGGCCAACCTCGCCATGCACGAATGCGACGTGATGATCTGCGTCGGCGCACGCTTCGACGACCGCATCACCGGCCGTCTCGACGCGTTCTCGCCGTTCTCGAAGAAGATCCACATCGACGTCGACGCCTCCTCGATCAACAAGGTAGTGAAGGTCGATGTCGGCATCGTCGGCGATTGCGGCTCGGTGCTGGAAGACATGCTGGCGGCCTGGAAATCCCTGCCGAAGCAGCCCGACACGGGCCGGTTCGACGAGTGGATGGCCAAGATCCGCACCTGGAAGGCGCGCGACTGCCTCGCCTACTGGCCGTCTGGCACGATCATCAAGCCGCAATACGCGGTGCAGCGGCTCTACGAGGCCTGCAAGGGCCGCGAGACCTACGTCACCACCGAGGTCGGCCAGCACCAGATGTGGGCGGCGCAGTACTTCAAGTTCGACGAGCCGAACCGCTGGATGAGCTCCGGCGGCCTCGGCACCATGGGCTACGGCCTGCCCGCGGCCATCGGTACGCAGCTCGCCCATCCCGACGGGCTCGTCATCGACATCGCCGGCGAAGCCTCGATCCTGATGAACATCCAGGAGATGTCGACGGCCGTGCAGTATCGCCTGCCGGTCAAGATCTTCATCCTGAACAACGAGTATATGGGCATGGTGCGCCAGTGGCAGGAGTTGCTGCACGGGTCGCGCTACTCGCAGAGCTATTCCGAGAGCCTGCCGGACTTCGTCAAGCTGGCAGAGGCCTACGGCGCCAAGGGCATGCGTTGCGACAAGCCCGGCGAACTCGACGGGGCGATCGCCGAGATGCTGGCCCATGACGGCCCGGTCATCTTCGATTGCATCGTGGACAAGACCGAGAACTGCTTCCCGATGATCCCGTCGGGCAAGGCGCATAACGAGATGCTGCTCTCCGACTATCTCGGCGAGACCGGAATGGACCTCGGCGACGTGATCTCCGAGGAAGGCAAGATGCTGGTCTGACCGGCGGCACGGAGGAGACAGGTCCATGAACGCCATGAACACACACTACCCCGATGCCGGCAGGGTCGAGCCCATCAACCGGCACACGCTCGCGGTCATCGTCGACAACGAGCCGGGCGTCCTCGCGCGAATCGCGGGGATGTTCTCGGGGCGCGGCTACAATATCGAGAGCCTGACGGTGTCGGAGACCGAGGTGGCGCGCCACATCTCGCGCATCACCATCGTCACCACCGGCACCGATGCGGTGATCCAGCAGATCAAGGCGCAGCTCGACCGGCTCGTGCCGGTCCACCGCGTCGTCGACCTGACCCTCCAGGGCCGTTCCCTGGAGCGGGAGCTCTGCCTCGTGAAGGTGGCCGGCACCGGCGAACACCGCACCGAGTCGCTCACCCTGGCCGCTGCCTTCGGCGCCAAGACCCTCGACGCCACCCTCAACTCCTTCGTCTTCGAGGTGACCGGCACCACCGAGGAGATCGACCGCTTCATCAGCCTGATGACGGTGATCGGCCTCGTGGAGATCTCCCGCACGGGGATCGCCGCCATGGGCCGCGGGTCGGAGGCGATGTGAAGCTTTTTCGCGGGATCACGCTATGATTGGAGGTCTGAGACGGAGGCGGGCGATGGAAGCGAAGCTGGAGCGAGAGGGACCGGGCTATACGGTTCGATTGTCGGCCGATGACGTCCGGACCCTCGGCTTGGCGGAAGGTCAGATCGTCGAAGTGCTTCCGAAACTCCTCGCGTCGCGGGAAGCAGGAGACGCAGCGTCCAGCCCGGCGCGTCGCTTCGTGAATGGCTTTCCGGTCTTCACGATGGCGGAGATGATTGCGGAAGCGCAGCGTCTCGGTCCCGACTTCGAACCTGCGACGGTCGATTGGGGGCCTGACGTCGGCTCCGAGATCATCAATGACGATGATCCGTACTGAGCGGTCCCGCCGTCCGGGCGAAATCCTGCTGGTCGATCTGGAGCCGGTGCGCGGCACCGAGCAGAACGGCCGTCGGCCCGCTCTCGTCATCTCAAACGACCAGATGCATCTGCTGGCCCCAAGAGTGATCGTCTGCCCGATCACCCGCAACCTCAATCCGTGGCCGACGAAGGTCCTGCTGCCGCCGGGCCTGCCGGTTGATGGGGCAGTCCTGGTCGATCAGGTCCGCTCGATCGACTGGGATACGCGCATCCTTCGCTCCCTCGGTTTTGTCCCAGACGTCATCCTCGCCGAGGTTCGCAGCAGACTCGCGACACTGATCGGCATGACCCCGAACGGTTCCCCGTCTCCATGACAACCCTCTACTACGCCCCCGGCGCCTGCTCGCTCGCCTCTCACATCGCCCTGGAAGAAACCGGCGCGACCTACGAGACCGTTCGGCTCGACCTCGCCAAGGGCGACCAGCGCGCACCCGACTACCTCGCCCTCAACGAGCGCGGCCGCGTGCCGGCTTTGGTCGAGGAGGATTGGGTCCTCACGGAGAACACCGCGATCCTGCGCCACGTCGCACGGCTCCATCCGGAGGCCGGGCTGTGGCCCGAGGCGCCGCGCCAGCAGGCACAGGCCGAGGAATGGCTCGCCTGGATGGCGACCGGCCACCACATCGCCTACGCGCATGTCCGCCGACCCGAGCGCTACACCACCGACGAGGAGGCTTTCCCCGCCATCCGCGCCAAGGGGGCGGATACCTGCGGCGACCTCTTCACCATGACCGACGTGCGGCTCTCGAATGGCGGCTGGGCGCTCGGCGAGCGCTACAGCGTCGTCGACCCCTACCTGCTGCTGTTCTGGACCTGGGGCCGTAGCCCGGCCCTCGGGTTCGACATGGCGGAGCGATTTCCGCACTGGACAGCTCATGCCCGCGCCATGGCGGAGCGCCCCGCGGTAAAGACCGTCTTCGCCCGCGAGGGCCTTCAGCTCCCGGCCTGAATCGCCGACGAGGCAATTGCCCCTTTCGTCAAGGGGATCACCCCGCTAAAAGCCGGCCATCGCACGGCCGCGCGGATGTCGTTTCAGATGAGGGCGCCGGGGCGCACTCATGTCTAAACATAAGAGAAGGTACCGCCATGCGGGTCTATTACGATCGTGACGCCGACCTCAACCTGATCAAGGGCAAGAAGGTCGTCATCGTCGGCTACGGCAGCCAGGGCCATGCCCATGCGCTCAACCTGCGCGATTCGGGCGTGAAGGGCATCGTCATCGCCCTGCGCGAGGGTTCGGCCACCGCCAAGAAGGCGGAGCACGAGGGCTTCACGGTGATGAACGTCGCCGACGCCGCAAAGCAGGCCGACGTCGTCATGATGCTCACCCCCGACGAGTTGCAGGGCGACATCTACAAGGAATCGCTCGAGCCGAACATGAAGCAGGGTGCCGCCCTCCTGTTCGCGCACGGCCTCAACGTCCACTTCAACCTGATCGAGCCGAGAGCGGATCTCGACGTGCTCATGGTCGCTCCGAAGGGCCCCGGCCACACCGTGCGCGGCGAGTACCTCAAGGGCGGCGGCGTGCCGACCCTGATCGCCATTGCCCAGGACGCGTCCGGCAACGCCCACGACCTCGGCCTGTCCTACGCTTCGGCCAATGGCGGCGGCCGCGCCGGCATCATCGAGACCACCTTCAAGGAAGAGTGCGAGACCGACCTGTTCGGCGAGCAGGCCGTGCTCTGCGGCGGCCTCGTCGAGCTCATCAAGGCCGGCTTTGAGACCCTCGTCGAGGGCGGCTACGCCCCCGAGATGGCCTATTTCGAGTGCCTGCACGAGGTGAAGCTCATCGTCGACCTCATCTACGAGGGCGGCATCGCCAACATGAACTACTCGATCTCGAACACCGCCGAGTACGGCGAGTACGTCACCGGCCCGCGCATCGTGACGCCGGAGACCAAGGCCGAGATGAAGCGCGTCCTCAACGACATCCAGTCGGGCAAGTTCACCCGCGACTGGATGCTGGAGAACAAGGTCGGCCAGACCTCGTTCAAGGCCACCCGCGCCAAGCTCGCCGCCCACCCGATCGAGGAAGTCGGCGCCAAGCTGCGCGGCATGATGCCTTGGATCTCCGAGAAGGCCCTCGTCGACAAAGCCAAGAATTAATTTGCGATTGGGAGGCCGGCTTCGCTCGGCCTCCGATTGCGGAAGATGCCGGCGTCGCGAAAGCGGCGCCGGCTTTTTCGTGCTCGGATCGCCGACGCGCGTGCCTCACCGAGCCGATCGCCGCGTCGGGCGCCTGTTGAACTCGGACAGCTTTCCCACGATCATGCACGGCAACGGCCGCCCACCTCGAGAGCGGCCGAAAAGCGGAGGACCACCATGGCATCGCTCTACTATGACGCGCATCGCGCGCTGCAGGAGGAGTACAACACCGTCAAGCTCGCCGAGCGCCTGGATACAGGCTGGGTCCAGGAGCGGATCGGCGAGAACGAGGCCACCTTCATCGGCAGCCGAGACATGTTCTTCCTCTCCACCGTCGATCCGGACGGCATGCCGACCGTCTCATACAAGGGCGGCAGCCCCGGCTTCGTGAAGGTGGTGGACGACAACACGCTCGTTTTCCCCGGCTTCGACGGCAACGGCATGTGGTACTCGATGGGCAATATCGAGGGTCAGTCCAAGGTCGGTCTGCTGTTCATCGATTTCGAGACCCCGCACCGGGTCCGCGTCCAGGGCCATGCCCGGATGCTGCGCGACGATCCGCTGATGGCCGAATACACCGAGGCCAAGTATCTCGTGAAGATCGAGGTGACGAAGGCCTGGGTCAATTGCCCGCGCTACATCCACAAGTACCAGAAGGTGGCGCAGAACAGGTACGTGCCGACCCCCGACAAGGAGACGCCGCTGGCCCTGTGGAAGCGCCTCGACATGGTCGGCGACGTGATCTCGGACGAGGACAAGGCGAGGGTCGAGAAGGAAGGCCAGCTCGCCCTGCCGGAATACGAGGCACGGGTAGCGCGCGGCGAGAGCTGAAGCCCGGCCGACCACAGTCCCGGCCATCGCATCCGGGGCGGTGCACTAAGCAGGTTCGCGTGGCAAGCCAACGCTTCACCTCGCTTAGGCCCGTGAAGTATCGCAGGTTTTAGGACGCAGAACCGGCGACCACTTTTGCGAACCTGCTTAGTCCGCCCGGCGGGCGACGATGAAGACCCGCGGGAAGGCGAGGAGGCGTCGCCCCCCGGCACGGGGCGGATAAGCGGCATCAATCGCCGTCGCATAGGCGGCGAGGAACGCGGCCGTGTCCTCGGAGTCCAGCGGGTCGAGGAAGGGCCGGAGCCCGGTGGCCCTGACCCACTCGACGATGGCGGCGGTATCCGCCATCGGGTGGTGGTAGGCGGTGCGCCAGACATCCACCTCGGCGGCGAGCGGCGCCAGCAGGTCGTAATAGCCGGCCGGATCCAGCATCCGCCCGAGCCGCCCAGCCACGGCCGGGTCGCCGATGGCCCCGGCCCAGGGATCGGCACCGGCGACTTCGCGCATCAGGCGGTGCGAGGGCTCGGCAAGGTTGTCGGGCATCTGCACGGCGAGCACGCCGCCGGGTGCCAGAAGGCCGAGGAGCCGAGGCAGGAGCACCGGATGGTCGGGCAGCCATTGCAGCACGGCATTGGCGTAGATCATGTCAGGCGCCCGCTCGGGGATCCAGGTCGCCGCATCGGCCAGCGCGAAGGCAAGGCCGGGCAAGCGACTGCGCGCACGCTCCAGCATCGCCGGCGAGGTGTCGAGGCCGATCACCTCCGCCTTGGGAAAGCGCGCGGCGATGAGCGCGGTGGAATTGCCGGGCCCGCAGCCGAGATCGTAGACAAGGCGTGGGGCTTCGAGAGGCACACGGGCCAAGAGCTCGGCCGCCGGACGGGTGCGCTCGTCCTCGAAGCGGGTGTAGAGGGCGGGGTTCCAATCGGCCATCGTGGGTTTCCCCTATCGCGGGGGACCGGCGAATGATCGCCCCGGCGTCCTATAAGTCATCGTCGATCCGCACGCGTCTCGCCGACGCGCGCGGGGTCCCTCACGATACCGTCCGCAACCGCGGCCCGCGGCGGACGAAGCCGACGATGTCCTTGACCGCGTCGAGGGTGGGAGCCGCGATGGCCTCGGCCCGCTCGGAGCCGTCGGCGAGGACGGAATCGATGTAGTCCGTATCGCCCACGAGGCGCTTCATCTCGGAGCCGATCGGCGCCAGGACCTCCACCGCCAGTTCCACCAGGGCGCCCTTGAAGGCCGAGAACTGCGCGCCGCCGTAATCGGCGAGCACGTCGTCACGCGTCACGCCCTTCAGCGCCGCGAAGATGCCGACCAGGTTGTCGGCCTCGGGACGTCCGGCGAGACCCGCGATCTCGGAGGGCAAGGGCTCAGGGTCGGTCTTGGCCTTGCGCACCTTGTTGGCGATGGCATCCGCCTCGTCGGTGAGGTTGATGCGCGAATTGTCGGACGCGTCCGATTTCGACATCTTCTTGGTGCCGTCGCGAAGCGACATGACACGGGCGGCAGGGCCGCCGATCAGCGGTTCGGTGATGGGGAAGAAGCCGGCGCCGTCATCGAAACCATGGGCCGCGATCGACCCCGCGAAGTCGTTGTTGAACTTCTGGGCGATGTCGCGGGTCAGTTCGAGGTGCTGCTTCTGGTCCTCGCCCACCGGCACGTGGGTGGCGCGATAGGCCAGGATGTCGGCGGCCATCAGCACCGGATAGGCGTAGAGCCCGATCGAGGCGTTCTCGCGGTCCTTGCCGGCCTTGTCCTTGAACTGGGTCATGCGGTTGAGCCAGCCGAGGCGGGCGACGCAGTTGAAGATCCAGGCGAGCTCGGCATGCGCCGCCACCTGGCTCTGGTTGAAGACGATGCTCCGCTTCGGGTCGATGCCGGCGGCGAGGAACGCGGCCGTGACCTCGCGGATCTGGCCCTTCAGCGCAGCCGGGTCCTGCCACAGCGTGATCGCGTGCATGTCGACGACGCAGTAGAGGCACTGCGCGTCGCGCTCCTGCATTTCCACGAAGCGCTTGATGGCACCGAGATAATTGCCGAGATGCAGGTTGCCCGTGGGCTGGACGCCCGAGAACACGAGTTCTGTGAACGCGGTCATCGCGCGTGGTCCCTATGCGTGATGGCGAGGAAGAAGGCGGCGCTCGGATTGGGCTACCGGCGCTTGCGTTCTGAACGGCTCACCAAAGGCGGTCAAGGTCCTTGACATGTCGGCAAAGGCCGCAACGAACACCAAAAAAATCGAATTCGTGTACGGAATTTGGTATTGTATTATGATCGCCTCGACCGTCCCAGGGAGGCGGTGAGGTGGTGAATGGAAGCTCAGCTGCAAAGTGTCATGGCCGATGTGGCCGTGAGCGTGTCGGAGTTGAAGAAGAGTCCGACATCGGTGATGAACCGTGCCGACGGAGCGCCCGTGGCGATCCTGAACCACAACCGCGTCATGGGCTACATGGTCCCACCGGAGACCTTCGAGGCCATGATGGAAGCCATCGACGACGACGTGCTGGCGGCGATCGTGAAAGCCCGCGCCGGGGAAGTGCCCGTGCGGGTCACTCTGGATGCCCTTTGAGCTTCAGTTCCTGCCGTCCGCGCTCAAGGAGTGGCACAAGCTCGGCGAGACGCTCCGGGCCCAGTTCAAGAAGAAGTTGGCGGAGCGTCTGCTGACCCCGAGGGTCGAAGCGGACAAGCTCCGCGATGCTGACCTGAAGGATTGCTACAAGATCGAGCTAAGGGCGTCAGGCTATCGGCTGGTTTACCGCGTCGACGACACCGAGATCACAGTGACGGTGGTGGCGGTCGGAAAGCGGGAGCGAAGCGCGGTGTACGGAGCCGCGAAGCGGTAGCTCCGCCGAGGACGATCCGCTGCGCCGCGAGGGCATCCTCCCGCTCCTGCCCAAGCTAACTCCGCTCCCGTTTCTGCCCGGTGGGGCACAGATCGAGCAACACGCAGCGCCCGCAGGCGGGATTGCGGTGATGGCACACGGCCTGTCCGTGCAGCATCAGGATTTCGTGGTTGTCGTAGAGAGCCTGCGCGCTCCAATCCGCGGGCAATTGCGCCCGCAGGATCGGGTGCGACGGACCGACATCGACCTTCGCGCCGATGAGGCCGGTGCGCTGCGCGACACGATGATGGTGGCTGTCGACGGGAAGCGCCGCCATCCGCAGGATGCTGAACGAGAGCACCGCCGCGCTGGTCTTCGGCCCGATCCCGGGGATCGCCTCGAGCCAGGCGCGCGCCGTATCCACCTCCATATCCCGGAGGAAGTTGAGGGACAGCGAGCCGTGGCGTTCGGCAACTGCGGCGAGGACCGCCCGGATACGCGGCGCCTTCAGTTCGGGCCAAGTCACGCCGGAAATCGTCGCCTCGATCTCCTCCACCCGAGCCTCGACGACCTCGGCCCAGTCCGGGAAACGCGCCCGCAGGGCCTTGAAGGCACGGCCGGAATCCGCGTTCCGGGTGCGGTGGGAGAGGAGCGAGGAGACGAGCTCGCTCAAGGGGTCGAGGCTGTGGAAATAGGGGATCGGACAGCCGTAGACCGGGCAGAGCCGATGGTGGACCTCCAGCGCCTTGTCCGTCAGACTCGCGTCGGCGAGGGAAGCGGAACGCTTGGTCTGCCGGGGGCGAGGGCCAGCGAGGTCGTGCCCGGATGCGATGGTCATATCGGGCGAATCCGCGACGAGTCCCGCCGGTTCCGCGTGCTCCCGCGACTGTCGGGTGCGACACAGAATCGTGCCTTTGAAACCCGCAGCCTTGCGCCACCCCGGCCGACGTGACACCTTGTGACGGTCAGCAAATGACGATGCGGGAGAGCCCAGACACGTCCGAGACCTTCACGTCCTGGACTGTCATGGCGCCGACGGAGCAACCACCCCCGGAAACTCTCAGGCACAATCACCGTATCGTTTTGACAATCTGGAGAGAGGCGCCTTCGCGGTGCCCACCGAAGGAGAAATCCCGGTCCCCTCGCGGGTCGGGAGAAGCTCTCAGGTAACCGTGACAGATGGGGGCAACCGGACCACTCGATCGAGTGTCCGGGGACACTCTGTCATGGGACGACCAGATGCCGCTCGACGCTTCCAGCACGCCGCTTCACGCGCTCCACCTGCGCCATGGCGCGCGCATGGTGCCATTCGCGGGCTACGCCCTTCCGCTGCATTATCCGGCCGGCCTGATCGCCGAACATCTTCATACCCGCAAGGCCGCGGGTCTGTTCGACGTGTCGCATATGGGCCAGATCCGGCTGAGGGCAGGCCCTGGCGGCATGGCGGAGCTCGCTTGTGCCCTCGAAACGCTCCTTCCCATCGATGTACTGGGGCTGGCACCGGGCCGGCAGCGCTACGGCTTCCTCACCGATGAGGCCGGCGGCATCCTTGACGATCTCATGGTCGCGCGGCTCGACGACAGCCTGATCCTCGTCGTCAACGCCGCGAACAAGGTGGCCGACGAGGCCTATCTCCGCGCCCATCTCACCGGCCTGTGCGAGATCACGGTGCTGCCCCGCGCGCTCCTCGCCCTCCAGGGACCGCTGGCGGAGCACGCCCTGGCGCGGTTCGCTCCTGAGACCGCCGGGATGCGCTTCCTCGACGTGCGGGTCGTCGACATCCTCGGAGCCTCCGCCATCGTCAGCCGCTCCGGCTATACCGGCGAGGACGGGTTCGAGATCTCGCTCCCCGAAGAGGCGACGGATGCCGTGGCCGAAGCCCTGCTGCAGGACGGGGACGTGGAGCCGGTGGGCCTCGGTGCCCGCGATTCCCTGCGACTGGAGGCCGGCCTGTGCTTGCACGGCGCCGACATCGATCCCGGCACCAGCCCGGTGGAAGCGGGTCTGACCTGGGCGATCCAGCCGGTCCGTCGCAAGGGCGGCGCGCGGGCGGGAGGGTTTCCCGGCGCCGAGCGCATCCTCGCGGAGATCGTTGACGGTCCCGCATCGCGGCGCGTCGGCCTGCTGCCGGAAGGACCGACACCGGTGCGCGGAGGCGCCGCGCTCTTTGCCGAGGAAGCCGGCGAAAGCATCGGCCGCGTCACCTCCGGCGGCTTCGCACCAAGGCTCAAGGCGCCCATCGCCATGGGCTATGTGCCCGTCGCCCTGTCCGAGCCCGGTACCCGCCTCTTCGCGGAGGTGCGGGGCCGACGCCTGCCGGTCTCGGTCGCGGCGCTTCCGTTCGTGCCGGCGCGCTTCAAGCGCGTTTGAGCCCGACCTTCGATCCCCTTCAAGATCCTCATATTCTTCGGAGCGCATCATGCTGAGATTCACGGACGAGCACGAGTGGCTGGCCCTCGACGGCGAGGTCGCCACGGTGGGCATCACCACCCATGCGGCCGAGCAGCTCGGAGACCTCGTCTTCGTCGAACTGCCCAAGGTCGGCGCCAAGCTGGTGAAGGGTGAGGCGGCGGCGGTGGTCGAGTCGGTCAAGGCCGCCTCCGACGTCTTCGCGCCGATCTCGGGCGAGGTGACGGAGGTCAACGAGGCCGCAATCGCCGATCCGGCCAGCGTCGGCACCGACCCGCAGGGTGCCGGCTGGCTCTACCGCGTCCGTCTCGACGACGTCTCGGCCCTGGACGGGCTGATGGACGAGGCCGCCTACGCTGAATTCACGAAGTAGCGCTCGATCCACCCTCTCCCCTCTGCGGGAGAGGGTGCCTGCGGAGCAGGCGGGAGAGGGGGCGACCTCTCCGGAACCGGTGCTCCCTTCTCCCGACCCGCATTCGCGGGCCACCCTCTCCCGCAGAGGGAAGAGGGACGCGCACAGCCGTCAATTGCACCTCCGAGGCCCATCATGCCCAACGACCGCTACGATCCCTACGATTTCGCCAACCGCCGCCATATCGGCCCGACCGCCGGCGAGATCGAAGCCATGCTCGCCGTGGTCGGCGCGCCGACGTTGCACGGTCTCGTCGACGAGACATTGCCGGCGGACATCCGGCAGGCGGAACGCATCGATTTCGGCACGTCCCTCACCGAGCGCCGGGTGCTGGAACACATGCGCGGCATCGCCGACAAGAACCGGCTCCTCGTCTCGCTGATCGGGCAGGGCTATCACGGCACCACGATGCCGCCGGCAATCCAGCGCAACATCTTCGAGAATCCGGCCTGGTACACGGCCTATTCGCCCTACCAGCCGGAGATCAGCCAGGGCCGGCTCGAAGCGCTGCTGAACTTCCAGACCCTGGTCTGCGATCTCACCGGCCTCGACATCGCCAACGCCTCGCTCCTCGACGAGGCGACCGCCGCGGCGGAGGCCATGGGCATGGCCTCGCGCATCGCCGGCAACGGCAAGACGGCGTTCTTCGTCGACGCGGAATGCCTGCCCCAGACCATCGCCGTCCTGAAGACCCGCGCGGCGCCGCTCGGCTGGACCATCGTCGTCGGCGACCCGGCGACGGACCTCGATCCGGCTGAGGTCTTCGGCGCGATCTTCCAGTATCCCGGCGTCTGCGGCGCCATCCACGATGTTTCCGAGATCATCGCCCGCCTGCACGCGGCCGGGGCCGTAGCGGTGATGGCGGCCGACCCGCTGGCGCTCACCCTCCTCAAGCCTCCAGGCGAAATGGGCGCCGACATCGCCATCGGCTCGATGCAGCGCTACGGCGTGCCGATGGGCTATGGCGGGCCGCACGCGGCCTACCTCTCCACCCGCGATGCGCACAAGCGCACCCTGCCGGGCCGTCTCGTGGGCGTCTCCGTCGATGCCCGCGGAAACCGCGCCTACCGTCTCTCCCTGCAGACCCGCGAGCAGCATATCCGCCGCGAGAAGGCGACCTCGAACATCTGCACCGCGCAGGTGCTGCTCGCGGTCATCGCCGGGATGTACGCGGTGTTCCACGGGCCGCGCGGATTGAAGGCCATCGCCGCGCGGGTCCATCGCGACGCGGTTCGCCTCGCCGAAGGCCTCGAAACCCTCGGCTTCGCCGTCGAGCCGAAGACCTTCTTCGACACGATCACCGTAGAGGTCGGCGCCTTCCAGGGTCTGATCCTGCAGAACGCGGTGAAGAACGGCGTCAACCTGCGGAAAGTGGGCGCGGACCGCATCGGCATCACGGTCGACGAACGAACCCGGCCAGACATCGTCCAGGCGGTATGGCGTGCCTTCGGCGGAGAGCATCTGACCTACGACGACGCCTGGCCGGCCCAGCGCCTGCCGGAGGCGAATCTCCGCACCTCCGCCTATCTGACCCACCCCATCTTCCACATGAACCGCGCCGAGAGCGAGATGACGCGCTACATGCGCCGCCTCGCCGACCGCGACCTGGCGCTGGACCGGGCGATGATCCCGCTCGGCTCGTGCACGATGAAGCTCAACGCCACCGCCGAGATGCTGCCGATCTCCTGGCCGGAATTCGCGGAGATCCACCCCTTCGTGCCGGCCGACCAAGCCGAGGGCTACCAGGAACTCCTGCGCGACTTCTCCGAAAAACTCTGCGCCATCACCGGCTACGACGCGATCTCGATGCAGCCGAATTCCGGCGCGCAGGGCGAATATGCCGGCTTGCTCGCCATCCGCGCCTATCACTTCTCGCGGGGGGAGGGGCATCGCACAATCTGCCTGATCCCGTCCTCCGCCCACGGCACCAACCCGGCCTCGGCCCAGATGTGCGGCATGAGCGTCGTCGTGGTCGGCGCGGATCAGCACGGCAACATCGATGTGGAGGATTTCCGCCGGAAAGCCGAGCTGCATTCCGAAAAACTCGCCGCCTGCATGATCACCTATCCGTCGACGCACGGGGTGTTCGAGGTGCGGGTCCGCGAGATCTGCGACATCGTCCATGCCCATGGCGGCCAGGTCTATCTCGACGGCGCCAACCTCAACGCCATGGTTGGCCTGGCGCGCCCCGGCGATATCGGCGCCGATGTCAGCCATCTCAACCTGCACAAGACCTTCTGCATCCCGCATGGCGGCGGCGGCCCCGGCATGGGCCCGATCGGCGTCAAGGCTCACCTGATCCCGTTCCTGCCCTCCGACCCACGGACGGGCGAGGAAGGTGCGGTCTCGGCCGCTCCCTACGGCTCGGCCTCGATCCTGCCGATCTCGTGGAGCTACTGCCTGCTCATGGGCGGGCGCGGCCTGACGCAGGCGACCCGCATCGCCATCCTCAACGCCAATTACATCGCGAGCCGGCTGAAGGGCGCCTATCCGGTGCTCTATGCCGGAGCGCAGGGCCGCGTGGCGCATGAATGCATCATCGACGTCCGGCCCTTCCAGAAATCGGCCGGGATCGGCGTCGAGGACATCGCCAAGCGCCTGATCGATTGTGGCTTCCATCCGCCGACCATGTCCTGGCCGGTGGCCGGCACCCTGATGATCGAGCCGACAGAATCCGAGACCAAGGGTGAGATCGACCGGTTCTGCGACGCCATGCTGGCGATCCGCGAGGAGATCCGTGCCATCGAGGAAGGGAGGATGGATCGGGCCAACAACCCGCTGAAACACGCGCCGCACACGGTGCAGGATCTGATCGGACCCTGGGAGCGGCCCTATTCCCGCGAGGCGGCCTGCTTCCCGTCCGGAAGTCTCCGGATGGACAAGTACTGGCCGCCGATCAACCGCGTGGACAACGCCTACGGCGACCGCAACCTCGTCTGTTCCTGCCCGCCTGTGGATGCCTATGGCGAGGCGGCGGAGTAGCGGCGCCACGGGCGGCCGGCCGAGAGGCGGCTCGGCCGTTCATGCGGGCAGGTCGAACCAATGGACCGATCCTCCATGGAGGCCATGTCGGCCAACAATTCTCACGCGGTGCGGTCGCGAACGGGATCGGTCGCTTTCGCCACAGCGATCGTGCCGTCGTCGAGCGTGAGAAAGCGTATGCCGCCAATCCGCAGAGTGGCGACGGTCAGGCGATAGCTCTGCATCGTCACGTTCAGCGGCTCCTGCTCGACGCGCTTGATCGTCGAGAGAGACAATCCGCTTTTCAGGGCAAGATCGGACATGGACCAGCCCAGCAATACCCGCGCGGCCCGCAGATGATCGACGGTCAGGATGCCGGCCCCGGCATCTCCGCGGATCGAGATCGACGACTGTCTTGCCAACGCTTTGTAGGGCGGCGAGACGACGAACTGGTCGAGATGTTGCCGTGCAACGTTCTCGAGATCGGCAGACCTGTCGATGTCCACCGACGCGATCGGTGCGTCCGTGGACTCGGCCGGTCGTGATTCGGCCGGTCGTGATTCGGCATTGTCGGTGAAAGCGCGCGGCGTAAAGCCCTTACGGCGGTTCAGCCAGTCGAGCCAAGCAAGAGGCGGTTCAGCATACGGCATTGAATGGCACATGCGGCTTCATCATCGATAGACATCCCACTACGCAGGTGCCGAAACGAGGTAGGAACGGCGTGATGAGGCCAGACATACCATCGGCAAACAGACGACATGCACTTTCTAGTTACGTGAACTTGTCCGCCGTCGCCGCGCGAATAGGATTTCTTAGGAATTTATACTTTATATAATCGCTACAACAAGCATGTGTGTCAAATTTGCGCAATATAGATACTGTTCTGCGTGATATCGATAGAACACCGGACGCCGGATAGAGTATCGGCGCCGCACGGATCCCCAAACGGGCGAGGCCTCGCTCCCGGGATGCGACGTCTCCCTCCGCATCTCGTCGCAGCCTCACAGATCATGCGGAGTGACGGCTGCCCTGCCGTGTTTCCTTGGGCGCGCGGCCGTACAGGCGGCGGTAGCGCTGTCCGAAATCGCCCATATGGACGAAGCCCCAGCTCCGCGCGATGTCGGCGATGGACAGGGTACTCTTGGCGGACGACATCAGATCAAGATGCGCTTTCGCCAAACGCCGATCGATGATGAACTGCACCGGCGTTAATCCGATCTCCCGGCGGAACTTGTCCTGGAGCGAGCGGACGCTGATCCCGGCCGCCGCCGCGACATCGGCCAGGACCAGGGCATTCGACAGGTTCGCCTCGATATAGTCGAGCGCCGCCCGGAGGCTGCGGGATGGAACGTCCCGCGTTCCGGAACGCGGGGACGCGATGCGCCTGGGCCAAGCCGAGAGGAGCTGATAGGTCAGGACCTCGCGGGCCAGCGGAAAGATCAGGTCGTCGTGCCGATCGATTCCCTGGATGCGACGCTGAACCTGTTGCAGAGACAGGAACAGGGCTTTCATGCCGGGCGTCGCGACCTCGGCGAGAGGTGCCAGCAACGGCAAACCGCGATCGTCGCCGCCCGTGAGCGCCTCGTTGGCGGCCATCAGGGTATCGACCGCGAAGGTCCCGCTGATCGCACTGAACGCGTTCGAGGCATGGACCTCGCGCAGATCGTCGAAATCGACGAGCGTGGCGTGTGTGGGCAAGCCGTCGATGTTGCCGGAGCGGCGCCGATAGACGATGTGCCCGCTCGACACGAACCGGATCGTGATGAGGCGCGCATCGAACTTCGGTTTGGTGACGAAACCACTGCTCGAACGGGTCTCCCAGAGGCTCAGTGTCTCGCTTTGGCTCCCGGCGATCGCGATGTTGGGCGAGACCGAGCGCATGGTATCGAAGTTGACCGCGATGCCGCCGCGGTCGTTGAACACCTGGAGCTGTCGAAGCGACGCGATGTTGGCGACGAACCGACCCTGGGGGCGCCAGATGGCCGGTTCGGGACGCGGATGACCGGTCATCGTGCCTGCCTGGAATTCTGCCTATCGCCGACGGGTCGACTGCCGATCTCATACCAGGGTGGGAAACTCAAGAATTGTGATCGACCAAGACGGACTTTCCCGTCATTCGTCGGCCAACCCGTCGCCGCTACACCAGAATAAACCGTGGAGGATGAGCGCCGCGCACATAACCTTGAGTTGATTTTCGGATATTATAGTTGCATTCGCATCATCAGATGCGCGAATGACCGCTTCAAGCATTCTCGCGCATTGCCTGTGACGCAAACGACCTTCCACGATCTGTTCCTGTCGTGGAATGTGAGGCGGCACGGATTTCGGCGACGAGGGTCGGCAATGCCTGGAACGCGCTATACGATCCTGTCGACCCCCATCGGTCCACTCGTTCTCGCCGGCGCGGACGAGCGACTGGCTTGCATCGGCTTTCCCAGCGGAAAGGGCGCGGTGACGCCGGGGATGGACTGGCACCGCGACGATGCGGCCTTCGCGCAGGCGCGGACGCAGCTCGGCGCCTATTTCGACGGACGCCTGACCCGGTTCGATCTCGCACTCGCCCCGCGCGGCACGCCGTTCCAGCATGAGGTCTGGCGGGCGCTCACCGAGATCCCGCCCGGTGAGACGATCTCCTACGGCGAGCTCGCCCGCAGAATCGGACGGCCGGGCGCCAGCCGGGCCGTGGGCGCGGCCAACGGCGCGAACCCACTGCCCATCGTCGTGCCCTGCCATCGGGTCATCGGCGCCGGCGGGGCGCTCACGGGCTTTGCCGGAGGCCTCGACACGAAGCGCTTCCTTCTCACGCTGGAACGTGGCCAGGACTCCGAAATTCAAGGCTCCGAAATCCAGAACGCCGAAATCCAGGACACCAAGCCGGCCGAACAGCTTCGACTGCTATAGGCCCCCGCCTATTTCGGCAGCGCGTAGATGTTCACGTCGAGCTTCTCGTCCGCCTTGTCGTTGAGGTCGGTGACGTATTCCTCGATGAAGCGGTCCTGGACCACCACGTCCTTGGCGTCGAGATAGGCGGTCAGCGTCTCGTAGGTGCCGTCGATCTCGTCGTAGGAACCCTTGTGCGGGAAGCGCAGGGCCTTACCGCTGGGGGTGGTGCCGAAGCGCAGGCCGCCGGTCTCGGCGGGCTTCGGGTCCGGCATGGATGCGATGGGGATCATCGCCTCGAACTGGAAACCGTCATCGTCGGTCTTGGCGAAGACGGCGAGCGGCCGGCCGGTTGGAGTGATCCCGTCTTTGGCGAGCGCCTCCTCGATCTTCGCGAAGGCGGCCTTCAGCGCTGGCACCGCCTCCTCCCAGCTCGCCCGTCCGGCGAGGATCGCGGCGGGCTTCGGCGGCAGGGAGACCTCGTCCACGTCATTGGCGTCGCCGGGGGTCTCCACCAGGGTCTGGCGCAGCGGTCCGGCCGGAATCGGCGGCGCGCCGGGGAGCGCCTGGGTCGGAACCGGACGGGAGGGCGCATCCGGGGCGGGATTGGCCGGATCGGGCGCTGTCGTCGTCGGCAGGGGATTGGTGGTCGCGGGCGAGGCCGGCTCCTGCGCGAGGGCCGAGGAAACCGCCAGGATGGCGGCGAGGCTGACGAGCGGCAATGGACGATGACGGGTCAAGGCAACGCTCCGGGCTCGCACGCCGCGACGAATCGCACGGCTGTGTCGCGCATTCTGCAAGGTAGGGACGAAGCCGCCCGGCGGCGAGGCGCGGGGCGCGTTTGCGCGCAGGAACGTGACCGGCGCGGCCCTTGTGCAACGCTCCCTTGATCCAGCGCCGCGTGCGCGGCCCCGCGCTTTGCCCTATATGCGGTGGTCGCTCGGAAGATGACCTTCCGAGCGCTCCCCCAGACGGCCACGAAACGCTGACGATCATGACGAGGCTCGCCAACCGACGGTTCCTGAAGATGCACGGGGCGGGCAACGCCATCGTGGTGCTGGACCTGCGCGGCACGGAATTGGTTGTGAGTGCCGAAGAGGCCCGAGCCATCGCCCGTCACCACCGCTCGGGCTTCGACCAGCTCATGGTCATTCACGACCCGCGCAGCCCCGGCACCGACGCCTTCCTGCGCATCTACAACACAGACGGGACGGAAGCCGGCGCCTGCGGCAACGGCACGCGCTGCGTCGCCTACGCCATGCTCGACGACCCTGCCATGGCGCGGCCGGCCGAGAGCGGCAGCCTGACCCTGGAGACCAGGGCCGGGCTCGTCGGCGTGAAGCGCGAGGCGCAGGCCTCCTTCACCGTCGATATGGGCCGGCCGCGCCTGAAGTGGGACGAGATCCCGCTTGCCGAGCCGTTCCCGGACACGCGACGGATCGAACTCCAGATCGGCCCGATCGATGCGCCCGTCCTGCATTCGCCGGGCGCGGTGAACATGGGCAATCCCCACGCGGTATTCTTCGTCGAGCGCGATCCCGACGGCTACGACCTTTCCCGCATCGGCCCGATGCTGGAGAACCACCCGATCTTTCCCGATCGCGCCAACATCTCCCTCGCGCAGGTGACGGGTCCGGAGACGATCAAGCTCCGGGTCTGGGAGCGCGGCGCCGGGCTGACGCTGGCCTGCGGCACCGCCGCCTGCGCGGCATTGGTCGCGGCCTCGCGCCTGCGCATGATCAGCCGCCACGCCACGGTGAGCCTGCCAGGCGGCGACCTCGTCATCGAGTGGCGCGCCGATGACCACGTGCTGATGACCGGCCCCGTGGCACTCGAATGGGAAGGCTTCCTGCCCACCGCGATCTTCGAGCGCATGGACTGAATGGCCGTCGTTATGACCACCCGCGCCATCTTTCCCGGACACCCGAAGGGTGATCCGGGATCCAGTCCAGAACGCGCCGCGTCGGCGGCCCCCTCGATGCGGAGCACGGTTTCGGCGCTTCGCGACGTTCCTTGCTGGGCCCCGGATCGGGCTTCGCTTCGCTTCGCCCGGCCGGGGAAGGGGTGCGGCGACGAACGCCGCCTCTCCTCTGGGCCCTTCGCCTGATGGCCATCGAAACCCTGACCTTCGGCTGCCGCCTCAACACGGTGGAATCCGAAGTGATGCGCCGCCATGCCGAGGTGGCGGGAGCCGGTGGCGACCTCGTCCTCGTCAATACCTGCGCCGTCACCGCGGAAGCTGGGCGGCAGGCCCGCAAGGCGATCCGCAAGCTCGCCCGCGAACGGCCGGACGCCGAGATCGTCGTCACAGGCTGCGGCGCACAGGTGGAGACGCAGGCCTATTCCGCCATGCCCGAAGTGGCGCGGATCGTCGGCAACGATGCCAAGACCCGGGCCGAGACCTGGACACCTGCGCCGACGGCGCGTCCGCGCCTCGGCATCGACGACATCATGGCGGTACGCGACGCCGCGCCGACGCGGTTCGCCTCGATCGCCGGGCATACCCGCGCCTTCGTGCCGGTGCAGAACGGCTGCGACCATCGCTGCACCTTCTGCATCATCCCCTTCGGCCGGGGAAACTCGCGCTCGGTGCCACTGGCCGACGCGGTCGATCAGGTCCGCCGCATCGTCGACCATGGCGGGCGCGAGGTGGTGCTCACCGGCGTCGATCTCACCGCCTATGGCCGGGATCTTGCCGAAGGCTTGAGCCTCGGACGATTGGTCCAGGCCATCCTGCGAGACGTGCCGGACCTCGCGCGCCTGCGCCTCTCCTCGATCGATTCCATCGAGGCCGACGCGGCGCTGATGGATGCGATCGCCGGCGAGGCACGGCTCATGCCGCATCTCCACCTCTCGCTCCAGGCCGGCGACGACGTGATCCTCAAGCGGATGAAGCGGCGGCACGGCCGCGCCGACGCGATCCGTTTCTGCGACGACGTACGGCGCCTGCGCCCAAACGCCGTCTTCGGCGCCGATCTCATCGCCGGCTTTCCCACCGAGACGGAGGAACAGTTCACCCGCTCCCTCGATCTCGTGGCCGAATGCGGCCTGACCCATCTCCACGTCTTTCCCTACTCGCCGCGCCCGGACACGCCCGCCGCGCGGATGCCGCCCGTCCCCGGAGACGTGATCCGCGAACGCGCCGCCCGTCTCCGTGAAGCGGGAGCGGCGGCGCTGACGGCGCATCTCGCGGGAGAGGTCGGCCGGACCCACCGCGTGCTCACCGAGCGCGGCGGAATGGGGCGCACGGAAGGGTTCACGCCGGTCCGGCTGGCGGCGGATACGTCTCCGGGCGAATTGCGCGACGTGGCGATCGCCGGACATGACGGCAGGGTGCTGATCGCGGCGGAGTAACCCTCCCCCCTCTGTGGGGGAGGGTGGTCGCGAAGCGGCCGGGAGAGGGGCAGCGCGACATCCGGCACCGTGACTCCCCTCATCCGACCCGCCAACGCGGGTCACCTCCTCCCGCAGAGGGGGACAATGAACCGCGCTTCATTCGCCGACCTGATGCCCGCAGATCTCCATCCGCTCGCGCATATGGCCCGGCGCCGGGGCCTCCACCACGATCGGCGACTTCTTCGGATAGAGCGGCAGGGTGAGCGAATGGGCGTGTAGCTGCAGCCCTGGGCCGCCCGAACGGGGCGCAGATCCGTAGATCGTGTCGCCGAGGATGGGCCAACCCATGGCGGCGCAGTGAACGCGCAGCTGATGCGTGCGACCGGTGACCGGGCTGAGGGCGAGCCAGGACAGGGTCAGGTCCGGGGAGCGGCCGAGGACGCGCCACGTGGTCAGCGACGGGTCTCCGGCCGGGTCCGCCTTCATCCACCACGAGCGCGGATCGTCCGAGCGGCGGGCGAGGGGGAGGTCGATACGGCCCTCGTCCTCGGTCGGGCCGCCCTCGACGATGGCCCAGTAGGTCTTGCCCACCGTGCCGCTCGCGGCGAACAGCTTGTTGAGGCGCGCTAGCGCCTTGGCGTGACGGCCGAGAGCGAGGCAGCCCGACGTGTCGCGGTCGAGGCGATGGGCCGCCTCCGGGCGACGCGGCAGACCGAAGCGCAGAGCGTCGAGATGGTCGGTCAGCGTCTCCCCGCCCCTCGGGCCGGGATGGACGGGCAGCCCTGCCGGCTTGTCGATGACGAGGACCAGGGCATCGCGGTAGAGGAGGCGCGCGCCTATGTCTGTTAGGAGGGCATCGGCTGAAGGCATCGCCCTGCGCTACTGATGCGGGGTCGGGGGAGCAAGTGGGAATGAGCGAAGACAAGAGGCCGGGCTGGCTGTTGCGGCGGATGTTCGGGAAACAGGAAGAATCCTGGCCGCCGAAGCCGGTACCGGTCCAGCCGCCCGATCCGAAGCCGGAGCGGGAGCCGGCGGCGCCACCGATCGCTTCCCCCGCCTCGGCCTCCGAAGGCCAACCCGATTTCGTCAGAGGTGCGGACGACGTCTCGGCCATCCCGCTCCCCCCCAGCGAGCCCGCCGCCGCAGATCCGGACAAGAACGCGACACCCGACGAGATCGAGGGCGCCGACCTCCAGCCGATCGCGGGTGCCGAGGAACGTCCGCCCGCCGGGACAGCCGGCGACGATCCCGTGCGCGGGGCGGAGATCGCCGATACCACGACGGTCGCCTTCGCACCGGAGCCGGAGCCCTTCCCGAAACCCGAATCTGCACCCGTACCCGAGGCAGAGCCCGAGAAGCGTGGCTGGTGGAGCCGCCTCACCGGCGGCATGAAGCGCACCTCCTCGGCCCTGTCCGAGCGGGTCACCGGACTGTTCACCAAGCGCAAGCTCGACGCGGACACCCTGGAGGAACTGGAAGACGCCCTGATCCAGGCCGATTTCGGCATCGACACCGCCATGCGGATCTCCGAGGCCGTGGGCAAGGGCCGCTACGAGAAGGGCATCTCCCCGGACGAGGTCCGGGCGATCCTCGCCGCCGAGGTGGAGCGGGCGCTGGCACCGGTGGCCATTCCCCTCACCATCGACACGACGAAGAAACCCTTCGTGATCCTGATGATCGGCGTCAACGGCGCCGGCAAGACCACCACGATCGGCAAGCTCGCCCTGAAGCTGAAGGGGGAGGGGCACAGCCTGATGCTGGCGGCGGGCGATACGTTCCGGGCCGCCGCGATCGAGCAGCTCAAGGTCTGGGGCACCCGCACCGGAGTTCCGGTCGTGGCGGGAGCGCAGGGGGCGGATGCCGCCGGCCTCGCCTTCGAGGCGTTCCAGCGGGCCAGGACGGAGGGTACGGACGTCCTCCTCATCGACACCGCCGGACGGCTCCAGAACAAGGCCGGCTTGATGGCGGAGCTGGAGAAGATCCTGCGGGTCATCCGCAAGATCGACGCCGAGGCGCCCCATGCGGTGCTCCTCGTCCTCGACGCCACGGTGGGCCAGAACGCGCTCAGCCAGGTGGAGCTGTTCTCGAAGGCGGCCAACGTCACCGGTCTCGTCATGACCAAGCTCGACGGCACCGCACGGGGCGGCATCCTCGTCGCCCTGGCGGCGAAGTTCGGCCTGCCGGTCCACTTCATCGGCGTCGGCGAGGGCGTCGAGGATCTGGAGCCCTTTGCCGCCAGGGATTTCGCGCGGGCCATCGCGGGACTGGAGGAGGATTAGGAAAGCGGACGAAGGCTCCGGAAAGGCGCGCAAAGGCCGACGCGCTAGGAAAGACGGGGCGAGTATCCTACATCCGGCCTCCTGCCCGGTGATCGCCCCGTCGCCGGTCGCGCCGCAGCACGAGCCGTTCATCGACATGACCCTGCCCATCGAATCCGTGCCGCCGCGCCGCCATCTCGATCCGATGCCGAAGCTCGCCCTGGAAATGGGGCCGCTGGTCCTGTTCTTCCTCCTCAACGCCTTCGGAGCCCGGTTCGGCCTGAGCGAGGACGGCACCACCTTCATGGCCATCGGCGTGTTCGTGGCGGCGACGGTGGTGGCGCTCGCCATCCACTTCGCGCTGCTGCGCCGCCTGCCGATCATGCCGCTGGTCTCCGGCATCGTCGTCCTCGTCTTCGGCGGCATGGCGCTGGCGCTGCACGACAAGACCTTCTTCGTGATCAAGCCGACGATCGTGAACGCCCTGTTCGGCACGATTCTCCTAGGCGGCCTGCTGTTCGGGAAGTCGTTGCTGTCGGTGGTGCTCGATTCGGTCTTCGACCTGACCGAGGAGGGCTGGCGCAAGCTGACCTTCCGCTGGGGGCTGTTCTTCTTCGCGCTCGCCGCTCTCAACGAGGTGATCTGGCGGACGCAGACCTACGCGTTCTGGGCCAATTTCAAGGTGGTCGGCATCATGCCCCTGACCATCCTCTTCGCGCTCTCGCAGACCCCGCTCCTGATGCGGCACGACCGCAAGGCTGCGTCGAAATCCGAGACATAAGGAAGGCTCCGGATCCCGCCCTTCGGATCGGCCTCTAGCCGAGCACCCGCTCGTATTCCGCTTCCGGCACGCCGTAGGCCTCGCCCGCGGCCCGTTCCAGCGCATCGCGGTCCCGCAGGTTGATTCCGCCCCGGCGGGTCTTCACGGCACCGAGAGCTTCCATCGACCTCAGAGCCGTGGTCACCCCAGCCCTGCGCACCCCGAGCATCAGCGATAGCAGCTCGTGCGTGAGGGGCAGATCCTCACGGTCGGCCCGGTCGTGGCACATCAGGAGCCAGCGCGCGAGGCGCTGCTCGATGGTGAAGCGTCCGTTGCAGAGGCTCGCCTGTGCGAGCTGAACCGCGAAGACCTGAGCGTAGCGCAGGAGGTGATCGTGGAGCGGCCTTCTTTCTTCGATCAGGCCACGGAACACCCTCGCATCGATGGCGATCGCCCGGCAGGCCATCTGGACCAGGGAGGTGTTCGGCGAGCGGTCGAGACCATGCAGGATGGCGAGACCGGTCATGCCCTCGGGGCCGACGATGCCGGCCTCGGCCTGCGTCCCGCCAAGGGTCCGCGCGACGACGGAGATCACGCCGGGCTCGGGGAAGTAAACTGTGGCGATCGGCCGATCCGGCTTCTCCACCACGATTCCGGGTTCCAGGGAGATCCGGTTCAGATGCGGCTGAAGGCGCTCGAACTCCGAGGGCAAAAGACCGCGGAGAAGCCTGTTGCGTATCTCACTCTGCACGATGGAATACGTCACGGCTCCGCCGGGTCCTTAGGCAAGAGCACATGAGGCCTCGTCACCACGCCCGAGCTCATTCCCCAGGGTAGATTGCCGTATGACACACCGGCAAAGACTTGTGAATACTACGCATTAGTACATCAAAGTACGATATCGTACGGTTGACGTCGTCGTTCAAGTATACATCAATATATTATTCGTCTATCGCCTGGCAGATACTGCACCCGCCCGAAAAAAAGGTCCTCCCGCCCTTCACCGGCGGCCGATTTTTAGGGTCGGGGAAAAACCGATCGCGCAGGATGTCAGGGGCGCGCCACGGTCCCGGCGGCGCGGATCTTCTGCAGCACGGCAGCGTAGTTCTCGGGCGTGACGATGCCGACCAGCTTGTCGCGGATCACGCCGTCGGGGCCGACGATGAAGGTCTCCGGCACGCCGTAAACGCCGAAATCGATACCGGTCCGGCCGGTCGAATCCATGCCTACCGCTTGGAACGGCACACCGCTGCGCGACAGGAAGCGGCGGCCGTTCTCCGGCGCGTCCTTGTAGTCGATACCGACGAGGTTGATCCCCGGCTCACGTGCCAGCCGCATCAGTTGCGGATGCTCGATCTGGCAGGGAGCGCACCACGAGGCCCAGAAATTGACCACCGTCACGCGGCCCTTGAGATCCGCGCTCGACAGGCCGGGGATCGCCTGCCCCTCGCCGCCGACGAGGTTGGGCAGCGGCTCCAGCGCGAAGGTCGGCACCGGACGCCCGATCAGCGCCGAGGGAATGGCGGAAGGATCGGCGCCGGATCGCAGGCGTATGAAGAACACCAGGGCCAAGGCGGCGAAGACGAGCACCGGCGCGATGACGAGCAGCGAACGGCGCACCGGTGCCGATGTGGAGGTCGCGCTCACGCCCGTTCTCCCGCATCGCCCTGGAGGATCGCCAGCGCCCGCTTCTGCGCGCGATGATCGCTGAGCGAGCGCCAGATCAGGATGCCGATCACCAGGGCGGTGAAGGCGTAGGCGCCGAGGATGAAGCTGGCATGCGGCCCGAGCGAAGTCATCGGTCAGAGGCCCTGGATCGCGTGCCCGATGGGCCGGGAAGGACGGAGATCGGCATCGAGGCGCTCGGCCTCGCGGATGGTGAGCGCCCTGACGCGGCGGCGCAGGATCTCGGTGCGCATGGCATAGAGGTGCAGGGTGATTCCGAGCAGGGTGAAGGCCAGGATCATCTCGATCAGGGGATAGAGCATCGAGGGGTCGATGCTGGAGCCGCCCATGCGCATGATCGAGGCCGGCTGGTGCAGTGTCGACCACCAGTTCACCGAGAACTTGATGATCGGCAGATTCACCGCCCCCACCAGCGTCAGGATCGCGATGGCGCGCGCGGCCCGGTTCGGGTCCTCGATGGTGCGCCACAGGGCGATGATGCCGCAATAGATCAGGAACAGGACCAGCATCGAGGTCAGCCGAGCGTCCCAGACCCAGTAGGTGCCCCACATCGGCTTGCCCCAGAGAGAGCCGGTGACGAGGCAGATCAGAGTGAAGGCCGCCCCGATCGGCGCCGCAGCGCGCTGAGCCACATCCGCGAGCGGGTGCCGCCAGACCAGGGTACCAATGGCCGAGAGCGCCATCGACCCGTAGAAGAAAACTCCCAGCCAGGCGGCAGGCACGTGGATGTACATGATCCGCACGGTCTCGCCCTGCTGATAGTCGGGCGGCACCACGAACCATGTCAGGTAGAGGCCGACCGCGAGCAAAGCGGCCGAGAGCCCGGCGAGCCAAGGCATCACGGGGCCGGTCCAGCGCAGGAAGTGACCGGGATGGGCAAGGCGTGTCCACATGGTCTGCGGACCTAACCCAGGGTGCGGTGCAGCGGCAATGCGGGTGTTGAGCGCAGCCTGCGCACCGTGCATCATTTCTTCGCGCGCGCCCCGCCGGGCGAATCGGCCTCGATCTCTCGCAGGAGGAACGCTTCCGCGCGCCGCCAGGATTCGTCGTTGTCGCCCCGGAAGTTCAACTCCCGCGAGAAGACGGTAGTGCCGCCTCGGGTCTCCACGATCCGGGCGAATATCTGCATGATGAGCGTGCTGCTCTTGTGGATCACGCCGACGAAGGCGAATCCGGCGTCGGCCTTCCGCGCGGCGCCGAGGATGCAGGTCGGCGCATTGTCCGGGCAGGATCGTGCGAGCGATTCGGCCGAAATCTCCGCCACCCGAAAGCGGCCCTCGGCAACGAGACCCGCCGAAAGCCCCTCGGCCATCGCCGCGAGGCGGGCGGCATGCTCGGAGGTCTGATCCTTCGGCTCGCCGGACGTGTCGAGCATCCGGATCGGCAGCATCGCCAAGGCTTGGGCGGACAGGGCTTGGGCGGACAGAGCTTGGGCGGACAGGACTTGGGCGGCCTGAGGCTCGACAGCCGAGGGATCGGCGGAACAGGGACAGGAAGCGAGGAGGCCGAAGCCGATCGCGACGGGGAGGCTCCGATGGGATGTGCGCATGGCGTGTCTTTCCCGAAAATCCGGTCCGCTGCGATGTGCGGTCCTTCGGTTCGGCGATAGCCGGGCTGGGTCGCACTTTCTTGCCATTCGGTGCCACCTCGACGACGCTTTCCCCCGAGGGGGGCGACGGGATGCTGATCGGTCTGACCAAGGCGCGCTCGATGGGAGCGGTGGCCGATGCGGTGGAGCGCGCCGGGGGCTCGGTGGCGCGCGTGTTCAGCAGGGCCGAGATGCCGCTCGCCCTGATCGAGGAGCCGGATCGGCTGATCCTGCTGCGGGACCAGTTGCGCATCGTCGAGGAGGCGGCCCGCGAGATAGGCGATGCGGCGCTGCCGGCCCGCCTGTCGCTGGGTGCGGGCGTTCCGAGCCTCGGCCCCTACGGCATCCGCGTCTGCGCCTCGGCCACCCTCGGCGAAGCGCTGGCGCTGGGCACCACCCTGATCGTCGACCACCTGCAGACCGCGACGCGGATGGATGTATCGGTCCGGGAAGGCCGCGCCCACGTCACCTATGCCGTCACCGACGACAGTCCCGTCGGGCGGCAGAAGAACGAGGTGCTGGCGCTCGGCTACATTCTGGACGTGCTCCGCCGGTTCCTGGGACCCGGCTTCGTGCCTCGGGATGCGGGTGTCTCGGGGGCGGTGCTGCAGGATCGCAGGGCGATCGAGACCACCCTCGGCTGCGATCTTCGCCTCGGGCCGGGCGCGTTCGTCAGCTTCGAGGCCGGTCTCATCACGACGAAGAACCCGCGACCGGCGACGGCAGCGGACGTCATGGGGACGGCCGGGGTACCCGACCCGAGCGATTTTCTTCTCTGCACGAGCCATCTCATCCGCCTCGGCCTCCTCGACGGGCGCCCGTCCATCGACTGGCTTTGCCGCCGGCTCGGCCTGTCGCGGCGCTCGCTCCAGCGCCGCTTCGAGGCACATGGCACCAGCTACGGCGCCTGCCTCGCCCAGATCCTGATCGGGCAAGCCAAGGATCTCCTGGCGCGGACGGACCGGCCGGTCGGCCGAATCGGCCTCGATCTGGGCTATGCTGATGCCGCACATTTCACCCGCGCCTTCCGGGGCTGGACCGGCCTGCCGCCGAGTGAGTGGCGACGCTTGGCAACGGGACTGGCAACGGGGCCGGCCATGGGGCGTTGACGCTGCGCCATGTTGGACAAAGCCCTCTACTACGCCCTGACCTTCGCCGAATCGGCCCTGTCCGTAGTTGGCATCCGTGCCACCTACGAACAGCCGCGCTACGAGGTGGTGGGGCGACTGCCCCGCGACGTCGAAATCCGCCGCTACGAACCGCGCGTCGCCGTCGAGACCGACATGGCGGGCCCCGGTGATGCGGAGGCGTTTCGCCGGCTGTTCCGGTACATCACCGGCACCAATGGCGGAGACGAGCGTGTCGCGATGACGGTGCCGGTGGAACAGGGCACCCGCATCGCCATGACCGTGCCGGTCGAGCAGGGTGGCGATCTGCGCGTGATGCGCTTTTTCCTGCCCGCCGCCGTCGCGAAGGCCGGTCCGCCCGTCCCGACCGACCCGGAGGTTCGCATCGCTCGGCTGCCTGCCACGACCTTCGCCGCGCTCCGCTTCTCCGGCACCCTCGACGCGAGGGCTCGCGAGAAGCGCGAGGCCATTCTCCGGCAGGTCCTGGCGAAGGTCGCGCGTGAGCCCACCGGCCCGTCCAGCGTCCTCAGCTACGATCCGCCTTTCGCGATTCCTTTCCTGCGGCGCAACGAGATCGTCATCCCCGTCGCCGAAAAGCGATGACCGCTCCGGCCGCGATCATTCCGACCATCTCAGTGCCGCCGCCGCCGCGAATGTCCCGATGACCGCGGCGATCAGGCTGAGGCCCGACAGGATCAGCAGCGGCGTCGTGAACGGCACCGTGCCGCCGGACGCCGCCTCGGTGGCCGAGACGCCGAAGATCAGCGTCGGGATCATCAGCGGCAGGACCAGCACGGCGAGGATCAGGCCGCCCCTGCGGATCGAGGCGGTGAGTGCGGCGCCGACGGCGCCGATGAAGGTGAGCGCCGGCGTCCCCACCAGAAGCGTCAGAGCGGTGGCGCCCATGGCGGTGCCGTCGAGGGCCACGAGCAGCCCGAAGAGCGGCGAGGCTAGGGCCAGGGGCAGGCCGGTGGTGAGCCAATGCGCGATGACCTTGGCGAGGACCACCATCTCCATCGGTGCGGGCGCCCCCGTCATCAGGTCGAGGGAGCCGTCCTCCTCGTCGGCCTGGAACAGGCGGTCGAGGCCGATCAGGGTGGCGAGCACCGCCGAGAGCCAGAGGATCGCCGGACCGATCCGCGAGAGCAGGTTGAGGTCCGGTCCCAGGGCGAACGGCACCAGGGCGACGATCATCAGGAAGAAGACCAGCGACAGGGCGCCCGAGCCGCCGACGCGGGCCGCGAGCTGCAGGTCGCGGGCGATGAGGGCGCGCATGACGCTGATCACCACCATACCTCCCCGGCATCCGAGATGGCTCCGGCCGGTGTGGCGGCCGGCTTCACGGCCTCGTCGATGCGCAGTTCACGGGAGTTCTCCAGGCCGAGGGACTGGTGGGTGGCGGCGACGATGAGGCCGCCCTCCGCACGGTGGCGCGCCATCAATCCGGCGAGCACGCCCTGGGAGGCGGTGTCGAGGGCCGCCGTCGGCTCGTCGAGGAGCCAGAGCGGACGGCGGCAGACGAGGAGGCGGGCGAGAGCCACGCGGCGGCGCTGGCCGGCCGAGAGGTAGGCGACGGGCAGCTTCAGGGCATGGCCGAGGCCGAGTTCCTCCAGGGCCTCGCGCGGGCTCGCGGTGGGCGCACCGAGGAGGTCGCGGGCGAAGGCGAGGTTTTCCTCGGCGGTCAGCGGGCTCTTCAGTCCGTCGCGATGGCCGACCACGTGGAGACATTCGGCGAGTGTCGCCTCGCCCACATCGGCGACCGCGATCGTGCCGGCATCCGGCTTCAGCCGGCCGGCGAGAAGGCTGAGCAGGGTCGATTTTCCCGCCCCGTTGCGCCCGGTCACCATCAGGGCCTCGCCCGGCCCCAGCGCGAAGGACAGACCGGAGAAGATGCGGCGGCCGGAGCGGCGGGCGGCGAGGTTCGTGGCGGTCAGCCGCACGGGGCGCCCCGCCGGCCGACGGCAACGGCACGCTTCCAATGGCTCACGGAATCTGCGGCTTTCACGTCTCGCGCGGGCGGCGCGGACTCCCTCTCCTGGAAGGCTACTGAATTCACACATCCGCTCGACAGCCATTCCCTCGATCCAAGAGGGTGTGCACGAGGCGCAGCGGAACTCCCTTTCATGGAAGGAGAGGGCTGGGGTGTGTGGTCCATCTCCAGAGAGATCATACACCTCACCCTGTCCCTCTCCTTCCAGGAGAGGGAACCCGTGCTGCCCGCGAGACGTGTGAATGCCGTAGCCGGGAGAGGGAGCCTGTCGCGCCTCGTGCCGACATGCGGCTCCTCAGTCGTTGGCAGTTTCGTGAATGGAGGAAAGCCCTGCGCCGCAGGGGTAAGGGAACCATGCGCGATTGCCGCGATCACAAGGCGTACCGGGCCAGAAGTTCCGAGAGGGGAACGGAGTCGCTCTTTCCCGCCTTCAGGTCGGCAAACCGCCGCTCGGCGATGTGAACGTCAGCACGATCCTCAAGGTCATCCAGGATCGCGTCGCGGGCGTCTTCACCCGCGCCTTGGCCCGTCCGTCGACCTTGCGCGTCCATGTGCGCTTCGATCTCAGGGGGCAGGCGAAAGGCGATCATGGAACGCTCCAGCATGGTCGCCTGCATAGCTCGCGCCCGCCCCCGCGTCCACGCGAAGCCCGACACTCCCGCACTCGTGTCACGGCAGGGCGTAGCGGGCAGTTTCGAAGTGTTCTATACGGGGCTCAGGCTGCGCCGCGCGAGTCCCGAGCGTCCAAATCGCTCGTCGCGCAACATCCTGTCCGGGCACCCCCGGGGCGGCGCGCGCTTTTTTAGAGGCGCTCCAGCCGAACACGACTTTCGTGGCGCAGGTCATGCCTGCGCGTGTTCGACAACCGCTCGTGAGGAAGAGACCAGCCGTGGCATCACTCGACAGCTTTCACTCCCGCCAGACCCTCACCGTCGGCGACAAGTCCTATACCTACTATTCCATCCCCCATGCCGAGCAGGCCGGCCTCGCCGATGCGACGGCCTTGCCCTTCTCGATGAAGGTGATCCTGGAGAACCTGCTGCGGTTCGAGGACGACCGCTCGGTGAAGAAGGACGACATCTCGGCCACCGTCGCGTGGCTGGGCAACCTCGGCAAGGTCGAGACCGAGATCGCCTTCCGCCCCTCGCGCGTGCTGATGCAGGATTTTACGGGTGTGCCCGCCGTCGTCGATCTGGCAGCGATGCGTGATGCGATGGTCGCCTTGGGCGGCGACCCCCAGAAGATCAACCCGCTCGTGCCGGTCGACCTCGTGATCGACCACTCGGTCATCGTCGACGAGTTCGGCACCCCGAAGGCCCTGGCCGACAACGTCGCGCTGGAATACGAGCGTAACGGCGAGCGCTACACCTTCCTGAAATGGGGCCAGTCGGCGTTCGACAATTTCTCCGTCGTGCCCCCCGGCACGGGCATCTGCCACCAGGTGAACCTCGAGTTCCTGTCGCAGACCGTGTGGACCCGGCAGGGCGATGGCGATCCCTTCCCGGTCGCCTATCCCGACAGCCTGGTCGGCACCGATTCGCACACCACCATGGTCAACGGCCTCGCCGTCCTCGGCTGGGGCGTCGGCGGGATCGAGGCCGAGGCCGCCATGCTCGGCCAGCCGCTCTCCATGCTGATCCCGGAAGTCGTCGGCTTCAAACTGTCGGGCAAGCTGCCCGAGGGCACCACCGCCACCGACCTCGTGCTCACCGTGACGCAGATGCTGCGCAAGAAGGGCGTCGTCGGCAAGTTCGTGGAATTCTACGGCCCCGGCCTCGACGACATGGCGGTCGCCGACCGCGCCACGATCTCCAACATGGCCCCCGAATACGGCGCCACCTGCGGCTTCTTCCCCATCGATCAGAAGACCATCGACTTCCTCAAGGTCACCGGCCGCGCCGACGACCGGATCGCCCTGGTGGAGGCCTATGCCAAGGCGCAGGGCATGTGGCGTGATGCGCAGACCCCGGATCCCGTCTTCACCGATTCCCTCGCCCTCGACATGGGCGACGTGCGCCCGTCCCTGGCCGGCCCCAAGCGGCCGCAGGACCGGGTGCTGCTGGATGGCGCCAAGCCGGGCTTCGCCCAGTCCATGGAGACCGAGTTCAAGAAGGCCGCCGACATCGCCAAGCGCTACCCCGTCGAGGGTGCGAACTACGATATCGGCCACGGCGACGTGGTGATCGCGGCGATCACGAGCTGTACCAACACCTCGAACCCGAGCGTGATGATCGGCGCGGGGCTCCTCGCCCGCAACGCCGTCGCCAAGGGCCTGCGCTCCAAGCCGTGGGTGAAGACCTCCCTGGCACCCGGCTCCCAGGTGGTGGCCGAGTATCTCGAGAGTGCCGGCCTGCAGGCCCCGCTCGATGCGCTGGGCTTCAACCTCGTCGGCTTCGGCTGCACCACCTGCATCGGCAATTCCGGCCCGCTGCCGGCGCCGATCTCCAAGGCCATCAACGACAACGACGTGGTCGCGGCGGCCGTGCTCTCCGGCAACCGCAATTTCGAGGGCCGCGTGAATCCCGACGTGCGCGCCAACTACCTCGCCTCGCCGCCGCTCGTGGTCGCCTACGCGCTCGCCGGCTCGATGCAGATCGACATCACCACCGAGCCGCTCGGCATCGGCTCGGACGGCCAGCCGGTCTATCTCGCCGACATCTGGCCCTCCACGGCGGAAGTCGCCGAGTTCATCGAGGCCAACATCACTTCGACCCTGTTCAAGTCGCGCTACGCCGACGTGTTCAGCGGCGACCATTACTGGAAGGCCGTCGAGGTCACCGAGGCCGAGACCTTCAAGTGGGATTCGACCTCCACCTACGTTCAGAACCCGCCCTATTTCGAGGGCATGACCAAGACACCGGCCCCGATCACCGACATCGTCGATGCCCGTATCCTCGGCCTGTTCCAGGATTCCATCACCACCGACCACATCTCCCCGGCCGGCAATATCCGGGCGGCCTCGCCGGCCGGCGCTTACCTGCAGGAGCATCAGGTCCGGGTGCAGGATTTCAACCAGTACGGCACCCGCCGCGGCAACCACCAGGTCATGATGCGGGGCACCTTCGCCAACATCCGCATCAAGAACCAGATGGTGCGGGACGAGAACGGCAACGTGGTCGAGGGCGGCTGGACCCTGTTCCAGCCCTCTGGCGAGCGGATGTACATCTACGACGCCGCCCAGAAATACGCCGAATCCGGCACCCCTCTCGTCGTCTTCGCCGGCAAGGAATACGGCACCGGCTCGTCGCGCGACTGGGCGGCGAAGGGCACCAAGCTGCTGGGCGTCCGCGCCGTAGTGGCCGAGAGCTTCGAGCGCATCCACCGCTCGAACCTCGTCGGCATGGGCATCGTGCCGCTGGTGTTCCAGGGCGAGACCTCGTGGGCTTCGCTCGGCCTCAAGGGCGACGAGACCGTGAGCCTTCTCGGCCTCTCGGGCGACATCAAGCCCCGCCAGACCATGATCGCCGAGATCACCTCGGCCGACGGCACCAAGACCGAGGTGCCGTTGACCTGCCGGATCGATACACTCGACGAGCTGGAATACTTCCGCAACGGCGGGATTCTTCCCTACGTCCTGCGCTCGCTGGCGGCGTAAAACTTCGAACCTCACCCTCCCCCTTTGTGGGGGAGGGTGCCCGGACAGATAAAGGGGGTCGTGAATTTTCCTATATATGCTTATTAACTTATGTAAAAATTATTTTTATTTTGCTTTAAATCTTAGCTGAGCAACTTTTATTTCGTCTTTATTCGCAAATTTCTCTATATAAAATATTTTACCTTCCAACCATCTCAGCTCACAAGTCTGTCCAAAATTACATTGAAAATTACTTCTTCCAGGAATAGCTATATCAATCCACCCGCTAGATTCAGCGTACCACCCTACATTCACGATTTTTCCTAATATTTCACCGTCGTCAGAACAGAATTCGGTTTTATTGCTGACGAGCAAAACACGAACTTCAGAAAGACTACTGGAGCTGAGACAATCCTTGCTATTCAACGTGGAAACGAAGCCTTTTGGCTGCGATGTGGCAAGTGATGCTTTTGAACTTGAAAGACGCTGATCGATTCTCTTGTCGATGACGGCAATCACATCGTCGGTCATTCCACTTCCCCTCGCCGCTGACCCAGCCGGACCCGGAGGGCCTTGGTCCCCATGCGCACCCGAAGGTCCAGGAGGACCGGCTGGCCCGCGCTCGCCCTGTAGACCTCTTTCTCCGCGTGATCCCGAAGCGCCCGAAGGAGCCGCTTCCACCGCGCTCTTGAGTGAAAGAACCTGAGCCTTCAGATCCGTCACCTGTGCCTTCGCTGAATCGAAATCTTGTTTGAACGTGAGCAAGTAAGCCATGACACCCCCGATGGCCCCACATGCCGAACAGACACCAGCAATCGCAGCGCCCCACTTGCCAACTTTTCCGATCAAATCACTCAGCATTGCGACGCCCCGATTCGTCTGTAGCTTGCAACAATATGCCTTGCCTTCAATCACAGACTTGACAGAAACACGATTGCAAGGCTGTGCTTTGCGAGCAACATGCAGCTTGACAAATTACACGCCGTAATTGTGCCGATGTTGTTCCAGGGCGACATCAAGCCCCGCCAGACCATGATCGCTGAGATCACCTCGGCAGACGGCACCAAGACCGAAGTGCCGCTGACCTGTCGGATCGATACACTCGACGAGCTGGAATACTTCCGCAACGGCGGGATTCTTCCCCACGCCCTGCGCTCGCTGGCGGCGTGACCGCGTAGATCGCATTCAGCTACGAGACGATCTGCAAGAGGCCTCTCCCCACGGAGAGGCCTTTTCTCTTTCACGTCGACGTTCTCGAGGCTTTCAGAATCGGATACTTCGCGGCATCAATGTTCGCGTGGCGCGATTTCGTGCCCCCACAGCATTTCGAACCCGGCGAGACGACGACCATGATGCGTGTGGGCATTGCCTGTCTCATCAGCGGCGCGTTCGGCTTCGGGCCGTTGCCGGCTCAGGCGGAATCCGCTGCGGCGCGCTACCTCGTCTCCCAGCAGGTCGCCAAGACATGCCCGAAGGGCGGCCAGTTCAAGCCGGCCGGAATCATGGAACGGGATCTCACCGGCGACGGCAGGCCCGACCTCGTTCTCAACCTCGCCGAACTCTCATGCCGGGGCGCTGCGAATGGGACGAACGACGAGTGCGGCGCGGCCCATTGTCCGGTGCTGTTCTTCGTGCGCCAGGGCGATCTTCTCGTCCTGAAGGAGGAGATCGCCTCCATCGGCGCCCGGATAGGATCCGGGGCCGTCCCCAGGATCACCCTCGTCAGCTTCGAGTACAAGGAACACACGGTCCGTTGGGACGGATCGGCGTTCCGGTGAGGCCGACTATCCTGCGGCGGTGACGGCCTCCCCCTCGGTAAATTCCCGCCACAACAGCACCAGGGCCGCCATCACCGCCGGGCCGAGGAAGAGGCCGAGCAGGCCGAACGTCTCGACCCCGCCGAGGATTCCGAGCAGGACCCAGAGGAAGGGCAGGCGGGTCGTGCTCCCGATCAGCACCGGCCGGACGAAATGATCGGCCACGAAAGTGACCACAAAACCCGCCGCGACGACGATCGCAGCCGGCATCACCGCGCCGCCGGCCAGGAGGATCAGCGCGGCGATGCCGAAGACCAGAGGCGCCCCGAACGGGATCATCGCCGCCACCGCCGTCAGCGCGCCGAGCAGCACCGGGTGCGGCACGCCAGCGAAATAGTAGACGATCCCGAGCAGCACGCCCTCGCCGAGGCCGACCAGCACGAGCCCGTCGACGGTGCCGTGGACGGAGGCGACCATCTGGCGCGCGACGCGCTCGCCGCGTGGGCCGAAGAGCCGGGCGCTGGCCGTCAGCGACTGGGCGATGACCATGCGCCCGTCGCGGAACAGGAAGAACAGCGTCAGCAGGGTGAAGCCGAACAGGACCACCCGGCGGACCACCTGCGCCCCGAGGCTCTTGGTCAGGCCGATCGTGGTCGAGTTGTCGAGCTTATGCAGGATCTCGGAGCCTGCGGAGGGATGACTGAGATTCTGGTTCCACCAGGCGCTGGCCCTCGCCGCGCCATAGGGCAGGTGCGACAGGAATTCGGGGGCGGGGATGCCGCTCTGCTCCACCGACTTCACCCAGGCGAGGGCGTCGTGCGCCTCACGCGCCGCCTGGACGCCGAGGACCACCAGGGGCGCGAGGAAGACGAGCGCGACCGCCAGGGTGAACAGGCTCGGCAGGAGGATGTTGTGGCCGCCGGGCGGCCAGCGCCGTTCGGCCTTCGCGTAGAGCGGCCAGAGCGCGATGGCGAGGATCACGGCCCAGGCGAGCGCCGGCAGGAACGGGTGCAGCACCCACAGGCCGAGGGCGGCGAGCGCCAGGACCAGGGCGATGCGGGCGCCTCCTTGGGCGCGGGCGCGGTGATCCACCGGCGGCTCGGCGGCATCGACGCGGGAAACGGGCAGTTCCATCCTCATCACCTCTGCCGGCCTTGGAAGAACGTTTCCGGCACCGCCGCTCCGATCCGGAAGCGAAGGGCGCTCGCGACCGGCCGGGCATGAGCCCGCATGTAGGTCAGCGCGCCGCGAGGCGGAATGGTCCGTGGCTCTTCGTGACCGCACGAAGGCGCGAGCCCGGCCAAGGTTGCCCGCCAGCACCCCCTCGTGTAAGGGACCGCCTTCGATCGGGAGTGGCATGAGGCCGCTCCGGGGGCATGCTGCGCGACCCGGGGGGCGCCGGGCTCATGCGCCAGCCTCGGACCGGCCGCGCCTGCCACAGGATCCGACACCGGACCCGCCACGGCGCGCCATAGAGAAGAAAACGGCGAGAACGCATGTCTGACCAGCCGACCACCGCTACGTTCGACCGCGTCGCGGACATCATCGCCGACACCGCCGACATCCCGCGCGATACCATCTCGCCCGAGAGCCACGCGATCGAGGATCTCGGCATCGATTCGCTCGCCTTCCTCGACATCGCCTTCGCGGTGGACAAGGCCTTCGGCATCAAGCTGCCGCTGGAGCGTTGGACCCAGGAGGTCAACGAGGGCAAGGTGCCGGCTGAGGAATACTTCGTGCTGAAGAACCTCTGCGCCCGCATCGATGCGCTGGTTGCCGAGAAGGCCGCCAAGGCCTGAAAGCCCGCGCCCGCCCGTAATGGTCCCGCCCTCGCGGGACCTCGATCCAAGCGGAGCCCTCACTCGCATGCGCCTCGAATATTTCGAGATGATCGACACGGTGACGAGTCTCGACAAGGCCGCCGGCCGGATCGAGGCGCTGGCCCATGTGCCGATGGAGAGCCCGGTCTTCGAGGGGCATTTTCCCGGCCATCCCCTGGTGCCGGGCGTGCTCCTCACCGAAACCATGGCGCAGGCATCCGGATACCTGCTCCTCGCCCATCTCGACTTCGTGCAGATGCCGTTCCTGATGGCGGTGGACAAGGCGCGCTTCCGCTCCTTCGTCGGCCCCGGAGCGACGCTCGTCGTGCAGGCGAGCCTGGAGCATGACGGCTCCGGCTACGCGGTGACTAAGGCTTCCATCCGCCACGAGGGCAAGCCTCTCGCCGATGCGGAGCTGAGGTTCAGGACGATGCCCTTCCCGGAAGGCCTCGACGCGCCGATGCGCGAGCGCGCCCAACGCATCGGCCTGATGGATCGCGCCATCGCGTCGGGAGCGCCCCCCGGCGGAGCCGTGCCGGCATGAGCAAGACAAGCATGAGCCAGCGCGACGTCGTCGTCACCGGCATCGGCCTCGTCTCCTGTGCCGGCGAGGGGATCGCCGCGCATCTCGAAGCCTTTACGGCGGCCAGCCCGAAGGCCGTGGATATCGAGCGCTTCGCGCCCTATCCCGTTCACCCGGCACCGGCGCTGGTTCTCGACGGGCAAATTCCGAAGAAATCCGACCAACGGCAGATGGAGGCGTGGCAGCGCCTCGGAGTCTACGCCGCCGGCCTCGCCCTCGAGTCGGCGGGAGTGAAGCAGGACACAGCGTTCAAGGCGGCGATGCATCTCGTGGTAGCCTGCGGCGGCGGCGAGCGCGACACGGCGGTGGACGGGGCGATCCTCACCGGCCTGCGCGATGCCGCAGATCCGGGCGCTTACCTCAATGAGCACCTGCAGAACGACCTGCGCCCGACCCTGTTCCTGGCACAGCTCTCGAACCTGCTCGCCGGCAACATCGCCATTGTCCACGGCGTCACCGGCGCCTCGCGCACCTTCATGGGTGAGGAGGCCTCGGGCGTCGATGCCCTGCGCAACGCCCAGAGCCGCATCGCCTCCGGCCAGATCGACACGATGCTGGTGGGCGGTTCCTACAGCGCCGAGCGCCCCGACGTCCTCGTAGTCCACGAGATGGGCGGATACCTGCACAAGGGCGACTTCCTTCCGGTCTTCGAGCGCGCAGAAGACGGTGAGGCCGGCTTCATTCTGGGAAGTGCCGCCGCCTTCCTCATGCTGGAAGCGGCCGAGACCGCAGTTGCCCGGGGTGCGAAGACCTTCGCCCGATTGCTTCCGGTGGAGAGCGATCGTCCCCGGCGCGAGCCCGGCAGCGTGGGGCGCAGCCTCTCCGCCTTGTGGGACAGGGCCGGCGCCAAACCGGACGCCGTGATCTCGGGCGCCACCGGCGTCCGCGCCATCACCGCCGAGGAGGGCGCAGCCTTGGCCGAACTCGCACCCGGCGTGCCCGTCACGGCACTCGGCGACCTGAGCGGCCATTCCCTCGAAGTCACCGCGCCCTTCGGGGCCGCACTCGGCGCCGCCCTCATTTCGGAGGGAAGGGCGCGGGAGATCGCGGTCACCACCGTCGGACATCGCCGCGGCGAGGGCGTCGTACGGCTGAGCGCGCTGTCGTGACCGGCCGCGACGCGGCTGTCAGTCAAGCGAAAATCATCTAAGACGGACGCAACCGTGATCGATCGGCCCGGATGTTCTGGGTGGGGCACCTCCAAGGCCGTTCGGTCGAAACGATAACAAGACGGCGCGATGACGAATCCTTCTCCCCGTGATGATCGAGGAACCCGGGACAGCCATGGCAGGCCGCTCGTCGCCGTGACGGGCCTCGGCATCGTCACGTCCCTCGGCCAGGGGCAGGCCGACAATTGGGCGGCGCTCACAGCGGGGAAGTCCGGCATCCACACCATCGCGCGCTTCCCGACCGAAGGCTTGCGCACGCGCATCGCCGGCACGGTGGATTTTCTCGACACCGATCCGCTCGTGGCGCCCGCTCTGTCTCAACGCTTCGCTGAAGAGGCGGCCGAAGAGGCCATCGCCCAGTCCGGCATCGGCACGAAGGGCGACTTTCCCGGCGCCCTGTTCATCGCCGTCCCGCCGGTCGAGATGGAATGGCCGCAGCGCCAGGCCATGGCGCAGGCTTCCGGCCAGAGCGGCGACATCACCTATTCCGATCTCCAGCGCGCCGCGTCGAGCCGTGCGTTCGACGCTTGGCACGACCTCTTCATCTTCGCGACCGTGGCCGACAACATCGCCGACCGGTTCGGCACCAAGGGTTCGCCGATCTCGCTCTCCACCGCCTGCTCGTCCGGCGCCACCGCGATCCAGCTCGGCGTCGAGGCGATCCGGCGCGGCGAGACCAAGGCCGCTTTGTGCATCGGCACCGACGGCTCGGTGAACCCGGAATCGCTGATCCGCTTCTCGCTGCTCTCTGCCCTCTCTACCCAGAACGACCCGCCGGAGGGCGCCTCGAAGCCGTTCTCCAAGAACCGCGACGGCTTCGTCATGGGCGAGGGTGCCGCCGCCCTGGTTCTGGAGGATGCCGAGTCCGCCCGCGCGCGGGGTGCGAAGATCCTCGGCTACGTGCTCGGCTGCGGCGAGAAGGGCGACGGATTCCACCGCACGCGGTCGAGCCCTGACGGGGCGCCGGGCATCGCCGCCATCCGCGCCGCCCTCGACGATGCCGGCACCGCGCCCGATTCCATCGACACGATCAATGCCCACGGCACCTCGACGCCCGAGAACGACAAGATGGAAGCGCTGGGCTGCGCCGCGGTGTTCGGTGACCGCATCCGCACCCTGCCGATCTCGTCGAACAAGTCGATGATCGGCCATACGCTCACCGCCGCCGGCGCCATCGAGGCGGTGATCTCGCTCCTCACCATCGCCCATGGCCGCATCCCGCCGACGATCAACTACGCCGTGCCGGACCCTGCTCTGTCGCTGGACGTGGTGACCACGGCCCGCGACGCGCGCGTCAGCCGCGTCCTGTCGAATTCCTTCGGTTTCGGCGGGCAGAACACCTGCCTCGTCCTGGGGGACGAGCCCGCATGATCTCGGAAACCTCCCGCCGCGTCCTCGTCACCGGCGGCGCCTCCGGCCTCGGCTCGGCCATTGTGCGGGCGCTGATCTCCGGTGGCTACGACGTCGCCTTAACGTATCGCTCGTCGGGAGAGGCGGCGGAGCGCCTCGTCGCCGACCTTTCCGAGGCCAACCCGGAGCGGACGATCACGGCGCACGCCCTCGATCTTGCCGACCGCGACGCCATCGAGGCCTTCTGCGAGGCCAACGAGGGGGAGGGGTTCTACGGCCTCGTCCACAATGCCGGTCAGTCCTACGACGTGCTGGCCGCGATGATGGCGCAGGACAAGGCCGAGGCGGCGATGCAGGTGAATTTCTGGTCGCTGACCCGCCTCGCGAAGGCGCTGGTGCGCGGCATGATCCGCGGACGCTCCGGCCGCATCGTCGCCATCGGCTCGGTGGCGGCCCTCCGGGCCAATCCGGGCAACGCCGCCTATGCGGCGACGAAGGGCGCGCTGATCTCCTATTGCCGCACCCTGGCGATCGAGTCGGCCAAGCGCGGGGTGACGGTCAACGTCATCGCGCCGGGCTTCATCGATACCGACATGATGACGCCCTATGCCGCGCACCGTGCCGGAATGGAGAAGCAGATCCCGGCCGGGCGCTTCGCCAGGCCGGAGGAAGTGGCGGCGCTGGCGGCCTTCCTCATGGGGGAGGGCGCGGCCTACATCACCGGCGCGGTCCTGCCCGTCGATGGCGGGCTGACGGCGATGATGGGCGTCCACCGGACCTGAGGCGGGGCAACGGCCGATGCGCTCCCTTCTGATCCTGGCACTCACCCTGGCGGCAGGCCCAGCGGTGGCCGAGACCGGCGCCTTTCGCGTCGCCGGGCTGCCGCGCGGCGATTCCCTGAGCATCCGCGAGACGCCGGACGCCTCGGCGCCCGTTCTCGGACAGGCTCCGGAAGGCGCGCGCCTGCGCGGCTTCGGCTGCACCAACGAGACGCCGAGCGGGTTGACCTGGTGCCGGGTCAAGGCCGGCCCCATCCTCGGCTGGGCGCGACGCCGCTACCTCGCACCGGATTGAGGTGTGACGCCTTTCGGTCGATAAGGCGCCCTATCCATTCCGATCCCTCATCCTGAGGTGCCGGAGCAACGCGGAGACCTCGAAGGAGGGCTCCAGATGGGACGCGGGCTCCGGAGCCCTCCTTCGACGCCCGCTGCGGGCACCTCAGGATGAGGTGATGCGAAGGAGGTTCGGAGCCCGGAACGCCCGACGAGAGACGAGCCCGATGCAAGCCCTCCAACTCTTCGGTGACCGCGACCTGCGCCTCGGCGAGGTCGATCCGCCGGCCGCTCCGGGTCCGGGCGAGGTCCAGATCCGCGTCCGCGCGGTCGGCCTGAACTTCATCGACGTCTGGGGCTTTCGCGGCATGGCCTTCGCCAAGCGCAAGCTGCCGCTGACGGTGGGCGCCGAGGCCTCGGGCGAGATCGTCTGCGTCGGCGAGGGGGTGACGGACCTGGGCGAGGGCGACCGCGTGGTGATGTACGGCGCACAGACCTGCGGCCGCTGCAAGGCCTGCCGGGAAGGCCGCGACAACCTCTGCGAGGACGTCTCCGGCGTCATGGGCTTCCATATCGACGGGTTCGCTCGCCAGCTCGTCACCATGCAGGCCCGTCTCGTGGTGAAGGTGCCGGACGGGGTGAGCTTCACCGACGCCGCCTGCGCACCCATCGCCTTCGGTACCGTCCAGCATATGCTCTTCGACAACGCGAAGCTCGAGCCCGGCGAGAGCATCCTCGTCCATGCCGGCGGTTCCGGCATCGGCACCGCCGCGATCAAGATGGCCAAAGCCATCGGCTGCACCGTGTTCACCACGGTGGGCGACGACACCAAGGGCGAGATGGCGAAAGCCCTCGGCGCCGATCACGTCATCAACTATCGCGACGAGCGCTTCGAGGGCGAGGTCCGCCGGCTGACCAAGCGCAAGGGCGTCGACGTGGTGTTCGAGCATGTCGGTCCCGACACCTGGAACGGCTCGCTCCTCTGCCTCAAGCGGGGCGGGCGCCTCGTCACCTGCGGCTCCACCTCCGGCGTGTCCACCACCATGAACCTGATGCAGCTGTTCCAGCAGCAATACCGCATCACCGGCTCCTTCGGCTGCTCCATGGCCAATATCCGCCAGTCGCTGGCCAAGATGGCCGAGGGGATCACACCGGTCGTGGACACGGTGCTGCCGCTGGGGGATTTCTCTCAAGGGCTGGAGCGGCTGGAATCGCGCAAGGTGTTCGGAAAGATCCTGGTGACGATCGACTGACGGGTTGTCCGGGCAAACGAGGCTCGCGTTCCCCCCTGACACTGCCCCTCATCCAAAAAATGTTCTAAACGAACGCGATAGCCACTCCCCGGAAGACATCGTGCTGCGCCTCGCCCTCGTTCTGAACCGTCATCTGCCCCGGATGGCGGGTCTCGCCATGATCCCGCTGGTGCGCATCCTGTTCTGGCTGGCGCGGATGCTCGGGACCGAGCGGGCGAGCCGGACCGGCGGAGCGATCGCACGCAGGGTCGGGCCGTTTCTGCCGGCCAACCGCATCGCGCTGGCGAACCTGCGCGCCGCCTACCCAGAAAAGGACGAGGCGGCCGTCAAGGCGATCGCGGCCCAGGCCTGGGACAATCTCGGCCGTACGGGGGCGGAATACGCCCACCTCGCCACCCTGTTCGATATCGATCCCGCCGATCCGTCGAGCCAGCGCATGTCCGTCTCGGGCGCCGAGCATTTCGAAGCCCTGCGCGACGACGGCAAGCCGGGGCTGATCTTCGCGGCCCATCTCGCCAATTGGGAATTGCCGGCGATCTGTGCCGCCCGATACGGCCTTGAGGCGACGGCGATCTTCCGGCCGCCCAACGACATCGCCTCCGCGCGCCTCGTCCAAGAGGTCCGCCGCGAGACCATGGGTGGTCTGGCGGCAGCCGGGCAGGGCGCCGTCTTCTCGATGCAGGGTGTGGTGGAGCGCGGCGGCCATCTCGGCCAGCTCATCGACCAGCATTTCACCCGCGGCGTCGTGGTGGAGTTCTTCGGCCGCCCCGTGCTGGTGAACCCGCTACTCGCCAAGCTCGCCAAGCATTACGAATGTCCGGTCCATGGGGTCCGCGTGGTGCGCAAGGACGATGCCCGCTTCCATCTCGAACTCACTCCCCCGCTCGACCTGCCTCGCGACGCCAAGGGCGAGATCGACGTCCAGGGCGCGATGCAGGCCATGACACGCGTGGTAGAGGAATGGGTCCGCGACAATCCCGGCCAATGGCTGTGGATGCATCGGCGCTGGCGTCCGAACATGCTGCCGAAACCCAAGATCGCTCCTGCAACACAGGTGGAGACATCCAAGGCTCATCGAGGCAACGTGACTTCCGTCGCGGACGAAGGCGCTGTCACATAGTCATATGGGCCGATCCGTTTCTCGTCTGCGCCGCTCGGCGTACAGCCTCCTGATGCTCGCCGCCTGCCTCCCGGCTTCGACGGGGACGGTGCGAGCAGAATCGCCCCGGGCGGTCATCGAGCTCTTCACCAGCCAGGGCTGCGGCGCCTGCCAGCCGGCCTCGCGGATCATGGGCGAGTATGCCCAGCAGGCCGACGTCATCGCCCTGACCCTACCGGTGAGCTACTGGGACTACCTCGGCTGGAAGGACGAGTTCGCGATCCCGGCCTTCACCGAACGCCAGCGCGCCTATGCCAGCAGCCATGGCGAGCGCCAACTCTTCACGCCCCAGGCAATCGTCAATGGCGAGCCGTCGACGGTCCGGTTGGACCGTGCCTTCCTTGACCGCAGCATCCGCGCGGCGAGGCAGGCGGGCGGGCTCGCCGTACCGGTGAAGGTGCTGGAACAGGGTGACCGCATCGCCATCGACGTCGGCGCCGGGCGCAACGCGGCCGAGCGTGGCGAGGTCTGGCTGCTGCCGATCCTGCGCCGGCACAGAGTCGCCGTGGCGCGGGGCGAGAACAAGGGACAGGTCGTGGATTACGTCAATGTGGTCCGCGGGATGCACAGGGTCGGAGGCTGGACGGGCCAAGCCGCCCATTTCGAGATTCCCCGCACCCTCGCACGCTCGGGCAATGCCGACGGCTACGTGGTCGTGCTTCAGGGCGGAACGCTGGCCCATCCCGCCCGCATTCTCGGTGCGGCCAAGGGGCCGGGGCTCTGACCTCCGGCCCCGATCTTCTCTGAAAATCGTTTCCGCGCGATTGCATCCGGAACGATGCGCCGAACGGTTCAGCCCACCCATTCGCCCGCGCGCATCACCGCCACGGCGCGACCCTCGGCGGTGAGACCGTCGACATCGATCTCGGCCGAGCCAATCATCCAGTCGATGTGGATCAGGCTGCGATTGGCGCCGCGCGCCGCGAGGTCCTCCTCGCTGAAACCCTCACCGCCGTTGCAGAAACACTTGCTGTAGGCCTGCCCCAAAGCGATGTGGCTCGCGGCATTCTCGTCGTACAGGGTGTTGTAGAACAGAAGCCCCGAGGCCGAGATCGCCGAGGAGGCAGGCACCAGCGCCACCTCACCGAGCCGGCGGGAGCCCTCATCCGTGTCGAGCACGCGAGCGAGCACGTCGCCTCCCGTGCGGGCCGTCGCCTCGACGATTCGGCCTTCCTCGAACCGTACCCGGATGCCGTCGATCAGCGTGCCCTGATAGGAGAGCGGCTTGGTGCTCGTCACATAGCCGTCCACTCGCGCCTTGTGCGGCGTGGTGAACACCTCCTCGGTGGGGATATTGGCGTTGCACAGGATGCCGCTGCGCGAAACGGAGGCGCCGCCGCACCATTCATGATCGTCGGCGAGGCCCACGGTCAGGTCGGTATCGGGCCCCTGGAAGCGCAAAGCCGCGAAACGATGCTCGTTCAAGATCTTCGTACGGGCATGAAGCGCGTCGTTATGCGCCCTCCATTCCTCCACCGGGTCAATCCCGTCGACGCGGGAGGCGGCGAAGATCGCATCCCAGAGCCGCGCCAATGCCTCATCCTCTGGAAGATCGGGGAAGACGGTACGCGCCCAGGGGCGGGAAGCGGCGGAGACGATGGTCCAGTTGGTGGCGAAATTCGCGATGAGCTCCAGCGCCGGCACATAGGCCTTCGAGCGCGAGCGATTGGCACGGGCAACCTTGGTCGCATCCTGTCCGGCAAGGAGAGAAGGATCGTCGCCTGAGATCGCGAGCCGCGCGGCCCCGTTGCGGAATGCCTCTGCCATGCCGCCGTAGAGCCAGCCCGCCGCCGTGTCGAACGCATCGTCGGGAGCATGGGCGAAGCGGGCCAGCGTGGCGGCATCGTCGGAATAGAAGGTGGTCACCAGGGACGCACCGGCCTTGTAGGCCTCGGTGGTGATCGCGCGCGCCAAGGGCGCGGCTTCGAGCGGCGCCGTCATGACCAGCTCCTGGCCGTGCTTGAGGCCGAGCCCGATCCTGACCGCTACCCTGGCAAGGCGCTCGATCCGCTCGTCGAAGGACGGGGCGGCCATGTCGGCCTCTGCGCGAATCGTCATCACCGTGTCTCCTTGGCTCCGTCCCGCATAGGCCGCGGAGACAGCGCTCAGCAAGATCGGGTGTGGAGCGGGCGATTCAAGCGCGAGGCCGCGATACCAGGCCTGTCAGGCTGCGCGCGACCAGGTGATGTCGCCGAGATTCTCGCGGAAGGCGAAGCGCATCAGGTGGTCGGCCACCACGTTCTCGAGCCGGGTGAGGCCGGCCGGATCTGGGGTCGCCACCCGCATCAGCAGGGCATCGGCCTCTGCCTGGAACGTGCAAACGCGATCTTCGCCGAATGGAACGGTGCCGGACGCGTCCGTGGTCTCGACCGGAAACTTGTGGCTCCAATGGCGGCAGAGCTGCTTCAGGTAGCGGCTCGCCTCGGCTGTCGGAACTCTCGCCTGCGAGGTCGGCATCGTGTGGTCTCCTTCGGTCCCTGTTGTCCGTCGGCGCAGCTGCGCCCTGGTCGCCACCTGGCAGATCAGGCCGTCGTCAAAGATGCGATCCGCCCTTCAAGAAGGGCTCATGACCGTTAACGCCCCGATAAGACGCTGCAGCGCACCCACGGGGCAACCTCGTCGCAACAACGCCTTAGATCGCGATTCGGAGCCAATTTATGGCGCATCGCGATACGGATTGTGGCCTCTTCTTGTGCGACGCACAATGGGTCATGGGAACAACTCGCCAATCTTCGAAACGATGCTGCGGCCGATCCTCTCAGGCGGCTCGACTATTCCCGCGGGAGCGCCGGGGGCGGATTCGGCGACGACGCGACGATCTTCCCGGGATTCAGGAGGTCATGCGGGTCGAGGGCCGCTTTGAGCCGGCGCATCAGGTCGAGACCGACCGGGTCGCCGTATCGGACGAGTTCGTCACGCTTGATCAGGCCGATCCCGTGCTCGGCGGCGATGGACCCTCCCATCCCGTGCACGATGTCGTGAACGATCCTGTTGAAGCGGCCCCATTGCTTCAGGAAGGCCGCCTTCTCCATGCCGACGGGTTGGCTGAGGTTGAAGTGGATGTTGCCGTCGCCGAAATGCCCGAAGGCGCAGACGCGCAGGCCCGGCATCTCGGCCTCGCAAGCGGCGATCGCCGCATCGAGGAAATCGGCGATGCGCGCGAGCGGCACCGAGACGTCGTGCTTGATCGAGCCGCCCTCCAGTGATTGAACGTCGGACAGGTTTTCGCGTAGGGACCACAGGTTCAGGTTCTGCGCCTCGCTGGCGCAGATGACGGCATCCTCCACGAAGCCATTCTCAATGGCGGCCGCCAGGGCGACCTCCAGATCGCCGAGGGCATCCGCCCCGGGGCGCGTCGTGGACATCTCGACGAGGGCGTAGGCCGCATGGTCTCCGGTCAGCGGGCGAGGCAGGGCGGGCCGATGTCGGAGGACGATGTCGAGGCCGTAACGCGGGATGTACTCGAACGCCGTGAGGTCGTGTCCGGCCGCCCGCCTCAAGGCCTCGAACAAGGCGAGTGCCGTTCGAGGGGACGACAGGCCGACGAAGCCCACCGCCCGCGACGAGGGTTTCGGGTAGAGCTTCAAGACGGACGCGGTGATGATGCCGAGCGTCCCTTCCGAGCCGACGAACAGATGCTTGAGGTCGTAGCCGGCATTGTCCTTGCGCAATGCGCTCAAGCCGTTCCAGACGCGCCCATCGGCCAGAACCACTTCGAGCCCGAGTACGAGGTCGCGCATGTTGCCGTAGGCGAGGACGCCGGTCCCGCCGGCATTGGTCGCGAGGTTGCCGCCGATCGTGCACGACCCTTCCGAGGGCAGCGACAGGGGAAACAGCATCCCCTGCGCATCGGCCGCCGCCTGCACCTCGGCGAGGAGCGCACCGGCCTCGACGGTGATGGTCGCGCTCAACGGGTCGACGGCGCGTATGCGCGACAGGCGGCCCAGGGACAGGACGATCCCGCCCCAGGGCACGCCGCCGCCCACCAGCCCGGTATTGCCGCCCTGGGCGACGATCGCGATCCCCGCCTCGGCACAGGCCGCGACGACGAAGGCGACCTCGTCGGTATCGGCCGGGCGGACGACGGCGAGCGCGCTGCCCCGGAAGAGACCGCGCCATTCGACAAGATGGGGCGCGATGTCTGTCGGTGCGGTGAGGACATGCTTCTCCCCTAGTCGCTCGGCGAGACGGGAGAGAAGGTCGGAGGAAGCGGTCACGGGCGTCTCGGTGCGCGGGCATCTGAGTCGGGAGGTCTGATCGAGGACGTGCCGGCAAAGGATGGCGCCGGCGGCCTCTCCTCCTATGATAGGCGTCGTGAACCGTCTTTGCAGGGCGTCACGCCGCCCCGCTACCGATCCAAGCGAACCCTTTGCGAGGCGCCCGACAGATGTTGTCCGTAATCCCGAACCCGCCCCACGCGACCCTGCCCATCGTCGGCAGCCAGGATTTCTTCCCCGTCCGCCGCGTCTATTGCGTGGGACGCAATTACGCCGCCCATGCTCGCGAGATGGGCAAGGACCCCGAACGCGAACCGCCGTTCTTCTTCATGAAACCGGCGGACGCGCTCCAGATCGTTCCGGGCTCGGAGGCGATAGACCACCTCTATCCGCCGCGAACCGCCAATTACCATTTCGAGGTGGAACTCGTGGCGGCCCTAGGGCGGGGAGGGCGGGACATCCCGGCGGCCGGCGCGCTGGACTACGTCTACGGCTACGCGGTCGGCCTCGACATGACCCGGCGCGACGTCCAGGACGAAGCCAAGCGCTTGGCACGTCCGTGGGATCTCGCCAAGTCGGCGGATGCCTCCGCCCCCATCGGACCGCTTCACCGGGCCGAGTTCGTGGGACATCCGGTACGCGGTGCCATCACGCTCACCGTGGACGGTGCGTCCCGCCAGTCCGGAGACCTGTCGGAGATGATCTGGTCGATCCCCGACCAGATCGCGCTCCTCTCCAGCTATTTCGAGCTCCATCCCGGCGACCTGATCTTCACCGGCACGCCATCGGGAGTCGGCGCGGTGGAGCGCGGACAGCTGATGGAAGCGGCCATCGAAGGCTTCGGAGCCATACGCCTCAAAGTCGTATGATCGGTACACTCCTCGACCGCCCGCTGCTGCAATGGCTGTTCCAGTTCGGCGCCCTCGCCACGCGCGGGATGACCCTCGGCGTGCGCGGGGCCGCCTTCGACGAGAGGGGCCGCGTCTGCCTCGTGCGTCATACCTACGTGGCCGGGTGGCACCTGCCCGGCGGCGGGGTCGAGGTCGGCGAGACCACCGCCGATGCCATGATCAGAGAATTTCGTGAGGAGGCCGAGATCGCGGTGGCGATTGGCGCGCCACTGCGCCTGCATGGCTTCTTCCGCAGTACGGCCGCCGCCGGACGCGATCACATCGCGGTCTACATCGCCCCCGCTTTCACGCTCCTCCGGCCGAAGGCTCCCGATCGCGAGATCGCGGAAGCCGCCTTCTTCGCCCTCGACGCGCTGCCCGAAGCGACGACGCGGGCCACGCGCGAACGCCTCGGCGAGATCGCCGAGGGACGATCTCCGGCCGCCACCTGGTGAGAGCATGAGAAAGATGCACGTCGGCAAAAGAACCGAAAAACAGGCCTTGCCACGCCCAGCAGAATGTTGTTTAGAGACGCCGTCCGGGGCCGCCGGCGGGTCTTCTCCACCAGCGGTACGGCATTGTGAGCGGGTGTAGCTCAGGGGTAGAGCACAACCTTGCCAAGGTTGGGGTCGAGGGTTCGAATCCCTTCGCCCGCTCCAATTCATCATTTTCCGTACAGAGAAAAGCGACAGCGAACACGCTGTCGCTTTGTCTTCCAGCATCCTTAAACGCGTCGGCATGTGCAACTGCCATTGCTCGAGATTCGGCTACTCGCGGGGCGGCAATGCCGCCAACAAGCGTGAACGATTCTGGGAAGCCGCCTTCGTATCTTTGGATCTCAGCGTCCGCCGCCCTCATGAACAACGGACCAGTCACCGGCACGCGACCGCGTGAAGTCGACATGAAATCGCACGACCGCTCACGAGATTCGTCGCCCTCGCGTAGGCCGTATCCCGCGGCGCAGCTTCAATCCTTGAGAAGCACCTTGATCAGCGATCTGTTGACGCGGATGTCGCCGTTATACTCGATGAATCCCAGTTCGCGAAACTTATTGAGAAACTGGCTGACCCTCGGACGGCTTGCACCGACCATCTGCGCGAGACTGGCTTGGCTCAGCCGCGGGATCACGGCGAGCGAAGCATCGTCTTTGTCGAAGTTGGCGAGCAGGAGAAGCGTTCGCGCGAGTCGCTTCTCACTCGAATTGAACAATTGATCGATCAGATCGTCCTCGATGCGCTTCGATCTCGCAAGCAGATGGGCAAGGAAGCTGTTGGAAAAGGCTTGATCGTCTCGGAGTAAACGGAGGACGAGCTTCTTTTCTATCTTCAGCACCGTCGCGGGCCCGATCGCGACCGCATCGCTCGGACGTTTGGACTGACCGGCGATGAGGCAGCCTTCACCGAAGAACTGACCGTTGCCGCATATCCCGATGATGGCTTCCTTACCGCTTACGGAGAACGCGACGAGCTTCACTTGGCCGGCGACTACGTAGAACAATGCTTCTGCAGAATCCCCCTGATTGTAGAAGATACTTTTGTCGTCAAGAAAATATTCCGCAGTTCCCGCGCCGAGATTTTGAAGAACCTCCCCAAAATCGATTTTCTTCAATGGCTTGCGAGGCATTATACCCGCCCTCCAATGCGAGTTCGGAAATATTAAGATTAAAATCCTTTTCTCGTCGTCAGTCATCCGTATATGATTCGGCTGAAGATTGGATCGACGCCTGGGTTTGGTACCTTTCAGTGATCCAATGCCTTGAGGATAAACGATAATTTTTTCGGATCAATGTTCTGTTTGGAACAGACACATAATGCTCGATTACGCTGACTGATTTCACCAGGGAAAACGACGAGTCTCGGAAATGAATTCGAGGCTAAATTTAACTTTTTTTACTTTTTTCGGAATAGACCCAGACATTTCAATGCTTCTGAAATGTCTCTCTAAGCAGTCCGCGTCCAATCGCAATTCGGCGCTACGCCGAAGGCGGACTGAAAGATTTCGTCTTCGGTTTTTCCACGCGACAAGGATGCTGGATAACGGGAGCGGACGACAGTACGGCCTGGGCACGAGCGAACCATTGCTCATCGAAATCGGTGATTTTTTTTGTTCGACTGGGTTCTTTCAAAAATGGAAGAGCGAAAGCGGTCTTTCGATCACACCGCATAGTGGAGACCGACGAGACGGCGCGCCGACATCTACGGCTCGCTCAAAGCAGAATTGGGGATGTTTCCCTATATTTCATCATCCTCTGCAGGCATTGTCTGCATCAGGTCACAGCGAGGTGGACACGATGTCGAAACGTCCGCACCGACCGATTGGCGGCCCTGGCAATATCAATCTTCGCGTACGTCTCAAGCAGTCCCGACCACGGGGAACCGAAGAAGTGGTCCTCGTCGTTCCGAACGAAGTCTTCCGCGAAGGTCTGAAAAGTGTTCTTTCAGGAAGCCGGATCAAGGTCGGCCTGTGCTTCGACAGCGTTACGGAGTTTCAGTCATCGCGGGATTCGCCCCGCGACGAAGCGATCGTGCTGATCGATTGCGCGACCGAGGCGGAGGTGGCGTCGATATCCGAACTCGCGGCCCAGTTTCAGAGCGAGACGTCGTCGATCCGGATCGTCGTGCTGGCAGGCCCGGAAGCGACCGGGCTCTGGCCGCTGGCCAATCTCGGCATCATCAACGCCTTCGTGCCGCGCAGCATCAGCACGTCGGCACTGGTCAACCTGCTCTACCTGGTCTGGGACGGCTTCGTCGTGACCCAGATGGGCGTCGTGCAGGCCATGAAGCATCAGCAGAGGCCGGAGCCGTTGCAGATCGAATGCCCGCAACCAGCCCGGACGGACGATGCCGGTCTCCTGAACGACATGAGAAGTCTCTCCAACCGAGAGCGGGAGATCCTCCTGCTTCTGACCAACGGGGCATCCAACAAGGAAATCGCCCGAAAGCTGAACATCGCTGAGGCGACGGTCAAGATTCACGTGAAGGGCGTGTTCCGCAAGATCGGAGCGGTGAATCGCACTCAAGCGGCGATCTGGGCGTTGATGCGGGCGGAAACCGAGCAGCCGATACCACTCCCGCTCTCCGCAACCCTGGACGTCGGTATCATGATCAACGGCGCCGCCTAGATGTGAGCTTTCAGGAGGTTGT